>CAWKBW010000001.1:0-11737 GCA_963847955.1 uncultured Actinomycetes bacterium
GCGTTGGCGTGTCGGCCTCGGACATCGCGTCCATCCTCGTCGGGTTCGGTTACAGGTTCGGCGTCGCCGGACTGTTGGTCGGGCCTTCTCTAAGAGCTCGGCTTGATCTGGAACTTCAAGACTTCGCGATCGTTCATGGCGCGGTAGCCGTCCGGCACATCCTCGATCGAGCCGATTCGGTCGAAGACACGTCCAGGTTCGATGCGACCTTCGAGCACGTCCAGGGAGCAGTTCCTCGATGTATGCCCGCACTGGCGCGGGGCCACCGGCCATCGCCGCGTTCTTCCAGAACGCAACGCCTGTGTGTGCTCACGTCATCCTCGGGAACGCCTACACGCCCGATCGCTCCCCCTGGACGGGCGATCGCGAGGCGCAGTCTCGACGGCTTGGTCAAGGCCCACGCACTCAAGAACCGAGTGCGCACCGTGCTCGGTCAACTCGCGTACACGCTCGACTGCCTCCTCGCCACGTTCGCGCACGATGTCGGTGGCTCCGAACTCCTGTCCGAGCGTGATCCGCTCTGGGTTGCTGCCGAGCAGGATGATCCGTTCAGCGCCGAGGCGCTTCGAGGCGATCACGCCGCAGAGTCCGACAGCGCCGTCCCCGACGACGGCGACGGTCTTGCCTGGACCGACCTTCTGGGCCGTCAGCGCGGCGTGATGACCAGTTCCCATGACATCGGTGAGCGCGAGCAGCGAGGGCATGAGCGCGTCGTCTGGGCCGACCGGAAGAACAACGAGGGTCCCGTTAGCTTGCGGGACCCGCACCGCTTCGCCCTGGACCGCCGTCAACGTCGTCCCAGCCGTACCTGCCGCCGTACAGACACTCACTCTGTAGCCCTTCCCAGACAGAAGACACACGAGCCATCTGACCAGAGGAAGGGTGAGACAACCAGATCGCCGACCTCTTCACCGTCTCGACCGCAGAGCCGATCGCCTCGATCACTCCGATGAACTCGTGTCCCATCCGCAGCCCGCGTCGTTGTGCGGCATCGACTTGTACGGCCACAGATCGCTTCCGCAGATCGCAGCGCGTGTCACGCGGGACGAGTGCGTCCGTGGCGTGGATGAACCAGGCATGGGGACATCGTGCACACGGACATCACCAGCCGAATACATCACAGTCGCACGCACTAGGAGCCGAACCCTCCCGTCGTCGGGAACGAGGACAGTACCCGCGTAGAGGGTGCTGGAGCAGCGTCCTTGGAGCTACTCCGCACGCGACCTGACAGTATCGGGCACGGCACCCCTCCCCCCCGCGATCGTGATCGCCGGCGGAGCCTAGGTACCACATGTCGGACACGCCGGCCACTTGCTTTCTTGCGCGCACGCGCGCCCGCGCAACGAAAAGGTGCGAGCGCTTACACCCCCTCAAAGTGTTTCGGCAGATCGGGGCTTGGTTGCGGGAGAGACCCGTATTTCTACGAGGGGCGACTGTCATGGGAGCTGCGGGGGCATGTGAAGCCGTGGCGTTCTTCGACGGGTTCACGGTCGCGCAGGTCGACGGCGGCGCTGGGGCGACGCTGCGCGTCCGACAGCGGGGGCCAGGGGCCGCCCGTCGTGCTCTTGCATGGGCACCCACGCACGCACGCGACCTGGCACATGGTCGCAGCGCGCCTCGCGCCCGAGCACAGGGTCGTCTGCCCCGACCTGCGCGGCTACGGCGAGTCGTCGAAGGTCGCGCCGTACACGAAGCGCGCGATGGCGCAGGATGTCGTCGGAATGATGCGGGCGCTCGGGCACGAGCGATTCGCCGTGGTCGGGCATGATCGAGGTGCTTACGTCGCAACGCGACTCGCGCTGGAGCACTCCGGTCGGTCGCGCGACTGGTCGCGATCGAGACCATGCCGCTGCTCGAGCGGCTCGAGCGCGCAGACTGGCGTTCGCGCGCAGCTGGTGGCACTGGTGGTTCTTCGGCCAGCTCGACAAGCCGGCCGAGCGAGTGATCAACGGGGATCCTGACGCCTGGTACGCGGCAACGGCCCGAACACATGGGCGCAGGAGGCATACGCCGACCTGCGGCGCGCCCTGCACGACCCGGAAGTCGTCCACGGCGATGCTCGAGGACTATCGGGCAGGGCTCCGTGAGGACCGCGACCAGGACGCCGAAGACCGTGCCGCCGGCCGACGGATAACGAGCCCGCTGCTGGCATCTCGCTGCTCCAGGACGACCCCGACCTCGACGACGGCACGACATCCTGGAGATCTGGCGCGCCTGGGCCACCGACGTCCGCGGAGCAGCGATCGACTGCGGCCACCACGTCGCGGAGGAGAACCGCCACGAGCTCGCCCTCCTGATACTCGGCTTCCTCCACGGCGGATTCGAGCAACACCTGGGCCTAGAGACCGGGCGGACGAGACCGCCTATGGCGCCTCGCTGTGCCCTTGGAAAGAGAAGGCACCTAGGCTTCATGACTGGCCGAGGCTGGATTGTCCTCGCAGCCGACGTTTCGGCGAAGGGATGGATGTCTAGCGCGCTTCTCGCGCACAGAGTGCGGCGAACGCCGCCTGCAGGAAATCGTTCCCCGCACCGGCCGCCAGAGTCAGCGTCAGCAATCGGCCGAAGCGCGGCGCCACCGTCTCGGCGGCGAGGAGACCGGCTGCAGCCCAAGTCCCGGCGCGGCACTGCGCGTACACGTCACGAGCTCTCCGATCGCGCGACGTGGGCCCTCTCCGTCGGGCGCTCGCCTTCGACGAACGGCTCGCGCACGATGCTGCCGACGCGCTGGCGCGAGATCACGCGCGCGGCTTTGAAGGACGCGGCCGCGAGGAGCGTGATGTCGAGAGCAGACGCGCGGCAGTGAGTGTCCGTCGCGCACGATCGAGTGCCGCCGTGCCGGCGAGCAAACTCCATAGGCTCCGACTATCGCGGCGTATGAACCATAAGGCGGCGATGTGCGTGCGGGCGAGCTCATCTCACACAGCATGCTCAATCCAGTCATGGCCGGCAGCACCGTCGCGTTTAAGGTCGAAGCGTCCTCGCGCTTACCCCGCAGCGGGGGCGGGGCCCTGGATGCGGGGGGCCAGTGGGGCCCGTCCGGCGCGAAGCTCTCGACTACGGCGTCGCCCTGCGGCGCCTGAGGAAGTAGACGACGGCGAGAGCGATGACGATAGCGATGGCTCCGTAGAGCAGAAGCCAGGGCCACCAGCCGTGGGATGCGAGGAACACATCGACCTCCGTTTTTGGGTTAGGAGAGGAGCAGCACTCTCTGCCTACATGCGAGTGATGTCAATGCGGGGACCCGTTGCACGGCAGCGGGACGCGACACGACCAGCGCTCAGGAGCCACGCTTAGAGTTGGGGCGTGGGTAAGGAAGTCGTCGACGAATCACGGAAGTGCCCGATGTGCGGCAGCACGACCTGGGTGCTCCTCGACGGCCATTCGACACTCCAGGCACTCGAGGGCGGGCTCGAGGCCTTGGCGTACTCGTGCGATGAGTGCGGATTTATCCGCTGGCATCGAATGGACAAGAGCCGAACGTCGGGCCGAACACGGGGCGTCGTGGCATTCCAGCGCAGCCATCTGGTCAGCAGAGCGCGGATCTCCGATACAGGAGGGATGCGGGGGTTCGAGCGCTACCTGGAAAGGATCACCGGCGCCTCGCGGAGATCACGGCGAGTTCGGGCGAGCGAACTCTCAAAGGCTGTGAGCGATTGGGTGCCGCGGCTCGTAGAGCATGACGTCGTCCGCCCCCGGAACCTTCAGCATCACGGTGAACCCGTAGTCCTGCTTCTCGACAGGCCGCATGAACTGAGCGCCCCTGGCCTCGAGATCCGCCATGGTTCCAACGAGGTCGTCGCACATGAGCGAGATGGAGTGCTGCCGGGGATTGTCGTAGGTGACACCCCATGCGTCTGGTGCGTCGGATGCACTCCGAGTTCGCTTGGGCCGCTCTTGAAGATGAGCCATCCCGGCACGTCCGGCTCCTCGAGGAATGCCCAGCCGAGAACGTCGCAAACGACCGCGTCGCTTCAGGATCGTCCGAGTAAACGAGGAGATGGACGGCTGTGATCATCGTGGCGATCGCAGGAGGCCGACGTTATTCCCGGATGACGACGAAACGGACAGGGATACCGTGAAGACTCTCCGCGGCGCGCTGGACGTCGCGACCGATTCCACCCTGCCTTCCTGATCGGTAGGCCGCACCGCGACGACAATCTCGTCGGCCGCAAAGGTTGCGAGTGCATCGCGAATCGCCAGGTCGACATCTGCTTCGCCTGCCTTGGCCTCGACGGTCTCGCCGGGTAGGTGGGCGGCCACGTCTTCAGCCACGTGCTCCGCGTGACTGAACGCCTTCTGGTCATTAGCGAGCCAGTCGAGCACGCCTTGGCGCACGACCGGTACTACGACCTTGAGCTTGTCGCCTTCACCGACGTACCGTCGCAGCACGTCTTCTGGATGATCGACGGTACTGACGACGAGGACGTTTCCCACGGCGCTAGATCAATTCCCGCCTTCGAGCCACGCCGAAACCATCAAACATGCAGGAGCCCGCCGCCGACCGGCGTAGGGACTCGATGGCCGGGTCGGTCTTTGGCGTCTCCGGGGATCTCTTCCCCTCCTGGGGACGGTTGGGTGGTCGGCCCGGCCAAGTTCCATGGGCACCGCGAGAGTGTGCGCTCATCCGCGGACACACCCGTAATAGAAGGTGTCACACTTCACGCATCGAGACCGCAACTCCGCTGTGTGCCGCGAGGCTTCGCGATGGCAGTAGGTGCCGCTCTGTGCCGGCCCAGGAGACCTCTGCGAGCATCACGCGCGACTCGCCGCTGAACTCGGGCGGGACACGGTCGTCAACGGCGATCACATGAAGAGGCGAAGCGCCCGCCAGCGGATTCCCGTGGACGCGGAGTCGGAGCCGCTCGAGCTCAGATCACACGCTCTGATCGCCCATCCGCCGTCCGGCCCGCACTTGCACTCACCGCCGCCGAGGAGGTCGAGACGATCCGCCGCGTCCTACTCGAGGCTGCGACAAGCACGAGCCGGCAGTCGTGGGCGACGTGCACCTGCCCCGAGTGCGGCAAGGGCTTCCGTCAGGAGATCTCGGTTCCGGATCACGGTGCGCGGATCAAGGCGGTGGAGACCCTGCTTCGCGAGGGCCTCGGTCGAGTCGGCGAGGCGGAGGTCGCCGAGCCGCGGATGCCAAGCACGGTCGCCGAGGTCGAAGCCTTAGCTGGAGCGAGATGAAGTTCATCTTCGCGATCTCGTACGCGCAGGCGATCCAGGCGTTCGTCGATCAAGGTGAAGAGGCGTTGCGCTCGGAGCTCGAGCGATGGGAGCCCGAAGCTCGTGCGACGGTTGCACGAGCACTCGCCGAAGTCGCCTGAGAGTTCGTCGAGATCTGACATCGGTCTGACACGCGGCGACGAGGCTTCTGTTCATCAGCGTTCCCACGCGACCTCCGACCATGCATGCCGGCGGTCATGACAACAGCTCTCCGTAACCAGCGGGTACCCCTCCCGCGGAACAGGACAACCGCAGTCGGGACTGGTCGCGGGACTCGCGGCTTCGCCAGAGCGCCACTTCCTTTCGCGCGCACGCGCGCACACGCGTAGTAGATATGCGTTGAGGCCCTACCCACCCCGCGAACGTGTTCGTCGGGGCGGAGCCTGGGAGCCGGGGCCCCGCGCTGCGGGGGCCTCACACGACGTCGCTGAGACGTTCCGCATCAATTTTCGGGTTTCGGAGCGTGTCCGCGCGCCGAGAGTCGAAGCCCGTCGTTCGCCTCTCGTCGCCGCGTGGCACCATCGCCAGATGTCGACGGAAGCGCCTTGACTGAGGAGAGGAAACGAGTGACTACGCTCTACGAGTGGGCGGGTGGTGAGCCGGCGATCCGGCGCTTGATGGACGCGTTCTACGACCGGGTTGAAATCGACGAGCTGCTCTCACCGTCCTTTCCAAGCGGAGTGAGTGAAGAGCATCGCGCCCACGTCACCGCTTGGTGGTGCGAGGTTTTCGGTGGCGAACCTCGCTACACCGAGGCGCTCGGCGGGTACGAGAACATGCTGGCGCACCACCGCGGGCTCGGGATCACCCCGGAGCAGGGGTTTCGCTTCGCCTCGCTGCTCAGCCTCGCAGCAGACGACGCGGGGCTCCCAGATGACCCTGAGTTTCGGTCCACCTTCGTCGCCACGTGGAATGGGGGACACGGATCGCGCTCCACAATTCGCAGCCCGGCGTTGAGGTCATTCCGCACGCTCCGGTGCCGCGCTGGGGCTGGGGCGAAGCGCCGCCATTCCGAGGCTAAGAAGCTCGTCAATCCGATGAGGCTTCGGAACTCGGACAGCGCCGCTTGTGAGCCGGGCCAGTCGGGGTCAAGGGTTGAGCGAGCGTAACCGTGGCCAGAGGTTGACCATGGCTCGACTGTCGATCGCGCACGTCCAGATCGCAGCGCCCTGCTCTTCGTTGTCGAGCCGACGCCGTTGTCGATGCGCGCGGAGAGGACGCAGCCGCTGAAGTCGCCACGAAGCGCGTCCGGACGGTGGTAGCCGACGACGATGATCGGACGGGCACCGTCCGGCGGGCGACCGAAGCGCCAGAAGGCGTTGTGGCCCGAGTACGCGCGCGGGATGCCCAACGCGGGGCCGTAGCGCGCGATCGCGCCCGCCTCGCCGTAGTTGCTCGCATAGACGACCGCGGTAGAGCGCTCGGACTCCGGCAGCTCGGTTCCAGACGCGAGCGACGGTCGCCGCGAAGGCTGGCCAGCCGATCGTCTCTATCGCGTCCTCGTTGATGTCGGGTATGGGCGTCGCATGCACGTCCCGACCGGCACCAGCGGCAGCGTGATGAGTGCCGCGACGACGGCAGAGACGCCGATCGCGACCCCGAGCGCGAGCTTCCGACCTCGTCGGTTCCGTAACCAGCGTTCGGCCACCACGCCGCCGGCGCCGAGCAATGCGAGGAGGAGACCCATCGTGTAGTAGGGCTTCGCGCCCGTCAGCAGGGCGATCGCAAGCAGAACGACATAGGCGAGTCCGAGCGGACGGTACGGCCGAGCCTCGGCTCGGCGCAGGAGCCACCAGAGTCCTCCGAGCCACAGCGGTGCGAGGAGAGGGCCGATCAACAGAAACTGAAGAGGCAGAAGCTCGATCCGGTTCGCGGCCGCCTCCTCCTCCGCGATCTTGCGGGCGAGCTCGAGTTGGGGCCAGCCGTGGCGAGCCTGCCAAAGGAGGTTCGGCAGCCACAGCGCGACCGCGAGTGCAGCTCCCGCCCAGAGCCATGGACTGCGGGCCAGCTCCCAACGCCGCGCGAGGAGGCAGCCGCACGCGAGAGCCAAGACGAGGAGAAGAATGAGGTGCTTGTTCTCGAGTCCGATGCCGGCCACGAGGCCGACGAGCAGCCACTGGCGCTCATCCCCGCCGCCGAGGATCCGAGCGACGACGTACACGCAGCGTCACCCAGAGCAGTACGTCGAAGGTCGTCGTCGAGAGTAAGTGCCCGACTGCCATTGCCGCCCCCGACGCGGCCGTAGCCAGCGCCGCCACCGCCTGTCCCGCGCGTCCTGCGCCGAGCTCTCGGGCGATCAGGGCAACCAGCACGACGACGAGGCCGATCGCAACGGCCGACAGCATCCGCAGTCCGCGCGGGTCTGCGCCGAACGCCCACTCCGAGAAGCGGCCGAGCAGCGGGGTGAGAGCCGGCTGATCGTCATAGCCCCAAGCGGGATGTCGAGCCGCGACGCGGAAGTACAACTCGTCGCGGTGATAGCCGTACCGGTTCGCCGTCGCAACGAGCAGCAGTACCTCGGCGACCGCGACCGGAAGGACGAGCGACCAGGCGACTCGCGATCGCTCGACGACCCATCGATCAGCCGACAGCCTCTCGCAGTTATCACGGCGCGACCATTTGCTCAGGCGGTTAATACTGAGTATAGTACTCAGTATGATCACAGATGAGAGCAGGCCGTGAGCGTTCCGCATGCCCTCCTTGCCCTGCTCAGCGAGGAGCCGAAGTACGGCCTGCGGCTGCAGAGCGAGTTCGAGGCTCGGACGGGCGAGGTGTGGCCGCTCAACGTCGGGCAGGTCTACACGACTCTCCAGCGCCTCGAGCGGGACGGACTCGTCGAGACCAGACGACGGGGAAGGCGAGCGGTCGCAGAAGCGATACCGGATCACGTCTGCAGGCGCCCGCGAGCTGGCCGAGTGGCTTCGCACGCCACCCGACCTGGTGCCTCCCCCGCGCGACGAGCTCGTGATCAAGGTGCTGGTCGCCCTGCAGGTTCCCGGAACCGACGTACACGAGATCCTGCAGGTGCACCGCAGGCATGTGATCGAGGTCATGCAGAGCTACACCCAGGTCAAAGCGGCAGCGGGTGAGAAGGACGTGGCGCTGGCCCTCGTGGCCGATGCCGAGCTCTTCCGGCTCGAAGCGATCGTCCGCTGGCTCGACGCCGCCGACGTCCGCCTGAAGCAGCGCCGGCCCATCGCGCCGCCCGTCACGGCCGAAGCTGCCTCTCGAACCAACTCGCACGATGGAGGTCTCCCAATGACCAGCGCACTCGAACTGCGCCACGTTTCGAAGGTCTACGGCTCCGGGCCGACCGAGGTGCACGCGCTGCGCGACGTCGACCTCTCGGTCGAGCGGGGCGAGCTCGTGGCGATCATGGGGCCGAGCGGCTCGGGCAAGAGCACGCTCTTGACGATCGCGGGCAGCCTCGAGGAGGCGAGCGAGCGGACAGGTGCTCGTCGACGGCATCGACCTGGCGACGGTCTCGCGCGCGGATCAGGCGCGGATGCGACGCCGGTCGATCGGCTACGTCTTCCAGGACTTCAACCTGCTCCCCGGGCTGACCGCGCTCGAGAACGTCACCCTGCCCCTCGAGCTCGACGGCATCCCGTCGAAGGGCGCGCGCGAGGCCGGCCTCGAGGCTCTGGAGGAGCTCGATGTCGCCGAGCGAGCCGACCGTTTCCCAGACGAGCTGTCGGGTGGCGAGCGTCAGCGGGTCGCGATCGCCCGGGCGGTAGTCGGGGAGCGCGGGTTGCTGCTCGCGGACGAGCCCACGGGCGCTCTCGACTCCGTCAACGGCGAGGCGGTCATGCGCCTGCTGCGCGCCGCTACGCAGCGCGGTGTCGCCGGAGTCGTCGTCACCCACGAGGCGCAGCTGGCGTCGTGGGCCGACCGCGTCGTCTTCCTCCGCGACGGCCACGTCGTCGATCAGACGGTCGCTCCTCCTGGCCCAGAGTCGCTCCTTGCGGCTGCCGATCGGCGATGACGACACTCGCTCACCGGACCGAGCTGGGTGGCCCGCGAAACGGCGGTGTCGCCGCCCGGCGCGCGCTCGTCCGCTGGTCGGCGCGTCTGCTTCGCCGCGAGTGGCGGCAGCAGCTCCTTGTGCTGACGCTCCTCACCGTTTCCGTCGCTGCAGCGATCGGCAGCATCACGGTCGCCTACAACGCGGTTCCCGCCGACGACGGCGACTTCGGCTCGGCCAATCTACCTGCTCAACTTCGACGGGTCCGACCCGCGCAAGCTCGATGCAGGGCTCGAGTCCGCCAGGAAGTCGTTCGGAACGATCGACGTCATCGGCCACCGCTCGGTGCGGGTGCCCGGGGCCGTCGAGACCATCGATTACCGGACACAAGATCCCGATGGCGCCTACGGCGCTGAGCTGCTCGCGCTCCGCCGCGGCAGCTACCCGGCGGGCCGCAATCAGGTCGCCGTCACCGACGGAGTTGCGGAGTCTCTGCAACTCGAGATCGGGTCGACCCTGGCAATCGACGGGCACCGGCGGAGCGTCGTGGGCATCGTCGAGAACCCGAGCAAGCTGAGCGACGAGTTCGCCCTCGTCGCAGCCTCGTCCGTGAGCTCCGATCGGGTCACCGTGCTCGTCGACGCGACCGACGCGTCGCTCGACTCGTTCTACAGGCACGTTGGGTGACGGGTGACCGGTCCCGCTCGGCCTTCGCGGGCTCCATGGAGCGCGGGAGTGACGTCAGCGGTGCGGCAGAGACGTTGGCGATGTTCTCGGTGGCCACGGTCTTCCTGCTCCTGGCCTCGCTAGTCGCCGCCGCAGGCTTTGCAGTCGTCGCGCAGCGACGTCTCCGCCAGCTCGGCATGCTCGCCGCCATCGGCGCGACGCAGAAGCACGTTCGCCTCGTCCTGTTGTGGAACGGCGCGCTCATCGGGACGATCGCCGCGCTCATCGGGACGATCGCCGGCCTCGCACTCTGGGTCGTCTTCGCTCCGACACTCGAGTCCGCGGTCGACCATCGCATCGACCGGCTCAGCCTTCCGTGGGGTCTCATCATCATGGCCGCCCTCCTCGCGGTCATCGGAGCGACCGCCGCCGCCTGGTGGCCGGCGCGTGCGGTGGCCCGCGTCCCGGTCGTGCTCGCGCTCTCGGCGCGACCTCCCAGGCCGAGGCCGGCTCGCCATTCGGCTATCGCGGCCGCAGTGCTGATCGCAGTCGGCATCGGCTGCCTCGCACTGTCCAACCGAGACAAGCCACTGCTCATCGTCGCCGGTCTCGTGGCGACGATCCTCGGCACGCTCCTCCTCGGCCCGCTGGCGATCCGAATCTTCTCCGGCGTTGCCGGGCACGTCCCCATCGCGCCGCGCCTGGCGCTGCGAGACCTCGCCCGTTATCAGGCGCGCTCCGGGGCCGCACTCGCTGCCATCACGCTCGCCCTCGGCATCGCCGCGGCGGTGGTCGTCACGGCGGCGGCCGAGGAAACGAAGGAGGCGAGGAGGATGGCTGCCGAGCTGCCCAACCTGACCGATCGCCAGATTCGCGTGTACGCGAGCTCGACGCGAGACACAGAGCTCATCGCGCTTCCGATCCAGAGCACCGCCGAGCGCGCCCGCAGCGCCGCGCGCGTCCGCCAACTCGCGGCGGGCCTCGGCCAGTCGACGGTGGTCCCACTCTGGAAGGTCGTGCGAGCCGGGCGAGCCACCGATCGTCACCTTCGAGGGTGAGCGGGCGCTCGTCTCCGTGGGGCTGGCGAGGCAGGAAGATCCCAAGAACTTCACGCGGGGATCAGGCGTCTACGTCGCGACGCCTGCCGTCCTGCGGTACCTCGGGATCGACCCGGCCACGGTCGATCCGAGCGCGGACTTCCTAGCCGACCCGACTGTCCCCACCGACGAGCTCGTCATTCTCGACTTCGGGACGAGGAAGCAGCTCCCAGTCACGAACGTCCAGAGAATCGCCAGCCGACAGGTTCTCGGCTCAGGCGAGGGCGACACCGGCCGCGCCCCGGACTCGTTCGTCACGCTCAATGGTCTTCGCCGCCACGGCTGGAAGCAAGTTCCGGCGGGCTGGCTCGTCGAGTCCAGCCGCCCTCTCACGAGCGAGCAGATCGCGGCGAGCCGCGAGCTCGCCGCCCAGGCCGGCCTTGAGATCGAGACGCAGCGCAAGCGCACCTCACTCGCGACGCCGATGGCGATCGCAACCGCCGCGGGTGCCGTGCTCGCCCTGGCAATACTGGCGATGACGGTCGGGTTGATCCGCAGCGAGAGCGCCGGCGACCTCCGCACCCTGACCGCGACCGGAGCGACCGGACAGGATCCGCCGCACGCTGACGGCGGCCACAGCCGGCGCGCTCGCGCTCCTGGGCGCGCTTCTCGGCGTCGCCGGTGCGTACGTGGTCTTGATGGCGACGTATCACGACGACCTCGGCTACCTGAGTGATGTGCCGATCCGATACCTGGTCCTCATCGTCGTCGGCGTCCCGCTGACGGCGACCGCGGCGGGCTGGCTTCTCGCGGGACGCGAGCCACCCGCCATCGCCAGGACTGT
>CAWKBW010000002.1:0-11706 GCA_963847955.1 uncultured Actinomycetes bacterium
GCGGCACGTCACTCCTACGAGGGACACGCCTGGTTCGCCCCGAGGTCGATCCACCTTTGCCGCCGAGGATGATCGCGCAGTCCTGAATCCGGCTCCTTGACCTGGGTCGGCACGCGCTTCGCTCGTTGCTATCGCCGCGTGGCCGGTCTACCGTGCCCCATGCCGACGTGTCCGAATTGCGGCCGCGAAAGCGAGACCGCGGCGCCATTCTGCCCCTTCTGCGGCTCGCGACTCTCCGAGCTGCCGCGCCGCCATGAGCAGCGAAAGACCGTCACGATTCTCTTCTGCGACCTCGTCCACTCGACCGGGCTCGCCGAAGGGGACCCGGAGACCTATCGGCGGATTCAGGCCCGCTTCTTCGAGCGGATGCGACAGATCGTCGTGCGGCACGGCGGCACGGTCGAGAAGTTCGTCGGGGACGAGGTGATGGCCGTGTTCGGGGTGCCCGTCGCACACGAGGACGACGCCCTCCGGGCCGTCCGAACCGCCAGGGACATGCTCACCGGCCTCGGCGCGCTGAACGAGGAGCTGGAGGGCGCGCTCGACATTCGCCTCCAGGTCCGGATCGGGATCAATACCGGAGAGGTCGTCGCGGGAGATCACGCGGAAGGGCACGCATTCGTGGCCGGCGAGCCGGTGATCCTTGCAAAAAGGCTCGCGCAGGCGGCGGACGCCGACCAGATCCTGATCGGCACGGCCACCTACGCGCTCATCCAGCATGCCGTCACGGCGGGGCCCCTCCAACGATTCTCGGTCAAGGGCAAGCAGGGCGACGTCGGGACGCACAGCGTCGAGGATGTTGGTCGTGAGGCTCCCGCGGTGGCGCGCCGCCTGCAGGCACCCATCGTCGGCCGCGACGACGAGCTGCAGCTGCTCAAGCGGGCATTCGAGCGGACGATCGACGAGAGCCGCTGCCGCCTCGTGGCGGTCCTCGGGCCCGCCGGGATCGGCAAGTCTCGGCTGGCGACGGAGCTGCTCTCGTGGGTCGACCACAGGGCCGTCACCTCGGTCGGGCGGTGCCTGTCCTACGGCGAGGGAATCACGTTCTGGCCACTCGCCGAGGCACTCCGCGGACTGGGCGAGCCCTCCCTTCGAGAGGCGCTCTCCGACGACGACCAGCGCGACACGGTCCTCGAGTTGCTGGACGGCGTGACCGGAGCCTCGGAGACGGTCTCGAGCGAGCAGATCTTCTGGGCGGTGCGTCGCGCGTTCGAGGCTCTGGCGCGTCGGCGTCCGCTCGTTCTCTGCTTCGAGGATCTTCACTGGGCCGAGCCGACGATGCTGGATCTCATCGAGTACATCGTCGGCTGGATCCGTGATGCGCCGATTCTCGTCGTTGCCAACGCGCGCCCTGAGCTCGTCGATGACCGGCCCCACTGGACGGCGCCGCAGCCGGGTTACGAGGCGCTCACGCTCGGCCCGCTTTCGAAGACCGCCACGGAGTCGCTGCTGACCAACCTCTCGGGCGATGCCCCGTTGTCGGCCGAGGTCAGGGAGCGCATCGCGGCCGCCGCGGAGGGCAACCCGCTCTTCGTCGAGCAGATCAGCGCGATGGCCGCCGAGGACAGCGGTCAACTGACGATTCCGCCCTCGATCCAGGCGCTCCTCGCCGAGCGGCTCGACCGGCTGAGCGCGGACGAGCGAGACGTGATCGAGCGCGCCGCCGTGGTCGGCAGGGACTTCCCCGTCGCGGCCGTAGCGGGGCTCTTGCCAGGCGACCAGCGGACGCTGCTCACGCCGCAGCTGCTTGGCGCTCGCCCGTAAGGGTCTCGTCCGCCCCGACCCGTCTCCCTCCGGGCGGCGACGATCGATTCAGCTTCCAGCACGCCCTCGTCCGCGACGCGGCCTACAACGCGATGCCCAAGGAGCTTCGGGCGGCACTCCACGAGCGGCTGGCCGACTGGATGGACGACTCCGGCCCCGATCGCGAGCTCGACGAGCTGCTCGGCTACCACCTCGAGCAGGCGTATCGGTACCGGCACGAGGTGGGCATCTTCGACGAGCACACGAAGCAGCTCCGCCTGCGCGCCAGCGAGCTCCTCGCCGACGGGCGGCACTCGTGCGCTCGGACGCAACGACGTCGCACGCCGCGCTGAAGCTCCTCCAGCGAGCGGTCGAGCTCCGCGCCGGAGGATGACCCCGCGGTCGGGCTGCGGCTGGATCTCGGCCAGGCGCTGTTCCTGTCCGGGGAGCTCGCCGCTGCGGCCGAGGTGGCGGCCGAGACCGAGTCGCGCGCAGCGCCGCCTCGGGGACGAAGTGGGCGAGTTGCGCGCGCGTCTCTTGCGCGCGCGGATCGCAGCGCACATGCCACAGCGAGGGCACCGACGGCGAAGGGCCGAGCGCCGATCTGCTCGCCGTCGCCGAGGAGTGCGCGGCCCGTCTTCGCGCGCGCCGGCGACGAGCTCGCGCTCGCCGAGGCGTGGTTCGCGACCGCCTGGGCCGAGCTGATCCGTTGCCGCTGGGCGGCGATGCTCGAGGCGGTCGAGCACGCGCTCGAGCACGCGCGCCGCGCCGGCTCTGCACGCTGGGAAGGAGAGCTCCCGGCCTGGCAGGGCACCGCCATGTTCTACGGCCCGACTCCCGTCGACGAGGCCCTACGCTGGTACGAGGAGCAGCAAGCCCAGCATCCGATCGCCCTCACGCAGCAGGCGATGCTCGAGGCGATGCGCGGCAACTTCGATCGAGCGCGCGCGCTCGCGGGCTCGGCGGACGCGGCCGCGGAGGAGTTCGGTCAGAAGCTCTGGCTCGCCGCCGGCGGCATGGCCCTGTGGGAGATCGAGACGCCTCGCAGGCGACCCGTCCGCCGCCGAGCGCGCGGTCCGGCGAAGCTGCGAGCTGCTGGAGGAGCTCGGCGAGGTCGGGTACCGCTTCATGGCCGTGAGCCAGCTGGCCGCATCGCTCTACGCCCTCGAGCGTCTCGACGAGGCCGACGAGTGGACTCGAACCGCCGAGGCGCTCGACGCCGCGCGACGACGTCGCCTCGCAGATGCTCTGGCGGCAGGTGCGGGCTCAGATCCTCGCTCGTCGCGGCGAGCACGCGAAGGCCGAGCAGCTCGCCCGCGAAGCGGTCTCGCTCGCGGAAGAGACGGACATGCTCAACTTCCACGGCAACGCCCTCGCGGACCTCGGCCGAGGTCTACGCGCTCGCGGGACGCACCGAGGACGCCCGCGAGCAGCTCGAGCAGGCGCTGGTCCTCTACGAGCGGAAGGGGAACCTCGTCGCGGCCGGGAGAGCCCGCGGAAGGCTCGAGGAGCTAGGCGCGTGCCACGGTTTCATAGCGCGGCCGAGCCTGTTAGCATCGAGCGCCGCGGCGACAGAAGGAGGGCACATGCCGAGTGAGCCGAATCGTTCAGAGGCTGAAGGATGCGGGCTACTCGATCGAAGGAGATCCTGCCAAGGAGTACGAGGAAGTGATCGAGGGCTTGACGCCGGACGAGGTCGACGCTGCTCATCGACGTGAAGGAGCGTCTCGACGAGGCGCGAAGCAGGCGCCGGAGGCACGTGCCGCACTACACGTTCTTCATAGCCTGCCCTTCTAGCGCTCCGCACGATCGACCGGCTGACCAGCAGCGAGCGTCTCCGGCTCAAGGTCGAGCTGCGCCGTTCCTGCGCTGGCGCTTCCCGGCCGGATCCTGTTCGACCATCCGCGCGCGCGCGAGCTCTTCCCGCTCTATCTGGCGACCGGCTACCACCTGACGCGCACGATGGTCCCGTTGATGGAGACGGCGCTCGCACGGGCGCGGGAGCTTGCCCCCGAAGATCCGGTCGCCGAAGGGCTGGCCGACGTACCTGGAACGGCACATCCCGGAGGAGATGCACAGCGACGAGCCCGGCGGCGCGACGCTCGACGACCTCGAGGCGCTCGGAATCGACCCGGTCGCGCTTCAGGCGCAGCCACCGCCCCCGAAGATCGCCGCCCTCCTCGGTGCCCAGTACTTCTGGATCTTCCACTACCACCCGGTCGCGATGCTCGGCTTCCTCGAGCTCGAGGCCTACCACCCGCAGCGCCCGACGCTCGAGCGGTTCATCGAGAAGACGGGTCTTCCCCGCGACGGCTTCCGGCAGCTTCTTCTGCACGCGAAGCTCGACGCCGTCCACGCCCGCGAGCTCCACCGTGTCCTCGACTCGTTGCCGCTCGAGCCTCGCCACGAGCAGCTGATCGGGCTGAGCGCGCTGCAGACGATCGGGCTCCTGGCCGAGGCGTGGCTCGACGTCGTCGAGGAGCGGGCCAGCCGGCCCGGGCGAAGGGCTCTGCACCCGGGTGCACCGCTGAGCGAGCGCCTACTCAGAGCCGGCCGCGAGCGAGATCGATCAGGCGGTCGAGGACCCGCTCGCCGTCGACGCCGAGCGCATCGTGCTCGTACTCGCTCGTGAGCCAGACGCGGAGACCGCGGATCAGCGCGGCCGTCTCTTCCGAGAGAGCGCGATCGACGTACATGTCGTCGGCGTAGATCGCGGCCGCGACCGGGACCTCGTTTCGCGCGAGCTGCTCCTGGTCGTAGAGACGCGGCCATTCGCGCTCCGCGAGGAGATGCGCCGCCTCCCGCAACGGCCGGAGCGCGCCGTAGTCGTCGAGCATCCAGGAGAAGACGTGCTCCCCCGTGAACAGCTCGAGCGCGTCGAACTCCCGCGGGCGCAGCCGCTCGGCCGACCAGCGTGTCGAGCAACCGTCCGCATAGCAGGATTCGTGCAGGACGCAGAAGATCGGATTACGGGCGAACGGGAGCGCCGTCTCGACATCGTGAAGGAACGCGGGCGAGTCCGGAGGCAGCTCGAGGAGGTAATGGAGCCTCTCGGCGCCGTCGCTCATGCCCAGGAGAAACCCGAGCTGCTGGAACCGGCGTGACGTGAGCCGATCGCCGGACGGGAGCGTGAGCCCCTCCTCCGCGATCAGCCGATGCACCTCGCGCACACGCACCCGATCGTCGGGATAGCGATCGTAGTAGCGGCGATTCCGCTCGAGCACCCTCGGGTAGGTGCGTCCGTAGACCTCGTCCGTGTGGAGCCCGATGGGAGGCAGCCCGCCCGCGATGAATGCCTCCCGCAGGCCTTCAGGAGCCAGCGACAGATATGCCGTGACGCAGAAGCCGCCGAAGCTCTGGCCGAGCACGCTCCACTGCTCGACGCCGAGCTGGCGACGGATCGCCTCGGCGTCACGAACGATCGAGTCCGCGCGGAAGTGGCTGAGGTAGGCCGCTTGCTCGGCAGGCGGCAGGCCGACCAAGGTCCCCACGGGAGTCGAGCGTCCGGTGCCGCGCTGGTCGAGCATCAGCACGCGGTAGTCCCTGAGCGCCCGCTCGAGCCAGGTCGGGTCGAGCGGGCGCCGGGTCGGCCTCGCGGCCTCCATGCCGGGGCCTCCCTGGAAGAACACGAGCAACGGCCGGTCGTGATCCACCGACTCGCCGATCACTCGGCCGAAGACGCTCAGCTGCAGGCCGTCCGGACGATCGTGGTCGAGCGGGACCGCGAACTCGTGCTCGGTGAGCACGAATCCGGCAGCGCGATAGATCCGCGTCGCAGCCATCAGCGCAGCCGCACACGCGGGTCGAGGATCGCGTAGCAGATGTCGACGAGGATGTTGGCGGCGACGATGAACGCCGACGCCAGGACAACTGTGCCGATGATCACCGGCAGGTCCTGTGTCGTCACAGACTGCACGGCGAGTTGACCGAGTCCGGGAAGCCCGAAGACGATCTCGACGACGATCACCCCGCCGAGCAGCGCCCCGAGATCGATACCGAGCTGCGTCACCACCGGAGTGATGGCGCTTCGCAGTCCGTGCCGGTAGACGACGCGGCGCTCGCGGAGACCCTTCGCCCGCGCCGTCCGGATGTAGTCCTCACCGAGCACGTCGAGCATCGAAGCGCGCGTGAGCCGCGAGTAGACGGCCGCGGTCACGAGGGCGATCGTCAACCACGGTAGGACGAGGTGCTGCGCCCACCGCAACGGATCCTCGGTCAGCGGAACGTAGCCGCTCCCGGGAAAGATCGAGATCCCGGCGAGGTGCAGCCTGAAGAAGAAGAAGTAGAGGAAGATCAGCCCGAGGAGGAACGCGGGCATCGAGTAGAAGACCAGGCCGGCCACGGTCACGGTGCGGTCGGCCGGCGAACGCGGACGAATCGCCGCGAGCACGCCTGACGAGACGCCGATCAGGAGCGTGAGAACGACAGCGCCGATGGCAAGCGAGAACGTCACGGGCACGCGCTCCCAGATGAGGCTCCTCACCGAGGTCGAGTTGTAGAACGAGTAGCCCACGTCGCCGTGCAGCAGGTTCCACATGTACGAGCCGTACTGGTCCACGACCGGACGGTCGAGGCCGAGACGACGCTCGACGAGCGCGACGGTCTCGGGCGTCGCCTGCCGGCCGGCGATGAGGCGAGGGACATCGCTCGGCGCGACGAAGAACATGAAGAAGACGACCAGCGTGATCACCCACAGGACGACGAGCCCGAGCAGGATCCGGCGGGCGAGGAAGCGCGCCATCGCTAGCGCCTGAAGAGACGCTCGCCGCGCGGATCGAAGGCGTCGCGCACGCTGTCGCCGAGGAGGTTGAACGCGAGTGTGGTGATCACGAGCGCCGCACCGGGCACGAGCACGAACCACCACGCGACGCGGTAGTAGCCGAGCGAGTCCGCGAGCATGTTCCCCCACGAGGGTGTGGGCGGGACGACGCCGAGCCCGAGGAAGGAGAGCGTCGCCTCGAAGATGATCGCCGCGGGGATGAGCAGCGTCAGGTAGACGAGGACAGGCGCCAAGAGGTTCGGGAAGATGTCGACGAACATGATCCGGACGTCGCTCGCACCGAGCGACCGTGCTGCCTCGACGTACTCCTTCTCGCTGATCGACAGCGTCTGGCCGCGGACGATCCGGGCGACCGCCGCCCAGCTGAAGAACGCGATGATGCCGATCGACAGGCGAAGGCTCGGGCCCACGATGGAGACGAGCGCGATCGCGACGAGCAGAAACGGAAACGACAGGACCACGTCCATGAAGCGAGCGAGGAAGCTGTCGACGGCTCCCCCGAAGTAGCCGGACGTGAGACCGATGACGACGCCGAGGAAGACGGCGATGCAGCTCGCGACCACGCCCACCAGGAGAGAAACCCGAGCGCCGTAGGCAACGCGAACGAGCACGTCCCGGCCGAGGTCGTCGGTGCCGAAGAGAAATTGCGCGCTCGGCCCTCGGGGCAGTCCCTCCGGCGTCAGGCCGGTGTCGAGGTACTGGGTCTCCGGCCCGTGCCCGACCAGCATCGAGATGACCGGAGCGAAAATCGCGACCAGCGTGATCAGCACGATCGCGACGGCGCAGGCAAGCGCCACCCGGTCGCGGCGAAGCCTCGCCCACGCGAGCTGCCAGGGGCTTCGCCCTTCGATCGCGCCCGACGCGGGCGGAAGTGCGAGGTGATCGAGTTCGGTGAGGACCTCGCTCACGACAGGTGGTCATCCGGGGACGAGGTTCGCCCGAGCTCCTCGCCGGCTTCGACCGGGTAGTGGCACGCAGCGACGTGATCCGCTCGATCGCGGAGTCTCGCCTCCAACAGCGGCTCCTCCTCGCCGCAACGGCGCTGCGCCTTCGGGCAGCGGGGATGAAAGCGACAACCCGGCGGAGGATCGGCCGGTGAGGGGACATCGCCCTGGACGAGGGTCCCTTGCCGCCGAGCGCCCCCGTCTTCCTCGATCACCAGCACGGCGGAGAGGAGAGCGTTCGTGTACGGATGCCGGGGACGCGCGAAGAGCTCCTCGGTCTCGGCGACCTCGACGATCTTCCCGAGGTACATCACGGCGATCCTGTCGCTGACGTGACGGACGACGGAGAGGTCGTGCGCAATGAACATGTATGTGAGCCCCAGGTCGTCCTGGAGGTCGTCGAGCAGGTTGATGATCTGCGCCTGGATCGACACGTCCAGGGCGGAGACCGGCTCGTCACAGACGATCAGCTTCGGCTGGAGGGCGAGCGCCCTCGCGACGCCGATGCGCTGGCGCTGGCCGCCGGAGAACTCAGCGGGGAAGCGGTTGTAGTGCTCGGGATTGAGGCCGACGACCTCCATCAAGTCCTGGACACGCCGTTTGCGCTCCGGGCCTGCCGCGATCCCGTGGATCGCAAAGGGATCGCCGATGATCGACCCGACGCGCCGCCGTGGATTGAGCGAGCCGTACGGATCCTGGAAGATCATCTGCATCTCGCGCCGGTACGGACGAAGGTGGCGGCGCGGCAGTGTCGAGATGTCGTCGCCGTCGAAGACGACGCGGCCGGACGTCAGGTCGTAGAGCCTCGTGATGCACCGGGCGAGCGTCGACTTGCCGCAACCGCTCTCCCCGACGAGACCGAGCGTCTCTCCGCGTCTGATGTCGAGGCTGACGCCGTCGACCGCGCGTATCTCGGCCCGCCCGCCGCCGAGGCGCCGCGCGGAGACACTGAAGCGCTTGACGAGGTCCTCGACGCTGACGAGCACGTCGGCGTCCTGCTCCGCGCGGGCGGAGCGCGGACCCCGCCACGCTCACGGCGCCGCCCTCGCCGCCTGCGCCTGGAGGCCGGCGCGGTCGGGCGGAAGCCAGCACGCCGACACATGCCCGCCGGCACCTGCGACGCGCTGCAGCGGCGGCGTCTCGCGGCGGCAGCGTTCCATCACGTAGCGACAGCGCGGATGGAAGGGACAGCCCGCCGGGGGATGGATGAGGCTCGGCGGAAGCCCCGGGATCGGGATCAGCCGACTCTGCGCGACGGTCCTGCTCGGCAGCGCCTGGAGCAGCCCTTCCGTATAGGGATGATGCGGACGGCGGTAGATGCTGCGCCGGTCGCCGTGCTCCATCGCCCGCCCGGCGTACATGACCAGCACGTCGTGTGCGATGCCGGCGACGACGCTGAGGTCGTGCGTGATCAGGATGATCGCCATGCCGTACTCGACCTGCAGCGCCTTCATCAGCTCGATGATCTGGGCCTGGACGGTGACGTCGAGCGCCGTCGTCGGCTCGTCGGCGATGAGCAGCTTCGGGTTGAGAGCCAGCGCCATGGCGATCATCACCCGCTGTCGCATTCCGCCCGAGAACTGATGGGGATAGTCCTCCACTCGGCGCTCGGGCTGCGGGATCCCGACCCGCCGCAGAAGCTCGACGGCGCGTCGCTCGGCCGTGCGCTTGGGGATCGACTCGTGCGCACGGATCGCCTCGACGATCTGCCAGCCGATCCGGTAGTGGGGATGGAGGCTGGACAGGGGATCCTGGAAGATCAGCGCGATCTCCGCGCCGCGGAGGCGCCGAAGCTCCTCCGCGTCCATGTGCAGCAGGTCCCGACCCTCGAAGGACGCGCGCCCGGAGATCCGTGCTCCCTGCGTGAGGCCGACGATCGTCTGAGTGGCGACACTCTTGCCCGAGCCCGATTCCCCGACGAGCCCCAGCGTCTGGCCGCGCGAGACGCCGAACGAGAGGCCACGCACGGCCTGGACGTCGCCGTCGGCCGTGGCGAACGACACCGCGAGGTCCCGAACCTCGAGCAGCGGCATCCGGGAACTACTCGTTGCGGCGGGCTGCCATGCGGATCACGTCAAGCATGCCCACGCACGCCGGATCCGGCGCCCGCTGTCCGGGCGACTTCGGATTTGCGAGCGTCGGCGGCGTCTGGATTGAGGCTACGGCTGCAGCCACACCTGCGTGACGTCACAGTTGAGGGAGAAGAAGAGGAAGACGCAGTTCTGGACCTTCGCGGAGTGGAACACCGTCCACTTCTGGATCTCGACGGGTACCGTCGCCGCGTCGTTCATGATCTGGGCATTCGCCCGACGCCATCGAGTCGCAGCCTGCGCCGGCGATGTCGCGGTGAGCGCCTGCTGGACGAGACGGTCGAGGACCGGACTGTTGTAACCGCCGTAGTCGCTCGAGCCCGGACCCGGCTTCGTGAACAACGGCTGGATGACCGAGCGTCCGTTGTTGCCGAACCAATCCGGGATCCACCCAGCGGTTGCGATGTCCCAGACGCCACGTTGGGCCGCGCTGGGAACCAGCATGTACTTGCCGTAGAAATCCGAGGTCGTGGCGGGAATGAGCTTCACGCGAAAGCCCGCGCGCTCGAGGCTCGCCTGGAGCGACTGCGCAACCCGGGGGAAGGGCTCGAGCGTCTGGTAGAGGAGCTTCACGTCGAGACCGTTCGGATACCCGGCCTGTGAGAGGAGCGCCTTCGCCTTGGCGGCATCGCCGCTCCCGTTCTTGTTCGGGTACGGATTGAAGCCCGGGATGTAGCCGACGTTGCCGGGCAAGACCACCTGGTTGGCGGCCGCCGCGATGCGCCTGCCACCGAAGATCTGGACGACAGCGTTCTTGTCGACCGCGAAGTTGACGGCTTGCCGGACGAGCTTGTTCTTCATCGGGCCGGCGTACTGGTTGAGGGGAAGATAGACGTTGAGAGCGACGTAGTACGGACCGCCGGGTGCGATCACCAGCCGCTTGTCATTCGAGCTGATGAGGCGGGGGAGGTCCTGCGACGGCGGAGCCGCGTCCCACTCCATCTCGGCTGTTCCGGCCTCGAGCTGCTGTTGAACGCTCTCCGCCGTGAGTCCCTCCGTGACGGTGATTCGGTCGACATAGGCTTTGCGGAGCGAGTCCGTCTTCGGGTCCCAGGCCGGATTGCGCTCGAGGCGGAACTCCTTGGTCGGCGTGTACTTCACGATCTTGTAGGGGCCGTTCGAGATCGTGTGCTGACGGAACTCGGCGCTATCCGGCACGTACTTCATGTACTCGACGGGTCGAGCAGAGGAGAAGGGCAGCGCGAGGATGTTCAGAAAGTCCGGCGCCGGCTTGACCAAGCGGATGACGAGCGTGCGCGAGTCCCTGGCGACAGCACCTGGAAGGCCGTGGGAGTCGACGTACCGGGCGATCGCGGGAGCCGTCCCCTTGACCTTCGCGAAGCCGTCGCAGTACCCGTCCATGCCGAGGATCGTGCTCGTGAAGTAGCCCGGCGCACCGGTCGGGGAGACCGGGTTGCAGAGCAGCTTGAACTCGCGGACGAAGTCCGCGGCGGTCACCTGACGCGGCGGGGACGTGTCCCACTTGACGCCCGGCTTGATGCGGAACGTGTACGTCTTGCCGTCCGCGCTGATGCCGCCGTTCGCCCGTGTCGGAACCGCCGCGGCGACATCGGGTGCAAGCCGAAGCGCCTTCGCGAAGTCGGGTGAAGCCGGATAGGAGACCAGCTGCCGCGTGAAGGCGCGCGAGATGATGTTCAGCACCGTGTAGTAGCCGCTCGTGGTGTCGAGGTTGAAGATGTCACCCGTCCCGAGGAGCCTCAACGTTCCGCCACGCTGCGGCGCCGCGCGCTCCGTCGCCGAGCTGCTCGCGACGAGCGCGGTAGACAGGACCAGCGCGGCAAGCCCGGCGATTGCGAGTGCTCCGATCCGGTGCTGAGACAGCGTCGTCGCGCGTCTCTCCGAGCGCACGTCCCTCATCACGTCCCCTCCGGCTTTTGGTGCGCATCGGACCACACCGAGGCGCTGCTGGTCAACTCGTGGTCGACGGATGGGAAGCTCGGACAGCCACGAAGGGCTCGTCCCAGTGGGACTCCGAACGTACGCGGCTCTATGCGGGGGTGCCCGCCGCCGCCACCCCGCAGCTTGTACCTCGCGTGCTCCCTGTTCGAATCACGAGATGCAGCAGCCGGGACTCACCGACGGCGTCGGCGTAAACGCCGCGGTGGTGCAGCCCGGAGGGTGTGGTGGT
>CAWKBW010000003.1:0-150414 GCA_963847955.1 uncultured Actinomycetes bacterium
CGCGGGGCGCAGCGGCCGTGGCCTACGTGTCGCTCTACGAGGGCTTCGGCCTCCCGGTGCTGGAGGCGATGGCGAGCGGCACCCCGGTCGTTGCACCTGCGGGCCCGCCGTTCAGCGAGTTCGCGGACGGCGTCGCGGTCGCAGTCGACCCCCGGGACGTGGACTCGATCGCTCTCGGCCTCCGGCAGGCCGTCGAGCGGCGGAACGAGTCGGGCCGCTCGGCCGTGAGCGCGCCGGCGAGTTCACCTGGGGCCGCGCGGCCAAGGCGCACGTCGACGTGTACCGCGAGGCGGCCGCGTGACGAGGATCGCGATCGACGCGGACGTCCTCGGGCGGCATCGAACCGGCGACGAGACCTACGTCGCCTCGTTGCTGCAAGAGCTCGCCGGCGCGCCGGAGGAGATCTTCGCCGTCACGCGGCGCCCCGACCTCGTTCCGGCCGGAATCGAGCCCATCGAGCTGCCGGCCCGCAATCAGGTCGTCCGCATGACGCTCAGCTTCCCGCGGCTCCTGCGGCGGCTCCACCCCGACCTCGCGCACTTCCTCTACGCGATCCCGCCGGGCTACCGCGGCCGTTCGGTCGTCACCGTGCACGACCTGTCGTTCGAGCACCTGTCGGACGTCATGGGCTTCAAGGACCGTCTGCTGTTCCGCACCCAGGTGCCGCGCTCGGTGCGCCGCGCCGATCGCGTCCTGACCGGCTCGGAGTGGACGAAGCGCGACCTCATCGAGCACTACGGCCTCGCGGCCGAGCGCATCGTCGTCACGCCCTACGGTGTCGATCCCGTCTACCGCCCCGAGGGCCCTCGAGCCGACGGCCACTACGCCCTGTTCGTGGGCGCCATCCAGCCGCGCAAGGACCCACTGAACGCCCTCGAGGCGCTGGCGCTCGTCAACGGCGATCTGAAGCTCGTGCTCATCGGGCCGGACAAGCTGGGCGGCGATCGTGTCCGCCAGGCCGTCGAGCGGCTCGGCCTGCAGCAGCGCGTGGAATGGAAGGGACACGTGGACAGGGACCGGCTGGCGGATCTCTATCGCGGCGCCGCCATGCTCGTCTTCCCGTCGAGGTACGAGGGCTTCGGGCTGCCCGTCGTCGAGGCGATGGCGTCCGGGACGCCGGTGGTCGCGACCACTGCGGGCGCGATTCCGGAGGTGGCCGGTGACGCGGCCGTGCTCGTCGAGCCCGGCGATCCGGTCGCGCTGGCGGGCGGCATCGAGCGGGCGCTCGCCGACCGGGAACGGCTCGTCGCAGCCGGGCTCGAGCGCGCTCGCCGCTACACCTGGGCCGAGACCGCGCGGCAGACCCTCGAGGTCTACCGGGAGCTGACGTGAGCGTCGCCGGCGTCATCGTCACGCACGGCCCCGACCCCGAGCTCCCGCGCGCCGTGGCAGCGCTCGGCCCGCAGGTCGACGAGCTCGTCGTCGTCGCCAATCCGCCGGCGCCCGAGACGGATGCGCCGCTGATCGTCAACGAGACCCGCTGGGCTTCGCGGCGAACGTGAACAAGGGCGTCGCGGCTACGAGCGCGCCGTTCGTCGTCGTCGCGAATCCCGGACACGGAACCGCACCCGGACGCAGTGGCTCACCTGCGGGCCTTCGCCGAGACCCATCCGCGGGCCGGGATCATCGGGCCGAAGCTCGTCTTCCCCGACGGCCGACCCCAGTCGTCCCGCCGGCGATTCCCGACCATCTCGGGAACGATCGTCCGCCGCACGCCGCTCCGCCGCGTGCTCTCCGGCACCCAGCGCGCTCACTACGGCCTGGACGAGCGCCCTTCGGGCCCGACCGAGGCCGACTGGCTGCTCGGCGCCTTCCTTCTGCTGCGGCGCGAGATGCTCGACGAGCTCGGCGGCTTCGACGAGGGCTACCGCCTCTACGGCGAGGACATCGACATCGCGTACCGCGCCGCGAAGGCCGGCTGGGAACGCTGGTACGTGCCTGAGGCAGTCGTACGGCACGAGCACCAGGCGGTCACCGACAGGCGCTTCCTGACCCGCCGCACCTTGTGGCACTGGCGCGGGATCGGGCGCTTCGTCCGCAAGCACCCCGAGCGCCTGCGGGCGCTGTAGTCTCGGCGCGATGGCGCAGGAACCGACCCCGGAGATCGACGTCTCTCAACTGGCCGACGAGCTGCAGGAGAGAGCCGACAGGGAGCGGGCGAGCGGCGGATATCCGGAGGATCTCTCCGGTTTCACGCTGCCAGAAGCGAACGAGACGCCCTCGATCGCCGAGGGCTTCGACCTGCGGGCAGGCGAACCGAGGGTCCGCTTCCGGCCCGAGGGACTCGGGTTCTCGACCAAGCCCGTCATCGGGCCGGTCCTCACGCTCTCCAAGCGCAGCCTCCTGCGACTGCTCCGCTACGTCTTCGACGACCTCGCGCGACAGACCGATGCCGCGATCGGGCGTGTCGAGGCCGCGCTGGCCGTCGAGATCGCGACGCGCGAGCGGCTCGAGAGGGAAGTCGATGATCTCAAGGCCCGCCTCGAGGAGGCGCGAAAAGACTCTCCCGGCTAGCGCCGCGCCAGGTACAGCATCCAGTCGTCGCCAACGTTCTCGCTCACGAGGCGGTCGACGGTGACGTCCTTGACCTCGGCATCGACGTCGATGTAGCGCAGCGCGAACCCCGCTGACGCGATCGTTGCCAGGAAAGCGCGCGGGTCCTCGTAGCGCGGAACGTTGAACTCGAGGATGACGACGAGATCGGAGTTGTCCGAGATCGTGCGCTCCATCCCACCCCAGACGCTCTCCTCTGCTCCCTCGACGTCGATCTTGATCAGGTCGACGCGCGGCCAGTCGCGTGTCAGCGCGTCGATCGTCACGGACTCGACTGGCTACCGCTTCCTCCGAGGGGTCGACAACCTCGGCGAGATGGGCGTTCAGGCTGCGACGGGCCGGGATGACGAGCTGCAGCGTCTTCCCGTCCACGTCGGAGGCCGCTTTCGGCACGACCTCCACGTTCGGAAACCCGTTGACGTCGAGCGTCTGCCGCAGGAGGGTCTCAGCGAGTCGCGGAGTGGGCTCGACCGGGAGCACGCGGCCGTCCGGCCCGGCCCCGTCGGCCATGACCAGCGTGTAGTAGCCGTGGTTGGCGCCGACGTCGAGGCAGTGCCAGCCGGGCCGCAGCGTTCGAGCCAGCGCCAGGGTGATCCAGGATTCCCAGTAGCCGTGCAGGGCGAGGTGTGGCGTGATGCCGGTCTCCTGGGAATCGGCGTACACGAGGTACTTGCCGAGCACCCGGCAGAGGACCGTGTGGTCACCGAGGTAGAGAGCCCGGGATTCCTCACGCGAAACCGCCTCGAGCAGGGAACGCTCGCCCAGCAGATGAGGTGGCAACGTCGAGTGGTGCGGCATGCCGTCCATCGCTCCGGCTGCGGAGCTTGCCTGACCGCCGAGGCTCACAGTGGAGTGCCGGCCCGGCCGCAGCAGGCGGCCGAGGCGCGCTCGCCGACCCTGATCCTTTGGTCCATCGATGGTGTGCCAGACTGTATCGATGTCCCCGACGAACGCGCCGAAGGGCTCTAGGTGACGGCTGAAAGCGCGCCGGCGAGGTCGGTGAACGGCGGCCTGCGATCGGTTGCGAGGACGATTCTCTGGCCTCTGAGGCGCTTCTTCGATCCTCGCTTCACGGGGATTCACGATGCGGTGCAGGACGTCAAGCGCGTCGTGATCGCGGACATGGACGCTACGAACGAGGCGTCTGTCCTCACCGGCCGCACCCTCGACTCGGTGCTGGCCCACGTAGAGAAGATCCATCGCCGTTTGGACTTCGATCCGGCGGCCTCGCACTCACTCGCGGAGCTCGACGAGATGATGGTGCCGATCCTCAACTACGCCGCGAGCCACGAAGGTTTCGCTGCACAGGCGAATCTCTGGTTCAACCCTCCGATCCTGGTCGCCTACGAGCCGTATGGCGTCGCAGTGCGCTGGGTCAACGAGCGCATCGTCGAGATCCCGTACGTCTTTCGCGCACTCTCTCGGGTGCCGCCGGACGCGAAGGTGCTGGACGTCGGCGCCACCGAGAGCACGGTCTGCCTGTCGCTGGCGACTCTTGGCTATGACGTGACCGCCATCGACCCCCGGCCGAATCCGCTCTCGCACGAGCGCCTGCAGACGGTGGTCGGCGAGATCGAAGAGTGGGAGCCCGAGGCCGCGTTCGACGCGGTCGTCTGCCTGTCGACGATCGAGCACCTCGGCACGGGCGAGTACGGAGTCCACACAGCCGACCAGCGCGCGGACCTGAAGGCCATGCAGCGCATGCACGAACTGACGAAGCCCGGAGGAGTGCTCGTCCTGACCACCTCCGTCGGCCCCGCCTCGATCACCGAGTCGCACCGTACGTACGACCAGCAAGGGCTCGACGAGCTCCTCGCAGACTGGAAGGTCGAGGACGTCACGCTCGTCCAGCGCCGCGACGCCACCTCGTGGGTCACGATCGACGAGCGAATAGCCGACCTGGCTCCTGACCAGGAAACCGTGGCGATGGTCACAGCGACGAAGCCCGCCGGCTGAGCACGACGATCCGCGTCCTCTACGACATCCAGGCGCTCCAGAATCCTTGGTCCGCCGAGCGCGGCATCGGTCGCCACGTCCACGAGCTCGGGCTCGCGCTTGCGCGGCGGACGTCGGAGGTCGAGCCGTGGTTCGTCCTCAACCCCGACCTGCCCGTGCCGGCCGCAACGGAAGAGGAGTTTTCCCGCCAGGGCACGGTCGCCTACTCCGATGCTCGCGATCTTCCCCGTGAGGCGATCTACCACGTCCCTTCGCCCCTCGAGCCGTCGCCGCTCGGCCGCATCTGGCCGCCGAATCTCCGGTCCCTGCCGTTCGTGGTGGACGATGCACGACCTCATCCCGGGGCTCTTTCCCGCGGAGAACATGCCGGACGCTGCGGTGCGGCGGGCCTACTGGACGAGGCTGGAGCTCCTCCGCCACGCCGACCGGGTCGTGAACGTCTCGGAGGCGACGGCGCGAGACGCTGTCCGACTGCTCGGCCTGCGCCCGGAGAGGATGGCGGTCACCGGGGGCGGCGTCTCAGCCGACTTCGAGCCGCCGGCCAGTCCCAGCGCTGCGCGAGAAGCCCTACGGCGGCACCAGCCTTCGATCAACGGCGAGTACGTGCTCTTCACGGGCGGGATGGACTACCGGAAGAACGTCGACGGCCTGCTCGCAGCGTATGCCGGTCTCCCAGGAGAGCTTCGCGACCGCTACCGGCTGGTCATCGTCGGACGGCTCGGCCTCGAAGACGCGCGCGGGCCGTTCTTCGACCAGGCAGCGTCGCTCGGCATCGCCGAGCGGGTGCTCCTGACCGGGCACGTTTCCGACGAGGAGCTCGTCCTGCTCTATCAGGGGACGTCGCTGTTCGTCTTTCCCTCGCGCTACGAGGGCTTCGGCCTTCCGGTCATCGAGGCCCTGGCCTGCGGCGCCCCGGCGATCGTCGGCCGGAACTCATCCCTGGTCGAGCTGGTCGACCGTGACGAGGCGCTCTTCGACGCGGCGGATCCTGCCTCCATCCAGGCGGCGCTCGCCCGCGCACTGACCGACGACGATCTGCTCGAGCGACTCCGGCGACCGGACATCCGGGAGCGCTTCACGTGGGACCGGATCGCGGAGCTCACGACGGCGGCGTACCGCCACGTAAAGAGCTAGAGCGCGTTCTCGAGCTCGGGCCCGCTGACGAACGCAGCCTGGGGCTGCGTCTTGCGGAGCGCCTCCAGGCGGCGCTCGTCCTGCGGCACCAGGACATGGGTGTAGTGGCCGGCTCGCTCGCCGAGCCATTCCTCCACGGCGCCGGTCTGGACGACCTCGGCGCCGGAGTCGAGCAGGGCGCGCTCGCGGGTCGGTTCGATCTGCTCCACGAGGAGTGTCACGCGGGCGCGGGGCTGCGCCGACGCCAGCCGTCCGGCAATTTGCTGCTCGTCGTCAGTTCCTCCGAGGAGCAGGGCTCGATGCCGCGCGTGCACGTCCCTCGCCTCGAGTCGGGCCCTTGGATCGGCGACGAGCCTGTCGTACGGCGGGCGATCCTGGACGACGTCCCCCCAGCGGCGCTGGAACACCTCCCGGTTCGCGACATACACATCGGCGATATCGGCGGACGGGGCCGAGACACTTCGAGCGTGCAGGACTCGGGAGCGCGGCTCGTAGACGGGCCGAAGCCCCCCTTCCCGCAGGCGGAAGCACAGGTCCGCGTCCTCGTAGTACGCGACCCGGTACGCAGGATCGAATCCGAACGCGTGCTCGAAGGCGGCGCGAGTCATCCCCATGGCCGCCGCGGAGCCGAAGTCGACCTCTCGTGGAAAGGCATGCTCGGCGAGCGCGGCGGAGTCGCCGTTCCCGAAGACGTACGCGTTGGCCTCGCCGGTGACGAAGGCGCCCGCCTCCTGCATGGTCCCGTCGACGTTGAGCTTGGCGGGGAAAACCGCGCCTACCCCGTTTTCGCCGAGGCGCTCGAGCAGCGGCGGCAGCCATCCGGGCTCGACGAGAACGTCGGTGTTCAGGAACAGGAGCACGTCACCATGCGCTCGCGAGGCGCCCTGGTTCGAGCCCACACCGAATCCGAGGTTGGTCGTGTTCCGGATGAGCTCCACGTTCGGGTCGTCGAGCGCCGGCCGCGCCTCGCCGCCCCCGTTGTCGACGAGGATCACCTCGTAGGTCTCCGCCGTGTTCTTGCGCAACTCCTGCAGCGCACGCGGGACCCAGGGCCAGCCGCCGCCGAACGCGACCATGACGACCGAGACAACAGGGGCGGGCGCAGACATCGGTGAGATGCGCAGGCTAGTTAGGAAACTGCAAACGATCCTCTTTGGCCCGGTGTCGCGCCGGGGCCGAAAGCTACGATCCTGCCGTTGACGACTGGCGGAGAAGTGAAACCAGCTGAAGTAGTGGCGGTTGCCGCTGAGCCAACCAGGACGCCCCTCGAGGACGTTGCCCCGGAGCTCACGGTGGTCATGCCGTGCCTGAACGAGGCGCGCACGATCGGCATCTGCATCCAGAAGGCGCTGGACTCGTTCGAGCGCATCGGGATCGCCGGCGAGGTCGTCGTCGCCGACAACGGATCCACCGACGGGTCTCAGCAGATCGCCGAGGAGCTCGGAGCGCGCGTCGTCCCTGTCGAGCGCCGCGGCTACGGCGCGGCGCTGACAGGCGGGATCGCCGCCGCGCGCGGCCGCTGGGTGATCATGGGCGACGCCGACGACAGCTACGACTTCGCCAATCTCGAGCCCTTCGTGGAGCGCCTCCGCGAAGGGTACGACCTCGTCGCCGGCAACCGGTTCAAGGGCGGAATCCGCCCCGGCGCGATGCCGTGGCTGCACAAGCGGCTCGGCAACCCGGTCGCTCTCGTTCATCGGCCGCGCCTCTACGGGACGCCGTGCGGCGACATCTATTGCGGGTTGCGCGGCTTCGACCGCGAGAAGGTCGCCGCGCTCGACATCCGGTCTTCGGGCATGGAGTTCGCGATCGAGATGATCGTCAAGGCGACGATGCAGGGCTTGCGCGTGACGGAGGTCCCGACGACCCTGTCGCCCGACGCCGAGGGTCGCGAGCCGCACCTGAACACCTGGACGGACGGGTGGAAGTCGGTTCGGCTGCTCCTCCTCTACAGCCCGAAATGGCTCTTCCTGTATCCGGGCCTCTTCCTCCTCGCCGTCGGGATCGCCGGGATGGCGTGGCTCATACCGGGAGAGCGCACGATCGGCGGTGTCGGCTTCGACGTGAGCACGCTTCTCTACTTCTCGCTGGCGGTGATCATCGGGCTGCAGGCGATGTACTTCTTCCTGTCGGCGCGCTGGTTCGGGATCACCGAGGGCCTGCTGCCGGACGACCCGCTGATCCGGCGGATCGTCGAGCGGCCACGACGGCTCGAATGGGCGCTCTTGATCGGCATGCTCCTGTTCGCTGCGGGCTCGGGCTCTCGCTCTACGCGCTCGGGCGCTGGAATGAGGCCAGCTTCGGTCAGCTCGACTATCCCGACACCTTGCGCATCGTCATCCCCGGCGCGACGTTGATCGCCTTGGGATGCAGACGGTCTTCTGGCACTGTTCCTCGAGCGTGCTGGGGTTGCGGCGCCGGTAGGCGTCGCTCGGTCCCGCATGGCGACGAACATCGAGCAGGGGGTGGGCCCGCCCCCGGCTACTGACGCCCGACGTTTCGGCGACGGCCTGTCCTTCTGGCCGCTGCTTGCACAGCTCGCGCCGTTCGTGCTCGCACTCGCCGCGTGCGTCGCCGTCTTTCTCGTCATGCGCCCCGACGACGACGGGCGACGAGCCGCACTACCTGCTCGTCGCCCAGAGCATCGCGTTCGACGGCGACCTCGATCTCGACGAACGACTACGCGAGTCGCGAGCGGACGCTGCGGGTCGTGAACATCTTCCCGCTCGACCCGGTTCGCGCACGCGGCGGATTACGACGGCTCCGGCCAGCTGCGGCCGCTTCACGGCATCGGCCTCTCGGCGCTGCTCGCTCCCGCTGTCGGCCTCGGCGGGCTGACGGGCGCGCAGCTCGCGATGGTGTTGATCGCGGCGCTGCTCGCCGACCAGCTGTTCCGGCTCCTGCGCGACCTGCGGTTCCGGCGCCTCTATCCGAATCGCTGCCTGGGTCGCCGTCGTCGGCTGCTCGCCGCTACTCGTCTTCGCGAGCCAGATCTACCCCGAGGTCCCGGCCGCGTTACTGATCGTGGTCGCGCTGCGCGTGATGGTCCGCCACGCCGCTTCTCCCGCCGCGCTCGCCCTCGGGGCGACCGCAGGCGTCGCGCTCGTCTGGCTCCATGTCCGCTACATCCCGCTCGCGATGGGCGTCTTCGCGGGGCTGGTCATCGCCGCAACCGCGGCGCGGCGGGACGCGACGCGCCGCGGAGCTATCCGCGGCCACGCGTCGCTCGACTACGCATCGACTGCCGTGCGGAACTGGCGCACGACGCTCGTCCCGGTCGCCGTTCCGGTTGCGATCGGGCTGGGCGCGTTCGCCGCCGCATTTCAACACTGGTACGGAACTCCGGATCCGACGGCCCCGTACCGCGCGTTCTCGACGACGAACGCCGGGGACGCAGGTTGGGGGTTCCTCTACGACTACGCCCTCGCGCGACATCCTGAGCCCGGTCCACGGGTGGATCCCCTACGTCCCCGTGCACTGGCTCGGCCTCGCCGCCCTCGGCTGCCTGATCCTGCGGTTCGGCTGGCCTGCCGCTGGCGTGCCTCGCGGTCGCCGTCGGCTACGAGCTGGTTCTGGCGAGCGCGGCTCCGAACGTCGGCTGGGGCCTCCCGGCGCGGTACCTGATCCCGTTCTTGCCGCTGATAGCGATCCCGATCGCGGTCGCTGCTCCAGCACGTGCGCGTGGTCGCGCATCCTTTCGTCCCGCTCCTGGTCGCGTCACTCGTCTTCGGCGTCGCGGCCGCGCGCGACCACCACGGGCTGTATCCGATCGACGACGGGTCGCGAATCTTCGGCGTGCGGAGCATCGCGAACTGTTCCCGATCCCGCTCCCTCCTCATCCGCCGTCGTCGTTCGTGCTCGCCCCCGGCCAGTACCCGCCCGCACACGGGAGCTGTCGAGAACGGACTGGTCGTCGCCAAGGCGGGCAGAGACGAGCCCGGCTTCATCATCTGGGGGCCCTACAGCATGCTCAAGGAAGGCACGTACCGGGCGACTTCCCGCTCGCGGTCAGCGGCGTGCACGACCGGACACGCACGTGGCGACGATCGAGGTCGCAGGAGTCGCCGCCCGGGAAGGTCTTCGCGAACAAGGTCGTCACCGGCGCCGAGTTGAAGCCGCGCACGCTCACCGGCATCCCGCTTGGACTTCGCGATGCCCGGCGGCTATCTGATCGAGACGCGGGTCTTCTTCCACGGCCGCGGCACGCTCAGGGCCGGGCCTGTGAAGGTCGAGGCGCTGCGCCTCGCGCCCGGGCGCCCGTATCCCGAGCTGGGCTCTAGCGCTCGGCTGGGTCAGTCGGGACCGTCGCTCTTCGGCTGGCTGTTCGTCCGCTGGTACCGCCGCGACGACGAACTGGTAGGCCAGCAATGAGGGGCGCAGCCTCCCGATCCCGTGGGCGAGGCCCTCGACTCGAGGGGTGGAGAGCACCGGCACCGGCGCGGTGAAGTCGAAGGTCAGTGATGCGGTATCCGGCGGCCCTCAGCGTCTCCTCCAGAGTCTTGCGCGTGAACAGGTGCGTGTGGGTCTGGTCGAGGATGCCCCACTCGGTGTAGCGGAACCGTCCGAACAGGAGGCTCAGCCGCATCGCCCAGTTGGCGATGTTCGGAGTGCTGAGCACCAGGCGCCCCCCGGGGCGCAAGAACGGTCGAATCCGTGCCAGGAAGGCCTGCGGGTCGCGGAGGTGCTCGATCAGGTCGCCGCAGAGGATGACGTCGAACGTGCCCGGCTCGAAGGGAAGCTCCATCGTCTCGACGTCGCCCACGTACACCGCCTCGCAGAATTGCCGCGCCAGCTCTGCTGACCGCTCGTCGACGTCGAGGCCGACCACAGTGGAGCCTTGCTTCTGCATGCGCTCGGCGAGGTAGCCGGTCGAGCAGCCGACGTCGAGGACGCGGTCCGCGCCGGCCCACGAGGTCGAGGAGCTTCTCCTGGCTCCCGTGAGGGCGCGCGTTGTACTCATAGAGGCCGTCAGCGGTCTTTGTCATCGGTGCTCCAGTAGTCAGGGTAGAAGGAGAAGCGCCGCTTGAGGGACACCGGGAGCCGTTCGTGATGCGCGCCGAGCTGAACGCCGGCGAACTTCGCCAGCTCGTAGACGGCGGCGTACGGAATCCAGCGGCGGTGCCCCGTCTTCCCCAGCCAGGCGAGCTCCTCGCGGGCGTAGCGGAGCGCTTCGCGCCTGAGCACGCGTGACGAACCGGAGCCCCCGGCCAGGAAACCTCGCTCCGCCGACGCCCCGGTGTCGAAGAAGCGCTTGAAGGCGGACGTCACCGTGTACGTGTGCGAGTGGCGAACCGCCGCCGCCGGCTCGTAGCGGATTCCGTATCCGGCCAGCAGCACCCGGCGCGCCCAGTCCTGGTCTTCGGCGAAGAACAGATCGTCTGCGAAGGGGAACTCGGCCCAAACTTCCCGCCGGATCGCCGAGTTCACGTTCGAGAAGAGCGTCGTCCGCATCGACAGCTCTTCCGGTGCGGCGGCGCGCTGCAACCGCGGCTCGGGGCCGTAGAGGAAATCGAGAAAGAAGCGTTCGGGGGGCGTGGCGTCCTCGTGCGGGATCTGGCGCCCGTAGGTGCCGGCCAGGCTCTCGTCACCGTTGAGCGATTCGACGAGACGCGCCAGCCAGTGCTCGTCGTCCGGGATACGCATCCTGGCTCGTGAAGACGAGCACGTCTCCCTTCGCTTCCTGTGCGGCGCGATTTCGAGTGGCTCCATGCAGGAACTCCGAAGGGCCGACCTCGAGCACCCGCGCGCCTTGCGAGCGCGCCAGCTCACGACTGCCGTCGCGCGAGTTGTCGTCGATGACGAGCAGCTCGACGGGCTGATCGATGCTCTGTCCCGCGATCCCGTCCAGGCAGCGGCGTAGATCGTCGCCGCCGTCCTTCACCGGGATGATGACGGAGATCATCTGGCCTAAGCCGAGCGCCGACGCGGCACCGGCGGAGCCTTCGTCTCGCCGGCGTTCAAGCTGTCATAGACCGCCGCGGCGCCGGCGACGGCCGCGCTCGCCAGCAGGACCACGCCCGCACTGAGAAGCGAGATCAAGGTCGCTTCCGCCGCGTCGATCCCGACCTGGCCCAGAAGCAGGACGAATCCTCCCTCGCGGATGCCCAGCCCCCCAATCGAGACCGGAATCAGCGTCGCGACGAGCACGATGGCGGCGGAAACCGCTGCCACGGCGAACGAGAGATCGACTCCGAGCGTCTTGCCGACCAGGATGAGGCTGAGCACCGCCAGCGCCTGGTACGCGACCCCGAGCCCGACCAGCGAGACGACGAGCTTCGCCGAGGCCGCCCAGACGCGAAGCATCGCCCATGACTCGCGGATCATGAGCGCAAGGCGCTCCGGAAGCCGGTGCAGGACGGGCCGGACGCCGGCCGCGGCGAGAGCGGCGACGCAGAAGGCCGCCGCGAGACCGAGCGTCAGCCAGGCAAAGGCGGCGATGAGCGAGCTCGGAACGGCGTCCGGATTGATGGCGACAGCCAGCCACGCGAGCCCGACGAGACAGGTCAGCGCGGTCACCTTGTCGACGACAGTGGCCGCCGCGACGCCGAGGAGGCGGCCGCTCTTCTTCCCGACGACCCAGGTCCGGACGGCGTCTCCCGCCACTGCCGTCGGCAAGATGATGTTGAGGACGAGAGAGGTTGCGAACGGCTTGACGGCGTTCCAGGCCGTCACTTCGATCTGCGCGCTGTCGAGCAGCACCCACCAGCGCAGCGCGCCCAGAACGACGGCGACGGCCATCAGACCGACGCGCGGCGACGAACCAGCCCCAGTGACCGTCGCGAACCGCATCTGCCACCTCGCCCGGGTTGGCGTACAGCAGAACCGCTCCGAGGAGCGCGACTGAAACGAGCACGCGAAGCGCCAGCGCGCCACGCCTACGGACACCCTCGGCCACGGGTTCATGCTACTGAGGTGCTGTGCTGCGCCAGGAGCGCTCGCCGTAACATCGTCTCGTGACGGCGGTCCACCAACTCCTGCCGGCGGCCGCGCCGCACGACGCCATCACGGGTCAGGCCTTCGGCTGGCGCGACCTGCTCCGGAGCTGGGGCTACGAGAGCGAGATCGTCGCCGAGCACGTCCACCCGGACATGATGGGTGCCGTCCAACGGCTCGATCGAGCGGGCAGGCGGATGGTGAATGCGGGCGGCCTGCTCCTCCGCTACGCGCTCTGGAGCGCGACCGCGGAGACGGCGTTACGCGCCGGTGGCCCGGTCGCGCTCGGGTACCACAACATCACGCCGGGCGAGTTGCTCCGCGACTACAACCCGGGTCTGGCCGACCTCTGCGATCGCGGGCGGGCCGCGCTGCCCAGGTTCGCGGGGAAGATCGACACGCTGGTCGCCGACTCGAGCTTCAACGCCGCCGAGCTGCGCGATGCCGGGCTGGGTGAGGCGACCGTGGTGCCGCTGCTCCTCGAGCTACCACCCGAGGTGCTGCGCCGGAGCCCGAACCGCGAGCCGGTCGTGGTCACGGTCGGCCGGATCGTTCCCAACAAGCGGCTCGACGACGTCGTCAAGGCGTTCGCGCTCTACCAGCGGCGTCACGCGCCCGAGGCATCGCTGGTCATCGTCGGGTCGGACGTGGGGTTCGAGAGCTACCACCATGCGCTCGAGGTGCTGATCGCGCGGATCGGCGTGCAGCGCGTGTTCTTCACGGGCGCGATCTCCTCGGAGGCGCGCGACGCGTGGTACCGGCGCGCCGACGTCTACCTGTCGATGTCGGTGCACGAGGGTTTTTGCGCCCCGTTGATCGAGTCCCTTGCGCACGGCGTGCCGGTCGTGGCACGCGGCGCCGGGGCAGTGCCCGAAACGCTCGGCGGCGCGGGGGTCGTGCTCGAGGAGGCCGATTATCCGGTCGTCGCGGAAGCGCTTCACGAGCTGGCCTCGTCGCAGCGCGACCCGAAACGCGCTCTACGACGCCGCCGACCGGCGCCTCGCCGAGTTGCGGCCGGACGTGCTCGCGCCGCGCATCCGATCGGCCCTCGGCCCCCTGCTGAAGCAGGTCTAGGCGAGCTCTGGGCGGGTCGCGCTCGCGGTCAGCCGCTCGAGGTCGGCGTCGACCATCATCTCGACGAGCTCCCGGAACGAGACTCGCGGCTCCCAGCCGAGCTTCTCGCGCGCCTTGGTCGCGTCGCCGACCAGGTGGTCGACCTCGGCCGGCCGCAGGAACTCGGGGTCGACGACGACGTGCTTGCTCCAGGTCGAGGCCCGCGTGCTCGAAGGCGATCTCGACGAACTCGCGCACCGAGTGCTCCTCGCCGGTCGCGATCACGTAGTCGTCGGGCTCGTCGGCCTGCAGCATCAGCCACATCGCCTCGACGTAGTCGCCCGCGTAGCCCCAGTCGCGCTTCGCGTCGAGGTTGCCCAGCCGCAGCTCGTCGGCGAGGCCGAGCTTGATGCGCGCGACGCCGTCCGAGATCTTCCGCGTCACGAACTCGAGCCCGCGGCGAGGCCCCTCGTGGTTGAAGAGGATCCCGGAGACCGCGAAGAGGCCGTAGGACTCGCGGTAGTTGACGGTGATGAAGTGGCCGTAGACCTTGGCCACGCCGTAGGGCGAGCGCGGGTAGAACGGCGTCGTCTCGTTCTGCGGGACCTCGCGCACCTTGCCGAACATCTCCGACGAGGAGGCCTGGTAGAAGCGGATCGACAGGGTCGACACGGCGCATGGCCTCGAGCATGCGCGTGACGCCGACCGCGGTGAACTCGGCGGTCAGCACCGGCTGCTTCCAGGAGGTCGGCACGAAGCTCTGCGCGGCGAGGTTGTAGATCTCGGCGGGCTGGGCCTCCTCGATGCGCGCCGACCAGCGAGGGCTGATCGAGGAGATCGGCCTGGACGAGCGTGACCCGGTCGACGAGGTGCGAGATGCGCTCGAAGCTCTCGGTCGAGGAGCGGCGGACCATGCCGAAGACCTCGTAGCCCTTCTCCAGGAGGAGGTCGGCGAGGTGCGAGCCGTCCTGGCCGGTGATGCCCGTGATCAGTGCCCGCTTGCCGCTCATGCGCTCGCCATCCTTTCCGAAGCGACCCGGGCCGCTTGCAGCGTGTCCGCCAGGGTCTGCTCGAGGGAAATCGTAGGCTCCCAGCCGGTTGCCGCCCGCAGGCGTGAGGCATCGCCTGAGACGACGGGGAGATCGGCGGGGCGCAGGCGCTCCGGGTCGCGCTCGACTTCGATCGGGCACGCGGCGAGGCCGACGAGGATGTCGAGCACCTCTTGCATCTCGACGGCTCGGCCCGAGGCGACGTTGTACGTGCCGGCGGGGACGGACGGGTCGAGGAGCGCTTCGTAGGCGCGGACGACGTCCCGGACGTCGGTGATGTCGCGGCGCGCGGTGAGATCCCCGACCTGGACGGTGCCGCCGCCGGCTTCCTCGGCGCGCACGATCTGCGCCGACCACGAGCCGACGGCGAAGCGCTCGTCACGGCCCGGGGCCTTCGTGCTGGAAGGCGCGCGCGACGACGACGTCGAGGCCGGCGCGCTGCGCCTGCCCCGCCGCGACTTCGGCCGCCGCCTTGGACGCCGCGTACGGCGAGAGCGGTGCGACCGGGGCGTCCTCGGTCGTCGGAATCTCCTCGGCACGGCCGTAGACCTCACCCGTCGAGACGACGAGCACGCGCGCGTCCGGCGCCTGCGTGCGAACCGCCTCGAGCACGTTGACCGTGCCGAGAGCGTTCACGCGCCACGCCTCGCCCGGATCGCTCCAGGAGGCGCCGACCGACGAGCCGGCAGCCAGGTGAACAACTGCCACAGGCCCGCCGCGACCGACCGCATCGGCCATGGCCTGAGCGTCCGTGACGTCACCGTCGAGCGACCGGGCCCGCTCGCCAAGGACGGCCAGCAAATGGCTTCCGACAAAGCCTTCCGCGCCGGTAACGAGGATCGAGCCCTCCACAGCGGGCGACCCTAGCAACAGACTGTTACTAAGTCTTTAGGCGACGCGGCGGGGGCGCTGCTCGTTCCGATCGCGGAGCCGCTGCTCGAGGAGCGCGATCTGCTGCGCGAGCGTCTTGTTCTGCTCGGAGAGCTTCGAGAGCACCATCGAGAAGTGCAGCAGCACGACGAACACGAAGAGCCCCGCGACCATGAAGAGCGCCGACGGCGGATAGGCGACGCCGACGAGCTCGGCGAACCGGTCGAGCGCACTGCGCCAGAGCGCGAAGAAGAGCATCACGCCGCCGGTCACGATCCACAGCAGCGCGTAGCGCTCCTGCAGCCGGTGGCGGCGGATCAGCTCGATGATCACGGCGAGCACCAGGACGACGGCGACCGCGGCGACGAATGTGAGCCGGCCCTCGATCACTGGACGGGGCGCGGCCGCAGGAGCCCGACGAACAGGGCCAGCGAGACCTTGCCCATGTAGTAGAGGGAGCGGAAGGCGGTGATCGACGAACGGCCGCTCTCGCGCTGGCGCATCTCGACCGGCACCTCGACCAGCTTCAGGCCGTGGCGGTAGACGAGGACGGTCGCCTCGACTTCCGGGTAATCGTGGGGGTAGTCGGTGGCGAAGAGGCGGATGCCGCGGCGGTTCATCGCGCGGAAGCCCGACGTCGTGTCGGTGACGCGCTGGCGCACGATCAGCGAGACGACCCTCGCGAAGAGCGAGATCCCGATCTGGCGTGCGAAGGACGGGCGGTAGAGCCCGCCGCCGGCGAAGCGCGTGCCGACGGCGATGTCCGCTCGCCCCGAGATCACGGGCTCGAGCAGCTTCGCCAGGTCGGTCGAGTCGTGCTGGCCGTCGCCGTCGACCTGGACGGCGACGTCGAAGTCGAGGGCGTACGCGTACTGGATCCCGGTCTGCACCGCGGCGCCGATGCCGAGGTTGTAGGGGAGCGTGAGCACGGTCGCGCCCGCCGCGCGCGCGAGCTCCGCGGTGCCGTCGGTGGAGCCGTCGTCGACGACGATGACCTCGAAGTCCGCGTCGGCATAGCGAATCTCGGCCACGACCTCCGCGATGGAGCCAGCCTCGTTGAATGCAGGAACGACCGCAGCCTTGCGCATGTGACCTGTATCGGCCGGTAAAACGGCTTGCTTAAGCGCGATTTCGCCAGAAAAGACCGTGCAGAGCGCCCTCCAGGCGGGCCGGAACCGGCCGGTGGCCCCAGAACACGCGGTGCCAGAGGCGGGCGGGAGCGCTCAGGCGGCCTCGCGGAGGGTTCGCGTACAGCTCGGCATGCTTGTCCCGGAGCCGGCGGAACGCCTGCTTGTAGACAGGCCGGTCGCGGGAGTGCTTCGAGCCCTCGTGGCGCCGGTATTCAACGGTCACGGCGTCGACCTGCAGACCCTGCCAGCCGTGGGCGAGCGCGTTGACCCAGTGCTCCCAGTCCTCGAACTGCTCGAACTCGGGGTCGAACCCTCCTGTCGCCGCGAAGACCTCTCGGCGAACGAGCGCCGTGAGCCCGATCGTGTGCCGGTAGAGCAGGCCGTACGGGTCGTACGGCGGAAAGCGAAGCTCCCCCGCCCAGTCACCGAAGAAGCGCATGCGGCCGTAGGCGAAGCCGAGCTGCGGGTCGGCATCGAGCGGGCGGCGCAGCGCGTCCAGCGCACCCGGTGCGAGCCGGTCGTCGGCGTCCAGCACGATGACGTACGGCGACTGCGCGCGCGCCAGGCCCGTGTTCCGTGCGGTGGCGACGCCCTGGTTCGCCTGCCGAATCAGCTCCACGTCCGCGGGCAGGTCGGGAACCGGCTCGGTCGAGCCGTCGTCGACGACCACCGCGGAAGCGCCCTGCGCGCAGCACGCTGTCGACGGCCTCCGCCAGGAAGCGCCCGTAGTTGTAGTTGGTAATGACCGCGGTGATGTCGCGGTTCGCGCGGCTAGAGTCAGGGCCGGTGTCCACGACGTCAGGAGTAGACCAGAAGGGTCGGGTGCGCGACTTCTGGGAGGAGGAGCCGTGCGGCTCCGAGCACGCCGGCGCGCCCGAAGGCTCCCCGGAATTCTTCGCCGAGGTCGAGCGCACCCGGAATGAGCTCGACCCCTACATCACGCGGTTCGCGGACTTCGAGGGCGCCAAGGGCAAGCGGTTCCTCGAGATCGGCGTGGGGCTCGGGACCGACTTCATTCGCTTCGTGCGCGCCGGCGCGATCGCGACCGGGGTCGACCTCACCGAGCATGCCGTTCAGCTCGTGCGACGCCGTCTCGAGCTCGAGGGCCTGCAGGGCGAGGTGGTGGTCGCCGACGCCGAGACCTTGCCGTTCGAGGACGGCTCGTTCGATCGCATCTACTCCTGGGGGGTCCTGCACCACACGCCGGACACCGGCCGCGCCGTCCGGGAGGCGATTCGCGTCACGAAGCCCGGCGGGCAGGTGTGCGTGATGCTCTACGCGCGGCACTCGTGGGTGGCCTACGGCATGTGGGTGCGCCACGCGCTGCTGGCCGGAAAGCCCTTCCGCAGCCTCGCCGCTGTGCTCTCCGCCCACATGGAGAGCGAGGGCACGAAGGGGTACACGAAGAGAGAGATGCGGGAGCTCTTCTCAGGGCTGGAGAGGCTGCGGATCGACAAGGTGCGCACCTCGTACGACGATCAGATCGCGGGGCCGCTCGCGAGATTGACCGGCAACCGGCTCGGCTGGAACCTCGTCGCGCGCGGCCAAAAGCCCGGCCGGCTAGCCCCGAGACGCGCAGGCCAGCAACACCTCGCGCATCCGCGCGAACCGCTTCCGTGGCCAGTCCGCGGCGATGCGGCGCAGCAGGCGGCGGTCCGGCCACGGCGTGTAATTGAGCGTCACGATCTCGTCCACCGACAGGCCGCTCCAGGTGAGAACGTCGACCAGCTCGTCCACGGTGTACTCGTGGTGATGGCCGGTGAACGGCGGCTCGGAGTGATACACGTCGGCCATCCGGGGTAGCGGGCTGATGCCGCGCATCAGGCCGACGCGATTCGGCCAGTACGCGATGTTCGGCACGTCGACGACGAGCCGACCGCTCTCGGGAGCAAGGCCTTCGCGTTGAGCAGCAGCGGCCGGGGCGAGGACGGGAGGTGCTCGAGGATGGCCATCGCGGCGACGAGGTCGAACCGGTCCTGCCGGCACGGACTCGAGCGGTTCGCTCAGGTCGAGATTCCAGATCTCCACGCCCTCCGCCGCCAGATAGTCCCGGAGCTCGTCGAAGGCCCCTTCGTAGTAGCCGTAGTTCTCCGAGAGCGTGACCTGGGCGCCGAGACGAACCAGGGCGAGTGGGAGCGCGCCCATGAACCCGCCGACGTCGAGGACCCGGAGCGGCCCCTCCACAGCCTCGCCGCCGTGGCGTTCGAACGCCGCCAGGGCGGCGGAGTATCGAACCTCGGAAGTCTCGAGGTAGGCCGTGGCGTCGAATCGTCCCGCCTTCCAGCCGGGGTTGTGGCGGCCGATCACGTCGAGTCGCTCCGGCGTGAGGAACGGGACGATGTCCGCTGCAGCTTCGCCGGTAGACGCGGCTGAAGTCCTTCATCGCTTGACCGCGGCAATGTAGAAGTCCGAGGCCACCCGCGGCAGCCGCCGGCCCAGCCGCTTGTTGGCGGCCATCACGCGCGGGAGACCGGAGAACGCGAGGTCGGTGAACGGCCCGCAGAAGAGAATCGCCCCGCGCGCCTCGGTGACGTCGAAGCCTGCGCGCGCGACATGGTCGTGAATCGACCGCCAGGTGAAGCGCTGCTTGTGGGGCGAGTCGGCGAGGGTCATCGGCTCGTCCTCGGCCGTCCACTCCGAATGCGAAGCCTTGAGGCCGCGCAACCGACCGGCCACCCGGCCGGAACGCAGGCGACGGTAGAGGCGGTCGACTCCGGTTCGGTACCAGAGGAGGTTCTCCAGCTCGAAGAGGCTGTACCCGTTCGGCGTCGTCACGAGGAGCTTTCCGCCCGGCTTCAGCTTCTCGCGGATCACGGCCAGGGAGTCGCGCAGCTCCTCGTCGTCCAGGTGCTCGAGGATCTCGGACGCGATCACGGCATCGAGCTCGCCCGGCACGTCGCGCAGGTCGGTGGTCAGCAGCGCGTTTGGGTCGAGGCCCTCGTCGCTCGAGCACCTCGCGCCCGTGGGCGATGCTCGTCTCGTCGAGGTCGACGCCGATCAGTCGTCGTAGCCCCACGCGCGCAGCGGAATCGTGATCAGCCGGCCCGTGCCGCAGCCGAACTCGACGGCGCGGTCCTCCGTCCGCAGGTGGTCGCGCAGCCAGTACAGCCGCTGTCGATGCCCGTAGATGTTCTCGCGCGGGACGAGCTCCATCAGCCTCGGCTCACCGCGACGCGGACGAAGCGGACGACCTCGCGGGGGTTGGGTCGCAGGACCGCGAACCCGCCCGCGTCGCGCGCGAACAGCCACATGTGGAGTGCGAGCAGCAGCGCGTACGAGATGCTCGACGCGAGCGCCGCGACCCACGCACCGCGGCCGGGCAGGAACGCGAGGTTGATCGCGAGATTGACGGCGAGGCCCACGAACCAGATCCCCATGGCCGCGCGCGGAAACCCGCGGCCGGCGAAGTGGTGCGAGAGGATCGTCAGCATCCCGAGGCAGAAGATCCCCGGCAGCAGCCAGTAGTAGAGGCTCTCGGCGTCCGCGTAGCCCTCGCCGAAGATGGCGCGGATCCCGAACCCGGCAACCGGCACCGTCGCCAGGCAGACGAGCCCGTAGAGAACGAAGACGGAGCGGAAGATCTCGGCCGTCGCCTGGTCCGGGTCGCCGCGGGCCACGCGCGTCAAGAGGTTGAGCCCGATCACCATCGGCAGGACGAACATGCCGTCCGCCAGAGCGGCTGCGACCGAGTAGAGGCCGGCCTCGTCGCTGCCGAGGAACGCGTTGACGAGCAGGAGGTCGAGCCGGATGACGAGCAGCGAGATCGAGCGCGGCGACATAGATTCGGAGGCCGTAGCGAAGCATCGTGCGAGCGAGGCCTACGTCTGGACGGAGAGTCGGCGCACCGGCGCGAGCCAGGAGCGTGAGATAGGCAAGCGCGCCGGCGTACCGGCTCGCTGCGATGACGAGCAGAGCGCCGGTCAGCCCTTCGTCCAGGACGAAGAGGACGAAGACGAGCCCCGCAAGTGTCAGCGCCGCCTGGGCGACGTCGACCGCGTTGTACGCGACCATCCTCCCCTCGCCGAGGAGCACGCCCTGCAGGAAGAGGGCAGCGAGAGCGCCCGGGAATGCCGGCGAGCGTGACGAGGAGCGGTGTCCAGCCGAGCCCCTCCACGAGGTCCGGCGCCACCAGCTTGAGGAGGACGCCCACGGCGACGAGGGCGAGGCCGAGAAAGGCGGCGAACCACACCGCGTTGCCGACGATCCGCGGTCGTGCGGCCGGATCTCGCGCCGTGAAGTACGGGTTCGCCGTCGTCAGGCCAAGGCCGCCGAGTTGAACGAGCAGCAGGCTCAGCGTGTAGGCAACGGCGAAGAGGCCCTGTCCGGAAGGACCGAGCGCACGTGCCACGACCGACACGGTCGCGACCGACAGGAGGAGCGTGATGCCCTTGCCCCCGAAGGTCAGAAAGACATCGGTGCGGAGGCGCGCGGGCTGTGGCCCTGAAACCGGGACTACGACGCTCGCCTCGTCCATCCCGTCAGATGCTCGCAGACCCGTGTGATGAGATTCCTGCGTGAAGCGGCTGCTGCTGGTCTCGCACCGACCGATCGACCAGGCCGGCGGCCCAGCTGCGCGTTGGCGCTCGTTCGCAAAGCATCTGCCCACTCTGGGCTGGGAGGTGGACGTCGTCTCGGGCGGCGGGGGAGACGAGTTCGCCTCGCCGGAGCGTGCCCAGGCGCGCGCCAAGGTAATGGAGACGCTCGGCCGGATCGCCAACCCGGTGTTTCGGGCCGCCGGGCTGCGGCCCGAGGCGATGCCGCTTTCGACGGCGTGGGCGCCGCGCGGGGCGGCCGAGGTGCGCCGCCGGCTTCGGGACCAGCACTACGACGCCGTCCTCGCGACCGGCCCGCCCTTTGCCGGGCTGATCGCCGCGCGCATGGGTCACGGCGACGTTCCGCTCGTCGTCGAGCTACGCGACCTCTGGGCCGGCAACCCGGCCTTCGACCGCGGCGGCCCGGTGCTGCGCCGTCTCGAGTCGTGGGTCGTGCAGGACGCGGCGGCCGTGATCGCGGTCACGCCCGAGGCCGCAGATGATCTGCGTCGCCGTCATCCAGACGCCCGCATCGAGGAGATCGCGAACGGCTTCGAGCCGGAGCTGCTCGAGAAGCGCAGGCCGTCGAGCGGCACGACGATCATCCACTCGGGCACGCTGACGAAGGATCGCCCGCTCGCCCCGCTCCTGCGGGCCCTGAAGCCGCCGCTCCGCCTCGTCCTGCACGGCTACGTCGCACCGGAGATCTGGGCCGAGATCGCGGTGTCCGGCGCCGACGTCGAGATCGTCCCGCCCTCAGGCTGGGAAGACGCCGTCGAACGAATCGCCGCGGCCGACGTCGCGCTGATCACGCAGTCCCGCGGCGCAGGCGACGAGACCGCGGTCGCGGCGAAGGTCTACGAGTACCTGGCCCTCGGCAAACCGGTCCTTTGCATCTCGGACGGCGGCGCCACAGAGGCGCTGCTCCGGCGTCTCGACGCCGACCAGCTCTCTGCGCGACTCGGGGACACGCCGTCAGTCGAGGCCGCGCTCGCTCGCATCATTGCCGGCGAGCTCCCGACAGCGGTGCCGCGCGAACGACTTGCGCTCTACGAGCGCCCAAGGCAGGCTGAGCAGCTCATGGGAGTGCTGGAGTCGTTGTGGAGCTAGGAGTGCGCGTAGCGGTTGTGCCGACGCTCGGAGAAGCCGAGATGATCTGCGGACTGCTGGAGACCGAAGGGATCCAGGCGATCCAACGTGCAGCGCGAGGCGGCGACCTCGTCACGGCTGGACGAGCTCGTGCAAGCCGACGCGGACCGGCGCTGGTCGACCCGAGCGATTGCTCGTCTGGGCCAGACGGCATCTGACGCGCGACACGGGCCGCGTGCCAGGCACCGGACAGCCGGCCGCCGAAGTCAGCCGGCTCCAGGCTTAGCGCGCCGGCGCGAGGGCCGGTTCCTCGCGGAAATGGCGCGCCAGGACGTTCACGATTCGCTCGGACGCTCTGCCGTCCCACCGCGGCGGCACCGCCGCCTCTTTCTTCCGCGCCATGGCCAGCAGCGCCGGCACCTCGCTGATCCGCTCCGGCGCCAGGCCGAGGAGCACGTTCGTGCCCAGCTCGACCGTGATCGGCCGCTCCGTGTTCGTGCGCAGCGTGAAGCACGGCAGGCCGAGGTACGTCGTCTCCTCCTGGATGCCGCCGGAGTCGGTCAGCACCCCGGCCGAGCCCTCGACCAGGCTCAGGAACTCGAAGTAGCCGAGCGGGTCGAGCAGCCTCAGCCGCTTCGAGGTCGGCGCCAGGCCCATCGCCTCCATGGCGTTGCGCGTTCGCGGGTGGACCGGGAAGACCACGGGCAGCTCCTCGGACACCTCGGCCAGCCGGGCCATGGCCTCCGCGAGCAGCGGGCCGTCGACGAGCGCCGGGCGATGCAGCGTGACGACCAGGTAGCCGCCGCGCTCGAGCCCGTGTGCGCGCCGGCGCATCGGTCGCCTCGATCCGCGGCCGCATCGCAACGAGCGAGTCGATCATCGTGTTGCCCACGTCGTGGATGCGACCCTCGAAGACGCCTTCGTCGATCAGGTTGTCGCGCGCCTCCGGGGAGTGGATGAAGAGCAGCTCCGAGAGCTGGTCGGCGACGATGCGGTTGATCTCCTCCGGCATCGTCCGGTCGAAGGAGCGCAGGCCCGCTTCGACATGGCCGATCGGGATGAGCAGCTTCGATGCCGTCAGCGCCGCGGCCGCCGTCGAGTTCACGTCGCCGGGGACGAGCACCACGTCCGGCTCCGCCTCCAGCAGCACCGGCTCGAGCCGCTCCATCACGCGCGCGGTCTGCTGCGCGTGCGACCCCGACCCGACGCCGAGCGAGTAGTCGGGCTCGCCGACGCCGAGCTCCTCGAGGAAGATCTCGGACATCTCGCGGTCGTAGTGCTGCCCCGTGTCGACCAGCACGTGCTCGAACTCGTCCGGTCGCCGGGCGAGCTCCGCGGCGATCGGCGCGATCTTCATCATGTTCGGCCGCGTTCCGACGACAGAAAGGATCTTGCGGCGATTGGCCACAACAGCAGGATAAAGAGCCGACCCGCCCTCCTAGCTCGCCGCTAGCCTGCCTGCGATGAAGCAGGTCGTCATGCGCGACGGCAAGACACAGGTCGTCGACGCGCCCGCTCCCGGCCCGACGGCGGGGGCGCTGCTCGTCGCGAACGCCGCCTCGGCGATCTCCAGCGGGACGGAACGTTCCGTCGTCGCGCGAGGCTCCGGGTCGCTGGCGGCGCGCGCGATTCGCAATCCGGACCTCGTCCGCCAGACCCTCAAGCACGCTCGCGAGCACGGGATGCGCGAAACGGTCGACCTCGTCCGCGGCGCGGCCGCGACCGACTCGCCGCTCGGCTACTCGAGCGCGGGCACCGTGATCGACACCGGCGGGCTCGCGGACTTCCGACGTCGGCCAGCGCGTCGCCTGCGCCGGCGCCGGGCGCGCGAACCACGCAGAGGTCGTGTCCGTCCCGGGAAATCTCGCCTGCGCCGTCCCAGAAGGCGTTGCCCAGACACACGCCGCGTTCGGCGCGATCGGCGCGATCGCGCTGCAGGGCGTTCGCCGTGCCGAGCCGGCGCTCGGAGAACGGGTGGTCGTCGTCGGGCTCGGCCTGCTCGGGCTGCTCACGGTGCAGATGGTGCGCGCCGCCGGGTGCCGCGTCGTCGGTGTGGAGCCGGTCGAGCGCCGCCGCGCGCTGGCGGCCGAGCTCGGAGCCGAGCTCGTGGTCGCCCCCGACGAGGCGGAGGCCGCCGTCGAAGGCTGGTCGGACCGGCTCGGCGCCGACACCGTGATCGTCACGGCCACGGCGAGCGGCGACGAGATCGCCAACGCCGCCGTGCGCATGGTGCGGCGAAAGGGACGAGTCGTGCCGGTCGGCGACGTCGGGCTCGGGTTCGACCGGGAAGCGCTGTACGAGCGTGAGGCCGACGTCCTCATCTCGACGTCCTACGGCCCCGGGCGCTACGACTCGACCTACGAGGAGGCGGGCATCGACTATCCCGCGTCGTACGTCCGGTGGACGGCGGGCCGCAACATGGAGGAGTTCCTGCGGCTGCTGGCAACGGGCGACGTCGCGCTGGAGAAGCTCGTCGAGCTGGAGCTACCGGTCGACCGCGCGGGCGAGGCGTATGCGGCCCTCGCCGGAGCGGATCCGCCGCTGGCCGCCGTCCTCAGTACGAGGAGCGCTCGCCCGATTCCGTTGCCGTCTCGAGATCGGCCCCCGCTGCGCAGGCAGCCACGGACGGCGAAGTGCGCGTCGCGCTGGTCGGCGCGGGGAACTTCGTCCGCGCCGTGCACGCGCCCAACCTGCGCCGGGCCGAAGGTGCACGCGTGACGACGGTCGTCAGCCAGGGCGGCGGTTCGGCAGCCTCGGTGGCCCGCTCTCTCGGCGATGCGAGCTCCGGCGCCGACTGGCAGGAAGCGCTCGCCGATCCGAACGTCGACCTCGTCCTCGTTGCGACGCGCCACGACACGCACGCCGAGATCGCGGCCGCCGCACTCCGCGCCGGCAAGGCGGTGTTCCTCGAGAAGCCGCTCGGCCTCACCCGGGAGGAGATCGACGACGTCTGGACGGCCGGGGCCGAGAACGACCGGCTCGTGATCGGCTTCAATCGCCCCTTCTCGGAGCTCGCCGCCCGGCTCGGCGAGGAGGTGCGCGCCGCCGCCGGCCCGATCCAGCTCGTCTACCGCATCGCCTCCCCCGCCCCGGCCGGGCACTGGCTCAACGACCCGCTGCAAGGCGGGGGCCGGATCCTGGGTGAGGCGTGCCACATGTTCGACTTCGCCAACTGGCTCTGTGGCACGCCTGAGCGCGTTTTTGCGGCTGCGCCTCCGGCCCCGCGCGGAGCCGCTTCGACCGAGAGTGCGACGACGACGATTCAGTACGCTGACGGCTCGGTGGCAACCGTCCACTACTCGGGCGTCGGATCCACATCGATGCCGAAGGAGCGAATCGAAGTCATGCGCGGTGACCGCTCCTGGATCCTCGACGACTTCAGCACGCTGACGACCTACGGTCCCGACGGCGAGCGCACAGAGCGGGCGCGAGGCGACAAGGGCCACGCCGCACTGCTCGAGCATGCGCTCGCCGCGGCCCGCGGCGAGGAGCCCTACGAGCCGGGTCTCGGCGCCGCGTACCTCGCGCAGAGCGTCGCGCTCGCCGCGCTCGATTCGATCGCGTCGGGCGAGTCGGTGGCCGTCCAGGCGCCGCCGGCCAGGAGCGCCTGATGTGCGGCATCTGCGGGATCCTCGCCACGCGCGACGACTTCGACGTCGGAGAAGAGCTCGTCACGAGCCATGCGCGAGACCATCGTCCACCGCGGCCCCGACGACGGCGGCTCCTGGTACTCGCCGGAGCATCGCGTCGCCCTTGCGCACCGCCGGCTCTCGATCATCGATCTCTCCCCGGCCGGCCACCAGCCGATGACGAACGAGGACGGCACGATCTGGCTCACATTCGGCGGCGAGATCTACAACCACATGGAGCTCAGGCCCGAGCTCGAGGCCAAGGGGCACCGCTACCAATCGCGGACCGACACCGAGACGATCATCCACCTCTACGAGGAGGAAGGCCCGGCCTGCCTGGAACGGCTCGACGGGATGTTCCACCTCGCGATCTGGGACTCACGGACGCGCGAGCTGCACCTGGCGCGCGACCGCCTCGGTAAGAAGCCCCTCTACTACGCGCAGACCGAGGGCGGGCTCGTCTTCGGCTCCGAGATCAAGGCGCTCCTCGTCCATCCGGCGGTCCGGCCCGAGCTCGACGAGGAGGCCTTCTTCCACTACCTGACCTTCGTCTGCACCCCGGCCCCGCTGACGATGTTCAAGGGGATTCGCAAGCTCGCGCCGGCCGAGCTGATGACCGTGCGCGCCGACGGCTCGACGACCAGCACCACCTACTGGAGCCCGATGTCCGACGAAGCGGCGCGCGAGGTGGCTGCAGCCACCGAGCCCGAGCTCGAAGAGCGGCTCCTGCACCTGCTTCGCGAATCGATCGGCCGCCGGATGATGTCCGACGTCCCGTTCGGAGTCTTCCTCTCCGGCGGGCTCGACTCGTCGACGAACGTCGCGCTCATGTCCGAGCTGATGACGGATCCCGTGCAGACCTTCTCGGTCGGCTACGGCCCCGAGTACGCGCGCTACAACGAGCTGGAGCACGCGCGGAAGATCGCGCAGCTCTACGGCACCGACCACCACGAGATCGTGATCGACGTCGCCGACCTGGAAGCGTTCGTGCCCGACCTCATCTACCACCAGGACGAGCCGCTGGCCGACTGGGTCGCAGTCCCGCTCCACTACGTCTCGAAGCTCGCGCGCGACAACGGGACGATCGTCGTCCAGATCGGAGAGGGCTCGGACGAGCTCTTCCACGGGTACCAGAGCTACATCAGCCACGCGCAGTTCACCTCGCGCTACTGGGCGCCGTTCCAGCGCGTGCCGCGCCGTGATCCGACGGGGGATCGGCCGCGCGGCGACGTCGCTCGCCTTCAGCTCGGGGCGCTTCGTCGCGCACGCGCAGGCGATCGAGGATGCCGCCGCCGGGCGGATGCCGTTCTGGGGCGGGGCGATCGCCTACCAGGGCGAGCTGAAGGAGCGCGTCCTCTCCAACGGCCGGCCGCACCCCGACTCGTACGAGATCGTCGAGCGTTTCTGGGAGCAGGCCGAGCGCGAACGCCCGGGCGCCGATCTGCTCCAGAAGATGAGCTACCTGGAGCTGAAGAACCGGCTCGCCGAGCTGCTGCTGATGCGGGTCGACAAGATGACGATGGCGAACTCGGTCGAGGCGCGCGTCCCGTTCCTCGACCGGCGGCTCGTCGAGTTCGCGATGGCCTTGCCGGCGGAGATGAAGGTGCGAAACGGCGAGGGCAAGTACCTGCTCAAGCGCGCCGTCTCGGAGCTCCTCCCGCAGGAGATCATCCACCGCACGAAGCAGGGGTTCTCGGCCCCGGTCAGCGAATGGTTCCGGGGCGAGCTCGGCGAGCGCGCCCAGCGCGAGATCCGAGAGTCCTCACTGGCCGAGCGCGGCCTCCTGGACTACGACGCGATCGACCGGCTGTGGGCCCAGCATCGCTCGGGCCGCGGCGAGTGGGCCTTCCAGCTCTGGAACGTCTACAACGTCAGCGTCTGGCACGACCTCTGGGTGGCCGGGCGCAGCCGCGCCGCCTGACCGTGCGCCCGAGCGCCACCGACGTCGTCGCGCAGCTTCGCCGCGCGGGTGTGAGGCGCGGCACGCAGGCGGCCGTCCGTGGCGGAGCTCGCCTGGCGCTCGGCGTCGCGAGGGAAGCGCGACTGCGAGCTCGACCGGTGACCGTCGGCCCGGGCGAGCTCCTGGCCGCCCTCGGGGGCACCGATCCGGTCGAGGCCCTACGCGGGCACGTGCTCGAGGCCTTGCCGACCGTGGCGCGCTTCGAGCAGGAGCTGGACCGGATCGACGATCTGCGCGATCGGGCCGACGAGATCTGCGCACACCGTTTCGACCTTCTGGGCTCCGGGCCCACAGACCTCGGGCCCGAGATCGACTGGCACACGGACTTCAAGACCGGCCGCCGCTGGCCGCTCCGCCACGCGTCGCTCCTGCCCGTCGCCTACGGCGACGGGTCGGACATCAAGGTGCCGTGGGAGCTCTCCAGGTGCCAGCACCTGCCGCTGCTCGCAGCCGCGTGGCGTCAGACCGGCGAGCGCCGCTACCTCGACGAGCTCGGCGCCCAGCTCACGTCCTGGATCCGCGCGAACCCGGTCGAGCTCGGGCCCAACTGGGCGTCCACGATGGACGTCGCGATCCGGGCGGCGAACTGGGTCGCAGCGCTGGCTCTCTGCGCGGAGGACAGCGCCGACGAGCCCTGGTTCCTGCCCACTCTCGAGAGCCTCCTCCTCCACGGCCGGTTCATTCGCACGCACCCCGAGGACGGCAGTGCTCGCGGCAATCACTACCTGTCCGACGTCGTCGGCCTGCTGGCGGTCGCCGCTTTGTTCACCGACGGCTGGGAGGGCAAAGACTGGGGCAGCTGGGCAGTCGGGGAGCTCGTCTCCGAGATGGAGCATCAGGTGCGCGGCGACGGCTGCGCTCACGAGGCCTCGATCCCGTACCACCGGCTCGTGACCGAGCTCTTCGTGTGCGGGACGCAGGCCGCCGACGCGCTGGACCCACGCCGCTTGCCCGATTGGCACCGCGACCGTCTCGACTCGATGCTCGCCTTCGCTCGCGACTACACCCGGCCCGACGGGCTCGCGCCGCAGATCGGTGACGCCGACGACGGCCGCTTCCTGCCGCTCGGCGACTACGGGCGCCTGGACGCACGGGATCACCGTCACCTCTTTCGCCAGGCCGACCGCGCGTACGCGGCGGCCCGGGAGAGCGCCGCCTACCCCGAAGGCGGCTTCTACGTGCTGCGCGGCGAGGGCCTGTACGTGATCGTCCGCTGCGGCGACACGGGCCGCTACGGGCGCGGCGGCCACTCGCACAACGACCAGCTGTCCTTCGAGCTCGTCGTCGGCGAGCAACCTGTGGTCGCCGACCCCGGGACGTACGTCTACACCGCCGACCCGGAGGCGCGAAACCTCTTCCGCTCGACCCGATACCACGCCACGCTCGGCCTCGGCGGCGACGAGCAGAACGAGTTGCGCACCGACGACCTCTTCGCCATGGAGGATCGCGCGCAGGCCGAGGCTCTGTCCTGGGATGCGCGGAGCTTCGAGGGGCGGCACCAGGGACACACGCGCCGCCTCGAGCTCGGAGGCGGCGAGCTCCGCATCACGGACACAGTGGAGTCGGCCGGAGGGCAGGAGCTGGAATGGACGTTTCCGCTCGAGCCCGGAGCCGAGCTCGAGGTCCGCGCGGAAGGGCTCGACTTCCAGGCCGAGGACGGGTGGCACTCGCCGAGCTACGGCGTGCGGGTGCCGACGAAGTTCCTGCGCGCGCGCCGGCCCGCGCGAGCCGGCCGAGACGTGCAGGAGCTCGTCCTCAGAGTGCCTTCTTGACCAGTCGCCAGTAGCCGCGCACGAGCGGGTTCGCCAGGCGAAGCGGAGCGGGCACCGGAAGCATCCCCGGCGAGAAGGTCGGCGTCAGGTGCTCGGCGAGATCGCGGTCGCGCACGCGCCGCAGGCTCTGGGTCGAACGGCGCCGTTGGCGAACGAGCTTGCCGTTCCGGACCAGCCACCCCCACCCGGCGACCTTGTCCCGAAACCAGCGCTCCTTGACGGCCAGGGCGACCATGCCGAGCTCGGTGGCCAGCAGCACCGGCGAGAGCAACAGCAACTGTCGTCCCGAGTACGCGGAGAGACAGAAGATGAGCCGGTTCCGCTCGAGGAAGTAGCTCTTGCGCGGGTTCCGGCCGTACTCGTAGTCGTGGAACACGTCGGCTCCGGGATCGACGACGACCCGGTAGCCCGCCAGGCGCGCGCGCCAGCCGAGCTCGAGGTCCTCGAGGTACATGAAGAGCTCGTCGGCGAAGCCGCCAAGGGCGCGAAACGTCTCGGCCCGGATCGCCATGGCAGTGCCGCTGGCAGAAGGCACGTCGCCGACCTCGCTCACCGAGGCCACGGGCTCGCCGTAGCCGGCCGCCCAGCCGATCCCGGTCACGTGGACGTCGACGCCCGAGGCGTTCAGCTTCTCCGGCTCGTCGAGCAGGCGGAGCCGGGCCATCGCAATCGCGATCGACGGATCCTCGAGCGTGCGCGCGAGCTGGGCGATCGCGCCCGGCGCAACCACCGTGTCCGGGTTCAGGAAGACGAGGACGTTTCCCGCCGCCTCCCGTGCGCCGAGATTCGAGCCCGCCGCGAAGCCGAGGTTCTCGCCGGTGTCGACGACGCGCACGCCCTCTCGCGCTCGTGCCTGGTCGATCTCGGGGCCGCCTCCGCCGTTGTCGACCACGATCGACTCCCCCAACCCCTCCTGCCCCTGCAGCGAGTCGAGCATCCGCAGGAGCGCAGGCCCCGAACGGAAAGCGACGGTAACCGTGGAGGTGCTAATAGGCGCCGCGGCGCGCGAGGACGGCGGGGATCGTCTTGAGCAAGATCGAGATGTCCAGCCAGATCGACCAGTGCTCGAGGTAGTAGAAGTCGAGCCGCACGAGATCGTCGAAGCCGAGCGCCGATCGGCCCGCGATCTGCCAGAGGCCGGTCATGCCCGGCAGGACGAGGTAGCGCTTGCGGTGCCAGGGCTCGAGAAGCTCGAAGTCGCGGACCGGCAGCGGGCGCGGACCGACGAGGCTCATCTCACCGCGCAAGACGTTCAGCACCTGCGGCACCTCGTCGATCGAGTAGCGCCGCAGGAAACGGCCGACTCGGGTTACGCGCGGGTCGTCGGCGATCTTGAAGAGCGCTCCTTCAGCCTCGTTCTCGGCCTCGAGCTGCGGCTGCAAGGCAGCGGCGTCGGCGCGCATCGTCCGGAACTTGAACATCCCGAACTCCTGCTCGGTCAGCCCGATACGCGTGTTTCGGTAGAGGACGGGGCCAGCGCGAATCGAGCTTGATCGCGGCAGCGATGAGCAGCCAGAACGGCAGGCCGAGGACGGCGACGACGCTCGACATGGCGAGGTCGAACGTACGCTTGACCACCCAGTCGGTGCCGACGAAGACGGGCGGGCGCAGCTCGAAGAGCGGCACGCCCTCGCCGGGCACGTACTCGCCGCGCCTCTCGATCAGGAGCTCGCTGGCCCGCGGGGCGACACGCACCTTCACGCCCCGACGGTGCGCGTGCTCGACGATGTCCACGAGCTCACGGTCGTTGTAGTCCGAGTCGGTGACGATCAGCTCGTTGACGTCGTGTATGCGCGAGCAGCGCGGGCAGCGCCTCGAGGCGGCCGAGGGTGGGCAGGCCGTCGTCGTCGGTCGGTGCTCGCCCAACCGCGCCGACGAAGTCGTAGTCGATCCCGCCGCGACCCTGCCCGAGCGTCTTGTGGAGCCGCGTCAGATTCTCCCCCTCGCCGACCAGGATCGCCCGCCGGCGAACGCCGGCCAGCTTGAGGACGTCGCGGGTGAGGATGTCGTAGCTCCCGCGCAGCAGGCCGATGCAGAATGCCGAGAGCACGATCGCCGTCGGGGCCAGGCCGTAGGTCGAGAACCGGTGGCCGGTGCCGAGAGCGAAGATCAGCGTGATCACACCGATGAGCGCGAGTGAGCCGACGACCCGCCCGAAGCCGGCACGCCGCTCGCGCTCGGCGTAGAGACCGGCCTGCCAGAAGACGAGGACGGTGACGAGCGTCAGGAACGGCAGCCAGTCCGTCTCGGCCTTCCAGAGGACGCCCCACAGGACCGTGCCCTCGCCGTAGACGAAATCCCGGAGTGCCAGCGCTGCGTAGACGCCGAGGATCAGCCCGATCATGTCGAGCAGGATGAGCGACGCGATGCTCGCCGCACGGCGCGCGACGGAGGTCAGCGGGTGCGCTGTGAGGAAGTAGGGGCGACCTGAGCGGATGTCGCCGATCGCCTCGCGGTTGACCGCGGGCGGCGGGGGCGTCGACGCCGGCGCCCGAGGAGCTTTCTCGGTGGCCACGGGCCGCCTCATTGTACGGAGGCGGCCCGGACCACAGTCATCGAGTTACTTTTTTACGCGCAGGAACGCTGTGTAGCTCGGCTTGCGCGAGTTGTTCAGCTTGAAGAAGCCGGATTGCCAGCCGGCGGCGATACGCGGGTCGTCGCGGAGCAGGAACCAGAGCATCATGTCGATGCGCGGGTGCCGCCGTCCGATCGCAAACGACTGGGCGACGTAGCGTGGCCTGCTGGGAAAACGAGACCCCGAAGAGCCGCTCGGGACGGGTCTGGTACCCGTACTCGGTGATCCAGAGGCGCTTGTTTCCGATCACGCGGACGAGGTCGTTGATGTTCCCGAGCAGCACCGCCGTCGAGCCTTTGACCTTCGGCTTTGAAGTCGGCGTCTCGGAGCGATGGCCGTAGTAGGGGTGATGGGCGTAGGCGTCGTACCGCGCCCGCCAGGTCCTCATCCCCTTGGCGAAGTAGATCGGCGAGAGCGACGGCCGTGAACTGCGCGCGCTGTTGTTCCCTCGCGGAGCGGTGACGCCGCATGCGACCTTGTTGGACGGCTCGCACGGTCTTGACGGCCGAGTAGATCGCGTTGCACATCTGCGAGTAGACGCGCGGGCTATCGGCGACGTAGCGGCTTCCGACCCGCCTGAACTGCGGCGAGAGGAAGACCGGGTTGTTCGGTTCGTTCCAGGCCATCCAGTACTTCACGGACGGCAACGGCTTGGCGTCCGGGATCGGCGTGTAGCTGCCGGTGTAGCGCTTGGCCGCCGCGATGGCGAAGTTGCGCAGGTCGGCCATGCGCCTCGGCGGGCCGTTTTTCCTGGGGCCGGCCCAGCGGGGTGTCCAGAGGATCGAGAAGACCATCTGGATCCCGTTCGCCTTCGCCTGGTTGACCGTTCGGTCGTAGACCGACCAGTCGTAGGCCGGGTCGGCCGGGTTCGTCGGGTTCACCGGCCGACGGTTCTTCGCAACGCCGAGGACGTCGCCCCAGTAGAGGTTGGTCCGCAGCACCTTGACCCGTAGGGCCTTGTACTTCGGGAAGGCCCAGTCTGGCCTTCCGATCGTCGACGGCTCGTCGTAGATGCCGACGAGCATGTTTCTGGATGCGCTCGCCGAGGGTACGGCGAGACCGGCGACAGCACTGAGAAGCGCTGCCGCCAAGGCAAATCGTTTAAGCACGGATAGGCTCCCTTCCGAGGGTAGGCAACATGCGCCGCAGGCCTTCCTCGAGATCGATCTCGGGGGTCCAGCCGAGGATCTCCTTCGCACGCGTGATGTCTGGTTGGCGGATTTGCGGATCGTCCATGGGCAGGGCCTCGAAGACGATCTCGCTCGTCGACCCGGTTACTTTCAATACTGTTTCCGCGAGCTCGAGAATCGTAAACTCGCTCGGGTTGCCGAGGTTGACCGGGTAGTGCTCGTCGCTCGCGGCCAACGCGTAGAGACCGCTGATCAGATCGTCGACGTAGCAGAAGCTCCTGGTCTGCGAGCCGTCGCCGAAGATCGTCAGCGGCTTGTTCTCGAGCGCCTGGCGCACGAACGTGGGAATGGCGCGGCCGTCGTAGGGCCGCATTCTTGGGCCATAGGTGTTGAAGATTCGGGCGATGGCGGTGTTCACGCCCTGCTGGCGGTGATACGCCATCGTCATCGCTTCGGAGTAGCGCTTCCCTTCGTCGTACACGCCGCGCGGGCCGACCGGGTTCACGTTGCCCCAGTAGGTCTCGGGCTGCGGGTGCACCTGCGGGTCGCCGTAGACCTCGCTGGTCGAGGCGAGCACGAAGCGGGCGCGCTTGAACTTCGCCAGGCCGAGCGCGTTGTGGGTGCCGTACGAGCCGATCTTCAGCGTCAGCAGCGGCAGCCGCAGGTAGTCGATCGGGCTCGGGATGGCGGCGAGGTGGAACACGTAGTCGACCGGCTCGTCGATCTCGATCTTCTTCATGACGTCACCGTTGACGAACGAGAACGCGTCGTCACGGATGTGCTCGATGTTCTGGAGCGACGCCGTCTCGAGGTTGTCGAGACAAATGACACGATGACGGTTCGCGAGCAGGCGCTCACAGAGATGAGAGCCGAGGAACCCGGCTCCGCCGGTGACGACTGAGGTAGCCACGAGCGGGCAATGGTAGCCGTGGGAACGGCCGTTTCCGGGGCTCCTTACGAAGGTTTAACGGCGCTTAATGCGACCGTTTGTGGGGCGGGAAGAGGTCTCCGCCCTCGCTATCGCCAGGGCCGGGCGTCGATTCGTAGGACACGCCGGTCAGATCATCCAGAGGCGCGATGAATGGCACTCCTGCAACGATCTCCGCCCACTCCGATGTGCCGGCCCAAGGCGGCCCGGCCGCGAGCAATGCCCGAGCGCGGTCTTCGGCACCTTCGACCAGCGGCACGATGACGTGCGAGTCGGGCCATGCCCGCCATCTCTGACGTCGCGACCGCTTGCCCGCCGGGCGCCATGGGCGCCCAGCGGGCAAGCAGACCGCGTCCGGACTAGTTGAACGCGTACTTCTCGTACTCGTTGACGTTGTCCTTCGTGACAACGGCTGCCGGCACGACCACCTGGCGCGGCACCTCCGGCGGAACGAGCTCGGAGAAGCCCTGGCCGAGGGCGATCAGGCGGGCCATGTTCACGGCCGTTCCGGCCATGTTCGGGTTGTAGAGGAACGTGGCGCGGTACAGGCCGCCTTCCTCGATCTGCTTCATCGCGTCCTGCGACCCGCCGACGCCGGTGAGGAACATCTCGTCGTCCCGGTTCGCGTTGCGAATGGCCTGCACGACACCCTGTGCCATGTCGTCGTCGTGCGTGTACACGGCGTCGATGTCGCTCTGGGCCTGCAGGATGTTCTCCATCACCGTCAGACCCTTGTCAGGGTTGAAGTCGCCCGGCTGCGAGGCGACGATCTTGACGCCGCCGCCCGGGCACTTCTTCTTGAGGGTGTCGGTGAAGCCCTTGGTCCGGTCGGTGGTGACCGAGATGCCGGCCAGGCCCTGGATCTCGACGACGTTGCCGTTGCACTTCAACTGGTCGCCGATGTAGTTCGCCGCCAGGACGCCGATCTGGTAGTTGTCGCCGAGCACGGTCGCCGTCGCGGCGTCGGGCGCCGTGAACAGCCGGTCGATGTTGACCACCGGGATACCGGCCTTCTCGGCCTTCTGGGCGACCGGCGTGAGCGCGGCGCCGTCCTGGGGCAGCACGACGAGCACGTCGGGCTTCTGCGCGATCGCCTGCTCGATCTGCTGCGCCTGGGAATCTGCGTCCGCGGCCTGTAGCAGCTCGAAGTCCACGTCGTCGTGCTGGTCAGCCGCTGCCTGGGCGTCCTTCGAGATGGCGCCAAGCCAGCCATGGTCGGTCGGCGGGACGCTCGCGATGATCTTCACCGTCTTGCCCGACGAGGTCCCGCCCGTCGTCGTGTCGCTGACGGTCACCGTCTTCGTCGCTTCGTCGTCGCCGCCGACGCTGCAGGCAGCGGTCCCGATCACCAGCAGCGAGGCTGCGGCGATGGAGAAGATCAGTCGCTTGCGCGACATTACGTACCTCCTGTTGTTGTAGTGGACTGCTTCGGCCGGGCCTGTTCGACCATCAGTACCGCGACTCCGAGCGCTGCAGCAGGACGGCTGCCCAGCACGATCAGGCCCTTGGTCACCTGCTGGACTTCGGTCGAAAGATTGAGCTGCGTCATGAGGCTGAAGATCAGCGCGAAGGTCAGGACGCCGAGGAACGTGCCGACGATGGTTGCCCGCCCGCCGGCGAGGCTCGTCCCGCCGATCACGACCGCGCCGATCGCGTCGAGCTCGTAGAGGTTTCCGCTGACCGGCGAGGCGCTTCCGAGCCGCGCACAGAGGAGCACGGTGGACACTCCCGCGAGCAGGCCGGACAGGACGTAGACGCTGAAGATGATCCGCCGAACCGGGACGCCGGCGATGCGCGCCGCCTCGCGATTGCCGCCCACCGCCACCACGTAGCGGCCGTAGCGAGTGCGGTTGAGGACGATCCAGCCGGCGATCGCGATCGCGACGAAGATGTAGACGGATACCGGAATTCCGAAGATCCGGCCGTTGCCGAACCAGAGCAGCGAGAACGGACGCGGGTCTCCGAACGAGCCGCCGTTCAGATCGAGCAGGCTCACGGGCAGCTTGTCGTTCAGGAGGAGCGCGATGCCCCTGGCGATCGAGAACATCGCGAGCGTCGCGATGAACGGCACGACCCGCGCGTAGGCGACGGCCGTCGCGTTGACCGTTCCGAGAAAGGTCGCGAACGCGATCGCGCCGACGATGAAGACGAGGCTGCTCGTGCCGTTGGTGCCCACCAGGATTCCGCCGAAGACCCCGCGGCCGCGACCATCGAGCCGACGGACAGGTCGATGCCGGCCGTCGCGATGACGAACGTCATGCCGATCGCGAGCACGCCGACAACGCTCGCCTGGGTCAGCATGTTGCGGACGTTGTCCCAGGTCGGGAAGGTCTCGGGCTTCAGGATCGACCCCGACGATGAACAGGAGGACGACGACGGCTGCGAGCCCGTATTCCTGGATCCGGAGCGCCTTCAGACGGCCGGCGAACGCGGGGCCTCGACTCGGGCTCGGCGGCTTGGGTCGAGCGGTCATACAACCTCCTCGGCTAGGTCGGGCGCGTCGGTGGGCGCAACGGCGTGGCGGAGGAGCTCGTGCTCGGTGGCGTCCGTTCCCGTCGACCTCGGCGACGATCTCGCCGTCGCGCATGACGAGGATGCGCGTGCAGATGCCGACGAGCTCCTCGAGCTCCGACGAGACGACGAGCACGCCGAGCCCGGACGTCGCGAGGTCGCTGATGATCCGGTAGATCTCGGCCTTCGTCGCGATGTCGACGCCGCGCGTCGGCTCGTCGAGCAGCAGCACGCGGCATTCGTGGAGCAGCCAGCGCGCGAGCACGACCTTCTGCTGGTTTCCGCCCGACAGCAGGCGAACGACGCGGTCGGGATCGTCGGGCACGGTGTTCAGCGACCTGAGCTGCTCGCGCGCGCTGGCGCGCTCCTTCCGCACGTCGAGCAGCACGCGCGAGAAGCGACGGAGGTCCGCGATCGTCACGTTCTTCGTCTCGCTCCAGTCGAGGACGAGAGCCTGCGACTTGCGGTCCTCGGGAGCGAGCCCGAGCCCCCGCGCTGATCGCATGGCCGGGGCGACCAGGCCGCAACGGCTTGCCTTCGACCAGGACCTCGCCCGCCTCCGGCTGGTCGAGCCCGTAGACGAGGCGGAGGAGCTCCGTGCGGCCGGATCCGACGAGCCCGCCGAGACCGACGATCTCGCCGGCGTGGACCTGCAGGCTCACTCCGCGAACTGCGGGCAGCCGCCTGGCATCCCGAACCTCCAGCAGCACGCGGTCGGTGCCGACGGGCCGATCCGGGTAGAGCTGATCGACCTTGCGTCCGACCATGAACTCGACGAGCTCGTCGGTCGGTGTCGTCGCGGGCAGGCCGGTGGCCGTCGTGCGCCCGTCGGCCAGCACGGTGACGCGGTCGCCGATGCGCCGGATCTCGTCGAGGCGGTGCGAGATGTAGACGACGCCGACGCCCTCGGCAGTGAGCCGGCGAACGACGTCGAAGAGCGTCTTGATCTCGCCCTCGTCGAGGATCGCCGACGGCTCGTCCATGATCAGCAGCCGCACGTTGCCGGACAGCGCGCGGGCGATCGACACGATCTGCTGCGCCGCGGGCCGCAGCTGCCCGACCTTCGCGCGCACCGGGATCGAGTCGTGGCCGAGCCGGGCGAGCAGAGCCGCCGATTCCCGGTACATCTTGTCGAGGTCGAGCAGTGGCCCGCGGCGCGGCTCGTGCGCCAGGAAGATGCTCTCGGCGACGCTCAGGTCCGCGACGAGGTCGAGCTCCTGGTAGATCGTCGCGACGCCGCGCTTGAGCGATCCGGCCGGGTCGCCGGGCGGAAGCGGCTCACCCGTGAAGAGGATCTCGCCGCTCGTCGGCTCGAGCGCGCCGGAGACGCACTTGATGAGCGTCGACTTGCCGGCGCCGTTGGCGCCGAGCAGGCAGTGCACCTCGGCCTCGAGCACGTCGAGGTCGACACCCTGGAGCGCCTTGACCCCCGGGAACTCCTTGACGAGGTTGCGGATCTCGAGGACCTTCGTCACTGGACCACCAGCCCGCGGAGGTTGTTGTGGGCGATCCGGAGGCCCGGCTTCGATCAACTCGGGCGTGCCGCCCCACACCGGGTCCTCGTGCTCGACCGACAGGACGCCGTCGAACCCGCCCTCGTAGAGCGTGTCGACGTAGCGGCGGAAGTCGACCTGCCCGAGGCCGGGGATGCGATACCGCCACCAGCCCATGTCCCACGGGTCTTCCTCGCGCGTCGAGGTCCGGCCGAAGAAGCCGTAGCGGTTGCGCTCGGCCGGGAAACGTCTCGGCGTCTTTCGCGTGGGCGTGCGCGACGCGGTCGACGTAGGGCCGCAGAGCGTCGACCGGATCGATCCCCAGCCAGAGCAGGTGCGAGGGGTCGAAGTTCAGGTAGAGCCCGAGCTCGAACATCCACTCCCACAGCTCGGGCGAGTAGGCGAGGTTGCCCGGGTAGCCGTCCGGGATGCCACCCCTCCATGACGCAGTTCTCGATCATCAGGCGCACCCCGCGCTCGCCGGCATAGTCGACGAGCGGCGGGAAGACACGCTCGGCCTCGCGAAGATTCTCGGCGACGCTGCGCCCGGGGTCGCGGCCGATGAACGTGCCGACGGGAACGCCGCCGAGCGCTGCCGCCGCGTCGATACAGGCGCGGAGGTGGGCGTGGTAGGCCTCGCGCTCCGCCGGTATCGGGTGCGAGGTTGTTGTCGTAGTACGCGAGCGCGGAGAGGACGAGGCCCGTGGTCGTCGAGCGCTCGGCGAACACGCTCGGCCTCTGCCTCGTCGAAGGCGTCTGCTTTGACGTGGCTCGCGGTGAACGGCCGGTCGCCCAGGTGCGGCCAGGCGGCGAGCTCGAGCGCCTCATAGCCGTTCGCTCCCGCCCACGCGGCGATGTCCTCGAGGCTCGCGCTCGGGCATGCAAGAGGTCAGGAAGCCGAGCTTCACGTCGCCACCGCCGACTCCCGGCTCGCCGCCACGTCGACCCAGCGCTCTTCGCGGGACGAGGTCAGCACCGCGTCGGTGATCAGCGCGGCGCGCAGCCCGTCGGAGAACGTCGGCATTCCGTCCACCGCCGAGCCGCTGCGGACGCCGTCGTAGAAGTCGGCCACGAACGCGTCGAAGCAATCCGCGTAGCCCTGCGGGTGGCCGCTGGGGAGAAATGCAAAGCGCGCGGCCGCAGGCGACAGCGTCGCGGGATCGCGACGAAGGATCGTCACGGCCTCACGGCGCCCGCACCAGAGCTCCTCCGGCTGCTCCTGGTCGAAGACGAGCGCCTCCTCGGCGCCGTCGAGCTCGATCCAGAGCCGGTTCTTGCGACCCGCCGAGATCTGGCTCACGACCACGGAGCCGATGGCCCCGCCGTCCGTCTCGAACTGGACGAGAGCAGCGTCTTCGGTCGTGACCGGGCGCGCCTCGCCCGCCGCCTCCGCCTGACGCGAACGCCTGACGACCCGGCGCGCTCAATCGCTCGGGCACCGCGGTGAGCATCCGCGCGCACAGGCGGGCGATGCGATGGCCGGAGACGAACTCGGCCAGGTCGCACCAGTGCGAGCCGATGTCGGCAAAGGCGCGCGAGGCGCCGCCGAGCTGCTCGTCCACGCGCCAGTTGTCGTCGTCGGGGCGCAGGAGCCAGTCCTGCAGATAGGTGCCGTGCAGAAGGCGCAGGGCGCCGGTCTTGCCGCTGCCGACACGCTCGCGCGCCTCGCGCACCGTCGGGTAGTACCGGTAGACGAAGGGCACCGCCGCGTGGAGGCCCGAGCCGGCTGCCAGCGTCGACGAGCCGCTGCGCGCCGGCGGCGTCGAGCGCCAGCGGCTTCTCGCAGATCACATGCTTGCCCGCCGCGAGAGCAGCCTCGGCGAGCGGGAGGTGCAGGTGGTTCGGCGTGCAGATGTGGACGACGTCGATCGCCGGGGTCGCGCACCATCTCCTCGGCCGAGTCGAAGGCCCGCTCCGCGCCGAGCTCGGCGGCCGCCGCCAGGGCGGATTCGGGTGACGAGGCGGCGACGCCCGCCAACCGGCGCTCCCGCGAGCCGCACCGACCGCGCGTGGACTCTGCCAATGAACCCGGTGCCTGCGATCGCCGCTCTGGAGGGCCATCGAGCTGGGAACCTAAATCAGAGTTAGTCCAATTGTCAAGCAAAAGATCGCCATCTTCATCCAATCGATGCTGTACTTTTCATCGATATGGCGACGAACCCTCAGCCGCTCCCAGTCGTCGCCGACCAGCGCGGGCGCGCTCTTGCGCCTGATCCGCGAGGAGGTTGCCGTCACGCGCGCCGACCTCGCGAGAGTGACCGGGCTCGCCCGCTCGACCGTCGCCCAGCGCGTCGACGCACTGCTCGAGCAGGGCCTCGTCTACGAGGCCGGCGGCAGCGCCTCGACGGGTGGCCGCCCGCCGACCGTGCTGGCTTTCAATCGCGAGGCCGGAGTCGTCCTGGTCGCCGACCTCGGAGCGACCCATGCCCGGGTCGCGGTGAGCGATCTCGCCGGCACGCCGCTGGCCGAGCGCGCCTCCGACCTCGACATCGCGCTCGGCCCGGAACACGCCCTGACGTGGACGGCGGAGCGCTTCACCGAACTGCTCGACGAGGTCGGGCGCTCCCGCGACGACGTGCGCGGGATCGGGATCGGGGTGCCGGGGCCCGTCGAGTTCGACAGCGGGCGGCCGGTGAATCCGCCGATCATGCCCGGCTGGGACGACTTCCCGATCCCGGACTGGTTCGAAGGCCGCTACAGCGCTCCGGTGCTGGTCGACAACGACGTCAACATCATGGCCCGCGGCGAGCACCGGATGCACTGGCCCGAGACCGAGCATCTGCTGCTGATCAAGGTCGGCACGGGCATCGGCTGCGGCATCGTGGCCGACGGCCAAATCCACCGCGGCGCCCGTGGAGCAGCCGGCGACATCGGCCACATCCGGGCGACGAGCAGGGAAGACGTCATCTGCCGCTGCGGAAACATCGGCTGCCTGGAAGCCGTCGCCGGAGGCCAGGCGCTCGCACAGAGGCTGGCCGAGATGGGCGAGGACGCGTCCCACAGCCGCGACGTGGTCCGGCTCGTCCTGGGTGGCCACGCCGGTGCGATCCGGATGGTGCGGGACGCCGGCCGCACGCTGGGCGAGGTGCTGGCGGGGACGGTCAACTTCTTCAACCCCGCGGTGATCGTCATCGGCGGTGACATCGCCGAGGCGCACGCGCAGCTCCTGGCGGGCGTGCGCGAGGGAATCTTCAGCCGTTCGCTGCCGCTCGCGACGCGCGACCTCCGAATCGTTCCGTGCCGGCTCGGCGACCGGGCCGGCGTGATCGGCGCGGCGATCATGGCCATCGAGCACGTCCTGGCGCCCGATGCGGTCGACCGCTCGCTCCAGCCCGCCGCCTGACCGTTCGCCGTCTTACCTCAGATCTTTGTTCGACTCCATGTCGAAGAGCATCGCGAACAGCGTGAACAGGAGGCCCATCATCAGGAGCAGCGCGACCAGGACGACGGTGGCGACCGTCAGCTCGTTGCCGAGGAACCGGAGCACCGTGACCGTGATTCCGAGCACGAGCCCGATCAGCGAGAAGAAGATCCCGAAGACGTAGAAGAAGACGAGCGGATGGAAGTCGCGGATCACGTACTTCTCGCGCATCCGCCAGAAGAACGCCTTGATCAGGAGCCACGAGATCGCCGGCACGACCTTGCGCAGGCGGATCCCGGAGCTCTCGCCCACGCCGTACACCGGACGTGACGGCACGTCTCGCACGCGGGCGTTGATCACGTTCAGGTGCACGAGCATGTCGTTGGGAAATCCGTAGCGCTTGTAGATCCGATCGAGGTCGAGGAAGTCGAGCGTGTCGCGGTTGATCGCGGTGTAGCCCGATTGCGAGTCGGCGACGTGCCAGTAGCCGGAGGCGATCTTCGTCAGGAGTGAGAGCACCGCATTCCCGAGGTAGCGCGTGCGGGGGATCAGCTCCCAGGCGCGTCCTGTGAAGAGCCGGTTCGCCTTCGCGTAGTCGACCTCGCCGCGGACGACCGGGGTCGCGATCGCTTCCAGGTCGGCCGGATCCATCTGGTTGTCGCCGGCCATGACGGCCGTGACGTCCATGCCGTCGGCGAGCGCGCGCTTGTAGCCCGTCAGGATCGCTGCGCCGACGCCCTGGTTCTTCTCGTGCTCGATGAGCTCGACGCGCCCGCCGGCCGAGCGAGCTGCCTCGGCCGTGCCGTCACGCGAGGCGTCGTCGACGACATAGATCCGATCGACGAACTCCGGGATGCCCGCGAGGGTCGTCGCGATCAGCTTCTCCTCGTCGTACGCCGGGACGACCACGGCGACGCTCTTGCCCTCGAGCATTACTCGCGGGCGGCGCGGCTCGTGACGGGCTCCCAGAGCAGCGCGGCGAAGAAGCCCAGCAGGAGCCCGAGGAAGCCGGCGATCGCGACCGTGTTCCGGGTCGACCGCGCGGTTGTCTTGACCGCGACTGCGCGGTCGAGGGCTCGCGGGAGCTCGACCTCCTCGGCCAGCGACAGCAGTTGCAGCGTCTCGGTGCGGTCCTCTTCGATCGCACCGCGGCGCTGCTCCGCGAGTTGCAAGGTGTTGACGGCGACGAGTCGCTCGACGCCTGAGAGGCCCCGACCCGCGACCTGCGCCTGAGCCTCGCTCACCTGGCCGTCGACGGCCTCGAGTTGGGCGTTGAGCGAGCGAAGCTGCCGCCTGAACCCGTCGATCTTGCCGCGCGCATACCCGCCGACGCGCTGCACCACGCGGTCGGACAGAGCCCGCGCCGCTTCCTGCGTCGGCCCGCGATCGTCGCCCTTGACCGTGATCAGGTAGAGCTGGCTCGGGACGAGACGGCCGAGCCCGCTGGCAAGCCGCTGGGTGGCGATCCCCTCGCGCAGCTTGCGGGGCTGCATCCCCGAGGCGCGCGCGACCTCCTGGATCGTCTCCTCCGATTTCACGATGCGCGTGATCGTGCTCTGGTTCGTCGAGAGCGCGTTCGTGATCGGCGTGCTGCCGTTCGGCGCGTACGGCGAGCCGGCGTAGACCGTCGCCTGCGCGCGCCAGACCTCCTTGCTCGAGGCCGAGACGAGGTACCCGAGGGCGACGCCGATGATCAGGCCGAGGACCGGCAGCCACCAGCGCGCGATGAGCGCGTCCAGGTAGCGGCCGAGGTCGACTTCGCGCTCGTCGTCGACCTCCGGGACGCCGTCAGCGCGCGACTTGGAAGCTTCTTGCTGGGGCTTCATCAGCGGGCGACTCTACCTTTCGAGCCCGCGAACGAGCACGAACGGCTCTGCGTACTCGCAGCCGACCGTGGCGCCGTGCAGCTGGGCGTGCGCCTCGAGCGCGCGGGCGTTCCTGGGGTGCGGAACCGGGCGCTCCTCGGTCTTGAAGCACGCGAAGGCGTCGAGCTTGCGCTGAAAGGTGGAGCTGATGTCGACGAACCAGTTGGGCACGAACCAGTTCGTGGCGGCGGGAGTCCACTCGGTGCTGGACGTGGGTGCGTAGGTGAGGAGACGGCGAACCGATTGGCCCGGCGTCGGGCGCGTGGCGACCACGACGGAGTCGAAGAGCGTGCGGTGGTCGAGGTTCACATCGGGATGCGCGGTGTAGACGACCTCGGCCTGCCGCTCGCGGAGGTGCTCCTCGACGACGCGGTTGACGTCGACGTGCGCCAGCGTGTCGAGGCGCATGTCGGGCAGGTCGAGATGGACGTACTCGGCGACGCCGAGCACCTTCGCGGCTGCCTGCGCCTCGTCGTTCTTCTGGGCACGGGTGGCGTCGTCGCCCGCGTACTGGGCCGAGCTGCCGTCCGTGAGGCAGACGACGGTGACGGCGTCTCCGCGATCGGCATGGAGGGCGATCGTGCCGCCCATGCCGAGCACTTCGTCGTCGGGATGCGCCGCGAAGACGAGGACGTTCATCCGAGCCTGTCTCCGACGGCGATCGGCTGCTCCGGCTCGATCTCCTCGAGGAGGAGGCCGCCTTCGCCACACGCGACGACGGCGCCTTCGGGACGCAGCTCGACGACCGTCCCCGCAGGATCGCCGGGCTCGAGCTCGACCGCCTGCGCCCGCCAGACGACCAGCTTCTCGTCGCCGAGATACGTGAACGCGCCGGGGTAGGGACGGGTCTGCGCGCGGACCCAGTCGTCGAGGTAGGGCGCGCGGGTGTCCCAGTCGATGATGCCGTCGGCCGGCGTCCGCTTCGGCCAGGCGCTGGCGCGCTTCACGTCCTGCGGTTCCGCGGCGCCGTGCCCGCGGCGATCTGCGGCACGTGCTCCCGGATCAGCTCCACGTGAGCCTCGAGCAGCTTGTCGTACAGCGTCGTGGCCGTCTCATCGGGCGCGACGTCGACTTCGCGGCGGCCGATGATCGGGCCCGAGTCGGCGCTCGGGTCGACGATCTCGAAGAGGGTCACTCCGGTCCGGGCGACGCCCGGAGAGGATCGTCCACGGGATCGCAGCCCGGCCGCGATGGCGCGGCAGCAGCGTCGGGTGCATCCCGAACATGCCCTGCGGCGCGACCTCGAGCAGCTCGCCGCGAACGAGTTGCGACCAGCCGACGACGAAGATCGCGTCGGGCGCGGCCTCCCGTACGGCGGCGACGGTCTGAGGCGAGTTCACGTCCTCGGTCTCGATCACCGGCACGCCGAGGTCGTCGAACGAGCACTGGCCGGAGCGGTTCGGATCGATCGGCCCCGGCAGGGTGACGACCGCGGCGACCTCCGCGCCCGCTTCGGCACACGCCTCGAGGCAACGGCGCCCGATCACGTCGAAGCTGACCCAGACGGTTCGCACAGCTCAGCTCTCGGCAACGGGCAGGTCTTCGGGGAGCGGCTCGAGCGGGCCCTCGTCCGACACGGTGAGGCAGACCTCGGACCAGAAGCGCGTCATCACGACACCGGGGCGGAACTCGCCGACGCGAGGCTCGGGGCGCTCGCCGTTCGCCAGCGCGATCGCGTACTCCGGGTAGCGGCTGCCGGCGGCGGTCGGGAGCGGGAAAGCCCCGCCGAAGCGCGGGTTGACGTCGGTGATCTGCAGGGAGCCGTCGGCTTCGCGGAAGCACTGGACACAGCCCGGCCCCTTGAGCGGCAGCGCCTCGGCGACCCGCCGCCCGAGCTCGATCAGCTCGGGATCGAAGATCGTCATGCCCTTGATCGACTCGCCGCCCTTCGACTCGATCATCGTGCGCGGGATCGCGTTCAGGCAGCGCCCGTCGAAGTCGCAGAAGACGTCGATCGAGAACTCCTCGCCTGTGCAGAGGGCCTGCACCATCGAGTCGACCGGCGTCGAGCGGAGGAAGAACTCGAGCTCCGTCGCTGTCGTTCGCGCGGTAGATGTTGCGGCTGCCGAAGCCGACGCGGGCCTTGACCAGGACCGGAAACGAGAGGTCGTCGGGCAGCTCATCGGGGAGCCAGGTCGGCGGTGAGTCGATGCCCTGCTGCTCGAACGCGAGGTGCGCGAGGTACTTGTCGGCAGTCGTCTGGACGACGTCGTCGTCCGGGAGGAGCACCGGCGCCCCGAGCTCGTCACGGCGGGCGGAGACGACGGCCTGGTCGATGTCGGTCAGCGGAACGACGAGCCGGACGTCGTGCTGCTCGATCAGCTCGCGAAGCGCCGGGATGTAGTCGGGCTCGTCCTTGAGCGGGACGAGCGCGTGCTGGTCGCAGTGGTAGAGCGCGGGCGCGTAGGGGCTGGCGTCGGCGCCGATCGCCGTCGCGCCCGCCTCGCGGAAGGCGGTAACGGTGTCGACGCGCATGCCGACGCACGTGAAGAGAACGGCCGTCACGGCGAAAGAGGGTAACGGAGCGGCTTCGTTGCCCCGGCCGCCAACGGCGCACTCTCGGCGCATTTGCGCTTCACACGCGTGCGACTTTCCTCAGTACGATCGCTGTGGGGAGGAGGTCGGGGGTACCGAGTTAAGAGCCGGAACCGGTGGGTTTCCAGCCGCCCGTCTCGCCCTTGTACGTGCCGCGGAAGAGGGCGAGCGGCGTGCGGACGAGGATCTTCAGGTCGAGCCAGGGAGAGCGATTCTCGACGTACCAGACGTCGAGCTCGATGCGCTCGTCCCAGGGCAACGCGGCCCGGCCATGGATCTGCGCCCAGCCCGTGAGGCCCGGCTTCACCTCCAAGCCGCCGTCGCTGCCTCGGGGTGTACTGCTCGACCTGGTACGAGAGGGTCGGCCGGGGCCCGATCAGGCTCATGTCGCCGCGCAACACGTTCCAGAACTGCGGCAGCTCGTCGAGGGAGAGACGGCGCAGTAGCCGCCCCGCACGCGTGATGCGAGGGTCGCCGCGGTTGACCGCCCACCCCGCGCCCTGCTTCTCGGCGCCGACGACCATCGTCCGCAGCTTGAGCAGGTCGAACTCCTCGCCGTGATGACCGACACGCCGCTGGCGGTAGAGGACGGGCCCGCCATCGTCCAGCTTGATCGCGAGCGCCGCTGCGGCCAGGAACGGGCTCGACACCGCGAGCCCGAAGGCCGACCCGGCAACGTCGAGCGCCCGGTTCATACCCGCGTCCCCTCGGCCGCCTCCCACGTCGCAGGCACGCCGCGACGCAGGTAGTTCCAGAGCGACGACGACGGTCGCCCAGGTGACGAGCACGTAGTAGCGGGCGATCCCGACGCCGGCCGCAGCGGCGGCAAGCAGCAGGAGCTGGGCGCGCGAGCGTCGCCCAGTAGAGCCACCCCTCGCCGAGCAGGGCGAGGTTCGCCGCCGAGGGCGATCAGGTGCAGGACGCCGCTCGCGTACCGCAGATGGCGGTGCGAGACGATCTCGAGCCAGTACAAGGGCGGCAGGCCGCGAAGCATCCGGCCCCGGAGCGTGATCAGCCAGCAGTGCTCGAACATGCGGATCTTGCGCCTGATACTCGGCCTCGTTCGTCGGCGTCGGCGTCTCGTAGGCGTGCGCGTCCGGCGCGAAGACGGCCCGCCGGCCACGCTGCACCATCAGGTACGGAAGCGACAGGTCGTGCCCGAACCTCGGGTCGACCTCGACGTAGTCGCTCCGGCGCAGCGCGTAGATGGAGCCGAAGCCGCCCGTGGTCGAGTGGATCTCCGACTCGCGCGCTGCGCAGCCAGGTCTCGAAGCGCCAGTAGAGGCCCTCCTTGTTGTCACCGGCCGCATCGCGCAGATTGAGCCGGCCGAAGGCGTACGCGACATCGGGATCGGCGAAGTTGCTGACCAGCATCCGCAGCGCGTCAGGCGCCCAGGTCGCGTTCGCGTCGGAGAAGGCGACGATCTCGGCGTCGGTCTCGCGCACGGCGCGGTTCTGCGCGGCCACCTTGCCGCCACGGTCGTTGACGATCAGCCGCACGCGCGGCGCGAATCGCTCGACGAGCTCGTGCGTCCGGTCGGTCGACGCATCCGAGGTGACGACGAGCTCGAGCTTCTCGGCGGGGTAGTCGAGCGCGAGCAGGTTCTCGAGCCGCCGCTCGATGACCGCCTCCTCGTTGTACGCGGTGACGATCACGCAGACCGTCGGCTCGACTGTGTCGCGGCGCACGCGACGAGTCCGCAGGCGCGCGAGCGCCGCGGCAGCGACGGGGTAGCCCACATGCGTCCAGAGGAGCGCGCCCACCGCGGTCCAGAAGACGATCTTCACCGCGATCACGTCTTCGAGCCTACTGCGTCCTCGTAGGCCTGAATCGTGTCCGAGCCGAAGCGATCCCACGAGAAGTGATCCCGGATCCGCTCGCGGCCCGCGGCGCCCAAGCGCCGCGCGAAGCTCGCGGTCGGCGAGCAGGCGTTCGAGCGCCTCGCGCAACGCGGACACGTCGCGAGGAGGGACGAGCAATCCCGTCTCGCCGTCGACGACGAGGTCGCGGAGGCCGCCGACCTCGGAGGCGACCACCGGCCGCCCATGCGCCATCGCCTCGGCGCACGCGATCCCGAAGCCCTCCCGGTGCGACGGGCACGCGACCACTGCCGCCCGCGCATAGAAGCCCTGCAGCTCCGCAGGCGGGACGAACCCCTGCGCCTGCGGGACCTGTGCGCGAAGCGGGCCGTCGCCGGCGACGACGAGCCGCAGCCCGTCGGCCGCTTCGACGAGCTCGAGCACGCCTTTCTCGCGAGAGAGCCGTCCCGCGTAGAGCACTTCCGGCGGCTCCGCCTCCTCGCCGACCTCGTCCGGGACGGTGATTCCGTTCGGGATCACCCGCACCTCCGGTGCGCCGAGCCGCCTGCCCTCCTCCGCCAGCGCGGTCGAGGGCGCGATCACCAGGCGCGCACGCTGCAGCACGGCCCGGGCGAGCCGCGGCACGCGACGCGCGAGCTCGACGTCCGTGCCCCAGAGCTGGACGACGAACGGCCGGCCGGTCGCCAGCGCAACCGCTCCAGAGGGCAGCCAGTGGGCGTGGACGAGATCTGCTCCCCGTGCAGCGTGCCGGGCGGCTCGCGCGAACGACCCCAGCATCGCCGGCACCGCAGCGGCCAGCCAGGGCCGGCGCCGCAGGTTGCCGACGACTCCTGAGCCGTACGCGATCCCGAAGTGGTGGAAGTCCGCCGGCGAGACGACGTCGACGTCCACCCCTCGGTTGCGCAGCTGCTCGACCCCGTCGGCGATGAACCGCCCGGCAGCGTCTCCCGGCGACCGCGGGTACGACGTCGTCAGGACGACGACCTTCACGATGCGGTCTTGAGTCGCCGCCCGAAGACGATCGGCGCGGCGAGGATGAAGAGCGCCAGCGCGAAGAAGTAATAGAACTGCATCGTCAGGTAGAAGGCGTTCGCGGCCATCGTCCCGACGAGCGCCGCGGTCAGCCCCCAGGCGAGCGGCCTGACCCGCGCCGCGAGACGGTCGCCGGCCTCGGCGAGCGCCCGGCCGATCTTGCGCAGCGTCGCCAGGCGGTGGAAGAGATAGAGCAGAAAGGCCGCGAAGATCACGGTCCCGACGAGGCCGGTCTCGACGATCAGCGCCACGTAGTACGAGTGCGCCCCCCAGTTCGCGCGGCCCGTGACGAACTCGAAGTAGACCGAGAAGTTGTTCAGCCCGAAGCCGAACAGCGGATGCTGGTGGAGCACGTCCGGGATGAAGCGGTACACGTCGAAATGCAGCGCCGACGACTGGTCGGTCGTCGACGTCCGCGCCCTGAAGACGTTGATGAAGAAGTCGAGACGCTGGAGCACGACGAGCATCAGCACTCCGGCGACGGCGCCGACGGGGACGAGGAACTCCCTCGTCGGCAGCTTGTGCCGGTACGGGATGGCGAGCAGCAGGAAGCCGATCCCAAGCCCGAGCAGGCCACTGCGAGAGAGCGTCGACAGCTCCGCGATGAGCAGGAACCCGAGCAGAGCAGCCAGCGGGACACGAAGCCTGTGCCCGCGCTCGAGCCGCAGGTAGATCGGCGTCAGGACGAGGAGCGGGACGATCAGCATCACGCCGAGATGGTTTGGGTCGCCGGTGAGGCCGGTCGTCCGGTAGACGTCCGACTCGCCCACCGCGCCGAAGATGTTGATCCGGCTGGCCCCGCCGGTGATCGGGTGGAGCAGCAAGGCATCGATGTCGCGCCCGGTCTCGGCGGCGGCGAACTGCACCAGGCCGTAGAGGCCGTTGAAGGCGAGGCCGGCGACGAACCAGCCGAGCGTTCGCCAGTAGAAGTCGAGCGGCCGGCGCGCGACGTAGTGCACTCCTGCCGCGAGGAACCCAAAGTGGATTCCGAACTTGATGAGCCCTTTGAAGAACTGGTTGAAGGCCTGCGTCGTCTCGAGATTGAAGAAGCCGATCAGGTAGACGAGGAGCAGCGCGAGCGCGAAGCACGGCAACGGTCACGACCGTCTTCGGAACGACGCGGTCGCGCAGCGCCAGCACGTAGGTGACGAGGAAGAGCAGCGCCAGGACGTCCGCCAGGCTCACGCGCCCCGCCACGTTCCAGTGCACGTTCTCGAACGTGACGCAGAAGAGCGTCGCGAAGAAGAGCACGTCGGCGACCCGGACCCAGCGGGTCACAGGCTCTCCAGCAGGTCGGCGAATTCGCGGGTCCTCGTCTTGCGGGAGAGCCGTTCCTTCAGCCCCGGCTCGAGCGTCGCGCCGTCGAGAGCGCCGGCCTGCCACCGCTTGACGAGGCCGTCGAGCGCAGTCGAGATGGACTCGACGTCATCCGGCGGGACGACGACACCCGCACCTGCCTCGCGAACCATTTGCGCGGCCACACCGTCGGGAGGGACGGCGGCAAGGATCGGCCGCTCCGCTGCCAGGTACTCGAAGATCTTTCCCGAAGGCACCGTCTTTCCGCGTCCACCCGCCTCGGGCAGCAGGAGCAACAGTGCCTCCGAGTCGCGCTGCAGCTCGAGCGCCTGGCGGCGCGGCACGTGCGGGAGCACCTCGATCCGGTCGGCGAGGCCCTTGGCCTCGGCCCACTCCTGGTCGGCCGCTCGCAGGCCCCCGACGAAGCGCGCGACGACCTCGGGCCCGGAGCGCGAGAGGGCCTCCAAGAACGGCCGCGGGTCGCGCTTGCCGAAAAACGTGCCCGTGTGCGTGATGCGAAACCGGTCCCCGCGGTGGTACTCGAGCCCCTCGAAGTCGTCGAAGTCGGAGCCGTTCGGGATCACCTCGACGCGCTCGGCGCCCAGCTCGCGCATCTCGTCTCCGATCGTCGAGGTCACGGCCACGACGGCATCCGCCGAGCGCGCGACGAGCTGCGCGACCATCCGCTGGCCGCGCTCCTTGACGCGCACGGCGAGCGACTCGACGCGACGGTCGGGGTTCGCGGCGATCGAGTCCCGTAGGTCGGCGACCCAGGAGACGCCGGTCGCTCGCTTGACCGCGGCGCCGATCAGGTTGATCGAGGGAGGCGGCGAGGTGGTGACGACGACGTCGATGCTCTCCCGGCGAACGATCTTGATCGCCGCCGGGATGGCAGTGGCCGACCAGCTGACGAACTCGTCCGGCAACAGGACGCGCCGGTAGAAGAGCCCCGCCTGGCGCAACGCCCGGTCGAGCCCCTCACGGCCGTGGAGCTCCTCGGCCGGCAGCAGTCCGCGCGGCCCGACGTAGCGCGCCCGGTGAACGAGCACACCGGCGGGTATCGAGGCTTCCTCGTCCCGGGCGATCCATTTCGGGTCGTCAGGCGCGAGGACGTGGACTTCGAACCCCAGCTCGGCGAGCTGCCCCGAGGTCTTGACGGGGCGGGCAACGCCTCCGCCACCCGCCGGGGGGAAGTACATCGTGACGAGCAGCACCCGCATCCGGGCGCCGATGGTAGTTGTGAACACCGAGGCCGTCCCGCAGACATGTCCGTTCGGCCGTGCCAGCCACCATGGAAAGCGACATGTCACCTACCTCTTTGCAGGCACGTCGCGGGCGGCGGAGCCACGTCCAGTGCCAGGCACCAGACATGGTGGCACGGGGCTAGTCGTTGGTCGGCAGCGGCCGGGTGCGACGGCCGACGACCGTGAAGAGCAGCGTTCGCCGCCCCTCCCAGCGGTGCTGGTGGTAGTTCACCTTCGTGTCTTCGAACCCGAGGACGCCGAGCATTTTCTTGATCACGCCGGGCGTGAAGTGCCACCACGACTCGCGGGGCTGCACCTTCTCGTAGTTCGGCAAGAACGCCATCGAGGGCTTCAGCGGCTCCATCACCATCTGCGGAAGCGAGTACCGCAGTGACGGGTTCTCGGTGACGATCGCCGTCTCGGTGGTCAGCCGGAGCGCTTTCTCCAGGGCGAGAAACGGATCGCGCACGTGGCGCAGCACGTTGCCGAAGGTGGCCACCTCGACGCGGCCGATCTCCTCGGGGATCTCGTAGACCGTGCCGTAGACGACTTTCGCGTTCGAGTCGTGGGCGCGGTGCGCGAGCCACCAGGCGTTGTTGATCTGCCGCAGGTGCGCGCGGCGCTCGGTGTCGAAGGACTCGTGGTCGTACTGCGCGTACGGGCACGACGTCCCAGGAGTAGTCGTCGGAGAGGTCGTAGGACACGACGTCGGCGCCCCGCTTCTCCATCTCGTAGCAGAAGAAGCCGCTGGCCGTGCCGACTTCGAGGACCCGTTTGCCCTGCAAATCGACGTTTCCGAGGTACGCATCGACGCCCTCGCGGTGGTCCCAGGGGCCGCGGACGAAGCCGTAACCCGGGATCTCCATCGAGTGGTAGAAGTAGCACTCGTCGAGGCTCGTCACCTCGCGCGGCTCGGCGTACGGAGCCGCGACAGCCTGTTCTGTCTGCGCCATGACCGCGAGACCCTACCTAGCGCGCGGTGGGAGCCGGTAGAGGATGAAACGATCGTCCTGGTAGACCCGCGGCAGGTCGAGCGGCAGGTCGAAGCGGCGCGTGTTGACCACGATCCACTCCGCGCCGTAGCGACGCGGGATCGAGAGATCGCCGGTCCGCAAGAACTCGCGGACCGCCTTGACCCGTCCGTACGGATAGTTCTGCACCGTGTCGGCAACATGTGCCGGCGGCGCAGCCGCGATGTAGACCGGGGCGTACGCGCCGACGCGATAGCTCGTGGCGAGGTCGGAGAAGACCACGTCGCGCTCCGGCACCTCGGTCCGCAGAGCCTGGATCAGGCCCGGTGTGAGCGCGAAGCGGTCGGGGTCGTCCGGCTTCGAGTAGTCGAAGCCCGCAGCCGCGACCGGAGCCGCGAAGGCGAGCGCGACCGCAGCCGTCCACACCGGAGCCGCCTCGACGAGCCCTCGGCGCATGATCATCCCGGCGATGAGCGCGGCCAGGCCGCCGAAGAGCGCGACCCACGCCGGCCAGGCGATGCCGCCGACGACGACTCGGTACGTGAACTCGCCCGGGTATTCGAGCTGCAGGACTCCCCCCACGCCGAGCGCGGCCAGCGCGCCGAAGATCCGCAGCCGGCCGAGGATCATGGCCGCCCCCGCGAGCGCGAAGGGCAGCGGCAGGAACGCAGCCAGCCGGCGCGACTGCGAGAGGGAGAAGAGCTCGGAGAGCGCGTCGAACGCTTGCGGAAGGAGCAGCACCCCGAGCACCGCGAGCGAGCCGCCGAGCACATAGGCGGCCCACCTGCGAGGAGCGGCAAGGCCGGCGAGCGGGATCGCCAGCAGTCCGGCGATCGCGACGGCGCCGGGACGCGTCAGCTGCTCGGGCGCCAGACGGAAGAGACCGTCGACGACATCGATCTGGCCGGCGTAGTGCGCCAGCCCGCGTGCGCGCTCGACATCGTCGGGGCGATGCGAGACGGTGTCGTCGACGAGCGGCCGCAGCCAGAGGGCGTACAGCGAAGCGGGAATGAGCACAGCGACGAGCGCCGCGCCGATGCGTACGGCATCGCGCCATTCGCGCCAGGTGAGCAGCACGCGGGCGACGAAGAATCCGGCCAGGGGTAAGGCTACGAAGAACGTGTAGGTCGGATGGACGGCGGCGATGACGAGTGAGGCTGCCCCGAGCACGAGGAGCCGCCTCCACCGACCTTCGTGCACGAGGGTGAAGACGAGCGCCAGGAGAGCAGGTGCGAGCAGTGCGCGCGCGGCCGTCGGCGGCAGCGCGAGGAAGTCGAACGAGCCCGTGCCCGAGCGCGCGAAGCCGAGGAGCGCGGCCTGGGACGTGGCGACGGCGATCCCGCCTCCCCAGGAGCGGAAGAGCGCAGCACCCGCGGCGTAGGCGAGCAGCAGCGCGAGCGGAGTGAGGATCGCCGGCAGGTGGAGGACGACCGTGGCCGAGTCGACGCCGGCCAGCCGCGCGATCGCGGCGAGCGCGGCGTGCCAGAGCGGGAATGCGTAGCCGGGGTGAGCTCCCCCTTCCCGAAACTCGTTGACGTCGTCGATCGTCGCCAGCTCGTCGAACGTCGCGAGCTTCGTCACGCGGCCCAGGTGGAAGAGCGCATCCCCGTACACCGTGCTCGCCGTCCACCAGACCGCGGCCCCGAAGACCGCGCCCACGGCGACCACAGCGGCCCCGGCCCAGGCATGGGCGCGCGCGACGGGCACAGGTGCGCGCAGCACGGCCGGGACGAGCGCGACGGCCGGCCGCCGCGCCGACGGCGATGAGCGCCGTCTCGATCGAGCCGTCGACCGCGAAGGTGAGCGCCAGCCCACCGAAGAGGAGCGCGAGGCTCCAGACGAAGGCGCCCGCGACCGAGGCGCTCAGCGCAGCGGGCCGCCCGTACGCACGAACGAGGATCGCTCCCGGCAGCAGCAGCACGCACGCGGTCGCAGCAGCGAGCCGCAGCGCAAGGGCCACCCCTTCGGGCGGGAAGAGGCGGGCCAGCAGCAGCAAAGCCGGTGCCGTCGCGAGCAGGCCGAGGAAGACCAGCGAGCCGCCGGCGCGGCCGAGGCCTGCCCGGTAGACGCGCACGCCCTCGCTCACGGCAACCACGCGTTCGCCTCCTCCGCGAGCTCGCCCGCAGAGACGCAGACCCCGCCACGGACGCGGACGTACTCCATGAACCGGCGGTACAGCCGGTCCCAGCCGGGGTGCGCTGCCGAGTCCCACTGCTCCGAGTGCCAGATCACGGAGAAGCCGCCGCCGTGCTCCGCCGCCCAGTCGACCAGCGCGCCGAGGCGGGCTGCCGCGTCGCGCGCCGAGAGGTTGAGGTACCGCTCCTCGGCGAGAGTCACGTCCATCGCCGCCAACGGGATCTCGACGAGCCGGAGCGGTTGCTCGCGCTCGAGGTCCCAGGGGCGGAACGGCTGTGCGATGCCGGCGCGAAAGCCCGGCTGGTCCGCGAAGCCAAGGGTCGAGTCGTAGAGAAAGCCGAGGCTGTCGAGGGTCGCGAAGTTCGAGTGCGGATCGAGCCGCAGGTAGTGGTAGCGCTGGCCGCGGACGGGGCCGGCGAGGGCCTCCAGGGCCTTCTTCTCGTCCTCGAGGCGGTCGGCCCGGTCGGCCGACGAGTAGCTGCCGTGGAGCCCCACTTCCGCTTCGCCCTGCAGCAGCGTCTCGACGATGCGGGGACGCAACCGCCGGTAGGACTCGCCCGCAAGCCCGTCATTCGGATGCGCGTGCTGCGCCATGAGGAAGAACGTCGACGAGGCGCCGGCACGCCGCTCGTCGGCCAGGATGCGCTCGAAGCTCCAGTAAGGGTCTGTCCGTCGCACGCGATGAATCGGGACTCCGGCCAGGGCCCGGGCCTCCCGCAGAGCCGGCCCCGCACGCCGGCCGAGGACCTCCTGCTTGAGCCGGGCGGCCCCGCCGCGCACGCCGGTCCGGGTCCATTTCCAGGGCGTGTCGACGTCGTGGGTGAGGGCGACTGCGAAGCGCGCCCCTCCCCAGCGCGGAGGCTCGAGCTTGAGCTTGCGCCGGAGACGCTCGACGGGCGGGTCGAGCGGGTCGAGCGACGATGACGAGGCGCGGAAGCGATCGTGCTCGTCGCGACTCGCGTCGCGCTCTTCGATCCGCGCAAGGTGGAAGAACGCCTCGGCCAGGTCGTCGCCGGTCGGCCGCTCCCCGCGCTCGACCTGCTCCCAGGCCTCGGCCCGGTACTTCACGTCGTCTCCGAAGCCCACCTCGCGGCCGCCGATCGAGTCCAGAACCCAGCGGGCCCGCCGCTCCACCTGCTCGGGAATCAGCGGAAAGCGCCCCTTACGATCCGCGAGGCGAGCACGAGCCCGGGCTTGAGGTCGTCCCTGGCGAAGACCGCATCGACGTACGGTCCCTTCGGGACGGCGGGCCGCTCTCCGGGCATGAGCGAGATCGCCCAACGACGTTGCTCGCCGTTCATCGAAGCGGGCGCGACGTCCTCTCCGGTCAGGTCGCGGTAGGCGATCAGCGGCACGTCGACTCCGCACGCCGCTGCGAGGCCGTGCCACTGCCAGAGCCGCGGGTTGACCTCCATCAGCTTGTAGCGCCCGTCGCGCGGATCGCGCTTGAACTCGACCTGCGAGATGCCGTGGAAGCGCAGCGCGCGCAGGAGGCTCAGGCCCGCGTCGACGACCTCCTGGACCCAGACCGACTCGCCGACTCGACACGTCCCCACCACCGGCGGGACCTGCAAGATCTTCCGCCCCGAGAAGAGCCCGAGCGGCTCGCCGTCTTCCCGGAGATAGCTGCCGAGGCTGTACAGCTCGTCGTCGCCACCGGGGATCAGCTCCTGGACCATCGGTGCGAAGTCCTCGGCGTCGCCGTAGGCGCGATCGACCTCGGCAGCGGTCTCCACGCGGAACGCCTGGCGGCTGAACTTCCGCTTGAACCCCACCGGATGGGCCGGCTTGACCAGGACGGGGTAGCCGAGCTCCTCCCCCGCCGCGCGCGCTTCGGCCGCCGACTGCGGATAGCGCGTCTCGGGAATGTCGACGCCGGCCTCAGCCGCCGTCTCGAGCTGGAAGCGCTTGTCCTGGATCCGTTCGAGCACGTCCCACGACGGGAAGGGAAAGCGAAACCCGTCGAGCCGGTCGCGATAGCGGGCGACTGCGTTGAGCGGCGGGTCGTGAGTCGGCAGCAGGACCCCCGGCTCCTGCGCGGCGAGGACTTCGACGAATGCCTCCGGCTCGACGGCCGGGTCCGGGGAGGGAACGGACTGCGCGTAGCGCGAGCGAAACCCGAGCGCGCTGGCTCGATGGTCGACCGCGAGCACCGGGATCCCGGCGCGCCCGAGCGAGCGGATCGCCGCCAGGCCGTTCACCCAGCCGACGTCTAGGACAAGACCTGTCACCCGCGCGATTCTAGGAGCGCGGCCGTTTTGGCCGACCGAAGCCACCGGCCCGCGTCCCGGTACGCCTCGCCGCGCTCGCCCCGGAACATGGCGCCGCGCAGCACGAGCGAGACGAGCAGCATCTTCCGCGCCCGTTCGGCCTCGCGCATCCCGTGGTGCTTCGCCAGGAACCGGAGGTGACTGACCATCTGCTCGCGGTAGTTGCGCTGCCAGTTCTGCTTGGTCGTGGCGCCGCCGACGTGAAAGACCTCCGCGTCGGGGTAGAAGAGCACTTTCCAGCCGGCCCCGACGAATCGGTAGCACCAGTCGCTCTCCTCGTTGAACATGAAGAAGTCCTCGTCGAAGAGCCCGACGGCGTCGGCAGCGTCGCGCCGAACGAGCATCGCCGAGCCCATGACGAACTCGGCCTCGCGGACGGCGTCGTGATCGAACCCGCCCGCGTAGAACGCGTTCAGCGCACGGGAGCGCGGGGCGAGCTTGCGCAGGAAGAAGTACTCGGTGGCGAGCCGCCAGACCGAGGGAAAACCGCGCACCGACCGCTGCAGCGAGCCGTCCGGGTTGAGCAGCTTCGGGCCGACGACGGCAGCCTCCGGATGCTCGTCGGCGAAGGCGACCAGCTTCTCGAGCGCGCCTTCCTGCAGCCAGGCGTCCGAGTTCAGGAGCAGGTAGTAGCGACCCGAAGCGGCGCGCATCCCGGTGTTCGACCCTCCTCCGAGCCCGCGGTTCTCCTGCTCGATGACCCGCGTAGCCGGGAAGCGCTCGCGAACGAGCTCCAGCGTTCCGTCGGTCGAGCCGTGGTCGACGACGATCACCTCGGCGCCGGTTCCCTCGAGGCTCTCCAGCGAGCGCTCGATCCAGGGGAGCGCGTTGTAGGTGACGATGACGGCCGAGACGTCCATCAGCTCACGTTCTCGCGGAGCCGCGGCCCACGCACCCCCTCCCAGAGCAGGATCAGCGCGCCGGGGATCGACAGGGCGATCGTGACCAGGAAGAAGAGGAAGCCGGCGGCGAAGGCCTCGTCGGCGCCGACGCCCACGTTGCCGAGGAAGCTGACGAAGAAAGCCTCGCGGACGGCGAGCCCGTTGATCGTGAACGGCACGAGCATGACCACGAAGAGCAGCGGCCCCATCACGTAGTACACCCGCGGAGAGACCTCGATGCCGACCGCCTTGCCCGAGCACCAGATCGCGAGCACGCGAAACGCCTGCAGGCCGAGCGTGAGGGCGAAGACGCCGATGAGCAGGCCCGCGTTGTGCCGGTACGAGTGCAGGGCCGACCACAGCTCGCCGGCGAGGCGGTCGAGCTTGAGCGGGCGGAGCAGGGGCCGGCCCTTGGCGAGGATCCGGCCCGCACGCGGCGAGAAGATCAGCACGCCGGCAATCACCGTCCCGATCACGAAGAAGAGCTCGAGCCAGAGGTACGCGCCCACGTCGTACTGGCCGACGGCGAGCGCGAAGCCGACGGCCGCCAGTGCGAGCGTGGCCGCGCCGCCGAGCGCGCGCTCGAGGATGACCGAGGCCGCAACCGGGCCGCCGTACCCCGGGTGCCGGCGAGCGGTCTCGAAGATCCGGACGGCGTCGCCGCCGATCGAAGTCGGCAGGATCTGCCCGGCGGCATAGGAGACGAAGTAGGCGCGCGTCAGCCAGCTCATCGTGTCGTCGATGCCCTTCGCATGAAGCAGCCACTTCCATCGAAGCGCCATCGGCCAGACGGTCACGATCATCAGCGCCACGGCCGCCAGGAAGTACCAGGGGTCGGCCTCGGCAAGGATGTCCAGCGTCTGGGAGATGTCGACCTTCCAGACCAGGTAAGCGACGCCTAGCGCCGTCACCACGAGCGTGAGCAGAACCCGGACGGGGCGGCTCATCCGGTGAGTGACGCGTGCACCCGGCGCAGCGCGGCGACGGCGTCGCCGATGTCCTCGTCGGAGTGCGCGGGCGACAGCGGCATGGAGAAGATCTCGTCGCCGGCCTGCTCGGCCACCGGCAGCGGAGCCTGGTCGGGAAACAGCTCGCGGTACGCCGTCAGCTCGTGCACCGGCAGGAAGTGGATGCTCGTGGCGATGTTCTCCTCGACAAGCCGCGCGCGGTAGTCGTCGCGCGTGCCGCCTGCCCGCTCGGGGTCGACGCGGATGACGTAGAGGTGCAACGCGTGCGTGTCGCGCGGGTCGCGTGCGAGGGTCTCCAGGCCTTCGAGCTCCGCGACCGCCGCGTCGTAGGCCGCGAACTGACGCTTGCGGATCTCGCGGTGCTTCTCGACCTTCCCGAGCTGGACGAGGGCGATCGACGCCAGGACGTCCGAAAGGTTCGCCTTGTACCCGGGGACGGCGATGTCGTAGAGCGAGCCCTGCATGCGCCGCATGATCCGCAGGTCGTTGATCGCGTCGGCCACGTTCGAGTCGTTCGTCGAGATCAACCCGCCTTCGCCCGCCGCGATGTTCTTCGTCGCGTAGAGCGAGAAGCACGTCGCGTCCGAGAGCGATCCGATCTTGCGTCCCCGGTACGCGCTCTCCGCGGCATGCGCAGCGTCCTCGATGATCGGCAACCCGAGCTCGAACAGCGGATCCAGATCGCACGGCTGGCCTGCGAGGTGGACGGGCATGATCGCCTTCGTCTTGTCGGTGACGAGCTCGGCGACGCGCGCCGGGTCGATGTTGAGATCCGAGTCGCGCACGTCGGCAAAGACCGGTGTCGCGCCGGTGTGGACGATGACGTTCGCGGTCGCGGGCCAGGTGATCGGGCTCGTGATCACCTCGTCGCCGGGGCCGACCCCGAGCCCGAGCAGGGAGAGGTGGAGCGCCGCGGTGCCCGAGGCGACGGCGAGCACGTGCTCGGCGCCGACGTACTCGGCAAACCGCTCCTCGAGCTCGGCCGTCCGCGGCCCGGTGGTCAGCCAGCCGGACCGGAGGGTCTCCGTGACGGCGGCGATCTCCTCGTCGCCGATCGCCGGCGGCTGGAAACCGAGCATCGTTTCGCGCCTCTTAGACGAAAGCTCTTGCGCCACTGACCTCAAAGCGTATGAGAGCGGCCGCTCGATCGGCTCGCGCGAGTGCGTCGTCGCGGCTCTCGCCGACTGCAAGAACGGCGCCCGCCCGGTCGGCGCCGTGCCGGAACGGGCCGAAGACGTGCCCGGGCTCCCTGTACACGCGCACGTCGAGAACGCCCTCCTGCGCGCGCGCCTCCTCGATGCCTTCGACCGAGCTCAGCTCGCCCTCGGGCGGCACGAGGAAGCGCACCACGGCGCCGCCGACCTTGGGCTCCGGGCCGGGCGCTGCGAGCTCCTCGCCGAGCGCGGCCGACAGCGCCAGCGCGTTCAGGTCGACGCCGAGCGCCGCCTTGACCAGCTCAGCGTCGTGGCCGCCGCCGAGCCGCGCGGCGAGCTCGATCACCTGCGGGCCGTCGGGACCGATGCGGAGCTGCGTGTAGGTCGGCCCGTCCGTGATGCCGAGAGCCTCGGCGGCGGACTGCGCCACCCGCGCAGCCTCCTCCCCGGCGGCCTGGCTCGGCCAGGCATGAGCGAGCGCGACGCCAAAGGCGGGCGGATCCGCGGTCAGCCGATCGGTCACCGTCAGCGGGACGAATCGCCCGCCGACCGAGAAGGCGTTGACGGTCACCTCGGGCCCCTCGACGAGCTCCTCGACGATGGCGACCCCGCTCCGGGACTCGGCGATCGCGTTCTCGAGCGCGCCCCGCAGCTCTCCGGCCTCTCGAACCAGGGACAGCCCCTTCTGGCCCTGCCGGTCCGGTGCCTTCACGACGCTCGGGACCTCGGCCGGCTCGTTCGGCTCGGTCACGATCTGCCAGCGCGGTTGCGGGACCCCGGCCTCGCCCAGCCGCTCACGCTGCTTGAGCTTCGACGTCGCCAGACTGGCCACGACGCCAGAGATCGGATGCGAGAGCCCCTGCCGCTCGGCAACCCGCGCGGCGATCGCCACCGGCCAGTCGATCCCCGGCGAGATCACGCCGTCGATCCGCTCGGCCTCGGCGAGGCGCGAGATCCGCGGCTCGTCCTCCGTCGAGATGATCGCCCGACGGTCCGCGTAGCGAAACCCGGGCGCTGCCGGGTCACGATCGAGTGCGATCACGAACAGGTCGCGCTCTCTGGCCGCTGCAAGCAGCCCGAGTTGCGCGGGGCCCGCGCCTAGGACGAGAAGACGCTTGCCGGCCGGCGCTGGGGTGCCCTCCACCAGGCCTCATTCTCGCGATACCAGTCGATCGTCCGTTCGAGCCCGTCCTCGAACGACGTGCGCGCCTTCCAGCCGAGCAGGCGCTCGGCCTTGTCGGTCGAGCCGATGTGGCGGTCGACCTGCCCGAGCCGCTCCTCGACATGCGTCCGCATCGACGGGTCCTTACCCAGCAACGAGAGCACGTGGTCGGCGATGTCGGTCACGGAGATGTCGATCCCGGTGGCGACGTTGATCACCTCGCCCGCGATGCTGTCGAGATCCGCCGCGATGATCGACTCGATCGCCTCGGCGTGGTCGTCCACGTGCAGCCAGTCACGGCTCGCGTGACCGTCACCGTGAATCGTCAGCGGCTGGTCCTCGAGCGCCTGCGTGATGAAGCGCGGCACGACCTTCTCGGGATGCTGGAAGGGCCCGTAGTTGTTGAACGGGCGCACGATCACGATCGGCAGCCCGTACGTCACGTAGTACGAGTACGCGAGCCGGTCGGCGCCGGCCTTCGTCGCCGCATACGGGCTCCGGGGGTTGAGCGGGTGCTCCTCGTCCATGGGGTCGGCCTCGGCGGTGCCGTAGACCTCGCTCGACGAGATGAGGATGAAGCGCTCGACAGGGGTCTGCCGGATCGCGTCGAGCAGGATCTGAGTGCCTTCGACGTTGGTCGTCACGAACTCGGAGGCGCCCTCGTCGATCGACTTCTCGACGTGCGACTCGGCCGCCGCGTTCACGATCACGTCGACGTCGGCCACGACCTTGCGGACCAGATCCATGTCGCGAATGTCGCCGTGCACGAAGGAGTGCCGCTCGTGCGCCGAGACCAGGGCGAGGTTGTCCATGCTCCCCGCGTACGTGAGCGCGTCGAGGGAGACGACCTCGAACGGGGTCGCCTGCAGGATGTGGCGGATGAAGTTCGACGGGATGAATCCCGCCCCGCCGGTGACGAGTACTCGTTTCGCGCGCGCCAACTAGAGCTCCTTGTCGATCGTGTACAGGGGCCTGCCTTCGACCTCGCGCTGGATTCTGCCCAAATACTCGCCGACCAGCGCGAGGATGAACCCCTGCATGCCGAGGACGAAGATCACGCCCACCCCGCCGAACAGCGGGCCCGGGAAATCTGAGTTCTGGATCCAGAAGCCGATGCCGTAGATCCCGAGCACGAGCGCCGCGGTCGTGCAGAAGAACCCGAGCGCGATCCCGATCCACTGAATCGGCTGCGGCCAGAAGCCGGCCAGAACATGCAGCGCCAGGCGGGTCAGCCGCAGAGGCGAATAGCGGGAGCGCCCCGCCCGCGGCGAGTGAGCGACGTCGACCTCGACCACGCTCGCGCCGCCGGAGAGAATCAGTGCCTTCGTGAACTTCTGCTTGCCGATCGCGGGCAGCATCGGCTCGACCGCGCTGCGGCGATACGCGTTGAAGGCGCAACCGAAATCGCTGATCTCGGCGCCCGTGAAGCGGCGAAGCATGCCGTTGATGAGACGCGAGGGAAGCGTTCGCCCCCACGAGTCCCGACGGATGATGCGGCGCCCGCTGGCCACATCCGCTCCGCCCTCCACTGCCGCGACGAGCAGCGGGATGTCTTCCGGCGAGTTCTGCAGGTCGCCGTCCATGGTGACGAGGATTTCGCCGCGGGCGCGAACCAGCCCGGCGTGCATCGCCGCGTGCTGGCCGAAGTTGCGCTTGAGGCGCACGGCGCGGATCCGTCCGTCCGCCGCATGGATCCGCTCCAGCTCGGCGAAGGTCGCGTCGACCGAGCCGTCATCGACGCAAATCAGCTCGAAATCGAGCTCGGTTGCATCCAGCGCCTCGACGGTTCGACGGTAGAGCTCGGCCACGTGGGGGGCCTCGTTGTAGAGCGGCAGGACGATCGAAATCGCCGGAACCGCCTCATCGGCCGCGTCGGGCAGAGGCCTTGGAAGAACCTGCCTTTCAGTGGTGCTCACGAGGCGAAAGCCTAGCTGCGTAATTGCCGTGCTCGGTCTGAGCAGGCAAGATTGCCGGGATGACCGATCTCGCCGCCACGGTCGAAGAGCTCCGGAAAGACCGTGAGCATGGGGCGAGCTGGATGGCGAGGCGAACGGTCGAGGCGCTCCTCGAAGTCGCCGAGCAGCCTTTCGAGACGGTCGAGGCGCTCGTCGATCAACTCGTCGACTCCGCTCGCGAGCTCGCCGAGAGCCGGCCGCGAATCGGCGCCATTCCGGGCGCCGCGGGCCGCGTGCTCGCAGCGGCGAACGGCTGGCGCCACCTCGACCTGGACGATTTTCGCCAGCTGATTCGCGAGGAGGGCCAGGCCGTCCTCGACGGGCGGACGAGAGCCGGCGCCTCGATCGCGATTCATCTGAGCGACCAGCTCGACGGCGCCGTCGCCGCCACGCACTCCGCGTCGGCGACGGTGCGCGAGGCGCTCCTCCACACGCCCCCCAACCGCGTCATCTGCACGGTCTCCGAGCCCATCGGCGAGGGACGGGCGTTCGCCGAGGGGCTGCGCGCCGAAGGGCTCGACGTCGAGCTTGTGGAGGACGACGCCGCCCCTGCAGCGCTCGCCGGCGCGACCATCCTCCTCATCGGCGCCGACACGGTCTTCAGCGACGGCACGCTCTGCAACAAGGTCGGCACCACGGCGCTCGCCGAGGCCGCGGCCGGACTTCGAGGATCCCCGTCGTCGTCGCCGCGGAGATCGTGAAGCTCTCGCCGATGGAGGCCGCCGACGCTCCGGATCCGGGCCCCGCCGAACGCGAGCTCTTCGAGTTCACGCCGCCCGAGCTGCTCACGTTGATCGTCACCGAGGAAGGCGATCTTCACACCCGACGACATAGCGCATCTCGTCGACCGCACGCCGTTCTTGCGCGAGGGCTACGCGCTGCTGCAACCGGCCAGAGCTTGAGGAGGGTCGTCGCCGTTCTGGTCGTCGCCGCGGCGACTTTCGCCGGCTGCGCGACCGGTCAAGTGCCGAGCAGCGGTACCGGCACGGTGGTGAAGCCCGGCGCCCGGACGGCGCTCGAGATCGCGACCTGGAGCCGTGGGACGAACGGGCCCAGTCCGCACCTGGACGCTGCGCTGCCCGCCCGGTGGAACGTTGCCGGCCGCCGCACGCGCATGTAGCCGCCTCGACGCTCTGGGCGCGAAGGCGTTCAAGCCCATCCCGCGCAACGTGGCCTGCACGTTGATCTACGGCGGCCCTCAGGTCGCCGAGGTGCGGGGAGACTTCGAAGGTCGGCGGATCAAGGCCCGCTTCACACGCGCGAACGGCTGCGAGATCGACCGCTGGGACCGCCACCGGTTCCTGTTCCCCATCAGAACCTGATACTTCGGCGTCGTGAGTCGCTCCTTTGCGGGTCGACGCATTGCCCGGTCAACCTGGCCGGGGTCGGCTGGACGAACGTGCAGGCGCTCCGCCGGCGCGGCGTCGATGCGCGCCTCGTCGTCTTCAACACGCAGCCGTTCCGGCCCGACCAGGCCGACTGGAACCTGAACCGGCCGCGCTCGGGCCTCCTCCGCCAGCAGGCGATCCAGTGGCGCGCGTTCTCCAAGCTGCTCCCGCAGACGGACATCTTCCACTTCTATTTCGGGCTGACGCTCGTCCCGAAGAAGCTCCAGTTCCCGATCCTCAGGGCGACCCGGCGCAAGTCGCTCTTCCACTTCCTCGGCGCCGACATCCGCGAGCGCCCGAAGGAGCAGCTCATGTACGGGCTGAAGGCGGACGCGCGCGTCGTCGGCTCGTTCGCCGCGCTCCGCTTCATCCCCTACGACGCAGAGGTCCTGCCGCCCGGGATCGAGCTCTCGAGCTACGACCCGGTCCCGCCCGTCGAGCGCGAGCGCGTCCGCATCGTCCATGCGCCCTCGAACCTCGACAAGAAGGGCACGCAGTACGTGATCGACGCGTGCAAGGAGCTCCCGGTCGATCTCGACGTCGTGCACGGGGTGCGGAACGAGGAGGCGCTCGAGCGCATCAAGGAGGCCGACATCGTCGTCGACCAGGTGCTCCGCGACTGGCACGGGATCCTGTCGATCGAGGGCATGGCGCTCGGCAAGCCGGTCGTCACGTCGCTGGACGAGTCCGCCGTGCGCGAGACCGAGGAGCACTTCGGCCTGAAGGTGCCGATCGTGCGGACGACGAAGGACGACCTCGTGGACGTGCTCCGGCCGCTCGTGGACTCGTTTGCCGAGCGCAAGCGCCTCGGCGAGGCCGGGCGCGCGTACGTCGAAGAGGTGCACGACGTCGAGCGGATGACCGACCGGTTGCTCGATCTGTACTCGAGGCTCTAGTTGGCGCTCGCGGCCCAGATCAAGCGGCTCACGAAGCACTCGGCGATCTACGGCGTGGGCGGGTTCATCCAGCGCGCCCTCGCCGTGCTCCTGCTGCCGCTGTACCTGAAGTACCTCTCCAAGAGCGACTACGGGACGATCGAGACCCTCGTCGCCCTCTCGACGATCATCTTCACGCTCCTCCGCTCGGCGATCCAGAACTCGTTCTTCCGCTTCTACTTCGACTCCGACGACGACCATTACCGGGCGCGCATCGTGCGCACCGCCTTCTGGTCGACGATGGCCTCGTCGACGTTCGCCCTCGCGTGCGGCCTGATCTTCGCGGAGCCGATCTCGCACGGGCTCTTCGGCACCGACTGACCACGTGAACCTCGTTCGCGCGACGTTCCTCGGGCTCTGGGCGACGATGAACTACGACCAGCTGATGGCGCTCTTCCGCGTCGAGGAGCGCTCGGTGCTGTTCTCGATCGCGAGCCTCGTGAACGTGCTGCTCACGATCGGGGTGACGATCCTGCTCGTCGTCGTCTACGACCAGGGGCCGATCGGCGTCATCATCGGCAACTTCAGCGGGACGCTCGCCGTCTGGGCGGTGCTCCTGGCGTTTCGACGCGTTCCAGCTCGGCCTCGAGTTCGACCGGGAGCTCTTCCGTCGCATGCTCGCGTTCGGCTGGCCGTTCGTGCCCTCGGCAGTCGCACTCGCCGCGATCGACTTCAACGACCGGTTCTTCCTCGTGAAGATGAAAGGGACGGACGAAGTGGGCGTCTACGCGCTCGGCGTCCGCATCGCCGCCGTGCTCGTGTTCTTCCTCTGGGCGTTCCGGCTCGCGTGGCCCGCCTTCGCGTACTCGATCAAGGACGACGAGGAGGCCAAGCGGACGTACGGCTTCGTGCTCACATACGTGGTCGCCGCAAGCGCCTGGGTCGCCACCGGGCTCAGCCTGCTGTCGCCCTGGCTCGTGCAGATCCTCGGGCCGCCCGAGTTCCAGGAGGCCGAGACGCGTGGTGGCGCCGCTCTGCTTCGCGGCTGTCGCCTTCGGCGCGTACGTCGTGGTCGTGATCTCGATCGGCCGCGCGCGGCGGATGGCCTCGAACATCGTCATCACCGGCGCCGCGGCGCTGCTCAACGTCGTCCTCAACCTCGTGCTGATCCCGCCCTACGGGATCCGCGGCGCCGCCTTCGCGACGCTCTCGGCGTACGTCGCGATGTTCGCGGGCATGGCGTGGAAGGCGCAGCGAGTCTTCCCGGTCCCGTACCAGTGGCGACGCGTGGGCATCGCCGTGGGGGTGGCGGTCGCGCTCACCGCGACGGGCAAGGCGCTCGACGTGAACCTGCTCGCGGCCCTGGCGCTGGGGCTCGTGTACCCGCTCGTGCTCGCGCTGCTCGGCTTCCTGCTGCCCGCCGAGCGAGCGCGTATTCGCCGGGTCCTGGCCTTCGCGCGCTGATCCAGGCTTAGGGTTGCGCGGCTATGGATGCTGCGGAGCTGGCGGGAATCATCGGCGCGATCGGCGCCGCCGGTGCGCTGCTCGCGGCCGAGCGCTGGCTCCTGCTCGCCGGGCTCGCGCTGCTGGCGGGGGCCGAGGCGGGCCTCGTCCTCTCGATCTCCGGTGACGGCGGCATCTCTCCGGCGCTGCTCGCGCTGGGCGCGGCGGGCCTCATTCCGGCGGCGATCGGGGCTGCGATCTTCACGCGCTGGCCGGAGGCCGTGCTCCCGGCCGTGCTCGCCGCCGCGCCGTTCAGGCCGCCGCTCGCCTTCAGCGGCGAGAACCGCTACTTCGTCGCAGTCGCCGAGGAAGGCGCGCTCGGCAGGCTGCTTCCGCTCTACGGCGTGCTGGGAGCAGCCGCGCTCGCCCTGGCCTGGCAGGCGTTTCGCGGGCGCCAGGTGCATCCGCTCCCGGCCGTCGTCGCGTATCCCGCCGCCGCGTTCATCGCGATCGCAGCTGTCTCGCTGACCTGGACGAGCCAGCTCGACGCCGGCGCGAACACGCTCGCCTATTTCATCCTGCCCTTCGCCACGCTGCTCGCCGTTGCCGGGCGCGCGCCGTTCCCGCCCTGGATGCCGCGCGCACTCGCCATCGTGGCGGTCTCGCTCGCGGCGCTGTTCGCCGCGGTCGGCCTCTGGCAGGCGGCGACGCACGACCTCCTGTTCTTCTCGCCGAGCGTCGAGGTCGGCAACGCCTTCAGCTCCTTTTTCAGAGTGACGTCTCTGTTCCGCGATCCGAGCCTCTACGGCCGCCATGTCGTGCTCGGAATCGCCGTGCTGCTCGTGGCGCTCCTGAGGCGTCGCATCAACGTGGTCGTCGCCGCCGCGCTGATCGCGTTCCTCTTCGCCGGGCTGTTCTTCTCCTACTCGCAGTCGAGCTTCGCCGCGCTCTTCGTCGTCACGATCGCACTCGCCGTGGTGGCGGGAGACCGCCGGCTGCGGATCGCCGCGATCGTGACCAGCGCGATCGTGGTCCTCGGCGGCGCGGGCTCCTCTGATCGCGTCGAGCGAGGACCGGTCGGCGCGCCAGGTGACGAGTGATCGCTCGCGGCGGGTGGAAGCGACGGTCGAGGTGATCCGCGACCACCCGCTCGTCGGCGTCGGGCTCGGCGCTCAGCCCGCCGAGAGCCAGGCCCGCTCGGAGCAGGGCGGCTCGCCCACCCGGTTCGTCTCACACACGACGCCGCTGACCGTGGCCGCGGAGCTCGGTGTCCTGGGCCTGTTGTCGTACCTCGGATTTCTCGCCGGGGCGGCCGTGATGATCGAGCGCATTCGGCGACGCGATGAGACTCTAGGCCTCGCGCTGGGGGCCGTCCTGCTCGCGCTCGTCGTCCACTCGCTGGCCTACAGCGGATTCTTCGAGGACCCGGTGACGTGGGTCGTCGTCGCGGTGGCCTGCGCGGCCTGGGTGCCATACTCGACAGCCGCTGACGACTGACCGCCTCGACAGCCGGGCCCTCTGGGCGCTCCTGACCACGCTCGGCGTGCTCGTCATCCTGACCATGCCGTGGCTGGGGTCCGACGCGTGGCCGTTCGTCCCGGGGCCGGTCAACCCGCACGGGCTGCTCGGCTGGCTCGTCGAGATCGCCGACGACGAGTTCGACCTCGGCCTGCTCCGCTCACTGGTCGTGCTCGCAGGCGTCGCGGTCGCACTGGCGGCGGCGCTCGTCTGGCGGCAGCCGATCTGGCCCCGGGGAGCCGCGATCGCGTTCACCGTGGTCATCGTCGGCGCACTGCTCGTCCCGGCGACGCTGCTCCAGGTCGGGCTCCGCGACGCCACCGAGCCGTGGCTCTTCACGAACGACTCGACGTACCAGATCGAGCTCGCCGGCGACCTGATCCTCGACGGCGACAACCCCTACGGCCACGACTACAGCGAGTCGGGCCTCGAGCGCTTCTATCCGGCGGTGGACGCGCCTCCCGACCTGCCGCAGGTTGCGCTCGACCACTTCGCCTACTTCCCGGGGACCGCGCTCAGCGCTGCGGCGTGGCGGCTCCTGCCGGGCCCGCTCGACGACTACCGGCTCTTCGTCATGCTCGCGACGTTCGGCCTCCTCTTCGCGGCCTTGCTCTTTCCCGCTCCTCTGATCTGGAAGCTGCCGATCGGCGCGGTCTTGGCCGCGAACCCGCTTGCCGTGCGCGGCTCCTGGTTCGGCACGGCCGACGCGCCGGCGCTGCTCGCGCTCGTCCTCGCGTTCGGCCTGCTCGTGCGCGGCCGTCTCTTCTGGGCGGCGGCCAGCCTGGGCGTGGCCGTGTCGCTGAAGCAGTTCGCGCTCATCGCCTTCCCGTTTTTCGCGGTCATGCTGATCACGATGGGCATCCCGCGGCGGACGATCCTGCGCGCGGGCGGGGTCTTCCTGGGAGTGGTCCTCGCGACCTTCCTCCCGTTCCTCATCGCCGACCCCGGCGCGCTCTGGGACGACACGATCGCCTACGGCGCCGACACGTACCGGATCGTCGGCTACGGGCTCTCCGCGCTCCTCCTCAACCTCGGCGCCATCGACGACCGCTTCGGCTACTACCCGTTCCTACCGCTCGCGGTCTTCGTCTGGCTTCCGGTGACGGTGTGGCTGCTCGTCTCCCAGCGCCGCAGCGGGCTGCTCTGGCCCGGAGCAGCGGGCTTTGCCGTCTCGATCTCCCTGCTCTTCTTCCTCAGCCGGGTGTTTCAGAACTCGTACCTGATTTGGCCCCTTGTCGGGCTCGGGCTCGCTTATTTGCTCGCCGCTTCGCGGCGGCCCGCTGCCGCTTATAGCGCTCCCAGCGCACGCGAGGAATGAGCGCGTAGATCTTGTTCTTGCCCGTCAGGTAGACGCGGCGGCCGTCGGACACGATCGGCGAGTACTTGCCGTCGAAGAACGTCCAGACGACGTCGCCGTTGCGCGCGTTCAGCGCGAACGTGCGGCGCGGGCCGAGCTCGACTCGCCGCGATCCACCGATCCCACAGCGCCCGCAGCTGGAGAAGTAGACGAGGCCGGACAGGACGGTCGGCGCCCCGGAGATCGTCGACGGCGCGTCGAAGCGCCAGCGGACGTCGCCCGTGACGGCATCGAGCGCGACGAAGTACCCGTCCCAGGTGCCCACGTAGACGGTCCGCCTCCAGACCGCCGGCGCGGTGTAGGCGTACGTGCCGACCTGGCGCGCCCACAGGAGCTTCCCCGTCCGCGCGCCGTAGGCGTAGACGGTGCCGTCGGCGTTGGGGGCGTAGACCCGCCCGTAGGCAACGGCCGGCGTGGCGTAGAAGTACTCGCGGCCGCCGAAGCGTGAGAACGAGGTCGCGTGCCAGACCTCGCGGCCGTTCCGAGCGTCGATCGCGTAGACGCTCCCGTTGCTGGTCACCGCGAAGATCTTTCCCTGGCTGTAGGCGGGAGCGGCCACGATCTCGTCGTCGGCGGTGAACGTCCACCGAGTCGTGCGGCCGTTTCCGGCCCCTGAGCCTGAGCGCGTACACCTTCCTGTCCTTCGACCCGAAGTAGAGCGTCTGCCCGACGACGACAGGTGACGACTCCACCGCGCCGGGGCTCAGGCGCCAGAGCTCCTTGCCCGTCTTGGCATCCCAGGCGACCAGAAGGCCGTCGTGCGTCCGTGACGTGGCCGCCGCAAGGATTCGTCTGCAGGAAGCCCTGGTAGACGATCCCGTCGGCGATCGCGGGCGAGGCGGCGACGCAGCGGTCGAAGGTCTTCGTCCAGTGGACCTTCCCCGAGCGGGCGTTGATCGCGTAGAAGTGGCCCTTCTGCTGCGCGACGTAGAGCTTCCCGTAGGCGATCGACGGCGGGAACTCGATGTCGGAGGACAGGGTGCGCCGCCAGATGCCGTGGAAGGGCGGGCGCAGCCGCCACTCCAGAGGAGCCAGATGTGTCCGCTGGGCGTCGAAGCCGTACGTCGGCCACGACTCGGCGAGGAGCAGCTTGTTCGGCTGCTTCGGCTTCGGCTTCGTCGGCCTCAGCGTCGGTACGAACTCCTCGGTGGAGGACCCGCGCACGTCACGCGGGCGTTTCTCGTGCCACGCCCAGGCGCCGAACGCAGTGCCGGCACCGAGAGCCAGGAGCGCGCACACCAGTGTGATGCGCGCAACGAGCCGCCACCGCCCGTAGACCAGGCCTCCGGCCAGCGCGAGCACCGCGCCGGCGGCGAGGAGGAATATCGCCGCGTCGTTGACGGCGCGCTCCAGTGACTGGGCGAGAGGCACTGGGACTTGAGACTAGCGACGAGGGGCGCGGACGACGACGAGTGCCTGCGCTTGGTGCTTGCCTACGCGGACGGTGAGGACGTAGCGCCCGGGACGGGGCGGGGCAGTCACCTGGATTCGCCGAATGGGACGCTCGGCAACGACGGTCCTGGCCAGAGAGCCGAGGGTGAACCGCCAGGGTCGTGGAATCGGTCGAGACCCGCACGTTGAAGCGCGCGCCGGGCCGGACGACGTAACGCCGCCGTGCGAGCTCGACGTACCGCACCTGCACCTCGAACTCGCGCGTCGAAGGCGACTGGTTTCCCGCTGGGTCCTGCGCGGCCAGTGCGAGCCGGTGCATCCCCGGGCCAAGCCCGCGTCCGTACCACTGCAGCACACCCGCCGGGCGCTTGCGGAAGCTGCTGCCCGGTCGGCGCTTGCCGTCGACGTACAGCACCGCGTAGGCGGGCTCGTTGAACCGGTAGGAAATCGATGCCCGGTCCGAGCGACGATCGCCGTCGGGAGAGATCACGCGCGGCCGCACCTCGACGTTCTCGATCGTGGGCGGCGTCCCGTCGACACGGATCTCGTCGGGAACCTCGAGCGTGCGCCCCTCGTCCGCGAGCGTGATGCGCAGGCGATAGAGGCCATCGGCCACGACTCGCCCCTCCCCGTCCCGGCCGTCCCAGCTGAAGAGCACCGACCTCGGCTCGTACCGGCCGGACAAGAGCCGTTCGCGAACGATCGCGTCGTTCGAGTCCACGATGTCGACCGTGACGTGATCCTCGTTCAACAGCCGGAACCTGATCGGCACCTCCCGAGCGGAGGGGTCGCAGGCCGTGCAGACCGGCGACAGCAGCCGTCGTTCGAAGCGGATGCCCTGAATCGGGCTCTCCTCGAGCTTGGCGCGCTGCGCGAAGGCAAAGGCAGCGGCAGTCGCCGCGAGCAGCGCGACGACGAGCACGATGGGTGCGAGGCGGGCCAAGACAGCGATTCTAGGCTTGGGCGCTCGCCTGGCCCTCTGGTAGACATTGACTGGTCGTGAAGCGGCTCCTCATTGTTCTGCTCGCCTGCATCGCGGCATTCGCCGCGGCTCCTGAGCACGCCCGGGCAGGGGAATGCGGCCTCCCCAGCAAGCAGAGGCCGCTCTGGATCGACTTCGCCGACGGCAACGTCCCGTACTGGCCGATGTTCGCCAGGCCCGGCGTGATCGCCGCCGCGGCCAACTTCATCTTCCCGCCGCGCCTGCGCGAGATGGGCGCCAAGACCGTCTACTGGGAGATGAACCTACGGCAGCGGGTCGGCACGCCCGACGGCGCCGTTACGGCCAGAGCTGGTCGAGGACTGGGCCGACCGGATCTTCTACCGGGCCGTCGCCTCGACGAACTGCGCCCGCCCGTGGATGGCCTTGAACGAGATGTGGGGCGCGAACCTCCCCACGCCCTGGTCACAGACGAACGCGCAGTACCGCGCGAACGTGCTGAGCTTCGTGCGCCGCCTCTCGGCGCTCGGAGCCCGTCCCTACCTGCTCCTGTCGACGCGCCCGTTCACCGACGGAGAGGCCGGCGACTGGTGGCGCGAAACGGCGCACTACACGACGTTCGTCCGCGAGGTCTACGTGCCCGGCTCCGGCGTTCCACCGCCAGGGCCCCGATCCTCGCCAGCCGCAACCTGCGCCGGGTCTTCCGCTCCGGGATCACCGAGCTGACCGAGATCGGCGTGCCCATCGAGAAGACAGGGCTCATCCTCGGCTTCCATACGAACCCGGGCACCGGCGGCCGCGAAGGGCTCAAGCCGGCGAGTGCGTGGTTCAACCACATCAAGCTCCAGGTCCTGGCCGCCAGGCAGGTATCGCGCGAGCTGCCCTTCCGGACGATCTGGTCGTGGGGCTGGGGCGAGTGGGCCCCGAGCGATCGCGACCCCGACAAGCCGGCCGCCGCCTGCGTCTGGCTCTGGACGCGCAACCCCACGCTCTGCAACGGCCCGGCCGCGGCCGGCCGGGGCTTCGACAAATCGCTGACCGTCGGCCAGCTCCGGTTCCCGCCGGGCGTCCAGTGCAAGACCCCGTGGGGGAACGTCTCGTCGCGCGCCGTCGCCGCCGCCGCAAACGTGACCGAAGACCGAGAGGTGGCGCTGTCGTCGCTGTTCGCGCACGTCGTCCTCACCGCTCAGATGCCCGTCACGAGCAAAGAGCTGCGCGCCGCACAGCGCACCGTGATCGCCTCGCGCTTCGGAGGCTCCACCGCTGCCTACCGACGCGCCCTGGAGAACGCGGGCGCAACACGGGGGCTGGCCCGGAGCATCATCTCGGATCAGATCCGGCAAGTGAGGATCGCCCGCCGGTTCGCCGTCCCGCGCGCCTCCGGCCCGGAGATCGCCGACTTTCGCCGCTCGGCCTCCGCGAAGCGCGCGCGGCTCGTCGAGGTCACACCTGCGGCCCCGTGGCTCGGACGTCAGCGTCGCGGCGTCGCGATCGAGGACAGCGCGCCCGGCCAGGTCTTCGGCATTCGGGCAGGCCGCAACTGTCGAGATCGAGACAGGCACCGGCACGTACAAGGTTCGCGCACTCAGCCCGACCGGCCCGCTCGGCACGTTCCCCCTGGATCAGGCGCGCTCGGCCATCGGCGCCACGCTCATGAAGTCGGCCCGCGACCAGCGCTTCGACCGCTGGCTGATGAACAAGCAGATCAGCGCCCACTCCTACACGACCTGTCGCGCCGACCGGCTCCCCGCCGTCGGGACGCTGGAGCTGACCGACAGCCTGCCGTTCCTGGCGCTCCCCGGCTAGGAGAAGACGCGCTCGCGGCGCGGCCTGACGTACACACGCGCGCCCGGCTCGAGCTCGAGCTCGTCGACCTCGTCCCTCGTGACCTGCGCCCAGCAGTCGCTGCCGTTCGTCAGCTCGACCTCGATCCGGACCTCGAACCCGAGGTGCACGATCCTCCGCACGACGCCTTCCTCGCCCCCGTCACCGTTCGGCTCGAGGCTGAGCTCGAGGTCGTGGGGCCTGACGAGCTGGCCGCCCAGGCGGCTCACGGGGCCGACGAAGCTCATGACGAACTCGTTCGCCGGCTCCTCGTAGAGGTCGCGCGGCCCGCCGATCTGCTCGACATGCCCGTTGTTCATGAGCACGATCCGGTCGGCGATGTCCATCGCCTCCTCCTGATCGTGCGTGACGAAGATCGTGGTCACGTGCACCTCGTCATGGAGCCGCCGCAGCCACGCGCGTAGCTCCTTCCTGACACGTGCGTCGAGCGCGCCGAACGGCTCGTCGAGGAGCAGCACCTTCGGCTCGACGGCGAGCGCGCGGGCCAGCGCCATCCGCTGCCGCTGGCCGCCGGAGAGCTGTGCGGGGTAGCGATCCGCGAATCCCGAGAGCTGGACGAGATCGAGCAGTTCCTCGACCCGCGCCTTGACCTCGGCCTTCGGGCGCCGCCGGATCTGGAGACCGAACGCGACGTTCTTCCAGACGGTCATGTGCTTGAAGGCCGCGTAGTGCTGGAAGACGAAGCCGACACCGCGCTTCTGCGGCGCGAGCCCCGTCATGTTCTCGCCCTCGATCAGCACCGACCCCGAGTCGGGCTGCTCGAGCCCCGCGATCACGCGGAGGAGCGTCGACTTCCCGCTGCCGCTCGGCCCGAGCAACGCGGTGAGCGAGCCGCTCGGCACCTCGACCGAGACGTCCTCGAGCGCGGTGAAGTCGCCGAAGCGCTTCGTCACGTTCTGGGCGTAGATCGCCATTACGACGTGCCTTCCTTGGGACGGAAGAAGTTCATGGCGAGCAGCGTGGCGATGGCGAGGACAGCGAGCACGACCGAGGCAGCGTAAGCGCCGACGTAGTCGAAACCGTCGAAGCGCTCTTGCACGTGCAGCGTCATCGTCTCCGTCTTTCCCGCGATGCGACCCGACACGACGCTCACGGCGCCGAACTCACCGAGCGCGCGGGCCGTCGTCAGCACGACGCCGTACCCGACCGCCCAGCGGATCGCGGGGAACGTCACCCGCCGGAACGTCTGGAACGACGAGGCGCCCAGAGTGGAGGCCGCCTGCTCCTGCTCGATGCCGATCTCACGCAGCACGGGCACGACCTCGCGCACGACGAACGGCAGCGAGATGAAGATCGTCGCCAGCACCATCCCGGGGAAGGCGAAGACGACGTCGAACGGCAGATCGGCGAGCCACCCACCCGTGCCGTAGAGCAGCAAGAACGCCAGGCCGACGACGACCGGCGAGAGAGCGAGCGGAAGATCGACGAGCGCGTTGACGATCCCTTTGCCCGGGAACCGGCGGCGGACGATCGCCATGGCCATGATCACTCCGAAGATCGTGTTCGCCGGCACTGCGATGAGCGTGATCGCGATGGTGATCATGAACGCGTGCTTGGCGGCAGGAGTCGTCACGGCGTCCCAGGCGGGCCCGACGCCGTCTTCGAACGCACGCCAGAAGACGAGCGAGACCGGCGCGACGAGGATGACGGCCAGGTAGCCGAGGCCGAGAAAGCGGAGGAGTGCCCTACGCACCATCGTGCCTCGTCGCCCAGCGCCGGAAAGCGCCGATCGTCAGCAGGATGCCGAAGGAGATCACGAGCAGGACGACCGAGACCGCGGCGGCACCGACCGGATCGCCCCCCTCGATGCGTCCGAAGATGTTGACCGCTGCGACCTCGGTCTCGAACGGCAGGTTGCCCGAGATCAGCACGACGGCGCCGAACTCGCCCACCGCCCGCGCGAACGCAAGCGCGATCCCCGAGAGGATCGCGGGCAGGAGGTTGGGGAAGACGATCCGCCTGAAGGTCGAGATCGGCCCGGCGCCGAGCGAGGCCGCGGCCTCCTCCATCTCACGATCGAGCTCCAGCAGCACGGGCTGCACCGTGCGGATCACGAACGGCAGCGTCACGAACAGGAGTGCCAGCACGATCGCGGTCCGGGTGTACGCCACGTCCACGCCCATCGGGCCCTGTGGGCCGTACAGCGCAAGGAGCGTCAGCCCGGCGACGATCGTCGGCAGCGCAAACGGGAGGTCGATGAGCGTGTTGACGAAGCCCTGTCCCGGGAAACGGTCGCGAACCAGGATCCACGCGACGATCGTCCCCATCACCGCATTGATGAGCACGACCACAGCCGATGCGACAAGCGTCAGCTTCAGCGCCGCAACGGACTGCGGCTCGGTGACGGCGTCCCAGAACCCTGTGCGTCCGTCCTGCGCCGAATACCAGATCAGGGCCGCCAGCGGCAGGAGGACGATCAGGCTCAGGTACGCCGTCGCGAGCCCCATGCCGACGGCGGCGCCGGGATTGCGCGCCGCCGCCGGCCTGGGAAGGCTCTCGACCCGTACGGACAGGGCTTAGCTCCCGCCCTTACGCTTCTGGATCTTCGTGACGATCCCGGTCTTCGGGTCGAAGAAGCGCTTGTCGACCATTCGCCCAGCCCCCGAGGTACTTGATCGAGAACAGGTTCGGCCGCACCGGGAACGTGAACCCACGCTGGGCCTGCTTGACCACGGGGCGGTAGCCGTTCTGCGCGAAGATGCGCTGGGCCGGCACCGTCCGCAGGTAGCGGAGGAACGCCCGCGCCTTGGTCTTGTTCGACGAGTTCGTCGTGACCGCGACGGGGTTCTCGATCTTGATCGTCGCCTTCGGGATCACGTAGGGAACGTCCTGGCCCTTCGACTTCGCGAAGATCGCCTCGTTCTCGTACGCGAGCAGGACGTCGCCGCGGCCGGTGAGGAACGTCTGCAGCGCCTCGCGCGCGCTCTTGTCCTGCGAGACGATGTGGTCGTAGAACTTGTTCAGGTACGCGACCGCCTGGGCGTGCGTCTTGCCGGCCTTCAGCTGCGCACCGTAGGCGGCCATCACGTTCCACTTCGCTCCGCCCGAGGTCTGGACGTTCGGCGTGACGATGTCGACACCGGGCTTGATCAGGTCGGCCCAGGTGCGGATCTTCTTCGGGTTGCCCTTGCGCACGGCGAAGACGACGACGGAGCGGGTGACGATGCCCTCGTAGCCGTCCTGCTTCCAGTTGCGGGCGACGAGACCGGCCTTGACGAGCGTCGTCACGTCGGGCTCGAGCGAGAGCGCGACGACGTCCGCCTTCAAGCCCGCGATGACCGCACGCGCCTGCTCGCCGGAGGCGCCGTAGGACTGGTCGAACGAGGTGTCGTGCCCGGCTGGGGTCTCGGCGAACGCCGGGAACCAGCTTCGCGTACGCCTCGCGCGGCGTCGAGTACGCGACGAGCGTGAGCTTCGTGTCGGCGCTGCTGCCGGAGGCGCCGCCTGCCGCGATCGCCGCGGCCAGCAGAACGCCCAGGGCCAGTACGGTCCTGCGCATCGATGTCCCCTTGATAGACGAACCAATAGGTCGCACTAGCGTTGTCTATCGAAGGTGAGGGTCGCCGTCAAACGAGAACTCACTCGGTAGGCCTCGATCAGCACCTCGGCGACCTCGGGCCGCGAGAACTCCGCCGGCGGAAGCTCCCCCGCCTCGAGCAGCTCGCGCACCTTCGTCCCCGAGAGGAAGACGTGGTCGTCGCCTCCGTGGGGGCAGGTCTTCGGCGTGGCCATCGACCCGCAGGCACGGCACCAGAACGCGTGCTCGAAGAACATCGTCTCGATCCCGAGCTCGTGCGGCTCGAACTCGTCGAAGATCAGCTGCGCGTCGTACGTGCCGTAGTAGTCGCCCACGCCCGCGTGGTCGCGGCCGACGATGAAGTGCGAGCAGCCGTAGTTCTTGCGGCAGATCGCGTGCCAGATCGCCTCCCGCGGCCCCGCGTACCGCATCGCCGCCGGGAAGGCGGAGACCACGACCCGGTCGGCCGGGTAGTAGTTGTCGACGAGCACGCGGTAGCACTCGACTCGCGTCGCGGCGGGGACGTCGTCGGACTTCGTCTCGCCGACGAGCGGGTGGATCAGGAGCCCGTCGACGGTCTCGAGGGCGCCCTTCGTCAGGTACTCGTGCGCGCGGTGGATCGGGTTCCGGGTCTGGAAGCCGACCACGCGCTTCCAGCCGCGCTCGGCGAAGAGCGCGCGCGTCTCGGCCGGGTCCATCGCGAGCTCGGGGAACGCGGGCTCGGGGCGCGTGAACACCGTGACTCGCCCGGCGAGGTAGAGCGGCTGCTGGGCGTAGAGCCGCGCGACGCCGGGGTGCGCCTCGTCAGTCGTGCGGAAGGAGCGCTCGGCTTCGCGCTCCTGGTCGTACTCGTAGACCTCTTCGACCTCCAGCACCGCGAGCGGCACACCTTCGCCGTCGGCGAGCACGACACGGTCTCCCTCCGGCGCCTTGTCGACGGCCAGGCAGACCGGCAGCGCCCAGGGCAGCCCGTTCGCGAGGTGCATGTCGTCGAGGACGCGCTCGTAGTCCTCGCGGCCCATGAAGCCCTCGAGCGGGGAGAGCGCCCCCGAAGCGATCATGTCCAGGTCGGACACCTCACGCGGGGTCAGCGTGATCGTTTCGAGCGAGTCCAGATCAGCCGGGCGATCCCCCGTCCGATCAATCAGCTGGCCGCCATGCGGCGCCACGAGCGACTTAGTAACAGTCTGTTGCAAAGTCATGCGGGCACGCTCGTTTCGACCAGGCCGAGCTCGGCGAGCTTCTCGACGACGATCTGCGCCGACTCCTCCGGCTCGTGCGCCTCGGTGTCGATCCGCAGCTCGGGATTCGCCGGCTCCTCGTAGGGGTCCGACACGCCGGTGAACTCCTTGATCTCGCCGCTGAAGGCCTTCTCGTACAGGCCCTTCACGTCGCGGCGAGCGCACTCCTCGACCGATGTCGCGACGAAGACCTCGACGAACCGTCCGTGCTCCTCGACCATGTCGCGCGCCTTCTGGCGCGTCTCCTCGTACGGCGAGATCGCCGAGACGAGGACGGCCGCGCCGTGGCGGGTCAGCCGCGAGGCGACCCAGCCGATGCGCTCGATGTTCGTGTCGCGGTCCTCCTTCGAGAACCCGAGGCCCTTGGAGAGGTGCGTGCGAACGACGTCGCCGTCGAGGTACTCGACAGCGAGCCCGCGCCGCTCGAGCTCGGGGCCGACGATCTCCGCGATCGTCGTCTTGCCCGCGCCCGAGAGCCCGGTGAACCAGAGCGTGAAACCCTTAGACATTCGACTCCTTGGTTAGTGGGGTGTCCTGATGGATGCCGCACTCGAGCTTGTCGGAGCCGGCCCAGCGGCCTGCTCGCTCCTCCTCGCCCGGCGCGGTCGGCCGCGTGCACGGAATGCAGCCGATCGAGCGGTACCCCGCGTCGTGCAGCGGGTTGTACGGAATCTCGTTGACGGTGATGTAGGCCTGGACGCGCTTTGCGTCCCAGTCGACGAGCGGGTGGATCTTCCAGACGCCGTAGCGCTCCGACCACTGCACCTTGGGCGTCTCCGCGCGGCTCGGCGACTGCTCGCGGCGGATGCCCGAGATCCAGGCGCCGTAGGGCTCGAGCGCGGTCAGCAGCGGCTCGACCTTGCGGATGTGGCAGCAGCGATCGGGATCTCGCTCCCAGAGGTTCGGCCCCTCCTGCATGTGCTGCTCGGCCACGGTGATGACGGGCGGCGGCGGCAGCAACTTCAGCCCGTAGCGCTCGACCAGCCGGTCACGTGTCTCGTAGGTCTCGCGGAAGAAGAGCTGCGTGTCGAGCTCGATGATCGGGATCTCGAGGTCGAGCTCGGAGACCATGTGCACGAGCACCGACGACTGCTTCTGCCACGAGCAGGTCAGGCAGAGGCCGATCGCCGAACTCGCCGTGCGCCCAGCGGAGCAGATCCTCAGCGGACATCGCCTCGAAATCGAGCTCAGGAAGCTGGGGCGCGATCGCCAAGGTGCACCTCCTTCAGCGTGTCGCCGCGCAGGCCGAGGCGCAGGGTCTCGAGCGGGATCACCTCGTCCGGCGGGATGTTCCCGAGGTTGACCTCCGGCCCGAACTGCTTCACGAACCAGGCCTGAGCGTTCTTCGTCGGTGCCTCGAAGACGATCTCGTCGCGTCCGACGGCGTCCGCGACCTGCGTGATCACGTCCGTCCGCATCGCGCCGTCGCTCGTGAAGATCCCGGCCGTTCCACCCTCGCGCGCCTCCGTGATCACCTTCCAGGCGCCGGCCTCGAGCTCCTCGCGCATCCAGCCCACCCACTCGTCGGCGTCCGGCTCGACTGACGAGTCCTTGGAGCCGACCTCGGAGAGAACCGTGAAGTCGCGCGCGAAGTCGGCGATCAGCTCGAGCTTCCGCTCGCGCGGGATCTCGACCGTGCCGTCGGAGATCTCGACGTGCGTCGAGCCCCAGCTCCGAGAGCCAGCTCTTGTAGCTCGTCGAGCTTGTCCTTGACGTAGACGACCTCGAAGAACGTGCCGCCGATGACGACGGGCTTCTCGCGCAGGACGTCCAGCTTGCGCCGCAGGTTCTGTGTGACGTAGGCCGTGCCCCACCCGAGCTTGACGATGTCGATGTACGTGCCCGGCGGTCTCGAGGACGTCCTCCCAGGCGCGCGGTCCGAGCCCCTTGTCGAGGACGTGCGTCAGGCCGCCCGCTGCGCGGCTCAAAGCCCAGCAACGATGACCTTCCAGCTTCTTCAGTCGGCGCTCTGGACGTCGTGGTACATCGAGTCGCCGTGCGAGTCGATGCCGACCCAGAGCGGCCCGAAGTCCTTGACGCGGAACTTCCAGAGGCACTCGGGCATGAGCTCTTCCCAGAAGACCTCCTCGATCTCCTCGATCTGCGTCGTCTCGAGCGCAGCGGCGCCGCCGACGAGCGCGAAATAGACCATGCCGTACTTGGCCATCGGCTCGATCGCCTCGTCGGGGAGGCCGCCCTTGCCGGCGATCGCCCGCACGCCGTAGTCGCGCCCGAGCGGCTCGGTGAAGCGCACCATGCGCGCGCTCGTCGTCGTCCCGACGCACATCGGCTCGTACTTCCCCGGGCCGAGCTTCCGGACATTTGGCGCCGTATGCAGGAGAAAAGCGCCGTTCAGGTCGATCGGCGGCTCCACGCCCTGGTCGAAGATCCGGATCTGGGTGCGGTCGCGGATGCCGATGATGTGGCCGTCGACCGTGACGAGGTCGCCCGCGCGGAGCTTGCGGATGTCCTCTTCCGTCGCCGGGAATGTCATGTGCACTCAGCCATGGCTAGGGGACAGTCCCCGTGTCGAGAATGGAAAAGAAGGCGCGCATCTCAGAACTCGCGGTCGTAGTCGACGTCGCCTTCGGCCGAGACGTGCGCGCTCGCGCGCCGCGCCGCCCAGCACTGGTAGTTGACGGCGACCGGGTTCAGGGTCATGTGCGTGTCCGCGTGCTCGATGTGGCACTGCAGGACGGTGACGTCGCCGCCGAGCCCCATCGGCCCGATGCCGGTCTGGTTCAGGAGGTCGTAGAGCTCCTCCTCGAGCTTCGCCACGTGCGGGTCGGGGTTGCGCGTGCCGACCGGCCGCGCGATCGCCTCCTTCGCCAGGTACATCGCGTAGTCGGCCGAGCCGCCGATGCCGACGCCCACGATTCCCGGCGGGCACGGCTTGCCGCCGGCGCCGACGATCGACTCGAGGACGAACTGCTTGATGCCCTTCACCCCGTCTGCGGGGGTGCACATCTTGAGGAAGCTCATGTTCTCGGAGCCCGAGCCCTTGGGGATGCACTTGACGTCGAGCCCGTCCCAGTCCTGGATGAACTCCCAGTGCACGATCGGCAGCCGGTGACCCGTGTTCGGGCCGGTGTTCTCGCGCGTGATCGTGTGCACCGCGTTCGAGCGCAGCGGGTGCTCGAGGGTCGCGCGCTCGGTGCCCGTCTTGAGCGCGGCGTAGATTCGGCTCGGGTGCAGCGGGAAATGCTCCCCGACACGGCACGTGTAGACCGCGATGCCGGTGTCCTGGCAAACGATGTTGTTCTCCTCCTCGGCGACCTGGACGTTGCGAAGGATCGTGCTCAGGACGCGACGCCCGGCACGGACGTCTCCCGCTCGGAGGCTTCGGCCAGCGCGTCGCGGAGATCCTGCGGGATGTCCTTGAGCGCCCAGACGTAGAGGTGCGCCGCTGCATCCTCGACCGCCTGCTGCGAGATCGACCGCGACCGTGCTCATGCGGCCTTCTCCGCCGCGGCCTTGCCCGCGCGCCGGCCGAACACGGTGCACTCGAGCAGCGAGTTGCCCATCATGCGGTTGCGCCCGTGCGTCCCGCCCGCGATCTCGCCGCAGGCGTAGAGCCCCTCGACAGTCGTCTGTGCGTCCTCGTCGATGACGAGGCCCCCGTTCTGGTAGTGGAGAACCGGATAGGTGAGGATCGCCTCGGCCAGCGGGTCGATCCCGCCGGCGCGGTAGCGGCGCAGCATGTACGGCAGCGAGACGTTCGCGTCGCTCTCCGCGATCCGCGTGGTGTCGAGGTAGACCGCGGGACGGCCGTCCTCGGTCTCGACGCCGCGCCCGGCCTCGACCTCGTCGAAGATCGCCCGCGAGACGGCGTCGCGTGGGCCGAGCGAGTCGGTGAACTCCTCGCGGTCGGCGTTGAGCAGGACAGCGCCGTAGGCGCGGGTCGTCTCGGGGATCGAGTAGCCCTGCATCGCCGTCGGCCACGCGCCGCCGTTCGGGTGGTACTGGAGGGCGTCGAGGTCGCGGCTCTCGGCTCCGACGTCGATGGCGATCTGCGTCACCTCACCCGTTGCGCCGGGATGGTTGGTGGTGAGCTCGCCGCGCTCCTGCGCCTCGCGGTAGCAGCGGCCGCCGGCTGCGAGGACGACAGTCGCGGCGTCGATCACGTGCTCGCCGCAGCGCGCGCGCCAGCCGCTCTCGATCGGCTCGAGTGCGCTCAGCGGCGACTTCGGGAAGGTCTGGATCGAGGAGGCCTCGACAGCGTCGCGAAGGGCCTTCGTGATCGCGTGCCCCGTGCGGTCGCCGACCTGGAGGAGCCGCTTGCGCGTCGCGCCACCGCAACGTGCGAGCCGGTAGCCGCCGTTCTCGCGCGTGAACTCGACTCCGAGCTCCTCGAGCCAGTGGATGGCGCCGGGCGCCTCGCTGGTCAGGATCTCGACGAGGCGCCGATCGGCGGTCTCGTGCGAGCTCTGCCACACGTCCTCGGCGTGCTGCTCGGGCGAATCGTCCTCGCCGAACGCGGCCTGAATGCCGCCCTGGGCCTTGGCCGAGTTGCAGGACTGCAGGGAATCCTTGGCGGCGAGACCGACCCGGGCGCCGCTCCGGTCGGCGGACACGGCGGCGGCGAGGCCGGAGGCCCCGCTTCCAACCACGAGCACGTCGAATCGGGCAGCCGGCTGCACGGCGCGACTATACCAGTGTTTCCGTTATTTCAGCCATAAGCACTGCTAATCCTTATTCAAGCGCCAGGCCGCTCGGGCCGATAAATCCGAGCTATGGCGCTGCGGTTGTTAGGGCTGCTCATCACGCTCGTCCTGATGGCCTGGGCGGCCACTGCGCTGCGCCCGAGCTTCGCGCCCGGCGGAAGTCGAAGCAGCCGGTGCCTGAGGCCTTGCTGCAGCAGGCCGGCTTGGCCCTCGAGCGTGCGCACCAGCTCACCGGCACGTATCAAGGCGCCCAGAGCACGGACGCGGGCTCCAGCGTGCGCCTGGCGGCCGCTGACGCCGCGGGCTACTGCCTCGAGCTCACCTGGGTGGGCGGGAAGCTGTACCACCTGCGCGGACCCGGCGGCCGGCCCGCCGAAGGCCAGTGCTGAACGGCTCGAACTCCCCCACCGGAGGGAAGCGTGGCGCCCCGGAGCCGCGCAGGGTCAGTGGAGGGAAGATGACGGCCCGCCGCCGGCTCCGAGCCGTGACCGAGTATTTGCGCGAAAGCCCGCTTGCGGAGCGCGACTTTCGGCTGCTCTTTGCCGGCAGGACGATCTCACTCTTCGGCAGCTCGTTCGCGCCGATCGCGCTCGCCTTCGCCGTCATCCACCTGACGGGCTCCCCGGCCGACCTCGGCATCGTCCTCTCCGCGTACATGCTCGCCCACATCGTCTTCCTGCTCGCGGGCGGCGTGTGGGCGGACCGGCTGCCGAGGCACTTCGTGATGGTCGGCGCCGACCTGATCAGCGGAGGTGCGCAGATCGCGGCGGCCGCGCTCCTGCTCACGGGACGCGCAGAGGTCTGGCACCTGCTCGTTCTCGGCGCGCTTCGCGGCGGCTCGTCTGCGTTCTTTTCGCCGGCCGCGACCGGGCTCTTGCCGCAGGTCGTGTCGCCGGCGCGGATCCAGCAGGCAAACGCCCTCCTCGGCCTCTCTCGAAACTTCACGCGCATCGGCGGCGTCGCTGCTGCCGGGTTGCTCATCGCCGCGGTCGGGCCCGGCTGGGCTCTGGCGCTCGACGGCGTCACCTACGCCGTCGGCGCCTTCTTCGTGGCGTCGATCCGCACTCATCGCCCGGCGCCCATCGAGCACAGCCGCTTCCTGAGCGACCTGTCGGAGGGCTGGCGCGAGTTCCGCTCTCGATCGTGGCTCTGCGTGACGATCGTCCAGTTCGCGCTCATCAACGCCTATGCGATCGGTGCCTTCCTCGTCCTCGGCCCGTTCGTCGCGGAACGCTCCCTGGGCGGCGCTTCGGCCTGGGGGCTGATCCTCGCGGCGGAGGCGGTCGGGATGATCCTCGCCGGCGTCGTCGCGCTGCACTACCGGCCGGAGCGCCCTCTGCTCATTGCGACGCTCGCCGTCCTGACGATGGCCCCGCTGCTGGCTCTGCTGGGAATGGCCGCGCCGCTCCCCCTGATCATCGTGGCCGCGCTCGTCGCCGGGGTCGGGCTCGAGCTGTACGGCGTCTTCTGGGAGACGACCCTCCAGGAGCACATCCCGGAGGAGAAGCTCTCGCGCGTCAGCTCCTACGACGTGCTCGGCTCGTTCGCGCTGATCCCGGTCGGAGTCGCCTTCATGGGGCCGATCGCGCACTGGATCGGAGTCGAGAACACGCTGATCGGAGCGGCCGTCGTCGTCGTCCTGGCCACGATGACCGTGATCGCAGTGGCCGACGTGCGGAACCTGCGACGGGTCGAGCAGCCCGTGCCGCTGCCTACCAAACCGAGCGCAGAAGCTCCTCGATTTCTGGCACCGTCGCCGGCCGCGGGTTCGCCCGTGCCGCCGGCCTAGCCGCGGCCGCCTCGGCAACCTCGCCGAGCTCGTCCTCGGGGACGCCGAGGTCGCGCAGACGTCCGAAGCCGCCCAGACCGGCGAGCTCCTCGACGCGGCCGACCGGGTCGTCCGTGCCCATCGCCTCGCCGAAGCGTGCGATCTCTGCGGCCGCTACCGGCTCGTTGAAGCGGAGTGCCGGCGGAAGCGTCACGGCGTTCAGCGCGCCGTGCGGAAGGCCGTAGCGACCGCCGATGGCCTGGGCCATGGCGTGGCCGAGCCCCATACCCGCCTCCGCGAGTGCCATTCCCGAGCGCATCGCGCCCTCCAGGAGCCGCGTCCGCGCGTACAGGCTCCCGGGCTCGTCGACGACCAGCGGCAGCGCATAGGAGATCGGCCGCGCGCCGGTGAACGCATGGCGATCGCCTCGTCCGCTCCGGCCCTTGACGTAGAACGCCTCCGCGCTGTGTGCCAGGGCGTTCAGCGCGGTGCCGACCGTCACCTCGCGGGGAAGGCCAAGCGTCAACTCGGGCTCGTAGATGACGCCGGCCAACGTCGCTCCGGATCCGCCGCCCCGCATCCGTCTGTCGCTGTCGCGCACGCCGAAGAAGTCCGTCCACTCCGAGCCCGAGTACGTGGTGGGAATCGAAACCATGGGCAGTCCCGAGCCGGCCGAGATTGCCTTGGTGAGGTCGATCGCGCTACCCCCGCCGAGGGCAATCAGCCCATCGCCGGGGCTCGCGGCCTCCACCGCGTCGTCGATTCGCTCGGAGGGCACCTCGGACCAGACACCGGCGACCTGGACGGGAAGCCGATCGGGAGACCAGCGGTCGCTCGCCACGAGGAACGGCTGCTCGATTCCGAGCTCGGCGAGCAGGCCGGGCAGCTCGGACAGACCCCAGCGAATCTCCATCAGACGCGCGTGCTGGCGAAGTCGACGAACGCCTCCGACAGGCGCGTGCCGACCCGGCCGCTTGCGCGGACGAGCGAGATCTGCCGCGACGGCTCCAGCCCACGCACGCGAGCTGTGGCGAGCCTGCCGGCCGCCAGTTCCGCCTCGACCGCCGCGCGCGAGATGAACGTGACGCCGTAGCCCGCCTCGACGGCGCTCTTCACGGACTCCTGGAGGCCGAGCTCGAGGCGGACGTCCAGATCCTTCAGCCGCGTCCCGAGCTTCCGCAGCTCGTCTTCGATCACCTGCCTCACGCCGGCGCCTTCCTGCATCACGATCAGCGTCTCGTCCTTGAGGGCTTCGATCGCAATCGTCTTGCCGGCAAAAGGATGCTTGGGCGGGCAGACGAGCACGACCTCGTCGCGGAAGAACGGCTCGTAGGCGACAGAGCGGTGGCGTGGGGTCGCGCCCACGATGCCGAGCTCGAGCTCCCGTCGTGCGACGGCTTCGACGACGGTTTGCGTGTCGGAGATCGTCAGCTCGACGCGGACGTCGGGGTTCGCGAGGTGGAACTCGCAGAGGAGCAGAGGGACGACGGTGGCGCCGGGCCCCGTCGCTGCGCCGATCGCCAGCTCGCCGCGGAGCTCGCCGTCGGCCTCGCCGGCCACTTCCTCGACGAGTTGCTGCTCGAGAGCCAGAAGCCGCTGCGCGCCGCGATAGAGGCGAACGCCGGCTTCGGTGGGCTCGACGCGCCGCCCCGAACGGTCGAGGAGCTGCTGTCCGAGTCGCTCCTCGAGCGAGCGGATCTGCAGACTGACCGCCGGTTGCGTGACGCCGAGACGCTCAGCCGCCTGCGAGAAGCTCTTGAGATCGACGACCGTGCAGAACGCTGCGAGCTGGCGCGTGTCCATAAGGGAATCTTATGCAAATCATGCTGACGGACCCGTTTGGCCTCATGCACTGTTTCGCTGCAGGTCCGACACCCATGGGCGCGTTTTCTCCCGCTAAGCTCGCGGTGGGGAGGAGGTTGGCGGTACCTAAACAAGAGAGGGTGGGTGAAGACTCAGGCGCGCCCGGCCCCGACTACGATCCTGCCGTTGGCGGTGCAGGAGCAGAACCAAGCTGAACACCTCGCCGAGCGGTACGGCCGGCTCGCACGCGAGACCCCCGGCCGCCTCGGAATCGACGTCGCGATTCGCGCGCTCGACATCGGCCTCACAGCGCTCTTCGCCCTCGTCGCCCTGCCGATCGTCGTCGTGATCACGTGCGTGCTCCTGCTCACGTCCGGCCGGCCGGTCTTCTACCGGGGCGAGCGCGTCGGGCGCGGCGGGCGCGTCTTCACGATGACCAAGTTCCGGACGCTGCGGCCCGGTGCGGAGCAGCGCCTCGGCCACCACCTCGGCCCCGCGCTCGTCGAGCGAACCGAAGCGGAGGTCACAAAGCTCGGCCGCTGGCTCCGGGCGACCCAGCTCGACGAGATTCCTCAGTTCTGGAACGTCCTCATCGGCGACATGAGCCTGGTCGGCCCGCGTCCCATCCGCCCGCGCTTCTTCGAGGAGCTGGCCGCCGACCTGCCCGCGTACTGGCAGCGCCTCGTGGTCCGGCCCGGTCTCACAGGGTTCGCCCAGGTGCGCCGCGGATACGAGACGTCGATGGCCGAGAAGCTGGCGCACGACCTCGAGTGGATCGCGGACCGCTCGGTTCGCCTGTACCTGCGCACGCTGGCAGCCACCGGTTGGCGCGTCTTGCGGCAGTCCCTGCACGGGCTGTTCGGGCGCTCCGCTTAGGCTAGGGCTTATGTGCGGGATCTGCGGGATCGCCACCACGGGCGGCGCGGTCGACCCCGCCCGCCTCGCCGCGATGAGCGAGACGCTCGTCCACCGCGGGCCTGACAGCGAGGGGTCATTCGTCGACGGCGGCGTCGGCCTCGCCGCGCGCCGCCTCGCGATCATCGACCTCCAGACCGGCGACCAGCCGATCGGCAACGAGGACGGCCGCATCCAGGTCGTCCAGAACGGCGAGCTCTACAACTACCGCGAGCTCCGGCATGACCTCGAGCGGGCCGGGCACACCTTCGCGACTCATTGCGACACCGAGGTGCTCGTCCACCTCTACGAGGAGCACGGGCTCGATTTTGTCGGAGCGCCTGCGGGGCATGTTTGCCGTCGCGCTCTGGGACGGGCCGCAGCGCAGGCTCGTCCTCGCCCGAGACCGCTACGGGATCAAGCCGCTCTACTACCGGGAGGTGGACGGCGAGCTCGCGTTCGCGTCCGAGCTGCGGGCGCTTCCGCGCGGCGCAGATCGACCCCGATGCCGTCGAGGCCTTCCTCGCCTTCAACTGCATCCCGGCACCCCTGACGATCTTTCGCGAGACCAGGAAGCTCCCGCCCGGGCATGTTCTGTCGTGGCAGGACGGCCGTCTCGAGCTCACGCGCTTCGCCCGGCCTGCCCCGGTCTCTGCAGACGAGGTTCGCCACGAGGACGAGGCCGAGCTGATCGAGGAGTTGCGAGCCCGACTCCGCGACTCGGTGCGGGCCCACCTCGTTGCGGACGTGCCGGTCGGCGTCCTCCTCTCAGGCGGCATCGACTCCGCGACCCTGACCGCGCTCGCGGCCGCTGAGAGCACGGAGCCGGTCCGGACGTTCTCGATCGGCTTCGAGGAGCGCAGCTTCGACGAGCTCGCCGACGCACGATTGGTGGCCGAGCAGTACGGCACCCGGCACGAAGAGCTCGTCCTGCGTCCCGACGCCGCGCTCCTGCTGCCGGCGCTGGCCGAGGCGTTCGACGAGCCGTTCGCCGACTCGTCCGCCCTCCCGACCTACCTGGTCTCCAAGCTCGCTGCCGAGCACGTGAAGGTCGCCCTCTCCGGAGAAGGCGGCGACGAGCTCTTCGGCGGCTACTACACGTACACGGCCGACCTGCTCGCGACGCGGTACGGCGCCCTGGCCCGGTTCGCGCGCCCGCTCGTCGAGAGGTTGCCTTCCTCGAGCGCGAAGGCGAGCTTCGACTACAAGGCGAAGCGGTTCGTTCGCGGCCGCGCACCTGCCCCCGCTCGAGCGTCACCACGCGTGGAAGGAGATCTTCTCGTCGGACGCCCGCGCCGAGCTCACCGGGCGGCACAGCGACTTCGACCCGGTCGACCTGCTCCAGGAGCGCTTTGCCGAGACGGAAGGCGCCGAGCTCCTCGCCCGCCTGCAGGACGTCGATCTCGGGATCTACCTCGTCGACGACCTGCTCGCGAAGACCGACCGAGCCTCGATGGCGCACTCCCTGGAGGCGCGTGTCCCGTTCCTCGACCCGTTCGTGACGAACTTCGCGCTCGCGCTCCCGACCGAGCACAAGGTGCAAGGGATGCGCAAGAAGGTGCTGCTGCGCAAGGCCGTGGCCCCGCTCGTTCCGGCGCCGCTCCTTCGCCGCCGCAAGCGCGGCTTCTCGATCCCCGCCGCAGCGTGGCTTCGCGGCGAGCTGGAGCCGTTCGCCCGCGACACGCTTTCGTCCGACACGCTCCGCCGGCAAGGATTCTTCGACCCCGGCGCGGTCCGGCGCATTCTCGACGACCACGTCTCCGGCAAGGAGGACCTGAGCCGGCAGCTGTGGGGCCTGCTCGCCTTCACGCTCTGGCACGAGCGGCACGTCGAGAATGCTCCACGCGAGACGAGCGTGGCGCAGGCGCTCGTTTGAGAGTCTGGATCGACATCTCGGCCCCGGCGCACGTCCTGGTCTTCAGGCCCATCCTCGGCCTCCTGCGCGGAGACGGCCACGACGTGGAGGTGACGACACGCGACTATGCCCAGACCCTCGAGCTGCTCGAGCAGCACGGCATCGAGGCCACCGTCGTCGGCCGCCACGGAGGGCGCTCGCGCTTCGGCAAGGCCCGCTCGCTGCTCTCCCGCCTGGGCGCCCTGAAGCGCCACGCGCGAGGACGGGACTACGACCTCGCGCTCGCCCACGGCTCCCATGAGCTGACGATCACGGCCCGCCGGCTCGGGATCCCGAGCGCGACCACGCACGACTACGAGTACGCAACGCTGCAGCACCATCTCGGCGACCGCGCCGCGACGCGGGTCGTCGTGCCCGAGGCAATTCCGGCCGAGCGCATGGCCAAGTTCGGCGTTCGGCCCCCGAAGCTGCTGCAGTATCCGGGCCTGAAGGAGGAGTACTACCTCTACGACTTCGAGCCCGACCCCGGCATCCTCGACGCCTTGAACGTCGATCCGGGCCGCACGCTGGTCGTCGTTCGCACGCCACCCGACGTCTCGCTCTATCACCGCCGCTCGAACCCGCTCTTCCCGCAGGTGCTCGCGCACATCGGGAGCCAGGAGGGCGTCCACGCCGTGGTCGTGCCGCGCTCTCCGGAGCAGCGCGACTACGTCCTCGGCCTCGATCTCCCGTCCGTGATCGTCCCGGAGCGGGCCGTCGACGCCCAGAGCCTGATCGCCCTGGCCGACCTCGTCGTCTCGGCGGGAGGCACGATGAACCGGGAGGCTGCGGCGCTGGGCGTGCCCGTCTACACCACGTACGGCGGCCGGATCGGAGGCGTCGACGAGATGCTGATCCGCGAGGGCCGGCTGCGCCCCCTCACCGACCCGCGGGCGCTCGACCTGGCCAAGAACCCAGCGGCCCGCGCGCCGAGAGTGCGGCGCGATCCCCGGGAGCTGCTGAACCTCCTGCTGAAAGCGCGCGAGCCCCTTTAGACTCGCGCCCGCAATCTAGTCAAGGGGAGAGTGATGAGAAAAGCGCAACTTGCGTCGCTGGCAATCGCTGCCGCGGCGCTGCTCACGTTGGTCGCCATACCGGCGACCGCCGGGGACGGGCCCGGCTTCAAGACGTCGCAGCCGGCGATGCTGACCGGTGTCGGCGGCACCACGGTGACGCCCATCATCTCCGTCGGCGACAACGTGGGCGACTACATGTTCGAGGCGATCCCCGACGGGATCTCCTTCAGCAAGATCAACGGGCAACGGCACGGCCGACATCCTCGTCAACCACGAGCTGTCGCTCGTCCCGTTTCCTGCCACGCGACAGGACCCGAGCAACGCGCTGCTCAGCGAGATCAGGCTCCACCAGAGGAGCGCCGGTGTCCTCAGGGGGAGGTACGTGATCCCAACCAGCGCGGGGTACCAGCGCTTCTGCTCGAACTTCCTGGTGGGAGCCGAGAATGGCTTCGAGCGTGAGCTCCTCTTCACGAACGAGGAGGCGCGCGACATCATCCTCCGGCAGCCCGACTCCTGGCACCAGCCGAGCGTCCAGCTGACCGAGCCTGGTGCCGAGCAGGGTGGCGTCGTCGTCGCGTACGACGTCAAGAGCGGGGACTACCGCTCGATCTACGGGATGGGGCGTCACAACCACGAGAACGCAGTCGGCGTCCCGGGCTACGGGTACCCGGTCGTCCTCTCGGGTGACGACACGTTCGACGCGCCCGCTTCACAGCTGTTCCTCTACAAGGCCGACGAGCGGCAACGCAGTCTGGAACGACCAAGGCGCGCTCTACGCCTTCGTCTCGAACATTCCAGCGGTCAACGACTACGGCGACCTCAGCACGGCGTTGCCGTCGGTCCCGGGCCACTTCATCGAGGTCCCGCGCGCAATCGCGACGGGCAAGATCAACGGCCGCGAGGTCACATCGGCGGACTTCGGCTACCCGAGGCCGACTGACGCGGACCCGTTCCCGTCGCAGCAAACGCTGGCGATGCCCGACGGGCCGCAGTGGGTGCTCGAGCACTGGAGCAATCTCAACAACGTGTTCCAGTTCATCCGCATCGAGGACCTCGCGTACGACCGGACGAACGGCAAGACCGTCTACTTCGCCGACACGGGCGAGCCGCGCGCGATCCCGGATGCGCGGACGACTCGGCTGCGGCGCGGTGGATCGACGACTCGGGGCGCGCACCCGAACGGCCGGCTGTACAGGCTCGTCATGAACTCGTCCGATCCGCTCGGAACGGCGACCCTGTCGATCCTCCCGGGCGCGAACTTCGACGACCTGGGCTACAACAACGCGGCGTCGCCGCATCAGCCCGACAACATCGAGTCGACCGCCAACGCGATCTACTTCCAGGAGGACCCCGGCTCGCACAACGCGCAGCCGCTCTTCCCGGCGGCGACGAACGCCCGCGTCTGGCGCTATGGCCTGACGACGGGCATGACGAGGGTCGTGGCCGAGGTCGACCAGTCGCATGAGCCCGGTCACGAACAGGGGCACGTGGGAGTCGAGCGGCATCGTGGACGCGTCAGCCGTGTTCGGCCCAGGTGCGTTCCTCGTGGACGTCCAGGCGCACCAGTGGGACATGGACGCAGGCGCGGGGAACGATCCCACCGGCCGTGCCCAAGCGCGAGCGCGGGCAGCTCCTCTTGATCGAGGACCCAAACCCGTAAGCGCAACTCCGCGGCGAGCCGCCGGCATCGGTCGGCGGCTCGCTGCGGACCGCTACCCGTTCGCAGCGCGGCGAGCACTTCGTCGCCGTAACGCTCGAGCTTGGCCGGCCCCACTCCGGGGACGGCGGCGAGCTCGTCGCGCGTGCGTGGGGCCCGACGGACGATCTCGGCCAGCGTCGAGTTGTGGAAGATCACGTACGCGGGGCGCTCCTCCGCCTTCGCGGTCTCCAGCCGCCAGCGCTTGAGGGCGTCGTAGAGCGGATCGTCGGGCTCTACCGCCTTTACCTTCGGCGGAGCCTCTCGCTTGATCCCGAGCTCGGCGAGGAAGCGGCTCGACTTGCCGGCCCAGGTGATCGTGAGGTGCCTCTTCGCGCGCGTCATGCCGACGTAGAGGAGCCGTCGCTCCTCGGCGATCGCGGCCGCGGTCTTCGAGAGCTTCGACGGTAGCTCGCGCTCCTCGAGCCGAGGCAGGAAGACGGCCTCGAACTCGAGGCCCTTCGCCCGGTGGTAGGTCAGGAAGTGCACGCCACGGGCTTCACCGCCGCTGCCGAAGCGCTGCTGGAGATGCGCGACGAACTCCGCGAGTGTCCGCTCTCCGTCGTCGAACTCCGCGGCCAGCCCGACGAGCCGGGCGAGGTCGTTCTGACGCGTCACCTCGCGCTCTCCCAGTCCGTCGGGGATGCGGTCGAGCAGGCCTTGCTCCGTGGCAACGCGACGCACCTGGGCCGAGACCGCCGTGCCGCCGGCGCCGCGCAGCGCCTTCAGCAGCTGCCGAGCTGCGTCGCGCGACAAGAGCGCCGCACCCTGGAACGGGAGCTCGGCGGCCGTGAACGCCTCTTCGAAGTCGGCCGAGCGCGCATTCGTCCGGTAGAGCAGAGCCATCTCCTCGTACGGCACTCCCTCGTCGTGCAACGCCCGCACCCGCTCGACGAGGTACGCCGACTCGGCCTCGGGCTCCGGGAACGACCGGGTCACCGGGTCGGGACCACCGACGTGCACCGCCCGCAGCACCTTCGCGGCACCGCCGAGCTGAGGGACGAGCAGGTTCGCCGCCGCCAGGACCTGCGGGGTCGAGCGGTAGTTGTCCTCGAGCCGGACGACCGTCGCATGCGGGTACCGCGCCGGCATGCCCAGGAGGTACTCGGGGCTCGCGCCGGTGAACGCGTAGATCGACTGGTAGTCGTCGCCGACGGCGCACAGCTCGTCGCGGTCGCCCAGCCACCGGTCGAGCAGCGACTGCTGGAGCAGGTTCACGTCCTGGTACTCGTCGACCGTGAAGGCTCGGTAGCGCTCGCGAACCTGGGCGAGGGCTCCTTCGTCGGCGTCGAAGAGGCGCACCGCGAGCTCGAGCAGATCCTCGAAGTCGACATATCCCTGGTCGGCCTTGCGCCGCTCGTACTCGCGGTAGACGCGCGCCATCAAGTCGGCCGGAATCGGCGGTTCGTGCCCGTCGAGCGAGCGGAGGTACTCATCCGGCGTGATGCGACGGTTCTTGGCCCACTCGATCTCGGTGGCGAGGTCGCCGGCCGGCCGGAAGCGATACGGGCGCGGCAGCGTGTTGCCGATGTGGCGGAGCGACAGCGCCTTCGAGGCGAGGATGCGTTGCGGCGGCGTCGAGGCGAAGAAGCGGAGCTGGCCGAGCGCCGCGGAGTGGAACGTGCTCGCGCGCAGGCCGTCCACCCCCAAGGCCCCGAGCCGAGCGCGCATCTCGCCCGCCGCCTTGTCGGTGAAGGTGACGGCGAGGATCTCGCCGGCGGCGAAGGCTCCCGACGCGACCTGGTTGGCGATCCGCCGCGTGATCGTCGTCGTCTTGCCCGATCCGGCCCCGGCGAGGATGCACACCGGCCCGCGCACGGCCTCGACCGCGCGCCGCTGCTCGGCGTTCAACCCCGCGAAGATCACCTCGGACACCGCCCCAACCTACTGCGGGCGTCAGACGCTTCTAGTGAATGGTCTGTTCCGAAACCGTGTCTTCTTGCGCGACGGTCACGTCCACGCGGCGCGGCGAGCGCACCATCATCGAGAGACGTGAGACGACGTCGAGCGTCTCACCCGCCGCCACGAGCCGTTCCAGCTCGCCGAGCTCTTCCTCCAGCCACACGCCGTCGATCGGCGGCCGGGTCGCGCGCTTGATCTTCAGGTGCTCGGTGCTCGTGATCGTCTCGTTCTCGCCCCAGAGCTCCTCGTGCAGCTTCTCGCCGGCGCGCACGCCGATGAACTCGAGCGGGATCTCGCGGTCGGGCTCCTTGCCGGAGAGGCGGATCATGCTCCGCGCGAGATCCATGATCTTCACGGGCTCGCCCATGTCGAGGACGAAGATCTCTCCGCGGCCGCCGATCGAACCGGCCTGGACGACGAGGGAGACCGCCTCGGGAGTCGTCATGAAGAAGCGCGTCATCTCGGGGTGCGTGATCGTCACCGGGCCGCCCTTGGCGATCTGCCGCTTGAAGATGCGGATCACGCTGCCGGAGGAGTCGAGCACGTTGCCGAAGCGGACGGCCACGAATCGCGTGGCGACGTCGTCACGCTGGCCGTAGGCCTCCACGATCCACTCGCAGAGCGCCTTCGACTGGCCGTAGACGGCCTGCGCGTTGAGCGCCTTGTCGGTCGAGATCAGAACGAACCGCCGCGCCTCGAACTCGACGGCCACCTCGGCCACCACCTTCGTGCCGAGGATGTTGTTGCGCACCGACTCGAGCGGGTTCGCCTCCATCATCGGCACGTGCTTGTACGCCGCGGCGTGGAAGACGATCGCGGGGCGGTACCGGTCGAAGACCTGGCGCAGCTTCTCGCGGTTGCCGACGTCGGCGATCACGGGGACGCTGGCCGGGAAGCCGCGATCGTCGACCAGCTCGCGCTCGATCTCGTAGAGAGCGGACTCGGCCTGGTCGACCAGGATCAGCCGCGCCGCGCCTGCTCGCGCCACCTGCCGGCAGAGCTCGGAGCCGATCGAGCCCCCGGCGCCGGTGACGAGCACGGTCTCGTCGCGCAGGTACGCGGAGATCGCGTCGAAGTTCACCTCGACAGGCTCGCGGCCGAGGATGTCCTCGACCTGGACGGGACGGATCTGCGCGGCCAGGTTGTGGTCGCCGGCGATCAACTCGTACAGGCCGGGGAGCGTCTTGACCGGGACCTGGGCGTCGCGTGCAGCCTCGACGACCTTCTGGCGCACCTCGCCGGCGGCCGACGGGATGGCGATCAGCAGCTCGTCGGGCTTGTTGTCCCGCAGGATGTGCGGCAGCTCCTCGGTCGTGCCGAGAACGCGGATGCCGTGGATGCGGAGATTCTTCTTGCGGCGGTCGTCGTCGACGACGCCGATCGGCGTGAAGCCCAGAGCCCGTGACTTCAGCATCTCGCGGATGACGAGCTGGCCGGCATCGCCCGCTCCGACCACGAGCACCTTCTTGCCTCGCGCGACGAGCCCGCCGGGAGCCGGGCCGCTCGAAGATCGTCCGCGCGGCGAGGCGCGTGCCCGCAACGAAGGCGAGGAGCAGGAGCCAGTCGATGACGGCGACCCCGCGCGGCAGCCGCTCTGTGGAGTCCGGCGGGAAGAAGTAGAGCGTGAAGCCGACGAGGAGCGAGGCGACGGTGACTCCTCGCAGGACTCCCCACATGTCGCGCGTCGAGGCGTAGCGCCACCAGCGGTTGTAGAAGCCGAAGGCGGTGAAGACGCCGAGCGTGATGCCGACGACGAGCCCCGTCGTCTGCCAGTTCGTCAGGCGCTCGTAGAACGGCGGGATGCCGACCGCGGAGTCGAAGCGAAGCTGGAACGCAAGCTGCCAGGCCACGGCGATCAGCGCAGCATCGGCAATCAGCTGCCAGATCCGGTGGCGGTTCACCGGGCTTCTCATCGAACGGGCTCCAGCGATGCGGCTTTCTTCACCACGTCGACCACGCGCTCCTGCACCTGCGGCCCGATGCCGGCCCAGAGCGGAAGCGCCAGATTCTCGCGGCCGGCGCGCTCGGTCTCGGGGAAATCGCCCTCACGGTGGCCGAGGAACTCGAGTGCCGGCTGCAGATGGAGCGGCGTCGTGTAGTAGGCAGCCGAGGAGATGTCGGCGGCCTGCAGGCTCTCCGCGATGCGATCTCGCTCGGGCGAGCGCACGACGTACATGTGGTAGACGTGGCCCGGCTCGTCGGCGGGCAGGTCGCAGGCCTCTCCGAGGCCGAGCTCTGCGTAGCGCCCGGCGGCCTCGCGTCGCGCACCGGTTCCACTCCTCGATCTTCGAGAGGAAGACACGCAGGACGGCGGCCTGCACCTCGTCGAGGCGTGAGTTGTAGCCGACGAGGTCGAAGCGCTTCTTGTCGCGGGAGCCGTGGAAACGAAGCAGGCGGACGCGCTCTGCGAGCTCGTCGTCGTCCGTCGTGACCGCGCCGCCGTCGCCGAAGGCGAACAGGTTCTTCGTCGGGAAGAAGCTGAAGGTCGAGGCGATGCCGGTCGTGGCGACGCCTTGCGCGCCAAAGGCCTGGGCCGCGTCCTCGAGCAGCGGGACGCCGAGGCCCTTCAGGTCGTCCAGCGCGGCCGGGCGGCCGAAGAGGTGGACCGGGATGATCGCCTTGGTGCGCGGCGTGATCCGCCTGGCCACGTCCTCGGGGTCGATGTTGAGGGTCGAGGCCTCGACATCGGCGAACACGGGCCGCGCGCCGCGGCGGATGATCGCCTCCGCGGTCGCGTAGAACGTGAACGCGGGGCAGATGACCTCGTCGCCCTCACCGACTCCCATCGCGTCCAGCGCAAGCACCAGCGCGTCGGTCCCGTTGGCAACCCCGATCGCGTGCCGCACACCGAGGTATGCGGCGGCCTCCTCCTCGAAGGCCTGGACATTTGGGCCGAGGATGAACCGACCCGAGTCGAGGACCTCGGCGATTCGCTCCTTCAGCTCGTCCAATAAAGGCGCGTACTGCGCCCGCACGTCAACCAGCGGGATCTGCGGCACGACGAGCCAGTCTAGACGACCTTCTGTGGCGGACATACAGGTAGACGGCACCGGCAACGATCAGGGCGGCGACCACGTAGTCGACGTAGTGCCAGGCCTCGTTGAACCGCTCGTAGCTGCGGCCGAAGCCGTAGCCGATGCCGGCCAGCCCGAAGCACCACGGGATCGTGCCGAGGAACGTGAGCACCGTGTAGCGAACGAACTTCACACGCGCGATCCCGGCTGGAATCGCGATGAACGACCGGACCACTGGAATGACGCGGCCGACGCAGACGGTCAGGTCGCCGAAGCGCTCGAACCAATGGTCGGCCCGCTCGAGCTTGTCAGGGCCGAGGTGCAACCAGCGGCCGTGCTTCTCCAGGTAGGGGCGCCCTGCGTAGAGCCCGATCGCCCAGCCGATCACCGAGCCGACGGTGTAGCCGAGCGTCCCGCTCATGGCGACGGCGAAGTAGGCCCAGAAGCCGGGCTCGATCGTCTGGCCGAAGAGGACGACGTCCTGCCCCGCGAACGCGCCCGCCGCGAGCGCGCCGCCGTAGACCATGACGAGCTCGCTCGCCGCCGGGAGCACGGCGTCGACCAGCATCAAGATGAAGATCGCGTACAACCCGTGGTCGCCGATCAGCGACGTGAGCGCTTCGGTGATCGACGACAGGATCGAGGCCGCGGGCACCGACGGAGTGTAGTGAGGGCCTGGCTGCTAGCGGCCGGGCCGGCGGACGCTGAAGCGCTGCGTCAGCTCGGTCGGCCCGTACGAGTTGGTCGCCAGGACGCGCACCACGTAGCTGCCCCGGCGGGCAAGGACGTTGCCGCCGTAGCGGCCGTTCCAGACCACCTTCCTCGAGCCGGCACGCATGAAGCGATTCGAGACCGTTCGCACGCGCACGCCCGTCGAGGTCTCGATCGTCACGCGGACCCGGGCCGGCGCGGCGAGCCGGAAACCGACGCGGAACGCGGTGCCTCGGCGACGGACCGGAAGGACTCGGTGTGAGACGCGCAGGTGTCCGAGCGTCGCGTTGAGCCAGAAGACTCGCTCGGCCACCGAGTGCTGGCTGAGATTGTCGACGGCGTTGACGACCCAGCGCCACCGGCCCTGGCGATCGACGGCTCCGCCGGGAGTGCGGCCGTTCCAGGCCAGCTTGTACAGGCCGGGAAGCCGCTCGCCGGTCTGCGTCTGGCGCGGGACGCGATCGGGCCCGACGAGGCTGGCCGTGACCGTCGAGGGCCGGACGAGCTTGAACGAGACGGTCTGCATCTCGTCGAGGCCGTCGCCGTTCGGCGACAGAACCGTCTCGGTTGGCGGCGGGGCATGGACGCCGTAGTAGAAGACCATCAGCGAGTCGGACACGGCGCGCTCGGGCCGCTCCGACGGACGGTTGAGCAGCTTGCCGTCGAAGGCCATCGTCGTCGAGCCGCCGGCATCCAGGGCCGAGCCCTGCGCGACGCCGAGCCGGACGAGTGTCTGCGCGAGCTCGAAGTTGGTCATGCCGGACGAGTAGCCGGCCTGGCGACCGTCGACGGCAACGAAGACGAGCGAGCCGTCGGGCCGCTGGCCGACGCCGGTGCGCGGATGGCGAAGCGAAAGCTGGTTGCTGGAGAACTCTTCGAGTGCCCGGAAGATGGGCACGCCGTCCTTGACGATCAGCGGGCCGCCTCCGATCGCGTCGGTCACGCCTCCCCACTGCGGCCGAAGGATCAGGCGCGCGGTCAGGCTCTGGCCGACGGGAGCCTCAGCTGCCAGCCTGCCCGCCGAAGTGCCGCGACCAACGAGTACCGCTCCATCCGATGGGATCGGCGTCGAGCCGCCGGGTTTCGCCTGGGTGACGATCCCGGTCAGATCCGTGAAGGGCGCAGCCGGAGGAAAGGGCTGCACCGTGATCTCGACGGTGCCGGTGGCGGCGGGTGTCGCGCTGCCCCAGGCCGGCGTGAAGAGCGACACGCCGTCGTTGCCGGGGCGCTGGTTGAGGCCGGTGAGAGGCCGGCGCTGGGCCGAGCCCCACCACTGGCCGAGCATCGCGACGCGCTCGACGACGATCCGGCCGTCGTCGGTGACGCCCACGCTGGAGCGCTTGGAGTGCGGAGGCGTCTTCAAGACGCCCGACTGCATGAGCATCCCGCTGGGGAGGCCCTCGTTCCAGGTGAACAGATCGCCGTTGACGCCGGCGACGGTCGCGATCGACGAGACCCGCCGCTGCATGGACGTCACGGTCTCGCGCCCGAGAATCGAGCCGTTCGAGAGCACGGGGCGGAGCGCGTAGAGGCCGCCGGGCTTCGGCGCGGTCATGACGTGGATGGCGACCGGCCCGTGCGGCGTGAACTGGACCTGCTTCTCGTACGTCACGCCGGGCGTGAGCACGACCCGGCCCGCAGCGCCCGCGGCGGGCGGCAGGACCAGGGCAAGCAGGGCTGTAAGGAAGACTCGTTTCACCATGACCCCGCACGAGGCTAGCGCAAGGATCAGCCGGACTGCGCAGGCTTTACAACTTGCGAACCTGAAACTAGGCGGAGACTCGCTCGAAGAACGTCAGGAGATTCCCATCGCCGTCGGTGACGGCGAATTCGCGTGCTCCCCACGGTTTCTCCTCCAGCTCCGCGTTCGGGTGGACGATGCCGTCCGCTGAGCACCGTTGGTAGAGCTCGTCGATGCCCACGACGCGGATCCGGAACATCGTCATCGAGTCCTCTGGCTCGATGCCGCTGGGCCCCCAGAAGTGCACTCCGACATCGTCGCGCTCGACGATCGCGTACTCAGGCTCGACGTGGACGACATCGAAGCCGAGGTGGTCGCGATACCACTCTGCGCTGATCGTGGTGTCCCGGGCAGGAATGATCGGCACCGCCATGGTCAGGCGTTCGGCCACTCCTAGTGCGTCCGGTCGACCGCCGCGTGGGTCAGCGCTTCGAGCTCCTCACGCCTGACGTTGCCGTCGAGGGCCTCGACCGCCTGCCGTGCGTACTCGAGAGCCAGCTTGCGCGACTCCTCGAGCGCGCTCGTCGCCGCCACCCGGACGAGCGCACCTTCGAGCGGCCCGCCGGCGAGCGCCGCGCGCACGAGCTCGTCCTCGCGCGCGGCCAGGAGCAGTGGCAGCGTCGGCGTTCCCTCGCGAAGATCGGTGCCCGGGATCTTGCCGGTGTCTGCAGCGTCGCCGGTGCAGTCGAGGATGTCGTCGGCGATCTGAAAGGCGATTCCGAGGGCGAGCCCGAAGTCGCCCGAGCCTCCGGCGAGCCTGCAGGCGGCCTCGAAGAGCTTCCCGGTCTTCAGGGCACAGCGCTCCAGGTAGCTCTCGATCGTCGTGTCCGGGTCATAGGCCTGGCGCCGCTGGAGCGCCTCGCCGCGCGAGAGGGCGACCGCCGCCTCCGCGAGGATCGCCGGGGCGCCGACGTCCCCGGTCGTGGCCAGCTCGGCGAATGCGCGGGCGAAGAGATAGTCGCCGGTCGTCACCGCGGCCTGGTCGCCGTGCACGCTCCACACGGCGGGCCGGCCGTGACGGAGGCTCGCGCCGTCGATGAGATCGTCGTGCACGAGGGTCGCCATGTGCACGAGCTCGATGGAGACGGCTGCCGCCACGGACGGAGGCCGGTCGAGCGGCGCGGCCAGGAAGACCAGCAGCGGCCGCAGGCGCTTGCCTCCGCTGAGCGCCTCCGACCCGGCGTCGGCGACGAGGCCGGGGTAGCGACCGACCGCCTGTTCGAGCCGCGTTTCGACCTCGGCGAGATACGCCTCGAGCCCGGGAACGGCGCGGGCGTCCGCCAGGGCGCTCACCGGGCCACTCCCGTGTGCAGCGCGACGATTCCGCCCGCAAAGAGTCTCCAGCGGATCTGCTCGAAACCTGCCTCCTCCATCAGCTGCGCCAGCTCGCGGGGCCCCGGGAACCGGCGGACGCTCGCGGGGAGGTACGTGAACGCCGCTCCGCCGGGAACCAGCTTGCCGACCGCGGGGATCAGCGCGTCGAACCAGACCTTGTAGAAAGGCGCCAGCAGCCCACGCGGGCGCGTGACGTCCAGGATCGCGAGTCGGCCCCCGGGCGTGAGGACGCGGCGCATCTCCGCCAGTCCTTGTTCGGCGCTGGCCACGTTGCGCAGGCCGAAGCCGATCGTGACAGCGTCGAACGAGTCGTCGGCCAGGGGCAGGTGCAGCGCGTCTGCTTCGAGCCAGACGATCTCGGACGACTTCGGCCGAGCTCGCTCGAGCATCGGGGCCGAGAAGTCGACGGCGGTCACGTCGCCGCCCGCCGCTCGCCCGGCGAGCGCGAGATCGCCCGTCCCGCAGCAGAGGTCGAGAACGCGATCCCCCGGTCGCACGACGGCTCGGGCAGCCTCCCGCCGCCAAGCCCCGTCGAGCCCAGCCGTCATCAGGCGGTTCATCAAGTCGTAGCGCGGCGCAATGCGGTCGAACATGCGGCGCACTCCCTCGGGAGGGAGCGTTCCCGTCTGGGTGCTCACGCTACTGAGAGCCCTTTGAGGCTTCCAGGAACGCCGCGAGCTTCTGGAGGTTCTCTTCGCCGAGCTGCTCGAACGGAGGCATCACGTTGTTGCCGAACTCGGCCGGGTTGGCGACGTAGCGAGCGAAGAAGTCCGCGTTCTGGCCCGAGGCTCCGATGTTGGAGAGGTCCGGCGCCCCGACGTTCGACGTCCCGGCGCCGAGGTACGTATGGCAGTTTGCGCAGCCTGCCTTGGCGAAGATCTCGGCTCCCTCTACCGCCTGCTGGTTGTCAGTGAAGCCATGCGTCTCCGCCCAGTTCGGCACGAGAACGAGGAGCTCGGAGCCGATCGATTCCCTGGCGGTCGCACCCTTGTAGGTGAGGACGCCCATCGCGACGACGGTCAAGATCGCTGCCACTAGCGCCACCGGCCGCCGCAGAGGCCGACGCTCCCGGCTGACGTCGATGAACGGAAGCGCGATCAGCAGGATCAGCAGGATTGTCGGGACGCCGACCGTCCCCAGGAGCACCGAGTCGGGCCACTTGAAGATCCTCAGGAGGTAGAAGAGGAAGTAGAAGTACCAGTCGGGGCGCGGGATGAAGCTCGTCGTTCCCGGGTCCGCCGGCTCGTCGTAGAGCTTCCCGAGCCAGCCCGAGTCTTCCTCGGCCGGCCCTTCCTCCGCGGTGAACTTCCAGATCACCGCGAGCCCGACGATCATCGACACGACGAGCAGGCTCATGACCGTGTCGTGGAACATCGCCCACGGGAAGAAGGGCTTCCCGCGGGAGGCGACGTCCTCCTTGTAGCGCGCCTGCTGCGCGCGCCTCTCCTCGAGCCGCCGGTTCATCTCGCCTTCCCGCCTCGCGGGCCGGGCGCGACGAGACCCTCCCGTCCCTGCGGCGTGGGCTCAGTCCGGTCCTTCCCGGCCGCGAACGGCGACCAGGGAGGCGAGGTGACGCCCAGCCGGATGACGAGGTAGAGGTGCAGCCCGATCAGCGCGAAGAGGGCCCCGGGTATGAGGAGCATGTGCAGCGCATAGAACCTGGCCAGCGTGTCGGAGCCGATCTCGGCTCCCCCGGCTAAGACGTTCGCCAGGAAGGGGCCGACGAAGGGGCCGGTCGCCTGGAGGTTGATCCCGACGACGGTCGCCCAGTAGGCCGTCTGGTCCCACGGCAACAGGTAGCCGGTGAAGCCCTCCATCATCCCGAGCGCAAGGATGAGGACGCCGAGGATCCAGTTCAGCTCGCGCGGGTACTTGTAGGCGCCGTACAGGAACACGCGTCCCATGTGCAGGAACATGAGGATGATGAAGACGCTGGCGCCCCACCTGTGCATGCCGCGCACGAGCCAGCCGAGGGTCACGTCGTCGGTGATGTACCGGATCGACTCGTACGCCTTGTCCGGGTCCGGCTTGTAGTACATGGCGAGGATCGAGCCCGTCAGCGCCTGGACGATGAACGCCGTGAAAGTCGCCGACCCGAGCGTGTGGCCCCAGCTGATGTCGCCCGGGACCTTGCGGAAGAGGAAGTACTTGACGGCGCCGACCAGTCCGGAGCGCTCCTCCAGCCACCCGATCGGGTAGAGCAGTAGATAGAGGATCTGCTCCTTGCGCGTGGCCGGCGGTTAGCCATCTATCGACCCGGTGGCGGGATCGGATAGAGGGGAGCTTCAGGCCCGTCGACGTGCTGGCCCGGGCCCATCAGGTCGTACTTGTGGATCTCCGCCTCCGCGCCCGTGCCCTCGACGTACGAGACGCTGTACGTCTTGCGCAGGACGAGCCGTCCGTTCTTGATCTAGAACTCGTAGCGGTCGAGCGCGCGCACGGGTGGGCCGGCGGTGCGGTTGCCCTCGGAGTCGTACTGGCCTCCGTGGCATGGGCACCCGAACCCGACCGCGGCCGCCGTCGGGATGCGGCGCACAGCGGTGTTGTTGATCCGCTCCGTTTGCGCTGCATCGTCGAGCGGAAGGCCGTTCACCTGAACCGGGCATCCGAGGTGGACGCAGCGGTTGGACAGGATCGTGAAGGTCGGGTCGCCGTTGAGCGGGCCGTTGTTGCGTACGTAGGCGGTGCGGCGCGAGACCTCGCCCTGCTTCGGGTCGAGCAGGAAGGTCGTGATCACGAAGCGGTTCTCGGGGAAGTCGTCGAGCGCACCAACGTCGACGTCATCGGTCTCCTCGTCGACGAATGGCTCGACCAGGGCGGGGCCGAGGATCGGCAACGTGACGATGCCGCCGATCACAGCGCCGAGCGCCGAGCGTCGCGCCTTCGAGGAGCTTCGACCGTGGGAAGCGGACGATCTCGCCCTCACCGGGCTCGGGCACCGCCGTCCGGCCGCGGGTAGGCGGACGAGCTTCGGGCTCGGGCGCGGCGGGCGGCTCCTCCGTGCGGACCGGGCTCGTGACCTCACGGATCCAGAGGAAGCCGAAGAGCGCGGCGATGGCCGCGCCGATGGCGACGATCAGCCAGCCGAGGACGACACCGACGAGGAGAACGGCGATGCCAACGGCGAATCCCACCGGCCACAGGGTCGGTGCAGGGACGTGCGGGCTGCCGTCTCCGCCGTTAGAAGCCACGTTCTACAGCGGATTCAATCGGTTTCCGAAACCGCGCGTCAACGAAGTAACAGTTGACGCGACGAAACGCGGGGGCGTCAGCCGAGTTTCTGGAGCCTGTTTAGCCCTACTTCAGGCAGAGCGTCGCGAGATCCATCGAGTAGACCGGGTGCCACATGTAGCAGCCCACCTTCGACGAGACGAAGTCGATGTTGTTCGGGACGCTCCAGGCGACGAGCGGCGCGGCGTTCCGCGCGAGGTCCTCGTCGAGGGCGGCGTAGGCGGCGTCGCGATCCTCGCCGACCTTGCTCTGAGCGTCGTCCATCTTGGCGTTGTAGGCGGGGTCGTTGAAGTACGAGAAGTCGACGTTGTTCGCGGCCTGGATCGTGCGCCCGTCGAGCAGCTTGTTGATGAAGTTCGACGGGTCGGCGTAGTCGGCGAACCAACCCTCGTCCGCGATGTCGAAGGGCTCGCCCTTCACGCCCTCCTTGGTGAACTGGACGCTCCTCGGGAAGGTCCGGATGCTGACGTCGATGCCGATCGCCTTCAGGTTGGCCTGGATGAGCTGCGCGCGCTCCGGGCACGGCGCCTCGTTGCAGGTGTAGAGCACAGCCGTTCCGGTCTTGCCGCCCATGAGCTTCTTGGCTTGCTCGACGTCCGGCCCGTCCAGCGGGTAGATGTCGGCGTCCTTGAACGCGGACAGCCCCGGCGGCAGGTACTGGTCGGTCACCTTGCCGGCGTAGCGGCTGGAGAGGCGGACCAACCCGGGACGGTCGATTGCGAAGGCGACGGCCTTCCGGACGTTGACGTCCTTGAACAGCGGGCGGGTGGTGTTCAGGGCCAGATAGTTGAAGGCGAGAATCGGCTCGACGAAGAGCTGCTGGTCGTCAGTCCCCTCCTTGTCACTGTCGGGGCCGACCGTTGGGCCGAGCTCGTTCGCAGAGGCGGGCGGGATCCCGTCGGCCGCGTAGTCGGCCGAGCCGTTCCGGATCTGAAGAACGCTCTGAGCCTCGTTGACACCGACGGTGTAGATGATCTCGTCCAGCTTGTGCGGCCGGTCACCGGTGTAATTCGGGTTGCGCTTGAGAACGATGCGGCGCTTGGGCGTCCACTCGGAGATGTAGTACGGGCCGGCGGTCGGCACCGGGCGCCTCCTTGGCCGGGTCGACCGACGTGTTCGTCGGGATCGCGCAGAAGAACCACATCGCGATCCGGTTCAGGAAGTCGGGCGCGGGCTTCGTGAGCTTGATCGTCAGCTTGTTGCCGTTGACCGTGATGCCGGACGCGTGCTGGGCCTTGCCGTCCAGGACCGCCTGGGCGCCGACGATGTCGCTGATGAAAGATGCCGAGGGGGACTGCAGCTTCGGGCTCAGGTTGCGCTCGAGGACGAACTTGAAGGTCTCCGCCGTCACTTCTTCGATTCGACGGTGGCGAGAGCTTGAAGCCGGGGCGCACCGTGAACACGTAGGTCTTGCCGCCGTCCGAGACCACCGGCATTGCCTCCGCGACCTCGGGCTGCAGCCGCGAGCCTTCGGGCGCCGGCTTGTCGGGGTAGTTGAGAAGGGTGGCGCAAGCGGGATACAGCATCTGAACGGAGATCTGGTAGTAGGCAAGCGCCGGATCGACGTGGTCGGTGTCAGCCGACAGGTTGACCCTGAGCGTGCCGCCCTCCTGGCCCTCGGAGGTGCCCTTGCTGCTCGAGTCGTCCGTCGCCGCCACAGGCCGCGAGGCCGAGTAGCGCGATGCCCACGACGAACATCGCCCACCAGAGTGAACGCTTCGATCCCACTGCTTTTGCGCTCATACCCATTAATACGAAGCTTTAAGCCTTCTGGTTGGTAAAGCTTGCGTTAAGCGTATGTGTAGCTAATGCGGCGAACGGCCGTGGCGGTGGTACCGGAGGTACTGGTAGAGCTCTCCCAGCGTCGGGACCGCCGCGAAGATCAGTCCGACGATCAGCATCGCCGTGATGACCTTCTTCCCCTCCGTGGCCGCATCTGCGAGCGGAAGGGCGACTGCGAGCAGATCCGTCATGCGAGCGCGACTTTACCCCACGAGCGCGCGGTGAGCTGCGAGCGCCCGAGGCACCGCAGAGGGGTCCTGGGAACCTCCGTCGCCGAGCCCCGCGACCGTCGAGGCCCAGGCCTCGCCGTCGCCCGGCTTCTCCTCGGCGCGGAGATGCGCGCAGAGCGAGATCAGCTCGGCCATCTCGGCGACCGCCTCGACCGACCCGGTGGCGGCGAGATGGACGAGGCCCTGCGCGTACAGGTAGTCGCCGAGCAGGAGCGCGACATCGCGGTCGGGGGGCGCGAACAGGCGCGGCCGCCCGTAGTGCGCGAGGTAGCCCTCGTAGATCGTCTCCACCGACAGAGCGAAGCGCTCCTCGCCGAGCGGCGAGAAGACCGGCTCCTCGACCCGGTCGCCGTCGGCTCTCAGCGCCCCGGCCCACAACGGGCTCTCGGCCCGGGCGCCGAGCGCGATCGCGTTCCAGACCTCAGCCGTCGAAGAACTCACGCGCTGCCTCCAGGGTGCGGTCGATCTCCTCGTCGCCGTGCGCGAGGGACGGGAACCAGGACTCGAACTGCGACGGCGGGAGGTACACGCCCCGCTCGAGCATGTGCCGGAAGAACGCGCCGTAGCGGTCCGTGTCGGAGGCGCTCGCCTCGGCGAAGTTCCGAACCGGGCCCTCGCCCATGAAGAGGGTCAGCATCCCGCCGACCCGCTGGACGCGACCGAACGGAGCGAGGCCTTCCTCCAGCCGGCCGCCGACCCAGTCAACAGCGTCGTAGACCGAGGCGTCGATCGTTTCGAGCGCCGCGAGGCCCGCCGCCGTGGCAAGTGGGTTCCCCGAGAGCGTTCCGGCCTGGTACACGGGGCCGATCGGCGAGAGCTGGTCCATGATCTCGGCGCGGCCTCCGAAGGCCGCGAGTGGAAGCCCGCCGCCGACGATCTTCCCGAGGATCGTGAGATCGGGCCGAACCTCGTACAGCTCCTGCGCGCCGCCGCGCCCGACGCGGAAGCCCGTGATCACCTCGTCGAAGACGAGGAGCGCGCCGGATGCGTCGCACAGCTGACGAAGCGTCTGGAGGAAGCCCGGCTCGGGCGGGACGACGCCCATGTTCCCGGCGATCGGCTCCACGATCACGCACGCGAGCCCTTCCCCGTAACGCGCGACGGCCAGCCCCGCCGCTTCGACGTCGTTGTACGTCGACACGATCGTGTCGCTGGCCGTGCGAGTCGTGACGCCGGCGGTCGCGGGCACGCCGAGCGTCGCGGGCCCGGAGCCGGCCTCGGCGAGCAGCGAGTCCGAGTGCCCGTGGTAGCAGCCCGCGAACTTCATGATGCGGTCGCGGTGCGTGAAGCCGCGGGCCAGGCGGATCGCGCTCATCGCCGCCTCGGTCCCGGAGGAGACGAGCCTCACCTTCTCGATCGAGGGCACCGCGTCGACGATCACCTCGGCCAGGCGCACCTCGCGCTCGGTGGCCGCGCCGAAGGTCGTTCCGTCGGACGCCGCCTCGCGGACCGCCTCGACGACCTCGGCCGGCGCGTGACCGAGGATGAGCGGCCCCCAGGACATGACCCAGTCGACGTAGCGGCCGCCGTCGGCGGTCTCGAGGTACGCGCCCTGCCCGCGCTGCGCGAAGAGGGGCTCGTCGACGCCGACCGCGCGCATCGCGCGCACGGGAGAGCTGACGCCGCCGGGGATCAGCTCGAGGGCGCGCTTGTAGAGGTCCGAGCGCGTCCTCAGAGCCAACCGGCCAGCTCTTTCGCCCAGTACGAGACGATGAAGTCCGCGCCGGCCCGCTTGATCGCGGTCAGGCTCTCGACGGCCGCCTGGCGCTCGTCGAGCCAGCCCTTGGCGGCAGCCGCCTTCAGCATCGCGTACTCGCCCGAGACGTTGTACGCGGCGACGGGGAGATCGAAGTCCTCGCGCACGGCGCGGATCACGTCCAGGTTGGGCATGGCCGGTTTGATCATGAGCACGTCGGCCCCTTCGGCCACGTCCTGCTCGCATTCGCGCAGCGCCTCGCGCACGTTCGCCGGATCCATCTGGTAGCCGCGCCGATCGCCGAACGCGGGCGTCGACTCCGCCGCCTCGCGGAACGGCCCGTAGAACGCCGAGGCGTATTTGGCCGCATAGGAGACGATCGGCGTCTGCTCGAAGCCGGCGTCGTCGAGCGCCTCGCGGAGCGCGGCCACCCGCCCGTCCATCATGTCGCTCGGGGCAACGACGTCGGCGCCGGCCTCGGCATGGCTGACCGCAGTGCGACCGAGCAGCTCGAGCGTCGCGTCGTTTTGCACCTCGCCGTCCTCGATCAGTCCGCAATGGCCGTGGGCCGTGTACTCGCAGAGGCAGACGTCGGTCATGAGCACGAGCTCGGGGAAGCGCGGGCGCAGCTCACGCAGCGCGCGCTGGACGATGCCGTCGGAGTCGTAGGCGCCCGAGCCCTCGTCGTCCTTCTCCTCGGGGATGCCGAAGAGGATCACCGCCGAGATCCCGAGCCGAACGAGCTCCTCGACCTCGCCGGTCAGATCGTCGACCGAGAAGCGACCGAGCGGAGGGAGCTCCTCGTTGCGCAGGGTCGCAGGCCCGACGAAGAGCGGCATCACGAAGTCGTCGAGGTCGAGCCGCGTCTCGCGGACGAGCGCCCGCAGCGCGCCGGTGCGGCGCATCCGCCTGAGCCTGGTGTCGGGAAACGAGCTCACGGCGCCAATGTTCGCGTTTCCGCCGTGTCTTCGGGCGGCACAGGCTCCAGCGGCCTCGTCTGCTCGACCTCCACCTCGACGGGAATTGGGCCCTCGCGCCACGGCTCGAGCTCGATCCGCTCGGAGAAGAACTCCCAGACCGCGCGCATGACCGCGAGCAGCGGTAGCGCGACGAAGACACCCGCCACGCCGTAGAGCTCGGCACCTGCGAGCAGCCCGAAGATGACGAGCAGCGGGTGCAGCCGCAGCGCGCTCCCCATCAGCTTGGGCACGACGATGTGGCCCTCGATCTGATGGATCCCGAGGTAGAGGAGGAGGATCCACAGGGCCGAGATGGGGTCGACCACGAGGCCGTAGATGATCGCGGGAATCGCGCCCGAGGACCGGCCCGAGGTAAGGGATGAGCTCCGTGACCGCCGCGAAGGCGCCGAAGAGCACCGCGTACTTGTCCGCCCCGGGCGACCAACCCGAGGGTGCCGAGCAGCCACATGCCGACGCCGACGCTCGCGCCGATCGTCAGCGAGACCAGCAGCTGCCCGCGGACATAGCCGGCCAGGGCCTGCTCCATCCGGATGACGAGGCCGGGCGTGCCCTCCGGCGGCGGGAAGCGCCGGTCGGCCGCCTTCGTCAGACGGCCCATGTCGAGGAGCATGTAGACGGAGACGACGACCACGAGGATCAGGCTGAGGATCAGCCCGAAGATCGAGATCGCCGCCCCGCGGATGAAGTCGATCGCCTGCGTCGTGTACTTCTCGACGTCCGAGTTCTTGAAGTCCGTCGCGATCTCGTCGCCCTGCTCGCGGACGTCCACGCGCTCGAGCCCGTGGTCGTCCAGCCAGAGCTGAAGATTGTCGACGCCTTGCTCGAATCCCGTCTGGCCGGTCTGTCCGTCCTCGACCGTAAGGTAATTCTCGATCCGATCCGCCGCCGATTGCGACTGGTCGATCACGACGAGGCCGATGGCGAAAATCACCACGGTCACCGCCGCAGCGAAGCTGAGGTAGACGATCGCGATCGAGAATCCACGTGGAATCCAGAGGCGACTGATGGCCCGGACGAGCGGGTTCAGCAGGAGCGCGATCAGGCCCGCGACGAGAAAGATGAAGACCGCGTGAACGACCTGGCTCGCCATGAACCAGATCAGCAACGCGAGCAAGGGGAGCCCGACGAGCTGAATCCAGCGCGGGATCTGGATCGTCGGCGCCCCGCCGGCCATGGAGGCCATCGTAGCGCGCAAGTGGTGGCTCTCAGGCCCCCGCCGTGGGACTGGTCCTTTGCCGAGGACGGCAACCTCGCACTGGACCGTCACGAACTCTGGGAGGAATCCCGCTTACAATCGGCACCTTCGGTGTCACGAACTCAGCTATCCACAGCCGCTTTGCAATCCGTACCGACCTCGGTTAGCGTGCCGCGCATGCCCTCGCCCCGAGCCCCCGGGCAGGCGCGCCGCAAATTGCAGGCTCGAGCGCAAGCGAGACGCAGGCAACGTCGCATCGCCGGTCTGATCGCAGCCTCCATCGCTGCGCTGATCACCCTGCTCTTGACCGCGTTCGGGTCCGGCTCGCCCGCGCCCGCGCCGAGCGACCGGCGCCTGCGCCCGCCAACCGGCTGCTCCCGGCAGGCCCGCCGCGCCCGCAAGTCGTCGCGCTGCGCGGCTCGCTCCGGGTCCAGCTGCCGATCGACCAGAGTCGCGTGACTGCCATCGGCTACCACGCCGCAGGCGAGGGCGCACTCGCTCTGGAGCCGATCGGGCGGCAGGCGAACGAGGGGCTCTTCTCGCGGGTCGTGCGGCGGCTGTTCGGCGGTACCGAGGGAGGCCTCACGTACTACAAGCTCGGCGGCGAGAGCGGAGCTGACACGAGCGCGCTCGACGTCGGGGCGCCGCCCGGGACCGACGTGTACTCGCCGGTCGACGGCACGGTCGTGGGCATCACTCCCTACGTCGTCAGCGAGAAGACGCTCGGCGCGCGCATCGACGTGCAGCCGGCCGCGGCTCCTTCACTCGTCGTCACGCTCACCCACCTGCGGCCCGACCCCGCGCTCTCGGTCGGCTCCTCGGTAGCCGCTGCCCGGTCGAAGATCGGCTCCGTGCTCGACTTCTCGCGGGTCGAGCGCCAGGCGCTTGCGCGGTACACGCAGGACGCGGGGAACCACGTGTCCGTCGAGGTCCACCCGGCGGCCACCCTGGCGCTTCCCTGAAGCTCCTCTTCGTCGCCGATGTGAACGGCCGGCCGGGAATCGAGGCGGTCGAGACCCTGCTGCAGCCGCTGCGTGAGGAGCGTGCAGTCGACTTCTGCGTCGTCAACGGCGAGAACGCCGCCGACGGGCTCGGCATCACCCCGAAGCTCGCGGACAAGCTGCTCGCGGCCGGCGCCGACGTGATCACGCTCGGGAACCACACCTGGAGGCGCAAGGAGATCGTCCCGTACCTCTCGGGGACGGACCGGGTGATCCGGCCCGCGAACTACTCGAAGCACGCACCTGGCCGCGGGCTCACCGTGGGGTCGACCGCCGACGGCACGAAGGTCGCGGTCATCAACCTCCTCGGCAGCCTCTACCTGGAGCCGATGGTCTCGGCCTACGAGATCGTCGACGATCTCGTCGAGGAGGCCCGGCGCGAGACGCCGATCGTGATCGTCGACTTCCACGGAGAGGCGACGAGCGAGAAGGTGGCCATGGCACGGTGGCTCGACGGCAAGGTGACCGGTGTCTTCGGCACGCACACGCACGTCCAGACGAATGACGCCCGGGTCCAGCCGGGTGGCACGGCGGCGATCACCGATGCGGGAATGACGGGCCCCCACGATTCCGTGATCGGGGTCGTGGCCGAGCTCGCGATCGACCGCATGCGGACGGGGATCCCGGTCAGGTTCGCGACCGCCGACGGTGACGTCCGCCTCGAGGGCGTGGTCGTCGAGTGCGACGGCTCAGGTCGCGCGACCGCGTGCGAGGCCGTTCGCGTGCCGCTCTCGTAATCCCAGGGCGAGCACGGCCAGCAGGGCGAGCAGGACGAGGTCGCGCGCGAGGACGAGCCATGACGCAGGCCCGTCGAACTCCAGCGCGAGCTCCCAATAGCGGAACGGGAACCAGAGCTGCGTCAGGACGAGGGCGGCCGCGAGCAGGGCCGACGCCGCAAGCCCACGGCGGCCCCGAACCAGCGGCACGACCGGGACCAGCCAGATCAGGAACTGCGGCGAGAGCACCTTCCCGAGCACGATGAACGCGGTCAGCGCCGCCGCGCACGCGAGGACGAACCGTTCCTTGTCCGCGGGCCCCCTTGCGAACGCGACCCAGATCGCGACGAGCACGGCCACCTGGATGAGTGCCTGGACGACGGCCAGCGCGTCGGGCAGCGTCCCCGCCAGGTTCTGGGAGCCGTGGCTCGAGTTCATCGTGATGTCGAGCCCGAAGGCCTGATGCGCCGCCAGCAGGAAGGCGGAGCCGAGGCTCTCGATCTGCAGTGGGCGGGAAGCCTGTCGTGTGAGGCTGTCCCACACGCCCCCCGGGGAGAGCACCAGGAACGGGAGCACGACGATCGCCGTCGCTCCGGCCATGATCGCGCCGCAGCGCATCGCCTCACGGCGCCCTTCGCGTTTCCACACGTACGCGACGGCCAGCGGCGCCAGCACCGCCGGGTAGAGCTTGGCGGCGATGGCCAGGCCAAGGGCTCCGTGGCCCAGACGCTCGCGTCCCGAGAGGAGCGCGGCGAGGGCCGCCGCGGTGAGCGCTGCCGGCCAGAGGTCGAAGCGCGAGAGGACGACGGAGCCGACCGCGAGCGGGGCGAGCGCTACGAAGCCGAGCGCCGCAGCCAGACGGCGGGCGCCGGCGCCGAGCGCAACCAGCGCTGCCGCGACGAACGCGACGAGCGCCAGCCCGCACACCGCCATGAAACCCTCGAAGCGCCGGGTGAACGTCTGGAAGTCGGCGTCGCCGAGCGCGGGAGACTACGAAGACCGGAAGGGCGCCCGGCGGGTACTCGAGCCCGAAGTCGCGATAGGGAACTCGACCGTCGTCCATCGCCGTTCCGTAGCGGTGGTAGACCGGCGTGTCCACGATCTGGTCACGCTTGTAGAAGCCGCGGTGGATGAGCGCCCACGACGTGAGGAAGAGGATCGACGCGAGCCCCGCCGCAAACGCGGCGAGGAGCGGGTCAACCGGACGCGACGGGCTCGGGGTCGTCATCTGATGCCAGCACTGCGTAGGCGACGAAGGGCAGGAACCACGGGATGTAGAGGTAGAACCAGTGCGTCAGCGTCAGCTCGAAGCCGATCAGGATCGCTCCTGTCAGCGCAGCGAGCTGCAAGACGGTCTTGCGGCGCGGCCAGAAGAACGTCGCGACCGAGCCGGCGAGCAGCAGCAGGATGGCCACGGGCTGCGCCTTGCCGAGATCCGGGATCCCCTCGGCGTGGTACTGGCCCCAGCCCCAGATCGAGAACGGCGAGTCGCGGCCGACCTGCCAGCCGAAGGTGCGGTCCCAGAACACGCGCGCGGCGTGCAAGGGGTCCGGCTCGAGGAAGAGGATCCAGAAGCAGCCGAGTGTTCCGAGCGACGAAGCCGGCGGCGAACCGGGCCTTCGTGCTGATCGCGCGCGGCTCGCCGTAGGAGGCCCAGAGCGGCACGAGCAGCAGCGCTGCGAACTTCGTCCAGCGCGCCGAGGGCGAGGAAGATGCCGCGCCCCCACGGCGACGTGGCGAGCCAGAAGCCGAAGACGAGGAGGGCCGGCATGATCGCGTCGTTCGTGTTCGAGTTGGACACGTACTGGGTGAACGGATTGGCCGCCCAGGCGAACGGGAGCGCGGCGCCGAGGTAGTGGCCGCCGAACCGCAGGCCGACGAGCATGAGGCCGAAGATCGTGATCAGGTCGAACGCGATCGCCGTCGCGTGCGCCGCAGGCAGCTTGTCCCAGCGGCCGCTCCAGCCGAAGACCGCGTAGCCCGGCACGTAGGCCTCGTACGCCATCGGCCCGTAGGTGTCGCCGCGCTCGTTGGCCGACTCGCAACGGCCGTTCGTCTGCACCCGCTCGCGCACGCGGCCTTCCGCGTCCTCGGGGCCGCACTTCTTCAGGGCGCCCTCGGCCGGCATGTGGCTGTAGGGCATCTCGCCGTTCACAATCCGCTGCGCGCCGATCACGCTCGCATACCCGACGTCGATCACGTTCGAGTCCTGCACGTTGAGGCCGACGCGGAAGCCGGCGAGGAAGACGGTGAGCGCTGCGAGCAGCCAGACGGGCCACACCGGAGGCGACGCACGTGTGGGGCCGCGAACGGTGATCCAGACCATGCGCGCGAGCAGGTAGGCCATCGGCGGGTAGGCAAGCGGCACGCTCGCGAAGATCTCCCCGTCGTTGAAGTACCACAGCGACACCGAGAAGGAGAGCAGGGCGAGCAGGTCCAGGTTGCGGGCCGAGCGCAGACGGCGGAAATCCAGGAGCCCGGCCAGGAAGATGGCGCAAAAGCCGAGCCAGATGACCGGGCTCTCGAGCTGGTTGCCACCGAAGGCACCGGGGTACCCGCGTGCCATCTTCCAGGCGACCTGCGGTCCGGTCCACGCCTCGGTCACGACCTCGGTCTTGTCGTCGACCCGGCCGGTCGCGATCTGACCCGCGCGCCGGTCCCAGACGTTCACCTTCCAGTCCCGGCGCTTCGAGTCGTACTCGGCGTCGTTCGTCGTGTTCGACTTGGAGTAACGCCCCACCCAGTTCGCGACTTTCGTGTGCTCCAGGAAGACCTTGGTCGCACGCGCCTCGGTCAGCTCGGGGCGGTCCTCGACCGGGGCGAACGGCGTCTGGACGAGTCGTCCCTGCGCGTCGTACGTGGGCCGGGTCGGCGTGGTCGCCGCGGTCGCAGGTGGAGCCGCGACGACGGCAACGAGGAGCAGCAGGAGGACGGCGCGCCGCACGGCGAGCGGCTAACGCCGCCGGAACGACCAGAGCTTGTTGCCGACGAAGTTGATCGGCATCACGAGCACGACTGCGATCGCCTGAGCGACGACCTTCCCGACGCCGAACGCGACGAACGCCGTCAGGAGAACCTCGTTCGCTGCCAGGGCCACCACCGAGACGACGAAGAAGCGCAGGCCCTGGTAGGCGATGTGACCACGCTGGCCGCGAAACGTCCAGATCCGGTTCCACGTGTAGTTGTTGGTGACGGCGACCAGGAATGAGCACGCAGCGGCCACGCTGTAGTGGAGGCCGGCCTCGATCAGCAAGACGTAGACCACGAGGTTGACCACGTAACCCGTCGCACCGACAACCGAGAACTTCGCGAGCTGCACCCAGTTGGCGGGACGGCGGAGCGCGCGCCCGGCGCGGCGGCGGGCCTGCCCGAGCGAGGACGGTGCGGCTGCGGGCTCGTTCGTCACCGGTCGGCGAGCGTACCGGAGGCGCCGCCGCGAAGGGAGCGGCCGTGCGCCCGGTAGAACTCGAGCTCCGCCGGCTCGAGCAGCGTGAGCGCCGAGTCGATCTCGACGTCGGCCGCGACGTTCGCCACGGCGGCCATCGGCAAGAAGCGGTGCTCGCCGTCGCGGCAGAGCACGTCCAGCCCGAGTGCACGGTCGGCATTCGCCTCCAGGATCACGTCGACCACGCGGCCGACCTCGATCCCGCCTTTCAGCACGACGCGCCTGTTCAGGAGGTGGTTCGTTGCCATCGCCGCACCCTTCTGCCCCTGACCTGCCGCGGGAAAACTCATTGCACTGCGAATCCCTCTTCGCGAGCCGGATCCTCCCAGTCGACGTCGACTGATTCCACGCGCGCGCCAGCCGGGCCGCGACGGCACCATTCGACCATCGACTCGACCCGTTCCTCGGGCCCCTCGAAGACGGCCTCGACGGCTCCGTCCTGCAGGTTCCGCACCCAGCCCGCGACTCCGAGCGACCGGGCCCGGTCACGCGTCTCGACGCGGAAGAAGACGCCTTGCACGGACCCCTGTACGCGCACGTGCGCCCTCTTCATCGCGGGAACCCGCCCTCGCCGACCAGCGGCACGAACCGGCAGGGGACGGAGCGGACGATCGCCGGCCCCTCGGGGCTGCGGATGATGAGCTCGAGGCGCTGCCCGCCACGACCGCCGACGGGAACGGCAAGCCGTCCGCGCGGTTCGAGCTGCTCGTAGAGCTCTTGTGGCATGCCCGGTGCGGCAGCCGCGACTGCGATCGCGTCGAAGGGCGCCTGCTCGGGCAGCCCGAGGGTTCCGTCACCGTCGTGGACGCTGACGCGGTCGTAGCCGGCCGCCGCCAGGTTGAGCCTGGCCTGCTCCGCGAGCTCCGGGATGCGCTCGATCGTGAAGACCTCGCCGGCCAGCTCTGCGAGCACGGCGGCCTGGTAGCCGGAGCCGGTGCCGACGTCGAGCACCCGCTCGTTCCCGCCCAGCGCCAGCGCCTCGCAGATTCGGGCCACCATGTACGGCTGCGAGATCGTCTGACCGTGGCCGATCGGCAGGGCGGCATCGTCGTACGCGCGGGACCGCTCGCCCTCGGGAACGAACAGCTCGCGCGGGACACGCTCCATCGCATCGAGGACCCGCTGGTCGACGATGTCGCGACCTCGTAGCTGGTCGTCGACCATGCGGGCGCGACGCGGTCTCGGTCGAATCAGGCGGCATGAGCGGCGGCACGCATCGAAGCTGGAGGCTCGACCCCGAAGTGGCGCAGGACCGTCGGCGCCACCTCGACGATCGAGCCGGGAGGGTCGAGCCCGACCGCGAGCATCGGCACCTCCGAGTCGCCGACCTCGAGCGAGCCGTGACTGCCGCCGCCCGCGTGGTGGCCGCCGCCCAGGTCCGCGAACTCGAAGCCCGGCGCGGCGGAGACGATCAGGTCGCCTGCGTTCGGGTTGTGCAGGGCGGCCCACGAACGTTCGAGCGCGTCCGGGTACGGGAGCAGCGACTCGTCGCCGCGGATGGCGAACCCGCCGTCCGCTCTGGCGAAGCGAAGCTCCTCGCCCGCGCGTCGGGCGACTGCCTCGTCGCCCTCGAGGTAGAGCACGACTTCGGCGCTCTCTTCTCCATCGAGGCGCCGGGCCAGCTCGTCGATCTCCGCGCGACAGCTCGGGAGGCGATACACCATCGCGGCGCGGTTCGAAGCCGTCACCGCCAGCTCGGCCGGGCCTCGGCCGGGGCGGAAAAGCGAGAAGCCGTCGAACGCGGCCTCCAGTCGCACACCGCGGTCGACCTTCGTCTGGCCGTGGTCGGAGCAAACGAGGACCGAGTAGCGCTCGAGGAACTCGTCGGCGCCGCCGGCGGCATCGAGCAGGGCGGCGACGGCGCGATCGGTGCGCGTGAGCGCCGCCTCCGCGCCCTCGGGCCCCTCGACGTGCGAGGCATAGTCGTAGTCGGGCAGGTAGTAGGCGAAGAAGTCGAAGCCGTCCCGGGTCACGAGCCAGCGGCCGACGCTCGCCGCGTAGTTGTCCACGGAGCCGCCCGAGCGGGTGCGAACCGCGAGCGGCGCGCCGGTCACGTCCGACGCGAACACGTTGAAGTAGTAGAAGCGGCGCGGGCCGTGCACCGTGCGCCTCACGCCGGGAAGCGTGGCCGTGTGCTCCGTCCGTCCCCGGTAACAGACCATGTTCACGGCCGCCGTCACCTGTCCGGCGTCGTCGAGTGCCTCGAACACGGTGAGCGCGTCGGGGGAGAGGTGCTCGGCGTTCAAGTTGAAGACTGCGTCACGGATCGATTGAGCCGTCCCGGCCGCCCGCAGCGCGCGGAAGGACGATCCGTACTCGACCAGTCTCTGCTCGCGCTCGTGGTACCAGACCAGGTGCGGGATCCGGTGCACGTCGGGATGCGCGCCAGTGGCCAGCGACGAGAGGCAGACCGGGGTCAGAGAGGGAAACGTGGTGACGGCGCGCCGGTAGGACCCGTTCTCGGCCAGGACGGCCAGCGCCGGAGCCGTGCCCCGCTCGACGGCGCGCTCGAGCATCGCGGGCGTCAAGCCGTCGATGACGATGAGGACGAGCTTCTGCGCCGCCACTAGTCCCGCGCGAGGATGCGCAGCCCCGCGTAGCGACGGCTTCCCGTCCGGCGGAGCCGCAGGGCCAGCGCAGGGAGGACGATGGCTTCCAGGTACCCCACTCCCGGGATGAGCGCGAGCAGCCCGAGGACGAGTGCGGCGAGCACGAGGAGTGCGGCAGTCGCGACCCGCGCGCCGCCCCGGGTCAGAGCGCCTCGTGCTAGCGCACCGGCGCCGAAGGCTCCGGCGAGGCCGCCGACGGCGGCGCCAACCGCTTCCTCGACATCAGCCAGGGCAAGGCCGAGAGCGACACCCCCGGCGGCCGCAGCCGCGAGCGCGAGCGCCAGGCCGAGCCGAGCCCCGGCCAGCAGTGCTGCGGCCAGCACCCCGACGCCGACGCCGAAGCCGACGAAGACCCCGATCGTGTACAGATCGCGCACTTGGCCAAGTGTACGGGGCAGGTTTAAAACCTCGATTCGCGGCAACAAGCTCTCTTGGATGCCAGGTTCGCATCCGGGCCGCAGCCGGAAATTCCAGATACCGCTACTCGTCTTCTTCTCCGCCAAGCGGTCGGGCCCCGCCCGGCGCATGGACAGCCTGGTCGACCATCTGGCGAGGAAGGAGCGAGACCGCCTCCGGGTGGTTCGCGTCGACGTCGAGGAGGATCCGAAGACCGCTAGCCGGTTCCGCGTCCGGAAGGTGCCGACGCTCGTGCTCGTCCAGAACAAGCGAACGGTCGCGCGAGTCGAGGGCCGCGCCAAGGCCGCGGACATCGAAGAACTCGTGGAGCCGTACCTGCCTGCGGACCGTGCGGAATCCGAAACCGCTCGAAGTCAGTAGTTTTCCATGACCAAAACGAAGGAGGAACAGATGAGGAAGCTCGTATTCGTCGGTCTTGTCGTCTTGGCTTCTGTGGCCCTGGCTGCGACCGCGTTCGCCAATAAGGGCAAGGAGGGGGCGGCAACAACTTCCGGACCGGCCTGACCGGATTCCAGGAGACTCCTTCGGAGTCGACCCCGGGGCACGGCAGCTTCCGAGCCCGAGTCGTGGGCAATGAGATCCGCTACACGCTCCACTACGAGGACTTCGAAGCGGCCGAGGGCGCCACGACCCAGGCGCATATCCACTTCGGGCAGCGCGGCGTCGCAGGTGGCGTCAGCGCATTCCTTTGCGGGCCGGCTGGGGCGAGCGACAAGCCTCCGTGCACGCCGACCGAGGGCACGTTCGAAGGCGTCATCGACGCCGCTGACGTCATCGGGCCGTCGGGGCAGGGCATCGCGGCCGGTGAGATGGCCGAGCTCCTCCGCGCGATGCGCCACGGCTACACGTACGCGAACGTCCATACGACGCTCAACCCGGCCGGCTTGATCCGCGGCCAGATCGCCCACAAGCGTCACGGGCACAACAAGTAACGCGAAGAGCAATCGCTTGTCTCGAGAGCCCGGCGCGCGCCGGGCTCTCGTCTTTTCAGGCTTCGATGCGGCGGATGACCGCGAGCCCGAACTCGGCGGCGCGGGCTCCGTCGACGACTCGGTGGTCGAACGTGAGCGCTATGTAGCCAAGGGGTGCAATCTCGACCTGGCCGTCGCGGACGACCGGGCGCTCGGCGACGCGCCCGACGCTGAGGATGGCCACCTCGGGGTAGTTGACGATCGGCGTCTGGAACAGGCCCGCGAGCTTGCCCGCGCTCGTGACCGTGAAGGTGGAGCCGCGGAGCTCCTCGGGCTTCAGCGAGCCGGCCCGCGCGGCCTCGGCGAGGCGCGCGGCCTCGGCTCCCAGCTCCTCCAGGGAGCGCGTGTCGCAGTCGCGCACGACCGGGACGACGAGGCCGTCGTCCGTCTGAACGGCCACGCCGAGGTCGTAGCGGTCGAGGTAGACGATCTCGTCACCCTCGAGCCGAGCGTTCAGCTCCGGGAACTCCTGGAGCGCCTCCGCGCAGGCCTTGAGCACGGTCGGGACGAGCAGCTTGAGATCGACGTTCGAGAAGTCGCACTCCTCGACCCACGTGACGGGCGGCACCTCGCGGTGCGCGCGGGCCATGTGCTCGGCGATCAGGCGGCGCACCCCGCGGAGCGGCTCCCGCCGTCCCTCCGAGACAGGTCCTGGGGCCTGTCCCCCTGACGTGGCGGCTCCGCGCACGTCCTGTTCGGTCACTCGCCCCTGGGGGCCCGTTCCCTGGAGCGATTCGAGGGCGACGCCGAGCTCCTGTGCAAGGCGGCGCACGAGCGGCGTCGCGCGCACCTTGCCGGACGGGACAGGTCCTGGGGACTGTCCCCTGGACGGGGCCGGCGTGGGCTGGGGCTGCTCTTGAACGGCGCCGTCGGTTCCGATCACGACCAGCACCGTCCCCACCGGGACGACCGCGCCCTCCTCGACGAGGATCTGCGCGACCTCCCCGGCGGCGGGCGACGGGATCTCGACCGTCGTCTTGTCGGTCTGGATCTCGACGAGCGGCTGATCCTCGGCAATCTCGTCGCCCACTGACACGAGCCAGCGGGCGATCTCGCCCTCCGTCAGCCCCTCGCCCAGGTCGGGCAATTTGAACTCGTAAGCCACGGCGGCGGAATCTACCTGGGGCGTCGCTGCCGACCCAGGCATCTCGCCGGAGCGATCAGCATCCGCAGGCCCGCCCTCGACACGCCACAGGGAGACGGCCTGCTCGTCGCCGGCGAGCTCCGGCGCAACCTCGCGCGGCACGTAGCCGGCCTGCAGCGTCCGCTCCTCGTTCCAGACCGCGACCGCATTCGGGTCGTGAGGGTTGTCGGGCTCGGGTACGAGCGCGAGCAGCCGGCCGGGCTCGAACGACGGATCGTCGAGCGCCTCCGGGCGGAACGAAACGCCTGCGACGGGGAGGACCCGGATGCGCGGGTCCTCCCAGGCCACCCGCTCACCGGTCTCGGCGTCACGCAGGTGGTAGCCCGCGTTGCCGCGCTCCAGCCAGAGGCGAAGCCGCTCGCTCAGAGCTCGGCCGCGTATCCGCGAATCGCGCGCTGGTACCGCGCCATGCCTGGGGCGTCAGCTCGGAACAGGCCTTCGAGCAGCTCGCGGAAGGCGTCGGCCTGGTGGCCGCCGCTCCAGCGAGTCAGCGCGAGGAACACTCGGAGCGCGGCGTGGTCGGGGAACCGCGTCACGGCCTGCCGAAGAATGCGCTCCGATTCCTCGAGCTCGCCAACGTTCCGCAGGGAGCTGCCCAGCCCGAGCAGCGCGCCGAGGAGGTCGTCGTCGTCGAGGCCGGCCTCGATCGCCGCGCGGTACTCCGGAATCGCCTCGGCCTCCCGCCCCGCGTGTCGTGGGCGAAGGCCCGTTCGAGCGCCTCGCTGCTCAAAACTCGAGCAGCTTCTCGACCGCGTCCACCACGCGCTCGACGGACGGCATGTACGCGTCCTCGATCTGCCAGTACGGGTACGGCACGTCGTAGCCGGTGACGCGCAGCACGGGGCCCTGGAGATCGAGCATCGCCTTCTCCGCGAGGATCGCCGCCAGCTCGGCCGCGTACCCACACGTGCGCGGGGCCTCCTGGATGAGCACGACCCGGCCCGTCTTCGCCGCGGCGGCGAGCAGCGCTTCCTCGTCGAGCGGCTTCAGCGTCCGGATGTCGAGGATGTGCACCGAGGCCCGGCCCTCGAGCGCGTCGGCGGCCCGCTCGGCGAGCGGAACCATCGACCCGTACGCGACGAGCGTGACGTCGTCGCCCTCGCGAACGACCCGCGCCTGCCCGAGGGGCACGACGTACTCGCCCTCGGGCACCTCGCCGCGCATCGTCCGGTAGTGCAGCTTCGGCTCGAAGATGACGACCGGGTCGGGATCGCGGATCGCCGCCGCCAGGAGCCCCTTCGCATCGGCAGGTGTCGAGGCGATCGCGACCTTCACGCCGGGCGTGTGCACGTAGTAGGTCTCGGGAGAGTCGTCGTGCAGCTCGGGCGCGCGCACTCCGCCGCCGTAGGGCATGCGCACCGTGAGCGGGAAGCCCATCTTGCCCCCGGTCCGCCAGCGGTAGCGCCCGACGTGCGTGATCAGCTGGTCGAGCCCCGGGTAGCTGAACGCGTCGTACTGCATCTCGCAGACGGGACGGAACCCGGCCATGCAGAGGCCGACCGCGGTGCCCATGATCCCCGCCTCCGCGAGCGGGGTGTCCACGCAGCGATCCGGCCCGAACTTGTCGCGGAGACCTGCCGTCGCGCGAAAGACACCGCCGGCGCGGCCGACGTCCTGACCCATCACCATCACGTTCTCGTCGCGGCCCAGCTCGACGTGGAAGCAATCGTTGATCGCCTCGAGCACCGTGAGCTCGCTCATTCGCCCAGCACCCGCCTCAGCTCGGCCAGGTCGTCGGCGAAGGAGGCAGGCGGATCGACGAACGCATGGTCGAAGACCAGCGAGACGTCGGCCGGCGGCTCGGCCTCGGCGGCGGCGATCCCCTCGCGCATGGCCTGCTCGGCCTCACTGCGAATGGACGCGGCCATCTCGTCCGTCAAGATCCCGGCGCGGCGCAGGTAGCCCTCGAACCGGCCGACGCACTCCCGTCGCTTCTCTTCCTCGACGCGCTCGAGATCGATGTAGGCCTTCGGATCGTCAGCAGTCGCGTGCGGAGCGGCGCGGTAGGACACAGCCTCGATGAAGGTCGGCCCCTCTCCGGCACGCGCCCGCGTCGACGCCCTCGCGCGTGGCCTCGAAGACGGCGAGCACGTCCGTCCCGTCGACGCGCACACCGGGCATCCCGTAGCCGACTGCCTTGTCGGCGAGCGTCTCCGCCCGCGTCTGATCCTCGACCGGCGTCGAGATCGCCCAGCCGTTGTTGTTGCAGAGGAGCACGAGCGGCGCACGCATGACCGCGGCGAAGTTCGCCCCCTCGTGGAACGAGCCCTCGGAGGTCGCGCCGTCTCCGAAGTACACGATCGCGCAGGACTTCTCGCCGCGCAGGCGCTTCCCCCACGCGAGCCCGGCTGCATGCGGCACGTGCGTGCCGATCGGGACGCAGATCGAGGCCACGTTGTAGTCGGCCGGGTTCCACCAGCCCGCCGGGTGGCCGCGCCACCACGAGAGGATCGTGGCGGGCGCCATCCCGCGCAGCAGGCCGATGGCCGACTCGCGATAGCTCGGGAAGATCCAGTCGCCGTCGTCGAGCGCGTACACCGAGCCGGCCTGCATCGCCTCGTGGTTCCAGAAGATCGCGTAGGTCCCGATGCGGCCCTGCGAGTGGTAGACGACCGAGCGCTCGTCGTAGGTGCGAAGGAGGATCAGGCTCCGGTACAGCTCGACGAGATCGTGGTCGGTGAGCCCCTCGACCTCGCGGTCGGGAATCGCGTCGCCGTCGCCGATCACGCGGCGCAGATCGCGCTCGGTAGGGAGCACTTCCGCCATCACGGCGCGAATCTATCCAGGAAGGCCGTCAGCGCAAGAGTCGGACGAGGGCGCCGAGCGAGCGAGCGCGACCACCGCGGCTGCGAGCCCGGCGGCCTCGGCGATGAGGCTGTCGCCGAGAGAAGCGCCGGCCGCGATGATGACGACCGCCGCGATCCCGGCCGCAGCCGCGACAGGCAGCCAGCACCGTTCCGAGTCGCCGGAGCAGAACCGTCCAGACTCGCTCCAGGCCGGCACCCGCGGCTCCGATCGACCAGAACGACAGCTCTGCGCTGAACAGGAAGCCGGCCGCGTAGAACGGCGTCCACTCGTCCACGGCCTCCGGTCCCGCCGAGAACAGGACGGCGTACTGCGCGCCGAGGAGCGTGAGCCCCGTGGCAACCGGCGCCGTCCAGCGACCGGCCAGCCCGCCGCCAGGAATGCGAGCGCGAGTCCCGCCGAGAACGAGCGAGAGAGGCCGGAGCGTTCCCTCCAGCGGCGGGTAGGCGCCGAGGCGCAGCTCGCGGTCGACCAGCGCCGCAGCTCCGGTGGCTACGCGCGCACGGTTCGGGCGTGGCGCCTGAATCCTCCTCACCTCCTCGATCGCAGCTTCGAGCGGCTCGCTCGTCGCGCCACTCGACGACCGGCACACCCAGCGCCGCGCGTAGCGGGAGCGGATCGCCTCGCGCCGCAACTGCCAGACCCGGAACGCGAGCCGCTCGACTCTCGGTCTCGCCCGGCTCGACGAACGGGCAGGGGGGAGACCTCGATGATCGCGAGGTCGAAGCCGCGCGCTCGGAGGTCGAGCAGCGCGCCCGATCGCGCGGTCGTCGAGCAGCGGGCGTCAGCGCGAGCACGAGCGCCCTGCGGCGGAAGCGTCCGCGTCGGGATCACGTCGATGTCCTTCCACACGTAGCTGAGCCAGATCTCCGCATCGAGGAGCGAGTCCACGATCCGGTAGAGCTGCGACCGGCCCGCTCGAGACCGTGAGCCAGTTGAGGACACCGCCGAAGGAGACGACGCCGACGCGGTCCTTCTCCCGCAGGTAGAGCTCGGCGAGTGCGGCCGGCCGCCCGCACGGAGAGCGTCGAGCGACCCCGCGGCGCCTCGCCGAGCCTCCGCGAACGTGTCCAGAAAGAGCACGACGTCCGAGTTTCGCTCCGGATGCGACTCGTTGACCCAGGGCACACCGCGCCGGGCCGTCGCGCGCCAGTTCACCCGCCGCACGCGATCGCCGGGCGACGAAGGGGCGCAGGTCGGCGAACTCGATCCCGTCGCCTCGCCGCGCGCCACCTGGTTGCCGGCGAAGACCTGGGTCTCGAGTGGACGGAGTAGCGAGCTGAGGTCTCGCCGCCGCGGGTAGACCTTGAGCGGCTGCTGGCAGGTCGAAGGCCGCTTCCGAAAACGAGGAACCCGAAGCGCATCCTGCGACCGCAGCAGCACGACGCCCCGACTCCGTACGCACCCCAGCGCTCGCACTCGAGACGGGAGCTCCAGCGAACGCCGCTCCCCGGCCGCCAGCCGGATCAGCGAAGGGATTCGGACCGTCGGTCCGACAGACCCGCAGGAAGCGCGAGCAGCCCGGTGAGGCGTTCGACCGAACGCGGAGCGAAGACCTCGACCTCGGCAGTCACCTCCTCGCCCTCGACCTGCGCGCTCCGCGCTCGAGCACGAGCCGCGCTCGCAGCTCCGCCTCCTGCGCGAGCGAGACCCCGACGGCGGCGAGCACCGCGAACGGCGCCGCCAGCGCGACGAGCTCCGGCCGGCCGAGCGCGAGCCCCGCCAGCACACCGATGGCGGCGAGAGCCGGATAGACGCGAAGCTTCGGCGCGGCCGCGCGCTTCACGACCGGGGAGGCTCGACCGCAGGCGTCGGCACCTGCTCGAGGAGCTCGCGCACGATGTCCTCAGCGCGCAGGCGCTGCACCCAGAGCTCCGGACGGAGCGTGAGGCGGTGCGCGAGCGCGGCGACGGCGACTGCCTTCACGTCCTCCGGCATGACGTAGTCGCGGCCCGAGAGAGCGGCCTGTCCGCGCGCGAGCTTGAGCAGCGCGAGCGAGCCTCGCGGGCTCGACCCGACCTGGACGCCGGGCGCCTTGCGCGTGGCCGCGACGAGGTCGACGATGTAGAGCCGAGCGGTCTCGTCCACGTGCACCTGCTCGAGCGCACGCTGCATCTCGAGCAAGGTCGTCGCGGTCGACGACGGGACTCGAGCTCGACCTCGTCGACCTCGCGCTCGATCCGGCGCTCGAGCACCTCCCACTCGTGCTCGCGCGAGGGGTAGCCGACGCCGGTGCGCAGCAGGAAGCGGTCGAGCTGCGCCTCGGGCAGCGGATAGGTGCCCTCGTACTCGATCGGGTTCTGCGTCGCGATGACGAAGAAGGGCGGGCCGAGCGGGTTCGTCGTCGCCCTCGATGGTCACCTGGCGCTCCTGCATGGCCTCGAGCAGCGCGGCCTGCGTCTTCGGCGGCGCGCGGTTGATCTCGTCGGCGAGCAGGAGGTTGGTGAAGATCGGGCCCGGCCGGAACTCGAAGTCGCCGTCGCTCTGGTCGTAGATCGACGAGCCGGTGACGTCGGCGGGCATCAGGTCCGGCGTGAACTGGATCCGCGAGAAGTCGAGCGTCGTCACCTGAGCGAAGGCGCGCGCCATCAGCGTCTTCGCCAGCCCGGGGAAGTCCTCGATCAGGACGTGGCCGTCAGCGAGCAGGCCGAGCAGCACGAGCTCGAGCGTCTCCCGCTTGCCGACGACCGCACGCTCGACCTCGTCGAGGATGCGGGCGGATCTGCTCTGCGGAGCTCGTCTACGGTCAGCGCGTCAGAGGCCTCTCCAGTCGGGCGACGAGCCTTTCGACGCCGGCAAATCCGATCGCCCCGCCGTGACGGTCCTCCGGCGGCTCGCGATCGGGGCGCACGAGCTCCCAGACCTCGTCGCCGAGCGCCTCGCGAACCGCCTGGTCTCCGCTGTCGAGCCGCAGCCCACGCTCGGCGAGGCGGGCCAGCGCGATCTCCCGGAGCACCGGGCGAACCCGGTAGTGGAGGTCGAACGCCTGCGCCGCCCCGATGTACACCTCGCGCTCCAGTCGTGCGAGCTCGGGCAACTGCGCTACGAACCGGGCGGGCTCGTTCCAGAGCCCGCTGCAACGACGACTCTCCGGCCGGGGGCAGAGCCCGGCGTAGCCAGGTCACGGCGCACAGAACCGCGAGGCCCCCGAGCGTGAGCGCATAGATGTCCAGCTCGAGCTCGTGGCGGCCCGGCGCGAGCGCGCGAGCAATGAAGAGACCGGCAGTCGCGAGAACTGCGACCCCGATCGAGTCGGTCAGAACCTTTCTCACGTCGCCAGCCTCGAGCTCGCCGCGCAGCGCGACGAGCGCGGAGATCGCCTCGTCTTTCATCCCGGAGTCGATCGTGTGCTCGCTGAAGCGCGCCCGCTCGAAGAGGTTGGTCAGCCTGCCGACCGAGTGCGCACTCGCCTGCACGCTGGTGAGGATCCGCTCCAGATACTCGAAGGGGGCCTCGTACGCGTGGCGTGGCAGCCCCCGGGCGCCGAGGGTCCGCTCCATCCCCGAATAGGCGCGGATCACGGCGCGGCGCGGATCACGCTCGGCGCGGAGCTCGGCGATCATGTCGCCGAGCGCGCCCGCGACAATCGCCGCGGCTCCCGCGCGAGGAAGCAGGCCGGTCCGACGCCTCCGTGTCACCACAGCGGTGCCGACGACGGCGACCCCGAACGCGAACACGACCGAGCCAGCGACGAAAAACGGTAGCCAGCCCGGGTCATCGGCGGAATCCCGCGAGCGTGGCTGCTGCGAACTGCCCGTCCCGGTCCCGGGTGCCGTTGAGTCGCGTCCGGGCCCGACCTGGGCCGCCAGCCCCGCTCGCTCAGACTGCCGCACGACCACCACGACGAGAGTCAGCACGACAGCGACAGTAACGACGGTCCGCAGCGTGGACTTCCAGCCGGTTTGGCGCGTGCCGATGGTCTGCCCGCGCTGGACAAAAGCAGCCCAGACGATGAGGACCGCGCCAAGCGGCAGCAGCAGCAGGCCGAACACGGTCAAGTAGTCCAGGATCTGGTCGAAAGGCGTCTGGGCGGGCGCGCTCTCCCCCGCAGCCGGCGCACGGGCGCGGCTGGCCAGAGCCGCAACGGCCAGCAGAGCGGTGATCGCGACGGCGACCGCCGCGGCCCGCGCTCCTCGCGGCACGCGCCCCGCGGAGCCTCCGATCATGCCGCGACCTTAGATCACGGTCGCTAGACGAGTACGCGGAGAACCTCCCGCTCGCACTCGAAATGAGCCGTGTCGACATCTCCGAGATCCTCGCCGTCGACCTGGAGTGGCATGCGCCGGTCGCAGCGGATCTCGATCTGGTCGAGATCGTGCTCGTAGATGAGATCACGGGCACGCGAATGCCCGCGACCGGTCCCGAAGTAGGCGAGCAGCCGAGGAATCGTCAACGGCGTGACCGTGCGCGGGGCGAAGAGGTCGAGGCCCAGCTCGAAACGCGCCTCCGGGGCCACGTGAACGGGGACGGGGCCCGCGTAGGTGAAGGGATCACAGTTGGCGACGAGTGCGAAGGCGGCCCGCCCCCGACCTGCGATCTCGAGGGCCGGCTCGAAGCGTCCCCGGCGCTGCGCGACGAGTTGCACGACGGTCCAGGCAAACATCGCGTTGCCCGCCCGCCCCCCTTCCTCCGTCCGGCCGCGGCGATCGATTCGCCGCACGACTTCGGCGGACAGGCCGATGCCTGCCGCGAAGGCGAACCTTCTTCCGTTCACGCGACCCAGCGAGATCCGCCGCGTACGGCCCTCGACCGGATCCGCCGCGCAGCTGCGATCGGATCGCGCGGCAGGCCGAGCGCGCGCGGCAAGACGTTGGCGCCCCCGCCCGGGATGAATCCGACCGGCACGTCGGCGTCGAGACCGTTCAGCGCCTCGTTGTAGCCGCCGTCTCCGGACAACACGTAGAGAGCGGACCGGCCGTCGGCCTCACGCGCGAGCTCGGTGGCATGGCCGGGATGCTCCGTGCGCCGAACCTCGACGTCTCCCAGCTCCGCAACGACCGCCGCGATACGCTCTTCTGACACCGAGCTCGCGAACGGGTTGACGATCAGGAGCGGGCGCTGCATGGTGGCGGACAATGCCAAGGATCGACCACGTCGCTTTCGAGACCGACGATCCGGATGCACTCGCCGCCTTCTACGAGCGGATCTTCGGAGCGCGGGTCGTCAAGGAGCCCGGTCATCCGGTGATGGCCTATCTCGGCAACACGGGAGTGGCCGTGCACGGGACGGGCGGGCCCGGGCCGCACACCGGGGTGCGCGTGACGGAAGCGGAGCGCGCGGAGATCCGGCGCCGGTTGGACCAGGCCGGGATCGAGTGGCGAGAGCGCGATCACGACATCGCTGTCGGGCTCTTCTTCACCGACCCGGACGGCCGGACGATCGAGGCAATCACCTACCGCAGCGTGGACGACCCGCGCCGGCCGTGACGCCGAGTCAGCCCGGCGTCGCGTACCCGCGCATGCCGTCGATGAGCAGCGCGTAGAAGCGATCGGCCAGCTCGTCGGTGTCGCGGCCCGGCCTGCAGCCAGGTGTAGGCCCAGTTGGCAGCCGACAGCGTGAGCAGCGCGGCCGTCGCATCGTCGAGATCCGTGCGCAGCTCGCCGAGCTCGCGGCCCTCTCGGAAGAACGCGCGGATTCGGTCCTCGTAGCGCCGCCGCTCGGCGACGATCTCGTCACGCTGCGCACCCTCGAGGTACCGCCATTCGCGGACGAAGACGGTCGCCACGTCGAGTTGCTCGGCGACGACGCGCAGGTGGCCGCGGAGAGCGAGCCGGATCTTCTCCGTGGCCCGAAGCTGCTCCGGAATCGCGTCCAGAGCCGCGTGGAAGGCGTCGGCGCCGTCGCGCATCGTCTCGTAGAGCAGGTCGTGCTTCGAGTCGATGTGGGCGTAGAGCGAGCCCTTCTGGACGCCCATCGCCTTGGCCAGATCGCCGATCGACGTGCCGTGGTAGCCCTTTTCTGCAAACAGACGGGCCGCCTCACGGGTTAGCTGCGAGCGCCTCGTGGTCATAGTAGGATCTAGACCCTAACGATCGTTCGTTGTGGAGGTGTCGATGAGCGCGCAGGAGCAGGAGTTTCTCGAGTACGTGCAGGGCGGCGGCCAGGTCGAGACGGGCGACTGGATGCCCGACGAGTACCGGGCGAAACTCATCAAGTTCATCGAGATGCACGGCAACTCGGAGCTCATGGGCGTCCTCCCCGAGCGCGAGTGGATCCTGCGGGCGCCGACCCTCCAGCGCAAGCTCGCCCTGACGGCGAAGGTGCAGGACGAGGTCGGCCACTCCCAGCTCATCTACCGGGTCGTCGAGGACCTCGGCAAGCCGCGGGCGCAGTGCCTCGAGGACCTGATCTCGGGCAAGTCGAAGTTCCACAACGTCTTCCATTACCCGACGAAGACCTGGGGTGACGTCGGCGTCATCGCCTGGCTCGTCGACGCGGCGGCGATCATCAGCCAGAAGGCGCTCCTCAAGTGCTCGTACGCGCCCTACGCGCGGATCATGAAGAAGATCTGCTGGGAGGAGTCGTTCCACATCCTCCACGGGCGCGACGTGATCCTGACGATGATGAACGGCACCGACGAGCAGCGTGAGCTCGTCCAGGAGGCGCTGAATCGCTGGTGGGGCCCGCTGATGCAGTTCCACGGCAACCCGATTCCGTCCGACGAGGATCCGATGTATCTCTGGCGGATCAAGAGCCAGGGCAACGGCGAGGCGCGCCAGCAGTTCCTCGACGGCTACGTGCCCCAGATCTGGGAGCTCGGTCTCAGCGTTCCGGACTCGAAGCTGCGCAAGAACGACGACGGCACCTGGGAGTTCTCGGAGCCCGACTGGGACGAGCTGAAGCACGTCGTCACCGGTCACGGGCCGATGACGCAGGAGCGGCTCGACCTCCGGCGGACGACTCGCGCCGAAACCGAGTGGGTTCGCCGCGCGGTGCTTGCCGAAGCAGCGTGATCTGCGGAGGTCTTTAGCCAGGAGCGGAAGGGGCAGCCGTTCCAGCACGCCGGGTCGGTCGAGGCGCCGAACGAGGAGTTCGGCGACTGGTACGCGCGCGAGCAGTTCGGACGGCGCGGCGAGTCGATCGCTCTCTGGGTCGTCGCGCGCGAGAACGTCCACGAGATCGACGAGTTCGTCGACGAGCTCGAGCGCAACTACCACCGGGTCGACGGCTATCCGCTCAAGGAGAAGCTGAAGGAGGCACGTGAGCGAGCGGGCACAGCTGCTCCTGCCGATCGCTGACGACGAGCTCGTCCTCGGCTGGCGTAACTCCGAGTGGACGGGCATCGCGCCCTTCCTCGAGGAGGACGTGGCCTTTTCGTCGATCGCCCAGAACGAGATCGGGCACGCGCGGGCGCTCTACCAGCTCGTCGCCGATGAGCTGGGCGCGACCGCCGACGAGCTCGCCTTCGACCGCAAGCCGGAGGAGTACCGCTGCTCGGCCTTCGTCGAGCTCCGCTTCGTGCCGGACTGGGCGCAAGACGATCGCGCGGCACTACCTCTACGAAGAGGCCGACGAGCAGCGCATCCGGGCGCTGATGGAGTCGGACGACGCCGAAGTCGCGGGCCTCGCGGCAAAGATCGACCGCGAGGAGGCCTACCACCGGATGCACGCGCAGATGTGGTTCGACCGGCTGCAGGACGAGCCCCGTTTCGTCGAAGCAGTCGACGAGCTGCGGCCGCTGGTGAACGATCGAGGAGAGCACACGCCCGAGTTCGCTGAGCTCTGGGACGAGATGACGATGGTGCGTCGCAGCGTCCCGGGAGCGACGTGGTAACCGCCGAGCGCGTCTGGGAGGCACTGGCCGAGATTCCCGACCCGGAGATCCCGACGATCTCGCTCGTCGACCTCGGCGTCGTGCGCGACGTCGCCGTCGAGAACGGTCACGTGCGCGTCGAGTTCACGCCGACCTTCCTCGGCTGCCCGGCGCTCGAGGTGATGCGCGACCAGATGGCCGAGTCGATCCGCGCGCTCGGCGGCGAGCCCGACGTCCAGGTGATCCTCGACGACTCGTGGTCGACGGACCGCATCACGCCGGAGGGCCGGGAGAAGCTCCGCCGGTCCGGCTTTGCGCCCCCGGCGCCGCGCGAGGCCGCTCCGCCTCAGCTCGTGCAGCTCCAGAGCGCGGCCTTCAAGTGCCCGTACTGCGGCTCGAAGGACACGCGGCTCGAGAACATCTTCGGCCCGACGCCCTGCCGCTCGATCCGCTACTGCGCGAGCTGCCGGCAGCCGTTCGAGCAGTTCAAGACGATCTGAGCTTCCGATAGCTTTTCGCCGTGGCGCAGATCAGCATTCTCTACTGCCCGGTCTGAGACGGCTATGACGCACGGGCCGCGAGTCTCGCGGCCGAGTTGAACGCCGAGACGGAGCACGAGGCCGTCGCCGAGGAGGGCGCCAAGAGCCAGTACGACGTGCTTCTGGACGGGGAGGTGATCTTCTCGAAGCAGGTGCAGGGCCGCTTCCCCGAGGAGGGCGAGATTCGAGCGCTCCTGGATTAGCCGACGCTCAGTGCCCGGCGGTGAGGGAGATCCACGCCGCCACGAGCATGACGCAGGAGAGTGCGGTCGCAGGCAGAGCCAGGCGTCGCAGGCGAGCATCTGGTGAGAAGGCGATGATCAGCAAGCCGAGGACGGTCGTCCCTGAGATCGCTATCGCCGCGACGACGACGGGTGTCTTGCCCCAACGGTCGGCGTGCTCCCAGCGGGAGACGTCGCTCGAGTAGTACGTGTCTTCTCCAGCCGCGTAAAGCACGAGCCCCGCGAGCGCGATCGTCAGGAGCGCCGCGAGCGCGCCCGTCATGTATCGCATGTTTGCTATCATAGCAGGGGTGAGATATGCAGCCTGATGCTTTCGAGCGACTCCGTGAGCGCCTCGCGCACGTCGATCCCGACCAGGGCTGGTTCTTCGGCCAGGTTGCCGACAAGGTTGCGCACCGCCGGAAGGAGCAAGGCCTTTCCCAGGCGGAGCTCGCCGAGTTGACCGGCACGACGCAGTCCGCAATCGCGCGGCTCGAGGCCGGCGGAAGGCCACCCCGGATCGACACCCTGCTCCGGATTGCGGAGGCGCTCGATTGCGAGTTGGTCGTCGACCTCCAGCCGCGCAAGGCCTCCTGAGTAGAGTCTCGACCATGCGGTTGGTCGTGGCCTGCGTCGCGCTGCTCGTCGTGCTCGGTTTCCCCGGGTGCGAGGAAGACGGCGGGGAGAGCAAGGCGTCGTTCGTCGAGCAAGCTGACGTCGTCTGCTCGGAGGCCGAGCAGGAGATCAGTCGCGTTCCTCAGCCGCAGGATCCCACTGATCCGCTTCAGCTCGCGAACTTTCTCGAGCGCGCGGTGCCGGTGGCGAAGGAGCAGAACGCGGAGCTGAAGGAGCTCGAGCGGCCCGCCGAGCAGGACGGCGCAGATCAACGAGTTGCTCGCCGCGCTCGATGCTGAGGTCGACGCGGCCGAGCGAATGCTGGCCGCTGCGAAGAGTGAGGACCGCCAGGCCATCCAGCAGCTCCTCACGGAGTCGGGCCTCGCGAGCGCTCAGGCCAAACGGGCGGCCGAAGGGCTGGACATGGCGGTCTGCGGAGCGAGCTAACGACCGGTGAAGCGAGGGTCGCGCTTCTCGAGGAAGGCCGCGACGCCTTCTCGCAAAGTCCTCGGTCTTCGTCGCCGCCGCCTGCAGCTGGGCTTCCAACTCGAGCTGCTCCTCGAGAGTCGCGTGCGGCGTGCGGTCGAAGAGCCGCTTCGTCATCCCGATACCGCGCTGTCGGCAGCTGCGCGTAGGTCTCGGCCAGCTCGGCAGCGCGTTCGGCGAACTGGTCGCCTTCGACGACTTCGGAGACGAGGCCCCAGGCGTGGGCCTCGGCCGCCGAGAGGCGCCGCCCCGAGCTCATCCACTCGAAGGCGCGTGCCGGGCCGAGGAGGCGCGAGATGAAGTAGGTGCCGCCGCCGTCGGGCACGAGGCCGATGTTGATGAAGGCGGGCACGAAGGTCGCGCTGTCGGCGGCAATCCGGAGGTCGCAGACGCAGGCGAGGGAGAGGCCGGCACCCGCGGCGGCCCCGTTGACCGCCGCGATCACGGGCTTCTCGAGCGAGCGGATGGCAAGCACGGTGGGGTGGTAGTTCGCGCGCAGGCGCTCGGAGATGTCGTCGGCGCCCTCGCGGAACTCGGTCAGGTCCTGCCCGACGCAGAACCCGCGCCCCGCGCCGGTGAGGACGACGGCGCGAACGTCATCGGCGCGGGCTTCCTTGAGCGCGCCGACGAGCTGCTTCTGAGTCTCTCGCGTCAACGCGTTCAGCACCTCCGGCCGGTTGAGCGTGATCGTCAGGACCCCGCCTTCGCGCCCGGTCTCGACTTCTGCCATCGCTCGCACCTCCTCAGCCGTGTGGACGAACCGGCGCCATCTTGGCGCATTTCCGCGTGCCACTCGTGCGCCTGTCCTCGATAGCCTCAACGCCGGAGGCGGAGCGGGTAAGAACCCCGGGTGGGTGGGGTCTAAGTGCCCGCTCCCGCGCGCGACGCAGCCTGGGGCCGCAGTGCTAGCTTGGGAGCGATGGCAGGCATCAGCTTCGTGGACGCCCTCCTCGACCCGCAATCCGGCAATGAAGCGGCCGATCGTGACGGGCAGCGCGCTGACGACGAGGCGCTCGACGCCTACTCGCGCGCGGTGACCTCGGTCGCCGACCGGCTCTCTCCATCGGTCGCGAGCCTGCGCGTCTCGCGGCGTGTACGCGGCGGTCGCCGCCTCGACGGGGCCGGGAGTGCCGTCGTCATCACGCCGGACGGTTTCATGCTGACCTCTGCGCACGTGGTTGCGCAGGCCGACGGCACGGGGCGCGCGTCCTTCGTCGACGGGCGCGAGCACGATTTCCGCGTCGTCGGAGCCGATCCGCTTTCAGATCTGGCCGTGCTGCGGCTCGACGGCGGCGACCTCACCCCGGCGGAGCTCGGTGACGCCGAGCGCCTCCGCGTGGGCCAACTCGTCGTCGCAATCGGGAACCCGCACGGCTTCACAGGCTCCGTCACCGCGGGGGTCGTGTCGCAGCTCGGCCGCTCCCTGACCGTGGCCGCCGGCCGGATCGTCGACAACGTGATCCAGACCGACGCGGCGCTCAACCCCGGCAACTCGGGCGGCGCGCTATCCGACGGCCGTGGCCGGGTGGTCGGCATCAACACCGCCGTCGCAGGCGTCGGACTCGGCCTGGCCGTGCCGGTCAACAGCGCAACGAGGAAGATCATCGCGGCGCTGATGACGGAGGGACGGTTCCGGCGCGCCTATCTCGGCATCGCAGGCGGACCGCGCCCGCTTCCACCTCGTCTGGCCGCCAAGCTCGGCCGCAAGAACGCGGTCGAGATCGTCGAGGTCGTCGAAGACAGCCCGGCCGCGGCTGCGGGCCTGCGCGCCGAGGACCTGATCGTCGAAGTGAACGGGCTCCCCGTCGAAGGGGTAAACGACCTTCAGCGGCTGATGGCCGGCGAGCTGATCGGGACCGACGTCAAGGCGCAGGTCTTCCGCGGCGGCCGCGAGCTCGAGGTCACGCTCGTCCCGCTCGAGCTCGTCACCTAGCCAAGAGTCGAAGGGCCACGTACGTGAGTGCGGCGATCGCGGCGAGCCGCGTGATGTCGACGGCCGGCTTCCACGTCACCTTTCCGTCGCGGATGATCCACGCCCCGGCGGGCCGGCCGGCCAGACCCAAGCCAACGCCTCCGTTTCCCCCGTCGTCGCCGCCGCCGCCGGTGCCGCCCATGACCACCGCCGCCGGAACGACCGTGACGCCGTCGCGCTCGACCGGATCGCCGTAGACCCTGCGCACCGTGATCGCGTCCCTATGCCCTTGCAAGAGCGTGTCGAGATCCATCGTCTACCTCCCTTTGAACTCCGGCTTGCGCTTCTCGAGAAACGCGTTCAGCCCCTCCTTCGCGTCCTCGGAGGCGAACGCGAGGGCGAGCGAACGCCGCTCGTACTCGAGGCCCAGCGCGAGTGTGCTCTCGAAGGACCTGTCGACCGCCTCTTTCGCCAGCCGCGTCGCGACCGGCGGTTTCTCGGCGATCGCGCGCGCCACCCGCTTCGCCTCGTCGAGCCAGGCCTCGCGTGCGACGACCCGTGCTACGAGGCCCGCGCGTAGCGCCTCTGCGGCGGACAGGAAGCGGCCACTGAGGATGACGTCCATCGCCAGCGACTTGCCGACGGCCCGCGTCATGCGCTGCGTCCCGCCGGCGCCCGGAATCACGCCGACACCGGTCTCCGGCTGACCGAACTGCGCAGTCTCGGAAGCGACGATCAGGTCGCAGGCCATCGCCAGCTCGCAGCCGCCGCCGAGGCAGAAGCCCGAGACCGCCGCCACGAGAGGCGTCCAGAGGCCCGCGATCACATCCCAGCGCTCGACGCGCCGCTGGTAGTAGAGGTCGATCGGCGACGACTTCGCCAGCTCGGCGATGTCGGCGCCCGCCGCGAAGCCCGCTCGGAGCCGCCGAGCACGATGCAGCGCACGTCCTCCTCCCCGTCCAGCTCCGTCAGCCTCGTGACCAGCTCGTCCATCAGCTCGTCCGAGAGCGCGTTCAACGCCTCCGGGCGGTTGAGCAGGACGACGGCGATCGGGCCGTCACGCTCGACGAGGACGAGCTGGCTCACTTCTTGTCCAGGAAACGGCGCACGGCTCCCTGCGTTTCCTCGCTCAGCATCGAGAGCGACAGCCAGTCGCGAGCGTGCCCGACCGTGCCGTGCCAGGCGAGGTCGCGCCAGAAGTTGAGCTGCTGCTTCGCATAGCGGGTGGCCGTGGGCAGTTTCGTCGCGAGCTTGTCGACGACCTCGTCCACCTTTGCATCGAGCTCGCCCTCCGGCACCGCCCAGTTGACGAGGCCCCACTCCACCGCCTGGGCGGCCGGGATCTCCTCGCACATGTAGATGATCTCCCGCGCGCGCCGATCGCCCACCATGATCGGCAGCCACTGCGTCGCGCCGCCTGCCGGTACCGAGCCGTGCTCGAGACCAACGTGCCGGATGAACGCACTGTCGACCATCACCGCCAGGTCGCAGGCCATCTGCAGCTCGTTGCCGCCCCCGACGGCGATCCCGTTGATGCGCGCGAGCGTCGGCTTGCCGATCTCTCGCAGCCGATCGTGAGCGTCCTTGAACGCGCCGAACCACTTCCAGTAGCCGTCGGGATTGCCGAGGTACTCGTCGCCCCAGCTCTTCAGGTCGGCGCCGACGCAGAACGCGCGGCCGGCGCCGGTGAGGACTACCACCCGGATCTCGTCGTCCCAGGACGCGTCCTCGCACGCGCGGGCCAGCTCCCTCAGCATCTGGAAGTCGAACGCGTTCAACCGCTCGGGATGATTGAGCGTGATCGTGGCCCGCGGGGCCGCCTTCTCGTAGACGATCCGCTCGAAGCCGAGCTCCTCGGGAGAGGACGGGCTCAGGCTTCATGAACCTCGGCGAAGTGGACGTGGAACGGAATGCCCATCTCCATGGCGTCCTTGCCCGTTGCCATGAACTCCTCTGTGCGGGCAGCGGCCTTGAAGGCGTCCATGTCGGGGAACTCCCATTCCGCGTAGTAGGGATACCTCGGCTCACCCATCGGCGCGCCGAACACACGGCCGTGCCGGAAGGTCGAGCCGGGCACCTGGCGGCAGAGCTCGGCGTGCTGCCCGTACCGCTCGGGGTCAGGCTCTGTCTCGTAGACGACGAAAACGCGAATCAAGCATCCTCCTTTCGACGCGAGGAGCGTAACCCGGCGTCTTCGAGCACCGCCTCGACGAGCGCGTCGTGGCGACCCTGCTCGAGGTCGCCGAGGGGGTCGCGCGTATAGACGAGCAGTTGGCCGTACGGGAGAGAGAACGCTGCCCGCATGGCGATCAGCCGCTGCCGCTCCGGGCTCTCGCGCTCGAGCAGCACCCGTTCCGCGGCGGTCAACCGCTGCACCTGGGCGATTCGCGAGGGGACCACGAGGAACACCAAGAGCGTCGCCGGGACGAAGAAGGTGGCGAGCCCGAGGATGTCCGCCAGCTGGTGCGTCTTGTCCACGCCCTCCTGGCCGAGCTCGGCCACGTTGCCGCCCGAGCCTTCGCCCGCCCCGCGCAGCCCATCGGCAAGCTCGCCGCCGACGATCGGAGTGCCGTCGACGGCATCGGCTGCGGAGTCGAATCCGTTCTGGATCGACGAGCCCGCCTCGTTCACTCCTTCGCCTAGCACGGCCAGGCGGTCGACCGCGTCGTGCACCTTGAGCGCGATCCACGCGAACAGCACGAGGAGCGCGACAGTGAGGAGATCGCGCCCGAGCGTCGAAACCCGGCGCGTCGGAATGTTTGGGTAGAAGCGCATGACCCCCACTTACCCGGTTTGGTCTCGGACCTCTCGGGGCACAACCGGGGTCATACCGAGAAAGGAGGTGCCGACAAGTGAGCTTGCTCTACATCATCTTGATCGTCGTAATCGTGCTCCTGCTGCTCGGCTTCTTCACCCGCGGGCGCTGGTAACAACTAGGACCAAGAAATACTCGAACTAGGCCGCCCGGCACTTGCCGGGCGGTCGCACGGTCCGGCAAGGTGAGAGGAGTGTCCGGGGCGCGCAGCCACCGCATTCCTCACGCGGGCCGATAAGGCTTCGCTGCCGACGCTTGGAGGAATGGCGAGACCCGACGGGATCGTGATCGCGAGTGAACGCTTCTGGGCCTTCGCGCGAGCCGATGGGACTGTCGTCGAAGGCACGATGCCCGCGGCTTCGACCGCCTTCCGCAGGATCCCGATCCTGCGCGGCATCGCTCGGCTCGGGGCTTCCATGTCCCCGCTCTTCCGCGGCGGCGGCGTTGCCGGCAAGCGCGAAAAGCTCTTTCTCACCGCGGCCTTGCTCGCACCCTGCGTCTTTGTACTGTTCTCCGAGACCGCGACCCTGATCGCCGGGATCGTGCTCAGCGTGGCTCTGCTCGCCTGGCTCCTGCGCGGACGCACGCTCTATCTGCACGGGGCCGAGCACCGCGCGATCGCGGCCGCCGAGCAAGGAAGCCTGGCGGCGACCTGGCGCGGCGACGCGCGGCCATCGCGGTTCTCGCTGCGCTGCGGCACCAACTTCGTCGCGCTCGTGTTGCCGGTCGGCCTCGTTGCCGACCAGTTCTGGCCTTTCGCGACGCAGATCTGGACGCCTGTCGTCGTGGCACTGCTCACCCTCGGCGTCTCGATGGAGCTCTGGCGCGTCGTCCAGGGAACGACGTGGTCGAGCATCAAGGGCCTGCTGCTACCGGGTCTCGCGCTTCAGCGGCTGACGACTCGTGAGCCACGCCTGGAGGAGACTCGGATCGCGCTCACCGCGGTCGCGTCAGTCCTCCGGCGCGAGCTGGCCTAGCACCCACCAGCCTGCCAACGGCGCCGCGGCGAAGACCGCGAAGCCCGTGCGCCACGACGATGCGTCGACGAGCGCGGCAAACACCGGCGCCGCAACAAAGCCGACGATCGACAAGCGTCATCTGCTGAAAGCCGATCGCGGCGCCGCTTCGCGAGCGTCCGGCCAACTCGGCGGCGGCCGTGTACGAGAGGCCGTTCCACATCATCGAGAACGCCGTCGCCACGACGAGCGTCGGGACGAGAATCTCGAGCGGGACGGTGAGGAGAGCCGCGGAGAGTGCGAGCGTGGCGAAGATCGCCAGCCCGACGAGCCGCAAGGGGCGGATTCGCGCTCCCGGCGCGGTCCGACCAGCGGCCGGCGCCGATCCGCAAGACGATCGCGATCACCTGCGCGACGGCGAGCACGGCGGCGGCCTCGCCCGTCGACAGCCCGCGCGCGTCGTGCAGGAACAGGACGAGGAACCCGGTCAGCGCGATCTGGGCGACCAGGAACAGGCTGCTGCCTGTGCTCAGCAGCCACAGACGCCGGTCGCGAAGCGTCCACGGCTCGGGCTCCTCGGCTGGGCCGGTCGTGGGCCGATCGCGGACCACGAGCGCCGAGACCAGCGCAGCCACCAGGCAGAGGACGGCGAGGAAGAGAAGCGCCCCGTCCAGAGAGCTCGCCCCGACGATCGCCGGCAGCGTCACAGCCGTCAGCGCGCCACCGAGCGGTAGCGATGCCTGGCGCAGCCCGAGCGCGAACCCGCGCTCCTCGGCGCCGAACCAGTGCATGACCGCGCGGCCGCTCGCAGAGTTGACGCTGGACCCGGCTGCGCTGGCGAGGCCGATCAGCCCGACGAACGCATAGAAGTCGTCGACCGCGGCCGCGGCGGCGACCAGGAGCCCCATGGCCGTCAGCCCGACAGCGAGAGCCAGCCGTTCTCCCCACCGGTCGGCCGCCAGCCCCCAGGGGAGCAGCGTGAAGATCGGCCCGACCCACACGCTCGCGAGGACGATGCCCACCTCCGTGAGCGTGAGATCGAACTCCTCGCGGAGGATCGGCGCCAGCACGGGCAGGCCGAGCAGCACGGCCGAGAACGCGGTCGAGGCCGCCGTGCCGGCCGCGAGGACCGCCCAGCGGTAGCGATTCAGAGCTGGAACGGGTTGATCGGCTTGGGGCTCGTGGAGACGATCACGCTCTTCGTCTCCAGATAGTCGTCGAGCGTGTCGAGCCCGAGCTCACGGCCGAAGCCCGACTGCTTGTAGCCGCCGAACGGGATTCCGGGGAAGGCGGTGTACGGCATGTTGATGCCGACCGTGCCGGCCTTGATTCGCCGCGCCAGGCGGTGTCCGCGGCCGGGATCGCCCGTCCACACGGTCGCCATCAGCCCGTAGCGGACCGCGTTCGCCTGCTTGATCGCGTCCTTCTCGTCCTCGAAGGGGCTGATCGTCACGACCGGGCCGAAGATCTCCTCCTGCGCGACCTTCATCGAGGTGTCGACCCCGGCGAGGACGGTCGGTGGGTAGAACGCGCCCTTCCCGTCCTGCGGCTCGCCGCCCTGCACGACCTCGGCGCCCTCCTCCCGGCCCGTCTCGACAAAGCCGTGCACACGGTCGCGGTGGTTCGTCGAGATGAGCGAGCCCATCTGGGTCTCCGGGTCGAGCGGATCGCCGACCTTCAGCCTGCCCGCCGCTTCCGAGAACTGCGTGACGAAGTCGTCGTAGATCGACTGCTCGACGAGGACGCGCGAGCGCGCCTCGCAGCTCTGGCCGGCCGAGTAGTAGATCGACCAGACCGAGCTCGGGATCGCGCTGGCCAGATCCGCATCGGCGAAGACGAGGTTGGGGCTCTTGCCGCCGAGCTCGAGCGTCAGGCGCTTGATGCCGTCGGCGGCGCTCTTCATGATCTCCGCCCCCGTCGCGGTGGAGCCGGTGAAGGCGATCTTGTCCACGCCCGGGTGCTGCGACGAGATGCGAGCCGGTCGGCTTGCCGGGGCCGGGGACGACGTTGATCGTGCCCGGCGGGAAGCCGACCTCGGCGGCGAGCTCGGCCATCCGGAGCGCCGTCAGCGGAGTCGCCTCGTCGGGCTTGAGGACGACAGAGCAACCGGCAGCCAGCGCGGGCGAGAGCTTCCAGGTGGCCATCATCATCGGGTAGTTCCACGGGACGATCTGCCCCGCGACCCCGACCGGCTCCTTCAGCGAGTAGTAGAGAAGGGACCCGCCCACCGGGTTGGCGCGGCCCGCGATGGAGGCGATCGCCGAGGCGTAGAACCTGAAGTTCTCGACGGCCTGAGAAGAACTCGGCCTTGACCGACGAGATCGCCTTGCCGACGTTCCTCGCCTCGAGCTCGCAGAGCTCCTTGCGGTTCGCCATCAGCGCATCGGCCAGCGCATGCAGCAGCCGGGAGCGCTCCGGGCCGGGCGTCTTGCCCCAGTCGCCGGCGAGCGCGGCCTGCGCGGCTTCGACGGCGCGGTCGACATCGGCCTCCGTAGCCATCGCGGCCTTGGCCAGCGGCTCGCCGGTCGCGGGCTCGGTCAGCTCCTTGAGCTCGCCGCCCGACGACTCGGTCGGCTCGCCGTTGATGAAGAGCAGGTATTCGCGCTCGGTTGCGACAGCCACGGCCGAGACGATATCGGGCTAGAGCAGGTCTGCCGGCGTCAGCTGCTCGGTCAGGAGCCGCTTGAACCGCTGTGGGTCGCCGTCGACGAAGTCGCGGCAGACCCGGTAGCCGTCCGCATAGGTCGACACGTACGCGCGCCAGGTCGGATCGACGATGAACGAGATCCCTTGCTCGGCACGCCGCTCCGAGGACAGGCTCCAGCGCATTACGTAATCGCGTGCCTCCTCGACCGAGGCGCCGTCCGCGTGCAGCATCAGAGCGGCGTTGCTCCCCACGAGGTATCGAGGGGCGCGCGGGCCTTCTTGACCAGCTTCGAGAGCTCGGGGTCGTACTCGATCGCCGGTCGGGGCGACGTGCTCCGCCGACCAGCCGTTCCTCGTCGTCGCCGAGCAGGATTTCCCGCCCGAGGACCGCGATCCCTTCGGAGATCAGCGCCTGAGGCGTGCCGATCAGGAAGAATCGATTGCTCGAGCCGGCCCTCGGTCCTGCACCAGGGTCTGCTCCTTCGTCACGTGCTCCGTGTGGTGGCCCGGGATAGGCCTCGTGCGCCGCGAGCTCGGCCAACGAAGTCGGGAGCTCATCGCGACGTCGGTGTTGATCGCGATCCGGCTGCGCAGAGCCTCCGAGGTAGTAGTTGAACGCCGCCCACGGCTCGTCGGAGACGTACTCGAGCTCGATGCTCTCGTCCCGCGGGAGGCCGAACGAAGGCTTCGGTCCGCGCACGGAGGTCGCTGACCAGTCGCGTCATGAAGACCGGCCGAGCCGATCAGCCGGCACGACGCTGTCCTCACGCCAGGCCTGGTAGCGCTCGGCAAGCGGCGCCGTTCCGGGCAACAGCTTCGTCGAGCTCGCGGTGGGCCGCCTCGAAGACGTCCTCGGGAGTCCGTTGCGGGCGGACGCCGTAACAGCGCTCGACCTCGTCCTCGAAGGCGATCTCCTCGCCGGCCAGGCTCCTGGCGACCGTTTCCAGTCCCACGAGCTGCGCGTGCAGCCAGCCGTCGTCGCTCGACTCTCGGAGCTTCGCTGCGTTCGTGGCGAGCTTGGCGGGCGCCTGGAGCTCCTCGGCTTCAACCTGCTGCGCCAGCTCGGGCGGGCCGTAGTAAGCGTCGACGAGCCCGTCGATGTGGCGGCCCAGCCGCAAGCCCAGCTCGATGTAAGCGGCGGCGACCTCCACTAGCGCTCGAAGAGTGCGGCCTGGCCCTGGCCCACGCCGACGCACAGGGTGGCGAGGCCGTAGCGGCCGCCGCGCCGGCGGAGCTCGTGCAAGAGCGTCACGACGAGACGTGCCCCGCTCATGCCCAGCGGATGGCCGATCGCGATCGCTCCTCCGTTGACGTTCACGCGCTCTGGGTCGAGCCCGAGCTCGCGGATCACGGCGAGGCTCTGCGACGCGAAGGCTTCGTTCAGCTCGACGAGGTCGAGGTCGCCAGCCTCGACCCCGGCGCGCTCGAGCAGCTTCCGGACCGCGGGCACTGGGCCGATGCCCATCACGCGGGGGTCGACGCCGGCGACCGCGCTCGCGACGAACGCGCCGAGCGGATCAACGCCGAGCTCCTGCGCTTTCTCCTCGCTGGCAATGACCAGCGCCGCGGCTCCGTCGTTGATCCCGCTCGAGTTCCCGGCCGTGACGGTGCCGCCCTCACGGAACACGGGCGCGAGCCCCGCGAGCTTCTCCGCGTTCGTGTCCGGCCGGGGATGCTCGTCCCGCGTGACGTCGCCCACGGGGACGAGCTCGTCGTCGAACCGGCCCGCCTCGGCGGCCTCGGCCCAGCGCCGCTGCGAGCGGAGAGCGAACTCGTCCTGCTCCTCACGCGTGACCGCGTAGCGCTCGGCGACGTTCTCGCCGGTCTCGCCCATCGATTCCAGCGGGAACATCGCCTCCATCCTCGGGTTCGGAAAGCGCCATCCGAGCGTCGTGTCGAAGACTTCCGGTTCCTTCTCCGGCTCGTCTTCGTCCGGCTTCGCCATCACGAGCGGAGCGCGGCTCATCGACTCGACACCGCCCGCGACGAAGAGGTCGCCGTCGCCGGCAGCGATCGCGTGACTCGCCGACACGACGGCGGACAGACCCGAGGCGCAGAGCCTGTTCACCGTCACCCCCGCCACTGACTCGGGAAGCCCTGCCAGCAGCGCGGCCATGCGCGCCACGTTGCGGTTGTCCTCGCCGGCCTGGTTCGCGGCCCCGAAGTAGACGTCCTCGATCTGCTCGGCCGGCACGCCCGCCCGCTCGACCGCCGCCGCGATGGCGGTCGCAGCCAGGTCGTCGGGACGCACGCCTGCGAGCGCGCCTCCTTTACGACCCACCGGGGTGCGCACGGCGGAGAGGACGACTGCGCGGCTCATATCGCTTCTATCTCGGGCTGTGGCCGAAGAACCAGCGTTCGAGCGGGCCGAGCAGTTCCTTGCGGGTGAAGGGCCGAACATGCTCCGAGCGGCCGTCGCGCTCCGACACGGACAGATCGTCTTCGAGGATCTCGTTCGCACTCTGGAGCGCGTCGTCGAGCTCGAAGCCCTCGAACACGTAGTCGTCCGGCCGCGGCTCGTCGGTCGAGCGGTGCTGAGGGTTGATCGCGCGGCCCACGCCCCACGCCCCGCCCTCGCGGCGCTCGATCCAGATCAGGATCCGCTCGTCGGTCCCGGCCTCGTCCACTCCGTGCAGCTCGCGCTCTGCGAAACGCCCGGCGGTGGACAGCTTGCGCATGGGACGAGGATACAATCGGCCGCGATGGCGATCGGCGACTTCTTTCGGAATCTCTTCAGCAAGTCGAGCTCACGTCGATCGGGTCGCGGCGTACGTCATCCGCGAGCACGAGCGGGGGCGCTCGCTGACGGAGATCCTCGACGACCCGTACGTGAAGAACCGAACGACGCCACAGGAGCGCGACCGGCTCCTCGACCGGCCCGAAGTGATCCGCGCCCTCGGCGACGACGTCGTCGGCCAGGCCAAGGTCGAGCGTAACTAGAGCTCGCGGCCGACGCCGCGCTCTCGCGCGAGCTCGACCGCCTTCGTCGCGATCGCGACGTCCCAGGCCGCGAGGCCGTTCGACTTGAAGAGGACGATGTCCTCGGGCGACGCCCGGCCGGAGAGCTCGCCGGCGACGACCTCCTGCAGCTCGTGCACCTCGAGCCAGTCGAGCGTCCCCGTCTGGACGGGCTCGATGAGGTCGCCCGACTCGATCCGCGCCTGCTCCAGCGAGTCGCAGCAGACGAAGGCGGCGCGCTCGAGCACCTGGTTGTCGAGCTCGCGGTGCTGCGGGACGTTGGCTCCCATCGCGCAGACGAGCGCGCCCGGTTGCAGCCACTCGCCGCGTAGGACGGGATCCGCGGAATTCGTGGCCGTGACGACGATGTCCTGACTCGCCGGGTCGCGATGGGTCTCGCCTGCTTCGGCCTTCAGCTTGCGGCAGAACTTCTTCAGGCTCTTCTCCGTGCGGCAGTAGGCGACGACCTTCTCGATCGTCGGCACCGCCTCCCGGATGGAGGCGACCTGGCTCTCGGCCTGCCAGCCGCAGCCGAGGATCCCAAGGGTGGTCGCGCCTTCCTTGGCCAGGTACTTGGCCGCTACTCCGCTCGCGGCACCGGTCCGCAGCTGCCCGAGCTTGTCGGCTTCGATGACGGCCTCGACCTCGGCCTTGTCGAGGTCGAACAGGGTGACCACGAAGGACGTGCGCTTCGGCAGCGCGGCGTAGGCCTTGACCCCGCCGCGGGCCAGCTCGTGGTCGACCGCCGACATGACGGCCATCGCGCCACTCTCGAGGCGGTGCCGGTAGCGCGGCCGGTTGTCGACGGCGCCGTCGGCCATACGTCGCGAAGCAAGCCTCGATCGCCGACAGCGCGTCTGCGGGCGTGAGCAGCGCATCGACGTCGGCTTCGGACAGGTAGAGCGGCATGCGGCCGAGTCTACGAGGGCGACTTCGGGATGAAGCTGATGCGACCGCCCGACTCCAGCAGCGCCCACTGCACGTCTTCCAGCGAGGAGATCTGCTGCAGGCGCGCCTCGCCGGCGACCTCCTCGGGTGTGATGCGCTCCTTGCGCAGGTTTTTCTCGATGACCTTGCCGTCCTCGACCAGGATCAGGGGCTCCGGCTCGAGCAGCGGGCGCACCCGTGGGAAGCGCCACCCTGTGTACGACAGCGCAAGGGTCAGCAGTCCGAACATGCCCACTGCGAGCACGATCCCGGTGAAGGAGAGGTCGTTCTGGGTCACGCCTTGCTGGAGCAGGTCGCCGACGACGACGAGGAGCAGCAGGTCGAACGGCTGGAGCGTGCTCAGCTCGCGCCGGCCGATCAGCCTCGTCAGCAGGAAGATGAAGACGAACGCAAGGAAGGCGCGGACGACGACGTCCATCAGGGATACACCGTCAGGGTGCGGTCGACCTTGGCCAGGAGGGTCTCGCCGTCGTAGAGCTCGACGTCCTGCGACCGGCGGCCTATGTTCGTCGGGTTGACCTGGTACTGGAGGAAGACGACGAGCTTGCGTCCGGCGTCGAGGTGGCCGAAGTCGAGCGCCAGGCGGCCGTCACGGCTCGCCTCGCCGATGGGCGACGGCTCGATGGTGTTGAGCTGCATCTGCTCCGTCCACCCACCGTCGAGGACCAGCGTGGCGTGGTCGATCTCGTCCTTCGCCTCGACGGTGAAACGGCCCTCGTAGTAGAGGCCGCCGCGGATCGCCTCAGGCGCGAAGACGCTGAAGGTCTGCCGCGGAAGCGGCGGCCAGGGACTCCGTCGGGCGCTGGCCGAAGACGTTGAGCAGCCCCGCCAGCGCGAAGAGCGGCGAGCAGGCCGAAGAAGATGCGTCGCACCGCGAGCTCGACGCGCTCCGAGTGATCGCGATTCTGCTTCAGCGTCAGGAACTGCGGCAGATCGGCCACGAGAGATCGTTCGCTGCCGCGGCCGTGGTTCCCTTTGTTCGAGCAAGCTGCGAGGAGTGCGCCCGGCACGATTCGAACGTGCGACCTCTGCCTCCGCAGGGCAGCGCTCTATCCCCTGAGCTACGGGCGCGAGGCGCCTAGTGTAGCGGCGGGCTTTGCCGGTCTCGGTCACGAGCTCGGCGTCTTCCGGGACCTCGACGCGCACGTAGGCGAGCGCGACACCGTTCGCTGCGCTCGTCACCCGGCCGACGACCTTGTCGCCATAGCGCAGCTCGTCGCCTTCACCTGCGCCCTCCACGAGCACGCGCAGGCCGCGGTTCGCCTTGCCCCGGTGGTGCAGCCGAGCGATTGGCTCCTGGCCCGGATAGCAGCCTTTCGTAAAGGAGACGGCGCGCTCGGTGAGGCCTGCCTCGGCTGGGAGGACCCGGTCGTCGATCTCCTTGCCCCAGGCTGCGGTGCCGGCCTCGATCCGCATCCGCTCGAGCTCCTCGGCCGAGAGCGTGGGCTCCACCGAGTCGTCGAGCACCTCGAACGCCGGCTCGCCGTAGTCGTGATTGGGGATTCCTTCGCCCTCGCCGAAGACGATCACGGACCGATGATCTTCCGGCTCGATCTCGACTTTCGCTGCGAACCGGGCACGCAGCAGGCTGGCGCGCACGACGTCGCCGAGGCCGGGCTCGGTCAGGAGCAGGAAGTCCTCGGGCCCGCGGCGGACGACGACGAGCGGTGCGATCACGCGCGCCTTCGGCGTGAGGAGCAGCGCCTGGCAGGGGGCCGCGGTGACGTCGTTCGAGACCATCCGCTGCAGGAAGTCCTCGGCGTCCGCACCGGCAACCCGCACGTAGTCCCGCGGTCGGCTAGCTGCCCTTTGTTCCACCGTAATTAGTGTAGGCACCGTGTTCCGCTCCAGAGCAGAGCGCAAAGTCGAGCAGGCCGGTTACGACCCGGCCCGGCTTCCTCCCGGCCAGTACCTGACCGAGAAGTGGCCCGTGCTCCACGCCGGCAGCATCCCGAAGACGGACCTGGCCACCTGGGACTTCACGGTCTCCGGGGAGGTCGAGCAGCCCCTGCGTCTCACCTGGGAGGAGCTCACCGCGCTGCCGGCGACCGAGATCAAGCTCGACATCCACTGCGTCACGCGGTGGAGCCGCTTCGACACCCGCTTCAAGGGCGTCCACTGGCGCGACCTCGCGGCGCTGGCGAGCCCGAAGCCGAGCGCGCGCTTCGTCGTCGCGCAGGCCGAGCAGGGCTTTACCGCCAACGTGCCCCTGGCCGCGCTCGAGGACGAGAACGCGCTGATCGCCTACGAGGCCGACGGCGAGCCGCTGACCCCCGAGCACGGCTGGCCGCTCCGACTGGTGGTGCCGAGCAAGTACTTCTGGAAGAGCGCGAAGTGGCTACGGGGCCTCGAGCTCCTCGACCACGACCAGCCCGGCTTCTGGGAGCGCTACGGCTACCACAACGAAGCCGACTACTGGAAAGAGGAACGGTACGAGTTCTGATCCCTCGACCGAGGGATCGACTCGCGCACGGCACAGCCGATATCGCAATTACCCACCTCCCCCACCCTCATGCGGGGCCGCGGGAATACCTGCGAAACTGCATTCGAGAACAAAAGGGCCGGCGCTTGCGTCGGCCCTTTTTGCGTTCGCGCCTTCGCCGCCGAGCGGGCGAATCACCCGTTTCGGATGATGCCTCGTCACTCCGACGTTTTCTAGCTTGGCCTTCGCGCGATCGGCATTGGCGCCCGAGCGGGCGGCGAGGAGGAGTGGCTGAATGGCGACGAAGGAATCGGTACTGACGGGACTCGAGCCGCGCTCCTTCTGGGCGCACTTCGAGACGCTGACGAGAATCGCGCGACCGTCCCGCCTCGAGGAGCCCGCGATCGAGCACGTTCGCGAGTGGGCCGACCGGCAGGGATTCGAGCTCGAGCAGGACGCCGGCCGGAACCTCGTGATCCGCGTCCCGGCGACCTCTGGGCGCGAGAACGCGCCGACCCTGATGCTCCAGGGGCACCTGGACATCGTCTGCGAGCGCGATCCTTCGAGCCCCAACGACCCGGCGGAGGGCCGCATCGAGCTCGTCCGCGACGGCGAGTGGCTGACCGCGGACGGGACGACGCTCGGGGCCGACGACGGGGTCGCGATCGCGGCGATGATGGCGCTGGTCGAGGACGAGTCGCTGCCGCACGGGCCGCTCGAGCTGCTGATGACGGTGGCCGAGGAGGTCGGGCTCGAGGGTGCGAACGCGCTCGACGGATCACGGCTCACGGGCGAGACCCTGATCAACCTCGACAGCGAGGAGGACGGCACTCTCACCGTCGGGTGCGCCGGGAGCACCGACACCTGGATCAAGGTCGACGCACCCCGCGCGGCGTGCTCGCCGGACGCAGTCACGCTGTCGATCGCGGCCGGTGAGGGGCTCGGCGGGCACTCGGGCGTCCAGATCGCCCTCGGACACGCGAACGCGATCAAGGTGCTCGGCCGCGTGTTGCGTGAGGCGTACGCGAGCGCGCCGTTCCGGCTCGTCTCACTGGACGGCGGCAAGAGCCGTAACGCCATCCCCCGCGACGCGATAGCTGTCTGCTCGGTCCCGCGCGACCAGGAGAACGCGTTCCGGGCCTCGGTGGAGTCGGCGACCGCGGTCGTGCGAGACGCCTTCGCGAAGACAGATCCGGGAGCGACCGTGAAGATCGAGAGCGCCGGCGACGCCGCCGACGCCTGGACGGAAGAGGCAACGGCCAAGCTCCTCGATGTCGTCGCGCTCGTACCAACGGGACCGCTCGCGATGAGCCCCGATTTCGACAAGCTCGTCGAGACGAGCACGTCACTCGGCGAGGCCGCCACCGAGGGCGAACGCCTGACGCTGCACAGCCTCACGCGTTCCTCCAACGATGCGGCGCTGCCCGAGGTGATCGCTGCGCTCGACGCCGCCGCACGCCTCGCCGGCGGCACGCTCGAGGTGAAACACAACTACAACGGCTGGCGGCCCAACCTCGACTCGCAGGTGCTGGCGGTCGCGCGCACGGTTTACGAACGGCTCTTCGGTGAGCCCCCGGTGGTCACGGCGATCCATGCGGGTCTCGAGACGGCCGTCATCGGCAGCAAGGTCAGCGGCAGCCTCGACATGCTGGCGATCGGTCCGCAGATCGAAGGGCCGCACTCGCCCGACGAGCGGGTTAGCATCCCTACGGTGGAGCGCTTCTGGAAACTGCTCGTCGGCGTCGTCGACGAGTTGTCCGATCCGGGGAAAAAGTAGGACGTGAAGCGCGGACCGCTCACCTGGATCGTCGGCATCGCGGTCGGTGTCCTGGTGGTGCTCGGCGTCACCGCTCTGATCGGAAACCGTGACGACCGCGGTGAGACCGTCACCGCCGGCGAGTGGGCCCAGACCGTGTGCGGCGCCGTCGGCGCCGGGCGAGGCGAGCTGGAGTCGATCGTCGAGGAGATCCGAACTCCCAGCTCCGTCCAGCACAGTCGGCGAGGAGCCCCAGTCGGAGACGCCGCAGGGCCGGACGGGCTTCATCCGCAAGGGTCTCGACGCAGAGCGTGCAGGCCGTCGAGACGACGGTCGAGGGCATCGACAACGCGGGCATCCCCGACACCGAGAACGGCGAGGAGGCGGCGGACGACATGTCCGCCTGGGCCGAGGGTGCCCTCGACGACCTCGAGGAGGCGCAGGACTCGCTCGACGACGAAGCGGACTCCCTCGAGGAGTCGATCGAGCAGCTCACGGGAGCGGCGCGAACGATGGCGGAGGTGCTCGCCAGCGGCGTGCAGACGCTCACCGACGTCGCTCGGCTCGACCCCGAGCTGGCCGCTGCGATCCAAGACTCGAGCACGTGTCAACAGGTCCGAGAGGAGAGCGGCTAGATGACCACGAGCGATTGGGTCCTGATCGCGCTCGAAGGGCTCGTCGTCATCGGCTTCATTGCGCTCGGCGTGCGCTCGGGCGGCATCGGCCTCGGGCTCTGGGGCGGCGTCGGCACGCTCATCCTCGTCTTCCTCTTCGGGCTCGACCCGGGCGAGCCGCCGATCAGCGCGATGCTGATCATCGTCGCCGTGATCGCCGCCGCCGCCGCCATGGAAGCGGCCGGCGGCATCGACTACATGGTCCAGATCGCGAGCAAGGCGTTGCGCGCGCGGCCGAAAGCGCTGAACTTCGTGGCGCCCTACATCTCCTATGTGCTGACGATCCTCACGGGCACCGGCAACACGTTCTTCTCCGTGATCCCGGTGATCAACGAGCTCGCCTACGCGAACAAGATCAGGCCCGAGCGAGCGCTCGCCGGCTCGACCGTCGCCTCGACCTTCGGGATCACGGCGAGCCCGGTCGCGGCCGCGATGGCGACGATGTTGCCGCTCGTCGAGATCTACGACTACGACATCGTCGACGTGATGCTGATCACGATGCCGGCCAGCATCATCGGCATCTTCGTGATGGCGCTGTTCATGAACAGCTACGGCAAGGATCTGGACGACGACGTCGAGTACCAGCGCC
>CAWKBW010000004.1:0-21336 GCA_963847955.1 uncultured Actinomycetes bacterium
TCGAGGCCTACGAAGCCAACTCAGAGGCCTTCGAAGGCGTCTCACTGATCGAAGCCCTCTGATTTGACCCCGATGAGAGGAGCAGGATGGCAGGGAGGCTCGTGTACTTCGAACTGCCCGCGGACGACACGCAGCGGGCGGAGGATTTTTATGCGGAGTTCTTCGGGTGGCAGTTCCGCCCCGTGCAAGAAGGGTTCGACTACCACATGCTCGATGAGGACGCCGACCCTGGTGGGGCGATCTACCCGTCGCAGACCGGTGAGAAGGGCGCGATCATCTACTTCGAGAGCGACGACGTCGACGCGTCCATCGAGCGGGTGAACGAGCTGGGAGGCTCGGCCGAGGACAAGCAGGCGATCCCTGGGACCGGCTGGTACGCACGTTGCGAGGACACGGAGGGCAACTCGTTCTCTATCTTCCAGGCAGACGACTCAGTGCCGATCCCGGCGGAGTTGCAAAGCCGCGAGAACTCCAACTAGAAAGGACGGTCGAAATGGCCAATGCCAAGGTCGTGCACTTCGAGATTCCTGCGGACGACACCAGTCGCGCCCGCGAGTTCTGGACGAAGATGTTCGGAGTCGAGTTCCAGAGCTACGACGGGCCGACGGAGTACCACATGTTCCAGAACGACGACGAGCAGAGCGGCGGCGGCTTGATGCCTCGGATGGAGGGTCGAGGGCCTGGCCATCTACTTCGCCACCGAGGACATCGACGCAACGCTCGACAAGGTGCGCGAGGCGGGCGGCACCGTCGAGAACGAGAAGATGCCGGTGCCTGGGATGGGCTGGTTCGCCCCGGTCCGCGACACCGAAGGCAATCGCTTCTCGTTCTGGCAGAACGACGAGAACGCACCGGTTCCGGCCGGAATGCAGTCCGGCGAGGCGACCGGCTCCTAGAGCAGCCGCGCGGGATCGAAGAGCTCGAGCTCTGGCGCAGGCCGTCCGAGGATGGCCTGCGCCACGAGCTCTCCGCACGCGAGGCCGAGCACGTTTCCGTGGCCTGAGTAGCCGGCCGCGACCCAGACGCCGTCGTGGCCGGGAACCTGGCCGGCGAGCGGCATGAGGTCAGGTGTGTGGCCAAAGATGCCGGCCCACGGTGCGTGATCTTCGGCGGCTCGCCAATCAGCTCGGCCGCGAAGGTCTCGAGCTCGCGCTGGATCGGCTCGGTGATCGCCTCCTCGGCGGTGAACTCGTGGTCGGCCTGGGTGTCGCGTCGGCCACCGAGGACGAGGCGGTCGTCGTCGGTCTGTTGCCAGTAATCGAAGCCGTGCCTGGAGTAGTGCGGGCAGTCGAAGAGGCGGCGCGACAGAGGCTCGGTGACGATCACCTGGCCGCGCACGGGAACGATGACCTCGTCCAGGCGCGGCAGGAGACCCTGCGTGTAGCCGTCGGTGGCGATGATCGACGTGCTCGGCGTCCAGCTCGTCGAGCGATTCGACGCGGCTCTGCTCGCGCAGGTCGACGCCCGCGTCGGCAGCCAGTCCAGCGAGCCTGCGCACCCAGCGTGCGGGCCGGAGCGAGCCGTCCGTGGGATGGCGAATCCCGCCGAGAAAAGGCGCGTCGACCAGGTCGGCCGCGAAGCCGTCCTCGCGCAACGCCGCGTACTCGTGCTCGAGCTCCTCGCGCTCGGCCTCGTCGACTGCGACTCGCAGGCTGCCGTTTCGTCGCAGAGCGTCACCGGCGAGCTCCTCGAGGTGATCGAGGGCTCGCTCGGTCAGGTGCCAGTACTGCTTGGCGCGCTCCGCCCCCAGGTGGCGGCGAGCAGCGTCGTAGAGCATCGCCCCTCCTCGCAGCGCGAAGCCGCCGCTGCGGCCACTGGCTCCCGACGAGATCTCTCGCGCCTCGTGCAAGCGCACCCGCAGGCCCCCACGCGCGGCGACGAGCGCCGCCGTGCAGCCGGTGACACCGCCGCCGACGACCGCGACGTCCACAGGGCCGTCGAGCCGGTTCTGCGCGCAGCGGCTCAAAGGGCTCGTCGAGCCAATAAGAGGTCATCGCGCCGATGCTAGTGCGCCCGGTACACCCCCTCTCCCTGGACGATCAGGCCCGCGAGCTCCAGCTCGGTGAGCGCCGTTGCGATCGCGCCGGCCTCGGACCCGATTGCGCGCACGAGCTCGTCGACTCCCGCGGGGCCGTCGCGCACCCGGGCGAGCACCTTCTGGCCCTCCTCGCTCAGGTCCGGGTCTGCGGCCGGGCCGACTTCGATCCCGAAGACCTCGAGCACGTCCTTGCTCGTCGTGAGCGGAGTGGCTCCCAGCCGAAGCAGGTCGTTCGTCCCGGCCGAGAGTGCCGACGTGATCTCACCCGGGACGGCGAACACCTCGCGCCCTTCCTCGAGCGCCAGGTCGGCGGTGATCAGGGCGCCGCTCCGCTCGCGCGCCTCGACGACCACGGTGACGCCCGAAAGGCCGGCGATGATTCGATTCCTGGCCGGAAACCTCCACGGCGCAGGCTCCACTCCCGGCGGGTACTCGGCGACGACGAGGCCGGACTCGCGAATGCGCGCGGCGAGCTCTCTGTGCGCCGCGGGATAGTCGCGGTCGACCCCGCAGCCGAGGACGCCGACCGTCGCTCCTCCGGCTTCGAGCGCGCCGCGGTGAGCCTCGCCGTCGACGCCGCGGGCGAGACCGCTGACGACGACGAGCCCGGTCGCCGCCAGTTCCCGCCCAGCATGCGGGCGACCTGCGCTCCGTACGGCGAGCAGGAGCGGGCCCCGACGACGGCGACCGCAGGCCTGCGCAGCAACTCCACGTCGGCCGCCCCGCGCGCGAAGAGGCCCGGCGGTGGATCGTGGATCGAACGGAGCAGCGGCGGGAACTCGCGAGCCGTGCGCGAGCACCACGTGACACCGGCCCGACTCAACGTCTCCGTGTACGCAGCGGCGTCGAACCTGCGAACGAAGGCCGCGAAGCGGCGGTCGCGCGGCTCGCCGACGAGGTGCGTGCCGGTCTCGGCGGCGAAGGCCGCCAGCGCCAACTCATTCACGACGACTCCAGCTCCCGCGGTGCCCGGTACGAAAGCGCCTCGGCGACGTGCGAGGTCTCGACCCGCTCCGCGCCGGCCAAGGCCGCAAGCGTCTGCGCGACCCGGCGCGTCCGCGCCCGCCCTCGGCCCGAAAGCGGCACCCGCTCGACCGCGCGGTCGAGGAGCGCCTCAGCGGCCGGCGCCCATTCGGCGGGCGGTCTGGAACGCGAGGACTCGACCCGCGACCGCACGGCCCCGGACGGCTCCGCAGGGCCCGCAGCGAGCTCCTGAGCGCGCGGCCGGGGCATGGCCAGCACGAGGTCGAAGCGATCGAGGAGCGCGCGCGAGAGCTTGTCGCGGAAGGCGGCGAGCCGTTGCGGCGAACAGGAGCACTCCGCCGCCGGGTCGCCACGTGCGCCGCACGGGCACAGGTTCATCGTCGCGACGAGCTGGAAGCGAGCCGGAAAGACCGCTCGACCGGCTGCGCGCGCGACCGCCACCTCGCCGTCCTCGATCGGCTGGCGAAGCGCCTCGAGCGCCGGGCGCTGGAACTCGGCCAGCTCGTCGAGCATCAGCACTCCCCGGTGCGCGAGCGTCACCTCGCCCGGGCCGGATGCCGGGCCCGCCGCCGACCATCGCGGCCACCGACGGCGCTGTAGTGCGGCGACCGGAACGGGCGGCGCATGACGAGCGGCCGCTCCGGATCGAGCAGGCCCGCGACCGACTGGATGCGCGTGACCTCGATCGCCTCCTCTGCGTCGAGCGCCGGCAGGATCCCGGGCAGCCGGCGCGCGAGCATCGTCTTGCCGGTTCCCGGCGGGCCCGCGAGGAGCAGGTTGTGACCACCGGCGGCGGCGATCTCGAGTGCGCGCCGGGCGCGTTCCTGGCCGCGGACGTCCGCGAGATCGAGGTAGGTCGGCTCCGGCGCGTGGCCGTTCTCAGAGACATATGGCTCGGGATCCGCCACCCCGCGCACGTACGCGGCCGCCTCGGCGAGATGGCGAACCGGGACCGGTTCGATGCCGGCCAGCGAGGCCTCGGCCGCCGACGGGGCCGCGCACAGCAAACGCTCGAACCCGCCTCGTCGCGCCGCCTCGGCCACGGCGAGCACGCCGCCGACCGGTCGCAACCGCCCGTCGAGGCCGAGCTCGCCACCGCCGCATGTCCTCGTAAGCGATCGCGAGGCAGTTGTCCCGAGGCGGCGAGGATCGAGAGCGCGATCGGAAGGTCGAAGCCCGAGCCCTCCTTGCGCAGGCCGGCCGGCGCCAGGTTGACAGTGATTCGCCGCATCGGCCACTCCAGCTCCGCGGACGCGATGCCGCTGCGCACGCGATGCTTGGCCTCCTGGCAGGCGCGGTCGGCGAGCCCCACGATCGAAAACCCGGGCACGCCGCGCTGGAGGTGAGCTTCCACCTCGACGCGCCGAGCCTCGAGCCCGACGACGGCGTGCGTGAACGTGCGCGCGAGCAAGCCTCCCAAGCTAGGCAAGAGATTCGCACTGAACAGTTGCCTTTTCTGTACCAAAAGGCGCAGGATCGAGTCGCAATGAGAAAGCGTTGGGCTCCGGCTGCGTTGCTGCCGCTAATCGCCCTCGTCGCCGGGCTGGCCGTCACACCCGCCGCCGCGGATCTCTCCGGCTCGACCCCGCTGCGCATCGAGCTCGACACGAACATCGACTACGTCGATCCCGCGCTCGCGTAGTACGTCGTGAGCTGGCAGCTAGTAGAACGCGACCTGCGCCAAGCTCGTCAGGTATCCAGATCTGTCGCCGCCGGCCGGCTCACGCTGCAGCCGGAGATCGCTGCGGCGATGCCGACCATCTCCGCGGATGGGCGCACCTACACCTTCCAGATCAGGAACGACTACTTCTTCTCGCCACCGGCAACGGGCGTCGTGACGGCAGCGAGCATGAAATACACCTTCGAGCGCCTTCTGCATCCGGCGATGGCCTCGCCGGCTCAGTATTTCTACTTCGACATCGTCGGCGTCGCGGAATACATCAACGGCACTCAGCCGACGATCACCGGAATCGTCGCCAGCGGAAGCACGTTGAGCATCACGCTGATGGAGCCTGCAGGCGACTTCCTAGCACGGCTTGCGCTGCAGTTTGCGTGCGCCGTACCGACTTCTCTCCCCATCAACCCGGACGGCGTGCAGGCGCCGATTCCTTCAGCGGGGCCGTACTACATCTCGTCCTGGACATGGGGGTCAGCGGATCAGGCACGCTGATCCCCAACCCGTACTACACCGGCCCGCGACCGCGCCGCTTCGATTCCATCCAGTATGGGTTCGGCCTGCCGCTAGCGACGATCCGCCTGCAGATCGAGAGCGGGGACGACCGACTATGGGACAGGTCCCAGCGGCCGCACATCAGGAGCTCGCCCCGCTGTATGGCCCCGACAGCGAGGCCGCCGGCGAGGGGAATCAGCAGTGGTTCGCAACCGTGTCCCCCACTGTTCGCTACGTGACGATGAACACGGAGCGGGCCACTCTTCCAGTCATCCCGGGCAGGTCAATCTGCGAAAGGCGGTCAATTTCGCGATCGACCGTCCGGCCATGATCAACCAGCGCGGGTTCGCCGCCGGTGTGCCGACCGACCAGATGATCCCGCCCGGTATTCCGCGGGTTCGTCGACGTCGACATCTACCCGCTTAACGGTCCCGACCTCGTCCAGTGCGCGCGAGCTCGCGGGTTGTAACCCCGATTGTCCCCCGCGCTCCGCGGTGTTCTACACGTGCAACACCGGTCCCTGCCTCCCGATCGCTCAGATTGTGCAAGCCAACCTGGCGGCGATCGAAATCAATACGACGATCGTCCCCTTCCCGACGGCCGTGTGCTTCACGAAGACAGGGACGCGAGGCGAGCCCTTCGATCTCGCGAACTGCACCGGCTGGCATGCGAACGTCATCGATGGGTACGAGTTCATCCGGTTGTCGGATGGAGCGACGATCCAGCCGGCCAACAACGTCAACTGGGCCTATTTCGACGATCCGATCTTCAACGCGCGGATCCTCGCAGCGCGGCGGATGCCATCCGGGCCGGGCCGCGACAACACGCTGTCGCAGATCGACGTCGACATCACGCGGGACGCCTCGCCGTACGCCCCGTTCATGGTCGACAACTCGCGTGAGTTCTTCTCGCGTCGGATCGGGTGCCACGCATACGACGTACTAGGCTCGTTGATGAACCTCGCTGCGTTGTGCGAACGGCCGGCGATCTCGGTCAACGATGTCCAAGTCACCGAGGCTCCTCCGGGACCACGAACGCGGTCTTCGAGGTCCGGCTCTCGAGCGAGGAGACCGTGCCGGTGACGGTGCACGTCACGACCGTCAACGGGTCTGCGCAGGGTGGGTTGGATTACGCGCCGGTTTCACAGGACGTCACGTTCGCTCCGGGCGAACGCGTCGAGTTCGTAGTCGTGCCGATCTTCTCGGATGCGGTTGCAGAGGCGAACGAGACGTTCTCGCTGCTCCTCTCGGCCAACACGAGTGGGACGATCTTGCGGAACGGAACCGGCACGATCGTCGACGGGCCTCCGCTTCCACCTCCTCCTCCACCTCCACCACCGCCGCCACCTCCACCCCCGCTCCCGCCTCCTCCGCCTCCTCCTCCGCCGCCTCCGGCCCCACTGCCGGCACGCTGTCGCGTGCCGAACGTGCTCGGCCTGCGGCTGGCGACGGCCAAAGCACGGATCCGGGCTAGGCGCTGCCGGGTCGGCACTGTGCGAAGGGTGCGCTCCAGGCGCGTGGGAAAGGTCGTCGGCCAGAGCCCGCGGGGCGGCTCGGTACGGCGGGTCAACTTCAGGGTCAACCTGCGAGTCGGCCGCCGTTAGCCCCTCGTAAATTTTCGGCCTTCGTGTCACGATGGCCGAGGGCGTGGGAGGGCACAGATGGACCTGAAGGTGCTGGCGACGAGCGGCCTGGTCGCGCTGGTTCTGCTGCCCGGGGCGAGCGCCGGGCCGGGAGCGACGGCCAGGGTCAGCGTCGCCGGCAACGGCGCCCAGGCAGACAGCCACAGCTTGCTGCCGGCGATCGACGGCGCCGGTCGGATCGTCGCGTTCTACTCGGACGCAACGAACCTCGTCCCGGGCGACACCAACAACGCCCGAGACGTCTTCGTGCGCGATCGCCAAGCCGGCACCACGGCGCGCGTCAGCGTCGACAGCGCAGGCACGCAGGCCAACGGCCAGAGCTTCGCGCCCGCGGTCAGCCGAGACGGGCGCATGGTCGCGTTCCATTCCGACGCGTCGAACCTGGTCCCCGGCGACGCGAACAACGCGAGCGACGTCTTCGTCCACGACCGACAGAGCCGTACGACGACGCGGGTCAGCGTCGCGACCGGCGGCGCCGAGGGAAACGGAAGCAGCTCCGCACCGGCGCTGAGCGCGGACGGCCGCTTCGTCACGTTCGTCTCGGACGCGACCAACCTGGTCACCGGAGACACGAACTTCGCACGTGACGTCTTCCTGCACGATCGCCAGACCGGCGCGACGACACGGATCAGCGTCAGCACCACCGGCGACCAGGGGAACATTCACAGCCTGAGCTCGGCGATCAGCGACGACGGGCGCTTCGTCGCCTTCTCCTCGTACGCGGCGAACCTCGTCGCCGGAGACACGAACGAATCGGCCGACATCTTCGTGCGCGACCGTCAGGACAACTCCACGAGCCGGGTCAGCGTGTACAGCGACGGAACCGAGGTCGAGGGAGACAGCCTCGCTCCCGCGATCAGCGCCGACGGCCGATGTCGTTGCCTACGACTCGGATGCCTGGCTCCTGATCTGGGGGGACACGAACGAGGCCCGTGACGTCTTCGTCTACGACCGGCAGAACGGCCTGACCACCCGCGTCAGCGTCGACGACGGCGGGACGCAGGCGAACGGGGCAAGCCTCAGGCCGTCGATCACGGCCGACGGCCGCTTCGTCGCGTTCTACTCGGAGGCGTCGACGCTGGTCGGCGGGGACTCGAACGGCGCTTCCGACGTCTTCGTTCACGACCGCCGCAGCGGCGCGACGACGAGGGTGAGCGTCGGGAACGGCGGCACGCAGGCGAGCGGCGACAGCGTCAGGCCGGCCGTCAGCGGAACCGGCGCCGTCGTCGCGTTCGAGTCCGATGCCGTGAGCCTGGTCGCCGCCGACACCAACGGGTTCAGCGACGTGTTCATCCACGAACCGACGGTTGCCGCACCTCCTCCCCCCGCGCCGCCGCAACCGCGATGTGTGGTGCCAAACGTCCGGTGGAAGAAGCTCGCCGTAGCTCGACGGTCGATCATTGCCGCCCGCTGCCGCGTCGGCCGTGTCCGGCAGGCACGCTCGAAGCGCGTTCGACGTGGACGCGTGATCTCACAGTCGCCCAGGGCCAGAACGAGAGCCCGAGTTGGTTTTCGGGTGAATCTGGTCATCAGCCGCGGAGGGCGTTAGCCTGTCGGTGTGCTGAAGGCCTCGAGCCTCGCGGTAGGCGCGGCTTTTCTCCTCGGTGGACTTGCTTCGGCGGCCGTCGTGGCACCGATCCCGGTCAAGACGAGCTCGCGCAGCGAGCTGGCGCCGGCGGCCGGCGTCGAATGGTTCGCCTGGACGAAGAGCCGCGGGAACGACAGCGGCAGCCTGCTGGACGTCTGGGCCCAGCGCGGCACCGCGCCCGCGTTCAGGGTGAATCCGCGGAACACGCAGGGCTACACAGGGGGCATCGACGGTTCGCGGCTGGTCTACCAGCTCATACGGGGCGCGGAGGCGAGCCGTTCGGATCTGCGCCTCTTCGACCTGTCGACTCGCCGGCATGTTGCGCTGCCTCGCGGCGTGAACACGACCCGCTGGGAGTGCTGCGGGACGATCTCGGGCGACTGGCTGCTCCATAGCCGGGGGCTCGTCTACACGCGGAACGTCCAACTTCTGATCCTGCGAAACCTCGTCACCGGCGAGGTGCGCGTCCTCGACAAGCTGCAGAACAAGAATGGGCTCCTGAGCGCCGGCCAGGTGAGCGGCAACTACGCGGTCTGGGCGCGCTGCTCCCCGCATCCGCGTTGCCAGATCCGCCGGTACGACATCGTCGCCGGCGCGAGGACGATCCTTCCGGTGCCCACGGGGAAGGTTGTGTACAGCCCGTCCGTCACCGCCACCGGAACGGCGTACTACATACGCAGCAACCGGGGGTGCGGCAGGTACGTGGAGCTCGTCAAGGCTCCTCTTGCCGGAGCCGCCGAGGTGCTGCTGGCGCTACCGAACGGCTACGACGCGGACATCACCTACGCGCAGCTGAGGCCTCCGAGGGGCCCGACGCCCTCGGTCACCGACGTCTATTTCGACCGCGTTCGCTGCGGACGGAACATCTGGGACATCTTCCGGGCCGAGGACCGGGAGTCGCCAGGGCCGCCCCCGCCGCCCTTGGCTATCCGGTCCTCGCCACGATGACGTCCTCGTAGTACTCGCCCGCACGCCGGCCGGTGCGGCGGTTGACGTGGCGCTGGTACCGGGTTTCGACGCTGAGCCCCGCGCGCTCGAGAATCTGCGGGTAGAGGTCGCGGCGGTCGTTGATGACGATCACGACGGGCGCGCGTCGCGGGAGGACACGGCTGACGTTGGCAAATACCTCGGCGGTTCCGTCGACGTAGGCGGCAATGGCCGCGACGCTCGTCCCTGCCGCTGCCGCACCGACCTCGAGCTCGCGGCGATCGTCCAGGCCGAGGAGCTCGTAGGCGTAACGATGCTGCTCGTGGTAGTCGATGAGCCCGGGGTACGGCGGTGACGTGACGACCCCGTCCGCGCTCGGGAGTTCCGCGTCCCGGGCGTCGGCATGCAGCACGGTCGCCTCTTTCCCGCGCGCGCGCACGCGTGCGAACTCGTGGATGCGCGCCAGCGTGTCGAGCGAGTAGCGCCTCAGGAAATGCTCGGCCTTCTCGACGGGACGACAGTGGCGCCGGTGCTTGTGGCACCAGTACTCCCCACGCTGCGGCTCTTTCGGGAAGTCGAGATCGAAGTGCGTCGTGCGCCGGGCGGAGCGTGCGGCACGCGTCAGCACCACGCGCAGCACGTCTGCGTGCTCGTAGTCGTCCACGAGCGAACGGAAGAAGAGGAGCTCCTCGGCAGCGCGCGGGGCGAACCAGGCTTTGACGTAGCGGGACGGCCGCTCCGGCGCGCGGCCGTCGAAGCCTTCGAGGCGCCGCAGGGCGTCTCGGATGTCGCGCTCCAACGCAAAGAGGTTGTAGGCGCGCGTCTTGACGTCCATCAGCAGGCAGTTGAAGGCCGCGATGTCGACACCGGTCGCCCCGCGGCCGCTCTCGAGCGACTGGACGAGCGTCGTGCCGGAGCCGGCGAAGGGATCCAGCACGGTCCGCGCGCGCGGCAAGTGGCGGGTCAGGAGGGCCTCCACGAGCTGGGGCACGAACTTCCCCAGGTACGGATGCAACCGGTGGACGTGCTTCGTCCGCTCGCGCTCGGGGAGGTCGCGCTCCGACCAGGAAAGGTCGAGATCGATGTCGCGGTAGAGCGCTTCTTGCGTCGGAGCCATCTCGGTCCGGTTTCGACGCGCGCGCTAGAACGCCTGTCTCAGATGCTCGACGCGACCGGCGCCGACGCCGACGACGTCGAACCGCGCCTCGCACTCACCGTGCTCGCGATGCGCGGCGAGCCAGGACTCGGCAGCCTGGGTCAGACGACGCTGCTTCTCCGCCGTGACCATCTCCAGCGGGTCGCCGAGCCCGCCGCCGCTCTTCGATTTGACCTCGCAGAAGACGACCGTTCGCCCGCGCCGCAGGACGAGATCGAGCTCGTAGCCGCCGACCCACTCGTTCGTCGCCAGCACGCGATAGCCGCGTAGCCGGTAGCGCCACTTCGCGCGCCGCTCGGCGTCGGCCCCTTTACGCCGAGAGCCTGGCGGCGGCCTCTTCCTCACTGAGGTAGCAGAGCGCCTGGAAGGAGCGGCGGTGGATCTCGGACGGGCCGTGCCTGCGAACGAGCGCCGAGTGCGAAGGCGTGATGTAGCCGACGTGGGACCGGAAGCCAAACTGCGGATAGAGCGCGTCGGCGCGGCGCATGTACCGGTCGCGGACGACCTTCGCCACGATCGACGCCGCCGCGATGGCGGCGCTGCGCTCGTCGCCGTCGATCACCGCGTGATGCTCCGGCGCAGCCGGCCCCAGCCGGAAGCCGTCGACGAGACAGGCCTCGGCGGGCGGAGTCAGCGCAGCGAGAGCGCGCCGCAGGCCGGCGAGGTTCGAGCGGTGTAGGCCCTCGCGGTCGATCTCACCCGGCGAGATCACCTGGACCGAGACACGCGTCGCGCAGCTCATGACTGCGCGGAAAAGCTCTTCGCGATCGGCCGGCGCGACCTGCTTGGAGTCGTTCAGCCGTGCGAGAGGACGCACTCGATGCTCGCGCAGACACGCGTAATCCAGCAGGACGCCCGCAACGACGAGCGGCCCTGCAAGCGAACCTCGACCCGCTTCGTCGGCACCCGCGACGAAGCGCGCGCCGAGCTTGCGGTCGAAGCTCAGGAGCCTAGCTCCGCTCCTCCTCTGCAGGAGCTTCTGCGACCTGCTCTTCTCCGCCCTCGTCCTCCGGATGATCTTCGGCGGGCTCGGCGACGGCTCGGCGGGCTCAGCGGGCTCGGCGGCGGAGGCACCGGGCGAGGATAGCGGCGCGACATGCTGCTGCTCGCGAACGCGCGCCTTCTTCCCCACTTTCTCGCGCAGGTAGTACAGCTTCGCCCGGTTGACGTCGCCGATCGCCTGCACCTCGATCTTCTCGATCTTCGGCGAGTGGAGCGGGAACGTCCGCTCGACGCCCACTCCGAACGACTGCTTGCGCACGGTGAACGTCTCGCGCACACCCTGGCCCTGGCGCTTGATGACGATGCCCTCGAAGACCTGGACGCGCCGGCGCGTGCCCTCGATGACCTGGAAGTGCACGCGCACCGTGTCGCCTGCCTTGAACCTGGGCAGGTCGGACCGCAGTTGGCGCTGCTCTAGTAGCTCGATGGGGTTCGGCATGGCGAGGAATGGCCCGGCGGGCCGACGGCATGCTAGCGGATCGAAATCCGGTCCCAGGGCCAGTAGGTGGCGATCTTCGGCCCGATCAGCCGATCGCGCGCAACCAAGCCCCAGACTCGCGAATCGCACGACCGCGCCCGGTTGTCGCCCAGGACGTAGTACGCGTCCTTTGTGACCGGACGTAGCCGGAGAGGAGTCACGGTCACGGCGAGCCGCTTCGATGTACGGCTCCTCGAGCCTGCGGCCGTCGACGAACACCACGCCGTTCCGGACCGCGACGCTCTCCCCGGGCACGCCGATGATCCGGTGCACGAACGTCGACCCTTCCGGCGCCCCGCAGAGCCGCGCGGCTCGCGCCGAAAGCTCGTACGCGACGATGTCTTCGCGCGCCGGGTCTCGCACCTTGTAGACCACCTTCGAGACGGCGATCCGATCGGCCTCGTCGCCCAGGCAGCCCGTCCCGGGCCTTCGGGGCAGTGCAGGGTCGGCTCCATCGAAGAGCTCGGGATCCGGTAGAGCTTGGAGGTGATCGCGGCGACGACGAGTAGCACGCCCACGATCGAGAGAACGATCAGCAGGAAGCGCAGCAACCTCGACATCGGCTCAGAACAGGGTGATCCGCTTCGGCGGGAAGTAGACCGCGAAGACGGGGCCGATCAGGTTGGCACGCGGGACGTATCCCCAGCGGCGCGAGTCGCACGACGACTGCCGGTTGTCGCCGAGCATGAGGTAGCTGTCCTTGGGAATCGTCCGCTCGGGCAGGGTGTCGGCGTCGCGGCGGTTCGGAGGGATATACGTCTCTTCCAGCTTCTTGCCGTTGATGTAGATCTCGCCGTTCTCCTCACGCCAGCGGTCGCCCGGAAGCCCGACGAGGCGCTTGACGAAGGTCCCGCCCGCCCCGCACTGCGCCTGCGCTCGCGGCGGGGTCTTGAAGACGACGATCTCGCCACGCTTGGGGTCGCGGAAGCGGTAGATGAAGCGATTGGCCAGGACGCGGTCGGAGAAACGGCCCGACTCGCACCCGGCGCCCGGCTTCGCGCAATGCAGCGTCGGCTCCATCGACGAGGACGGGATTCGGTACGGGTTCACGACGAAGGCCTTGATGCCGAGGACGATCAGGACCGCGCCGATGATCGTGACCGCCCAGTCGATGGCGACGCGCCACTCGCGCGGCAGCCCGCGCGTGAGGTAGTCGACCGGGTTCCTCATTGCGCCGTCCTCGCCCGGCTCTGCTCGCGCCGCCACTCCGCGATGCGCGCGTGATCGCCCGAGAGCAGGACGTCGGGCACCTTCCACCCGCGGAACTCGGCCGGCCGGGTGTAGTGCGGGTACTCGAAGCCACCCTCGAGCCCGGCGGAGAATGTCTCCTCGTCGCCGGAGCCCTCGCTCAGCGCTCCGGGCAGGCGGCGCGCGATCGCGTCCACCATGACCATGGCCGGCAACTCCCCGCCGGAAAGAACGTAGGGACCGATCGACACGGCTTCCGTCGCCAGGTGCTCGACGATGCGCTCGTCGAAGCCCTCGAACCGCGCGGAGAGAATCGTCAGGCGCTCCTCGGTCGCGAGCTCCTCGACCAGAGCCTGGTCGAGCTGGCGCCCCTGCGGCGTCAGCGCGATCACGCGGTGCTCCGGCGGACCGTCGTAGGTCGCGTCGAGCGCAGCGGCGACGGTGTCGACCCGCAGCACCATGCCCGCGCCTCCCCCGTAGGGCTCATCGTCGACCTGGCCGCCCGTGAGCGGGGTCGTGTCGCGGTAGTTGAGCAGGCGCAGCTCGAGCTCGGAGCCGAGTACGGCCGCGAGCGGACGCTGCTCACAGAGCCAGGCGAACGCGTGGGGGACGAGGGTAAAGACATCGATCTGCAAAGAAGCTTGAGGTTACTCAGCACCTGCGAAGCCGCGTCGGACAAGAATTCGACCCGAGTCGAGATCGACCTCCTGCACGCAGGCGTCGACGAGTGGTAACGCGAGGCCGGTGTCGAGCTCGAGCACGTCGTTCGCGGGGCCCGGCGTGACCTCTTCGACGTGACCCAGCGCGCGGCCGCCCTCCTCTTCGACGGCGAGACCCACGAGCTGGAAGATGTAGTACGAGCCGTCCTCGGGCACGGGGAGCTCCGCACGCTCACCTGGAGCTCGGCGCCGCGCTGTACCTCGCGGTCGAGGCGGATCACCGGGCGGCCGCCGGCGCGCTTCGACTCCAGGATCTCGGCCGAGGCGTCTTCGACGATCAGGGTTGCGCCGACGGCGAACCGCTCGGGATCCTCGCTCCCGTGCTCGACGACGAAAGCGCCCTGCAGACCGTGCGGCTTGCCGACGCGGCCCACGGTGACGAGGTCAGCCACCAAAAACAGCGAGTGCTTCCTCGCGGGTCGGGACGGTGAGGACGTTTTCGTCCGCAAGCTCCGCCGCGTGCGGATGGGCGCTGGCCCGGATCAAGTCGGCGGCTCGCTCCAGGTCGTACTCGGTTCGCCGGAAGTCGACGTTTCCGCCGTCGACGATCGCCCAGTAGGCGCCTGGTGCGCCCTCGTACGGCCGCCCCACGCTGCCGGCGTTGACGAACCTCGTCGACCCAACGGTTCGGTCGAGCTGCATGTGGGTGTGCCCGCCGACGACGAGTTGCTGCTCGACACCCGCCAGGAGCTCGGCGAGCCGCTCGTCGGAGGTCAGCTCGGTGATAACGGTCATGTCGTCCTGCGGGCGTGGCATGGACGTAGAGCACGTCGTCCATAACCGCCGAGAACGGGAGGCTGATCGAGCCACTGCACCCGCTCGTCGCCGAGCTCTCCCTTCAGCCAGTGGCGGTCCTGCTCCGCATCCGCGCTCGGGGCGGGGGAGTCGAGCCTCTCGGCGTTCCCCCGGATGAAGTCAGCGTCGCGCGAGAGAACGAGCTCGAGCGTCTCGTGCGGCATCGGCCCGGAGAGGATGTCGCCGCCGTACAGGATCTTGTCGATCCTCTCGCGGCCGACCTCGGCCAGCACCGCTTCGAGCGCCGGCGCGTTGCCGTGCACGTCGTAGAGCGCAGCGACCCGCAACTACTCGACGATCTCGAGCAGGACGCGACGGTGAGAATGGGCGCCGCTCGCACGGACGATGGCGCGAAGTGCCCGGGCGATGCGGCCCTTGCGGCCGATCACCTTGCCGACGTCGTCCTTGGCGACGCTGAGCATCAGGACGATCGCGCCCTCACGCTCCTCTTCCTTGACCGAGACGGCGTCCGGCTCGTCCACCAGCTGCCGAGCAAGGTAGGCGAGCAGCTCAGCCACTGATGTTCGCGATCTTCAGCAGGCGCGAGACCGTGTTCGACGGCTGCGCCCCCTTCGAGAGCCACTCCTTCACGCGGTCCTCGTCGAAGTCGATCGTGGACGGCTCCGTTTGCGGGTTGTAGCGCCCGACGATCTCGATGAACCGGCCGTCGCGCGGCGAGCGCGAGTCGGCCACCACGACCCGGTAGATCGGGTTCTTCTTCGACCCTACGCGGGTCAATCTCATTGCTACCAAGCCTTATCTCCTTCCTTGCTGTTGTTGTGCCTGCTGGAGCAATTCCGGCGGGATTCCCGGCATTTTGCCCTTCTTCATCTGCTTCATCATCTTCTGCATCTGCTTGCGGGCCGAGATCAGCTGGTTCACCTGCTGGATCGTCGACCCACTTCCGGCAGCGATCCGTTTCCGGCGCGACCCGTCGATCAGGTGCGGCATCCGCCTCTCCTTCGGGGTCATCGAGAGCACGATCGCCTCGGTCCGCCCCATCTGCGACTCGTCGATGTCGAGGCCCTGAAGCTGCTTTCCGATGCCGGGCATCATCGAGAGGACTCCCTTCAGCGGGCCCATCTTCCGCAGCATTCGAAAGCTGGCGAGGAAGTCGTCGAACGTGAACTCGCCCGCGAGCATCTGCTGCTCCAGGCGCGGCCTGCTCGTCCACCTCGACGGCCGCTTCCGCCTTCTCGATCAGCGTCAGGACGTCGCCCATGCCGAGGATGCGCGAGGCCATCCGGTCGGGGTGGAAGTACTCGAACTGGTCGAGCTTCTCGCCGACCGAGGCGAGCTTCACCGGCTTGCCGGTGACCGCGCGCACCGAGAGTGCCGCACCGCCGCGCGCGTCGCCGTCGAGCTTCGTGAGGATGACGCCGTCGAACGCGATCCGCTCGTGGAAGGACTCCGCGACGGAAACCGCTTCCTGGCCCGTCATCGCGTCGAGCACGAGCAGGACGTTCGTGGGCTTGGCCGCCTTGCGCACAGCCGCGAGCTCTTCCATCAGCGGCTCGTCGATGTGCAGCCGCCCCGCCGTGTCGAGGATGACGACGTCGCGGCCCTGCTGCTTCGACTGCTCGATGCCGTCGGTGACCGCCTGAACGGGGTCAGACCCCGTGAAGACGGGAATCTGGAGCTGCTTTCCGAGCTGCTGGAGCTGGTCGACGGCGGCCGGGCGCTGCAGGTCGGCGGCGACGAGGGCCGGCGTATGCCCTTCCTTGCGCAGGAGCAGCGCGAGCTTGGCGGCCGCTGTCGTCTTCCCCGCGCCCTGGAGGCCCGCGAGCAGGATCACGGTCGGAGGCCGCCCGGCGAAGGCGATCTTGGAGCTTCCGCTCCCCATCAGGTCGGTCAGCTCCTCGTGGACGATCTTCACGACCTGCTGGCCGGGGGTGAGGCCCTTGGTCAGCTCCAGGCCGAGCGAGCGCGCCTTCACGCGCGCGACGAAGTCCTTGACGACCTTGAAGTTGACGTCCGCCTCGAGGAGCGCGAGACGGATCTCGCGCATCGCCTTCGAGACGGATTCCTCGTCGAGCTTGCCGCGGCCGCGGACCTCGCCGAGGGCGCTCTGGAGCCGGTCTGAGAGGGTGTCGAACACGAGCGCGACAGTGTACTTACGGGCTTTTCGACCCCGCGCGCTTGATCTGAGCTGGGTACAGTTGTAGCGTCGTGCAGATGCCGGATGAAGGCGGGCCGAAACCCTCGCCGCGGTACTGCTCGACCTTGCACAGAACCCGGACCGCCTTCTCGAGCTCGAGGACGCTGGAGAGGGAAGATAAGGTCGCGCGCCTCAGGGAGTGGTACCCGGACTACTTCAGGTCACCGGGCAGGGAAGCACTCCTCCAGAACAACATCCAGCAGATCCGCTTGGCCATCGAGGCCGACTACGAGGCGAGCCCCAGGCACACGATCCGGATCATGTCCGTGATCATCACGTTCTGACGCCACCTGCTCCCGGATCGGTGACGGTTGTAGGGACTGGCATCAGACTCGCGACGCAGCTCACGCCGGAGGCCCGTGCGGCAATCGAGCGCGCAGACGAATTGCTCCACGTCGCCGCCGACCCGCTGGCTTCTACCTGGCTGGACGGTCTGCACGAAAACGCCCGCTCGCTCACCCCGTTGTATGACTCCGGCGCGCCACGAATCGAGATCTACTCGAGAATGGCGGACGAGATCGTCGCGCCGGCGAGAGCAGGACGCCGCGTTTGCGCGGCGTTCTACGGGAACGCAGGGGTTTTCGGCCGCCCCGGCCACACTGCGATCCGTCGCGCCCGCGCTGAGGGAATACCGGCGCGGATGCTCCCGGCGGTGTCCGCGCAGGACTGCTTGGTCGCCGATCTCGGTGTCGATCCCGGCGACCACGGCTGGCTGAGCTACGACGCAACCGATTTCCTCCTTCATCGACGGCCGATCGACGCAGCATGCGCGCTCGTCCTGTGGCAGATCGGTGTGGTGGGCGAGACCGGCGCCGTCACCAACCCTGAGTACCGCCACCTCGACCTCGTCGCAGAGCGCCTCGCAGCGGTGTATGGCGCCGACCATGAGATCGTTGTCTACGAAGCATCGCCGTACCCGGTGGCCCAGGCGATGGTCGAGCGCGTACCTGTGGTCGATCTGCCGTCAGCGCCGATGACGCCACTCGCGACGCTCTACGTGCCGCCGGCGGTGGCGCCGTCGGTCGATGGCGAGTTTGCCGAGCGGCTCGGCCTGACACCGCCGTCCTGAGTGACCGCGGCTCGTGCGCGGGCCGCGCCGACGGTGTGACCCTTTCGCTCATACTGCTCGGCTGCGCCTTTCAGCGCGGCAGCGGCATCGACGTCAAGGCCCGCCGCGGTGGCGACGTCAGCGCGGCAAGACAGGGCGTCGGCGAGCAGCGTCGGACTGTCGGTCGCGGTGGCCAGTGCCACGGCCTCGCCGGAGAGGCGATCGGCGTCCTCAACCTGGCCTCGCCGCGCTTTCAGCCGCGCCCGAGTGAGGCGCCACATGACCTGGGCGGCGACGTCGGCCGACGACGACGCCCGCTCGCACAGTTCGGTCGCGGCCTCAGCCTCGTTCCAGCGACCTTGCGCCGCCAGCGCCTGCGCGAGCAGCCCGGCGACCGTCGCGAGGTTCGTTTTGTCGCCGATCGTCTCCAGCTCCACGATCCCGGCGCGCAGTTCCCGCTCCGCCGCGATGGCATCGCCCGCTAGCAGCTCCACGAGGCCCGAGTAGGCGCGCTGGGCCGCCTGCAGGCGCGTCCGTCCGAGGTCCTCGAGCACTTCGACGCTCTCGGCGTACGCGGCTCGGGCCTCGGCGAACCGTCCACGCATCGCCTCCAGGCAGGCGACGACGCCGCATACGACCGCACCGAGCGTGCGATCCGCCTCTGGCTCGTCGGCTATTTTTTCTGCCCGCACGACGGCCTCGTCCACGGGCGTGGGGCCGATGAGCAACCCCCGTACAGACACGTTCAGAGCGACGGCGACGAGGCGGCCGTCGCGCGCGCGGCGCGCATGTTGGAGGGACGGCTTGAGCGCCTTCTCCATCTCGGCAACGTGACAACGGCCGTAGTGCAGGAGCAGGACGAGCAGCCACGCGCGGGCGAGACCGACGTCGTCGCCCGTCTCGTCCAGAACCGCGATCGCGCGCTCTGCTGTCTCGAGCCCCTCGTCCACCCACCGCTGCGGGTCCGCGTAGAAGGAGAGGAAAGAGCGTTCCACCAGCGACCGCGCCTCGAGCCGCGCGTCGTGGAGCGAACGGGCTCCTGCAAGCGCCTCGTCGAGCGCCGCCTCCGCGGCGAGGAGCTCCCCGCGCTCCTCCAGCGCCGCCGCGTACTCGAGTAGGCGCTCAACCCGGTCGGCATCGAGCGGCGTGGGGAGTGACGCCACGCGCTCGAGCAGATGGCGTGCCGTCGCCGCGTCCCCTCGCATGAGGGCGCGACGCCCGGCACTTGCAAGAGCGGACGCGGCGCGGACTGCGAGCTCCTGCGGCTCTTCGCCGAGCTCCTCCTTCAGCCGTACCGCGCGCTCGAGGTGGTACCCGACGAGCTCGTCGAGCTCCCCGCGCGGGCTGCCCTCAGATGCCGCGAGCCAGTCCGCGAGGGCAACATGGAGCGACACTCGCACCGCCTTCGGCAGCGCGTCATACGCGGCGTCGCGGATCAGGACGTGGCGAAAGCGGAAGGTCTCACGAGATTCGTCGACGTCAGCATGGGCCTGAACGAGATCCTTCTCTCGGAGCGTCACCAACTCCGCTTCGACGTCGCCCGTGAGGGCCGCGACTGCATCGCGTGAGAAGAACCGCCCCACGACGGCGGCGGTCTGAAGTGCCTCGCGCTCCCGCGGCGCGAGTCCCTCGATGCGGGCCGTGAGCAGCGCGTGGATGGTCGGTGGCACGGACTCCGCGGTGAGCGGATCATCGCGGATCATCGCCACCATCTCCTCCAGAAAGAGGGGGTTGCCTTCGGCGACCTCGGTAATCGTGCTGCGCAGCTCCGGCGCGACATCGTCGCCGCCGAGATTCGTGACCAAGAGGGCCGACTCGGCCTCATCGAGCGGCTCGAGCAGGATCGTCGTTGCGTTGAGGCGGCCGCCGCCCCACGAGCGACGGCCCTCGAGCAATTCGGGCCGGGCGACGCAGAGGAGCAGCACGGGGGCGTCGCGCACCCACTCTGCAAGGTGCTCGACGAAATCGAGGAAGCTCGCCTGCCCCCAGTGCACGTCTTCGAACATGAGCACGAGTGGCTCGTCGCGAGCCACCGCCTCGACGAATTTGCGTAGCGCGCGGAACGTGTCGTCGGCTCCGGCCGTCTCGTCCCCGAGGCCGACGGCGCCGGTGACCACCTGCGCGTCCGCGACCCCGACGATCGCCTCCAGGTCTGGGAGCTTCCGGACGATGTCGCGCAGCGGCCAGAACGTGGTCCCATCGCCGTAGGGGCGGCAACGCCCCACGAGCACCGTCGCGCGCGAACTCACGTCAACGAGCATCTCGTTGGCGAGTCGGGTCTTGCCGACGCCTGCAGAGCCGAGCAGCGTGAAGAGGTGGCAGGACCGCTGTGCGGCGACGCGCTCGAAGGCCTGTCGGAGGAGCCCAAGCTCGAACTCGCGGCCGACGAGCGGCGAGTCGAGCCGCCGGGAGTGCCCTGGCGCGTCGCGGATGACGGCAGTGAGACGCCAGGCGTCGACGAGCATCGACTTTCCCTTGAGGTCGAGCGACTCGACGGGCTCGGCCACTACGGCGTCACGCACGAGGTGGTAGGTCGCTGCGCCGATGAGGATCGCGTTGACATCGGCGGCACGCTCGAGTCGCGCGGCGATGTTGACGGCATCGCCCGTGACGAGCGTGTGCTCGCCACCGGCAACGACCTCCCCGGTGTTGATCCCCGTCCGCGTGGCGATCGGTCGGGGGAGCCGCGTGTTGACAGCGGCGAGGGCTTCGCGCATCTCGGCGGCGGCGCGCACGGCGCGCAAGGCGTCGTCCTCATGGACGTGAGGGATGCCGAACACGGCCATGATCGCATCGCCGATGTACTTCTCGACGGTGCCTCCGTGCCGCTCGATCACCGCCCGCATCTCGTCGAAGTAACTCGCCATCAGCACGCGCAGTGACTCGGGGTCGAGGCCCTCGCCGAGCGGTGTCGAATCCACGACATCCGAGAACAGGACGGTCACCGTCTTGCGGCTGAGCCCCTTCACCATTCGAGTCTATGACGGAATCGACATGGGAAACAGGGCGCGTAGGATCGCCTGGAGAACACTGGAAACACGCGAAAGGAGACCGTGATGGGCAATGCAACGATGGAGCACCCCACTCCGCCGCCGGAGCCCGAGCCCCTGCCGCATCCGGACCCGCCTCCGGATGCGCCGCCACCGGGCGGTGGCGAGCCACCGCCCGACGAGGGCTAGGACCCACCGCGACCGTTATCCTCCGCCGACTTTCAACCAAAGGAGAGCGAAGAACATGGCTCAAGTCGCAAAGGTCGTAACGATCATCGGATCCTCCCCCGAGAGCTTCGCCAAGGCGGCCGACGTGGCCGTGCAAGAGGCGGCGAAGACGCTGCGCGGCATCTCCGGGGCGCACGTCGTCTCGATGAGCGCCGAGGTCGAGGGCGATCACATCAGCGAGTACCGCACCACCGTCGACATCGCGTTCGGCCTCGAGCGCTAGTC
>CAWKBW010000005.1:0-21507 GCA_963847955.1 uncultured Actinomycetes bacterium
GGCCGCTCCTCAACCTCAGGGGCCAGGTCATCGGCGTCAACGCGCAGATCCGCAGCGAGTCCGGCGGCAACGACGGCGTCGGGTTCTCGATTCCTTCGAACACGGTCAAGGAGATCGCAGGCCGGCTGATCAGCGGCGGCGTCGTCGAGCACGCCTACCTCGGCGTCGCCAGCGCGACGATCGACTCAGCGGCTGCAGACGCCCTCGATCTGCCACGCGGCGCGATGGTGACCGAGGTGAAGCCGGCGACGCCGGCAGCCAAGGCCGCCCTGAAGGCCGCGACCGGCGACTCGCACCGTGCAGGGCGAGAGCTACCCGACCGGCGGTGACGTGATCACCGAGGTCGACGGCCAGGCCGTCGAAGGCGCCGACGCGTTGCGCCGGGTGATCGACTCCCATCGGCCGGGCGACAAGGTGAAGCTGACCGTCGTTCGCGACGGCAACTCACGCACAGTCGAAGTCACGCTCGCCAAGCGTCCCTCCTCTTAGGCGCGCATCAAGGTGCGAAGGCGTCACATTCGCGTGACGCCTTCGCACCTACCCTCTTCCCGGGGTGTCGGTACTGCTCGATCTGCTGCTCCCGACTCGCTGTGCGATCTGCGCGGCGACGGGGGATGACCTCTGCGATTCGTGCCGGGGGAGTCTCACGAAAGCTCGGTGCTCCCCGGTGTGATCGTTGCGGGGCGCCAACTGCCTGGCCTGTAGCACGTTGCAAGGAATGCAGCGGACGTCGGCTGGCCTTTGCCCATGCTCGTGCCGCTGTGGCGTATGACGACGGTGCCCGGCTGCTCGTCGCCGCCTGGAAGGAACGCGGCTTGCGCGCGATCGCCTCGCTCGCCGCGGAGCTCGTCTGCGAGGTCGTGCGCCGACCGCCGGTCTACACACTGACCTTCGTTCCCGCCGACCTCGATCGCAGACTCAAGCGCGGCCACAACCCGGCTGCGAACCTGGCCAACGAGCTGGGTGCCCTCTGGGAGATCCCGTCGCCGACGCTGCTCGAGCGCGCAACCGGCATCAGGCCCCAGCGAGGCCTTCCGCTCGCCGAGCGAAGGCGCAACGTGAAGGGCGCATTCAGGGTGACCGAGCGGCCGCCCACGAAGCTCGCGCTGATCGACGACGTCTACACGACCGGAGCCACGGTCGCGGCCGCGGCCACCGCGCTTCGCAAGGCGGGCGCACGACACGTGGAGGTCGTCACCTTCGCGAGGGCCGTTCGCTAGGGAGACCCAGCGTAGGATTGCGCCGTGCCGTTCACGCTCAGGAACATCAAGGACGATCTGGAGGACATCGGCTCCAAGTTCGACGGCGCGCCGGACCTGGAGTTCCGCGCGGCCACCAAGGCGCTCGAGCTCGAGAAATCCGGCCTGAGCTACCAGCGCGTCCCACCCGGCTATCGCTTTCCGTACGGCCACACGCACAAGAAGCAAGAGGAGGTGTACGTGGTCGTACGCGGGAGCGGGCGGATGAAGGTCGACGACGAGATCGTCGAGCTCGAGGAATGGGACGCGGTGCGCGTCCCGCCCGGTGCTTGGCGAGGATACGAGGCCGGGCCGAAGGGCCTCGAGATCCTCGTCATCGGCGCGCCCAATCTCGGCGAGACTCCTCGCGAGGACGTCGAAGGCCGGCGCGACTGGTGGGCTGACTACGAGCAGCTCCCCCAGTCGGGGGTCGCGGTAGCCGTCAGCCCGTGGTTCGGTCCGATGAGAGGTCCATGGCCGCCGAGATCTCGTATCGCGGACGCACGAGCCCTGCTCATGCGCTAGCCGTGGCGGAACGGCTGGCGGACGAGTACAACCAGGAAGCGTTCTACCGCAATCTCGACGAGGGCACGATCGAGGTCGCCGTGATGCGCAAAGGCGTGTTGACCCGGCACGTGATCGACGATCGCGGCACGACGCTTCTCGTCGAAGTCCTTCCGCGGAGCTGGAAGTACAGATGCGGGAATAGCCCTCACCCTCGCGGGTTTCGTCGGCTTCATCGTGTTGACGCACTGGTCCATGTGGGCTGTCGTGCCCGTCTTCGCGGCCTTCTTTGGGGGGAGCATGCTCCACCAGGCGGGAAGGCTGCAGGCGCGAGTCGATGGCGACGATGGAAGCCGGTTCCGATGTCGGCGGCTGGGAGCCGAGGACACGGGAGCAAGTAGAGGCCGTCGAGAGGTTGCTCGACGAGAACGAGGGCCGTGTCTTCGTCCGGCCCTATGACACTCGTTCGATCGAAGCGGCCGGGATGAAGGGCTCCCGCTTCAACTGGTACCTCGTGGACGAGGACGGGGAAGCGACGCTCCTGGAGACCGCCGCCCGCCGCCTGTACGCCCCGGCGACGGATCCGCTGCGAAAACAGCTGCGGAAACGCGGCCTCGACTCGCCGGAGTGGATCGTGGTGTCGCGGCACGTGGCTGAAGGCGGCGGCGACTAGGGGAGCTTCCGTACACCTTCCAGGTAGGCGGTCACTTGGTCGTCGACCTTCTGCGGGTAGTCGTAGCCGAGCAGCTCGCCTACTTCTCTAGCCACCCGCCGGAACAGCGCCGTCAGGCGGAACAGGGCGTCCCAGTTCTCCTCGCTGTCCGGCCCGACGTACGTGCTCTCGAGCTCCGACCACGTCTCCGCCGGCAAGCAGCTGCTTCAGGCCTCGTCCGTACCAACCCGGCTTCAGTGACCAGTCATGGTCGATCTCGACTCTCCAGTCGAGCATCTGCCGAAGCGTGCCGGCCCTGATGTCCTGCTCCAGGATGAACCTGTTGAAGACGAGCTCGTCGCGCCACAGGCTCTTGGCGATGTAGGTCATGCTCCACCAGAACTCCTCGACCAGGTCGCGGTACTCAGTCTCCGTCGGCTTGGCGGGAATATGCGCTCGGTAGCTAGGCGGCTTCCAGCGCGACGCGCGACCGTCCTTGTCCAGCAGGACCCGGTAGCCGACGTCGAGCATGTCCGGCAGCTCGGGCTCCTCGGCGATCCGGTCGAGCAGCGCCTCGGGCCAGATCGTGTAGTCGATCTTCGTCCCGTCCGCGTAAATCAGTCCCCGGAAGTACGTGGTCAGCCCGCACACCTCACCCTGGTCGCCCCAGCGCACCATCGGCTCGCCGAAGTCGGACTCCCAGGCACGGTCTTCCGCGAAGCGTTCCGGATCGGTGACGACCAGGATCAAGTCGTAGTCCGACAGGATGTCCACGGCGCCGTCCGGCCTCGCGCGGGAGCTCGTGAGGATCATGGCCAGCACCGTGGGCTGCGCCTCGCCCCAGGCCACCAGCCTCTCGAGGACCTCGGCCTCTCCCATCGGCCGCGAGCCTAGCGACCGTCAGCTAGATTCCTCTCCCCATGCAACTCCAGGTCAAGGGCCGGAACTTCGAGATCAGCGAGCAGATCCGGAGCTATGCGGAGGGCAAGCTGGGCAAGCTCGACAAGCTCGTCAAGGACCCGACGCGCATCGAGCTCGAGCTCCTCGTCGAGAAGAACCCGTCCATCTCGGACAATCACGTCGCCGAGGCGACCGTCTTCACGAAGGGCCCGGTCCTCCGCGCCCGCGAGTCCTCCGCGGACATGAAGGCCTCGATCGACCAGCTCGTCGAGAAGCTGGAGCGCCAGGTCAAGCGCTACCGGGACAAGCGCAAGCGCGGCCATCGCCCGTTCGGGCATTCGCCACCCGTGGAGGAAGCGCCCTCGACCCCGACCGAATCGGAGACTGAGCCGATGATCGTCAAGACGAAGCAGTTCGCAATCAAGCCGATGACCGCGGAGGAAGCCGTCCTCCAGATGGATCTGATCGGCCACGATTTCTTCGTGTTCAGGAACGCCGACACCGACGAGATCAACGTCGTCTACCGGCGGCGCGACGGCGACTACGGGCTGATCGAGCCCCAGTAACAGCCATGGGCTTCCTGCGGCGCGACGAGCCGCTGCACGAGAAGCTCGCCCGGGAGGGAGGGCTCGACTTCCCGCGCAGCACGCAGGATCTCGCCGGCCCCCTCGACCCGGACCATCCGTTGCAACAGATCGCGGGCATCCACGGGGTTCCGCGCCCGCGCGAATGGGATGCCGTCGCGAGCGCAGAGGCACCGGGCTTGCCGGGCGACGAGGTCGAGTTCGTAGTCCTGGAGGACGGGTCGCTGATCGTGGACGAGGACGTTCCCGACGGAGTGCTGTCGCCGCTCGCCGATGCGCTCGACACGTTGATCGAGGCGCCGTATCACGCATACGCGCGTCGGCGGGGGCAAGACGTCTGGGCCGCAGCAGCCTTCGTCGTCGACGTCGTCGAGGTCCCGGAGGAGCTCCCGGGCGACACGGTCAGCATCTCCGTCCAGGACGGGTAGCGCGACGGCGCTCGTCGGCGATCAGCACTACGGCGCTCGAATCCAGAGCCTGGAGCAGCTTGCAGAGGTCGATTTCGAGGCGTATGTCCTGGAAGCAACCCGGCTCGACGGGCCAGCTCTGGGAGGTCACGGTCAGTCCGTTATAAGCCGATACCCTAGGGCTGTGGCTACTACGGACCGATTGGAGAAGGCACTTCGCTTCGGCGAAGGACGGCGCCTGAAACGGCTTCGCGAGCAGGCGAAGTACATCGCCACGCTCGAGCCCGAGTTCGAGAAGCTCTCCGACGAGGCGCTCGCCGGCAAGACCGTCGAGTTCAGGGAGCGCGTGGCCAACGGCGAGCCGCTGGAGGAGATCCTCTTCGAGGCCTACGCGACAGTCCGGGAGGCCTTCAAGCGCACCATGGACGGCGTGCGCCTGTTCGACGTGCAGATGATGGGCGGGATCGTTCTCCACGAGGGCGACATCGCCGAGATGAGAACCGGTGAGGGCAAGACCTTCGTCGCCACGATGCCGCTCTATCTGAACTCCTTGACCGGCAACAACGTCCATCTCGTCACGGTCAACGACTACCTGGCGAAGCGCGACCCCGAGTGGGTCAAGCCGGTCTACGACGCGCTCGGAGTGCGCACCGGCTACATCCAGAACATGATGCCGTTCTCGCAGCGCAAGGAGGCGTACGCCGGGGACATCACCTACGGCACCAACGCCGAGTTCGGCTTCGACTACCTGCGCGACAACATGGCCGTCTCGCTCGACGGAACCGTTCAGCGAGGCCACCCCTACGCGATCGTGGACGAGGTCGACTCGATCCTCATCGACGAGGCGCGCACGCCGCTGATCATCTCCGGCGAGCCCGAGGCTGCGGCGAAGGTCTACTACGACTTCGCCCGCCTCGTGAAGCAGATGGAGGGCTTCGAGACCAAGGGCAAGGGCACGAAGGGCATCGACGAGACGGAGAGCTCTGGGGCCGACTACACGTTCGACAAGAAGTTCAAGACGGTCTCGCCGAGCCAGAGCGCGATCGACAAGATCGAGCGCGGGCTCAACATCGAGCAGCTCTACGACCCGCGAAACGGCCAGCTCGTCAACCACCTGATCCAGGCGCTCAAGGCGCAGGCGCTCTTCCACCGGGACGTCGACTACGTGATCCAGGACGGCGAGGTGAAGATCGTCGACGAGTTCACGGGCCGCATCATGGAAGGCCGGCGCTGGTCGGAGGGGTTGCACCAGGCGGTGGAGGCCAAGGAGGGCGTGGCCATCCAGGAGGAGAACGTGACCATGGCGACGATCACGCTCCAGAACTACTTCCGCCTGTACGAGAAGCTCGCCGGCATGACCGGTACGGCCAAGACCGAGGAGAAGGAGTTCGTCGAGATCTACAACCTCAGCGTGGCGGAGATCCCGACCAACGTCGACGTCGCCCGCGCCGACGAGAACGACTACATCTTCAAGACGAAGGAAGCCAAGTACGACGCCGTCCTCGCGGACATCAAGGAGCGCCACGAGAAGGGGCAGCCGGTGCTCGTGGGGTCGATCTCCGTCGAGGTCTCCGAGCATCTGGCGCAACGGTTGACGCGCGCGGGGATCCCGCACAACGTCCTGAACGCGAAGCAGCACGAGCGCGAGGCCGAGATCATCAAGGACGCCGGCGTGCCCGGCGCGGTCACGATCGCGACGAACATGGCCGGCCGCGGTGTCGACATCAAGCTCGGCGAGGGCGTTCGCGAGCTCGGCGGGCTCTACGTGCTCGGCACCGAGCGCCACGAGGCCCGGCGCATCGACAACCAGCTCCGCGGCCGTTCAGGCCGGCAGGGCGACCCCGGCGAGTCGCGCTTCTACCTCTCCGGGCAGGACGACCTCGTCCGCCTCTTCGCCGGCGACCGGATCCACGGGATCATGGAGCGCTTCGGCGTGCCGGACGAACAGCCGATGGAGTCGGGCATCCTCTCGAAGCAGGTCGAGAACGCGCAGAAGAAGGTCGAGGAGCAGAACTTCGTCTCGCGCAAGAACATCCTCAAGTACGACGACGTCCTCAACGTCCAGCGCGAGGTCATCTACGGGCAGCGCCGCAAGGTGCTGGAGGGCCAGGACCTGTCCGAGGAGATCGGCACCTGGATCGACGAGGTGATCGAGGCCATCGTCATCCAGCACGAGCCGGTCGAGGTCGGCGAGGACTGGGACCTCGACAGTCTCGTCCAGGTCATGACCGACCTCTACGGCACGGAGATCACCGCGGACGAGCTGCGCGAGGAGGGCGTCCATGCCGGGGTGGAGGAGCTGACGAACTACTTCCGCGAGGACGCGCACGAGGAGTACAAGCTCAAGGAAGACGACGTCACGGCGGAAGTGATGCGCGACGTCGAGCGCTACGTCGTCCTGCAGGTCGTCGACACTCGCTGGCGCGAGCACCTCGAGAACATGGACTACCTCCGCGAGGGCGTCCACCTGCGGGCTTTCGCGCAGAAAGACCCGCTCGTCGAGTACCGCGCAGAGGGCCACAAGATGTTCGAGGAGCTCGGACTGATCATCCACGAGGAAGTCGTGATGCTCCTCTTCCACGCGCAGATCGAGGCCGGGGATCTCGACGAGCTGACGCACGACGACGATCTGAACGGGCAGCCGCTCGCCTACGAGCACGAGTCGCTGGCCGGAGCCGACGCGATCATGGCTGCGGGAGCCGGCGCCGGCGTGACTGCCGGCGTCCTCGGCGGCGGCGGAGGCGCAGTTGCAACGCAGCAGCGTGTCGTCTCCGAGGAGGAGAAGGTCGGCCGCAACGACCCGTGCTGGTGCGGGAGCGGCAAGAAGTTCAAGAAGTGCCACGGCGCCTGAGCGCCGTTACCATCGATCCATGGCCGACACCGCGCCGCTGAAGGAACGACTGCAGGAGATCGGGGCCCAGCTGGACTGGGTCCGTGAGTACCTTTGACCCGGATGCGCTGACCTCACGCGCAGCCGAGCTCGAGGCCCAGATGGGCGAGCCCGGCTTCTGGGACGACCAGCAGGGTGCGGCCGAGATCTCCACGGAGCACTCACGCGTCGCGAAGCGGCTCGAGCGGTTCGAACGGCTCACGCGCGAGTACGAGGACGCAAAGGAGCTCCTCGCCATGGACGGGGACATGGCTGCCGAGATCCAGTCTTCGCTGGAGCCGCTGCAGCACGAGCTCGAGCGGCTGCAGGAGGACGCCCTCTTCTCCGGCGAGTACGACGCGGGCGACGCGGTGGTCACGATCCAGGCCGGCACCGGAGGCACCGACGCGCAGGACTGGGCCGAGATCCTCCTCCGCATGTACCTGCGCTGGGCGGAGCGGCGTGGCTTCAAGACCGAGGTGCTCGAGGCGAGCCCAGGCGAGGAGGCGGGCCTCAAGTCGGCGACCTTTACGGCGTCGGGTGAGAACGCATACGGGGCCTTCAAGGCCGAGCGCGGAGTGCACCGGCTCGTCCGACTCTCGCCGTTCGACAGCGCGCACAGGCGTCACACCTCATTCGCACAGGTGATCGCGGCGCCGCTCCTCTCCGACGACGTCGACATCGAGATCAACGACGACGACCTCCGCATCGACACGTACCGGGCCAGCGGCGCCGGCGGCCAGCACGTGAACAAGACCGACTCGGCCGTCCGGATCACGCATCTACCGACCGGAATGGTCGTCCAGTGCCAGAACGAGCGCTCGCAGTCCTCGAACAAGCAGACCGCGCTCCGTCTGCTCAAGTCGATGCTGGCCGAGCGTGCGATCGAGGAGCGCGAGGCGGAGCTCGCCAAGGAGCGTGGGGAGGTGCAGGACACCGACTTCGGCAGCCAGATCCGCAGCTACGTCCTGCAGCCGTACCAGATGGTGAAGGACCACCGCACGGATTACGAGGCTGGAAACGCCCAGGGAGTCCTCGACGGCGACCTGGATGGGTTTGTCCATTCGTATTTATTGGCAAAAGCAGCAGGAAAGGTTCGATAGCGGCACCTTCAGCTTTGTTGGACAGCCATCCCTTCAGCTAGAATCCGCCCTCGTTGGCCAGCCGGGAGCGGTTGCCCGCTACCGCCCTAAAGAGACCCGTGCCAGAAGAGATCGTCCAGACACAGCCAGAGACTCCAGCCGCGCTCGCGGAGCAGAACGGACGGCCTGAAGGGGCCGCCGTCCCGAGCGCGAGCGCGATGATCGTGTTCGACGGGGTCACGAAGATCTACGAGCCGAACGTCGCAGCCCTGTCGGACGTGTCGTTCGTCATCGACAAGGGAGAGTTCGTCTTCGTCGTCGGCGCCTCGGGGTCGGGCAAGTCGACGGTCATTCGCCTGCTCCTGAAGGAGCTCGAGCCGACCTCGGGCCGCATCTTCGTCGCGGGGCGTGACCTGGGCCGCCTCAAGGGCTCGAAGGTGCCTCAGCTCCGGCGGAACCTCGGCTGCGTCTTCCAGGACTTCAAGCTGCTCCCCAACCGAACGACCTCCGAGAACGTGGCCTACGCCCTCAAGGTGCAGGGCGAGAGCGCAAGCTCGATCCGGCGCAAGGTGCCGGACGTGCTGAACATGGTCGGGCTCGCCCACAAGACGAGCTCCTACCCAGACGAGCTCTCCGGCGGCGAGCAGCAGCGCGTCTCCATCGCGCGCGCCTTCGTCAACCACCCGCCGCTGCTCGTCTGCGACGAGCCGACCGGGAACCTCGACCCCGACACGTCGGTCGGGATCATGCAGCTCCTCTACCGCATCAACCGTGCCGGGACGACCGTCCTCATGGTCACCCACGACCGCGAGATGGTGGACAAGATGCGGAAGCGCGTCATCGCCCTCGAAGACGGGCGCCTGGCCCGCGACGAGCGGCGTGGGGGGTACGCCTCCGAGTGAACCGGTTCAAGGTCGTCCTCGCCGAGGCCTGGCGCTCGATCACCGCCAGCATCTCGACCACGATCGCGGCCACGATGACGGTCCTGATCGGCATGTTCCTGGTCGGGCTGCTGATCGCCCTCGGCACCTGGGCGATCTCGTGGAGCGACAACGCGAAGAAGGAGCTCCTCGTCAAGGTCTACCTCAGCGACTCCGCTTCGGCTCAGCAGGTGAACTCCGTCCGCGAGCGGCTGGAGTCGGACCAGCGCGTCGCCTCGGTCGCCTTCGTCTCGAAGGAAGACGCGCTGAAGGTCATGGAGAAGAAGTACCCGCAGCTCGTCGAGAATCTCCCGGGCAATCCGCTGCCGCGCTCCTTCGAGGTCAAGCCCACGAAAGGCGAGCACGTCGCGGCGATCTCCGACTCGCTGGCTCCGGCGCCGCCCGGTGTGACCGAGGTGAGGTACGCCAAGAAGACGGCGGACAAGGTCTTACAAGTGGCCCGCGTCTTCACGGTGCTCTCCGTGCTCGGGATCGCGGTTCTCCTGATCGCCGCGACGATCCTGATCGGAAACACGATCCGGCTTTCCATCTTTGCGCGGCGCCGTGAGATCGAGGTCATGAAGCTCGTCGGCGCGTCGAACTGGTTCGTGCGCGGCCCGTTCATCCTCGAAGGAATGATCTGCGCGCTGGCCGGGTCGCTCTTCGCCGTTCTGCTGCTCCTGCTCGGGAAGGAGCTCGTCCTGCCCGTGATCGGTGCCGGAAGCGACAGCGCCGAGTCGGACGTGCAGGCGCTCGCCTTCGCGTGGAACGCCGCGATCATCATCGGAGTCGGGCTCTTGCTCGGCGCCGTGGGCTCCGGGATCACACTCCGCCGCTTCCTCAACGTCTGATCGAACAGCTCGTCGTAGAAGTCGCAGCGACGGGGCAAGCTCGTCGTCGGGGAGCCGTATTTCACGCCGGGCACTCCGCTCACGCTCGACCGTAAGACGCTCGGCAGTGCCGAGCCCGGAGACCTCGTGCTCGTCGAGAAGGGCCGTGGCCGCGCGCGTGTGCGACAGGTCATCGGCTCCGCGAAGAGGGTCGAGAACGTCCTCGAGGCCCTGCTCGTCCAGGAAGGGGTGCGCGGCGCCTTCGAGCCGTTCGACATCCCAGAGGCGACCGATGACGGGCGGGTCGACCTGCGCGACCTGGTGACGTTCACGATCGACCCGGAGACCGCGAAGGACTTCGACGACGCACTGTCGGTGCGAGCCGAGGGCGACGGGCTGCGCGCGTGGGTGCACATCGCCGACGTCTCGCACTTCGTGCCGGCCGGGTCGCCGCTCGACCGCGGCGCCGCCGAGCGGGCGAACTCCGTGTACGTGCCCGGGCTGGTCGCGCCGATGCTCCCGCACGAGCTCTCCGACGAGGCCTGCTCGCTGCGGCCGCGCGAAGACCGCCTGACGGTCACGGTCGAAGTTCTCTTCGACAAGCATCTGCAGCCGGGCGAGCCGACGTTCTACCGCTCGGTGATCAACAGCAACGAGCGCTTCAGCTACGGGCAGGTGCAGCGGATCCTCACCGAAGGCGAGCAGCACGAGCTGGTCGACGATCTCCGGCTGACCGAGCGGCTCGCGACCGAGCTGCGCCGCCGGCGCTTCGACCGCGGTGCGCTGCGCGTCGAGTCGAAAGAGGTCACGTTCGTCTTCGACGGCCAGGGCGGCGTGGAGCGCGCCTACTTCGAGACCGAGGCGCACGCGCACATGCTGGTCGAGGAGCTGATGATCTTCGCCAACGAGGCCGTCGCCGCCTTCCTCGCCGACCGCCGGCGAGCGGCGCTGTACCGAGTCCACGAGCAGCCCGAGCCTCAGTCGGTGCTGCTCCTGCTCCGAAGCTCACCGACCTGGGCGTTCCGACCCCGCCTGCGCCTGCCGCAGAATCGATGAGCCCGGCCGACGCGGCACCGCTCGCCGCCGCGACGAGCGAACGCGTCACGGAATACGTCCAGAAATCGGGCCGCGGGGCGCGAGGCGTTCCCTTCACTGGTCCTCCGGGCTCTGAAGCAGGCGCACTACGACCCGCGCAACCTCGGCCATTCGGGACTGGCCAGCGTCGCGTACTGCCACTTCACGTCACCGATCCGGCGCTATCCGGATCTCGTCGTGCACCGCGCGTTGCTGCGGGAGATCGGCCAGGGTGACGACCCGCCGCCCGAGGACCTCCAGGGCCTCGCCGAGCACACGTCGACAACGGAGCGCGAGGCGACCCAGATCGAGTACCTGGCCGACGAGATCTGCCTGGCCTGGCTGCTCGAGTCCGAGCTCTACGGGCGCGGCTGGGAGAGCCCTACGACGGCGAGATCATCGGCGTCATCCCGTCCGGCCTCTTCATCCGCTTCGGCGGGGTCTTCGAGGGCTACCTGCCGGTGCGCCGCCTCGGCGGGGACTACTTCGAGGTCAACGAGCTGGGCACCGCGCTGATCGGCCGGCGGAGCGGCCGCCCGTTTCGGCTCGGGGACAAGATCGACGTGCTCGTAGAGGACATCCGCCGCTCGGAGGGCAAGGTCGAGCTCAAGCCCGTCGGAGCCGAGCGGCGCTCCGCACGGCAAGGCGGGCGGCGGCGCCGGACGCCCAAAACTCAATCGGGCAGCCGTGGCAAAAGGTGAGAAGCTCATCGCGGAGACCGCAAGGCGAGGCACGACTACAACCTCGTCGAGCGGTTCGAAGCCGGCCTCGTCCTCACCGGGAGCGAGGTCAAGTCCCTCCGCGAGGGGCGCGTGAGCCTGCAGCAGGCCTACGCAGACGTGCGCGACGGGGAGGCCTGGCTCATCGGGGCGCACATCGAGACGTACGACCAGGCGGGCCTGGAGAACCACGATCCTGTGCGCGACCGCAAGCTGCTGCTGAAGCGGCGCGAGATCGAGTCCCTCTACGGCAAGGTGCGCGAGCGGGGCCTGACGCTCATCCCGACGAAGCTCTACTTCAAGGATGGGGCGCGCGAAGGTCGAGGTCGCGCTCGGGCGGGGCAAGGACGTGCGCGACAAGCGGCGCGACATCGCGAAGCGCGACGCCGATCGCCAGATCGAGCGCGCGATGAAGGAGCGGCGCGTAGACGCGCGGCTACAATTTGCAGGACAAACATACGGGGGCGACCAGGTTTCGACGTGGTCGGTTCTCCGGTAGAGCTGCAAGCCGAGGTCCCCGGTCGGCCTCGTAAAACAACCGGGACACAACGTAAGTGCGGAAGACAACCTCGCACTCGCTGCCTAACCTAGTTAGGTAACGCGTCGCTCCGAGCTCGGCCCGTGGCACGGGTAGCGGCGTCATAAACGGGCTCGGCACCAAGGGAGAGCCAATCGCCCGAGGTGCGACACCACAGGATGGCTAGCCCGGCGGTAGGTCGGCTGTCAACCGGCCGGCGGGCGAAATTCAAGGGCAGCCTAAGCTTGTAGACGCTCTGTCCGGTGCGTCCGCGGACGCGGGTTCGATTCCCGCCGCCTCCATAATCGCCGCGAGTCCGGCACCCGCTTCGCGGGCGCCATGACGACTCGCGGCGATTTGTTTCTGCCGAGAGGTCGCAGGGACCGCGACGGGCAAAGCCCGCCGCGGTCGTCTAGGACGTCTACCCCGTTGATCATCCCCTTCGGGTGATGACGACACCCCCCGGCAGCAAGATGATGGCGCAGGGCGTGGCGAGCACGGCTGCGTGCGTCAGAAGGGAGTGGATTCGGGTGAGTAAGCCGTTCAAAGGGACGATCAACGTCGACGACCGGGACTCGGTCCCCGACTGGGAGCCGTACCTCCAGCCGGTGGCGCCCGAGGGCGCGCCGAGCGTCCTCTACATCGTGCTCGACGACGTCGGCTTCTCGGCGATGGAGCCGTGGGGCGGGCTGATCGAGACGCCGAACATCAACCGGCTCGCGGCGAACGGGCTCACGTACACCAACTGGCACACGACCGCGCTCTGCTCGCCGACCCGCTCGTCGCTGCTGACCGGGCGCAACCACACGACCAACGGCATGGCCTGCATCGCCGAGGCGACGACCGGCTTCCCGAACGCGAACGGCCACATCCCGTTCGAGTGCGCCACGATCGCCGAGGTGCTCGGCGAGCGGGGCTGGAACACCTACATGCTCGGCAAGTGGCACCTGTGTCGCGGCCGACGAGATGAACATGGCGTCGACCAAGCGCAACTGGCCGGTCGGCCGCGGCTTCGAGCGCTACTACGGCTTCCTCGGCGGCGAGACCAACCAGTGGTATCCCGACCTCGATCTACGACAACCACCCGGTCGAGCAGCCGGCGCTCGCCCGAGGACGGCTACCACCTCACGACCGACCTCACCGACAAGGCGATCGAGTTCATCAAGGACGCCAAGGTCGATCGCGCCCGACAAGCCGTTCTTCATGTACTTCTGCCCGGGCGCCACGCACGCGCCGCACCACGCGCCCGAAGGAGTGGATCGAGAAGTACAAGGGCAAGTTCGACATGGGCTACGAGGCGTACCGCGAGATCGTGTTCGAGCGCCAGAAGAAGATGGGGATCTTCCCGCGAGACGCCGAGCTCTCGCCGCTCAACCCCTACGCCGAGGAGACGAGCGTCGACGGCAAGCCGTGGACCGCCGCTCGACGTCGTCCGCCCCTGGGACTCGCTCTCCGACGACGAGAAGCGGCTGTTCTGCCGCATGGCCGAGGTCTACGCCGGCTTCCTCAGCCACACCGACCACGAGATCGGGCGGCTGCTCGACTTCCTCGAGGAGTCGGGGCAGCTGCGAGAACACGATCGTCGTGCTCGTCTCCGACAACGGCGCCAGCGGCGAGGGCGGCCCGAACGGCTCGGTCAACGAGAACAAGTTCTTCAACGGGATCCCCGACACGATCGAGGAGAACCTGCAGTACCTCGACGAGCTCGGCTCGCCCGCGACCTACAACCACTACCCGGTCGGCTGGGCGTGGGCGTTCAACACGCCGTTCAAGATGTGGAAGCGGTACAACTTCGAAGGCGGCGTCGCCGACCCGATGGTCGATCTCGTGGCCGAAGGGCATCGAGGCCAAGGGCGAGCTCCGGCACCAGTTCCTGCCACGCCACCGACATCGTGCCGACGATGTACGACCTGCTCGGCGTCGAGCTGCCCGAGGAGGTCAAGGGCTACCCGCAGATCCCGCTCGAGGGCGTGAGCTTCCGCTCGACCTTCGAGAGCGACGACGTGCCGACGCCGAAGGAGACCGGCTTCTTCTCGATGCTCGGCTCGCGCGCGATCTGGCACAAGGGCTGGAAGGCGGTGAGCGTCCACCCGACGATCGCCGGCTGGGGCCACTTCGACCAGGACCGCTGGGAGCTCTACGACACCGACGACGACCCGACCGAGAGCCACGACCTCGCCGCCGAGCACCCGGCGAAGGTCCAGGAGATGATCAACCTCTGGTTCCACTGCGCCGGCCTGTACAACGGGCTGCCGCTGCTGGACAAGACCGCGGTCGAGGTCCTCGCCGACCCGACCCGGCCCCAGGTGGCGCCGCCGCGCGACCGCTACGTCTACTACCCGGGCACCGCCGAGGTGCCGGAGACGGCGGCGGTCAACATCCGCAACCGCAGCTACATCGATCGCGGTCGAGGTCGACGTCGAGTCGCGAGGACGCCTCGGGCGTGCTGTTCTCGCACGGCGCCCGCTTCGGCGGCCACGCGCTGTACGTGAAGGACGGCAAGCTCAAGTACGTCTACAACTTCGTCGGCTGCAACGAGCAGATGGTCGAGTCGACCAAGGAGATCCCGACCGGGCAAGGTGATCCTCGGCGCGTCGTTCGTAGCGCGAGGGCGACGTCGATGCCGACCACCGGCACGCTGTCGCTGTTCATCAACGACGAGAAGGTCGGCGAGGGCGAGATCATGACCCAGCCCGGCAACTTCTCGCTCGTCGGCGAGGGGCTGAACGTCGGCAAGGACCGCGGCGAGCCGGTCACCGACGACTACCCGGGCACGCAGCCCGTACGCGTTCACCGGCGGCACGATCAAGGAGGCGATCGTCGACGTCTCCGGCGAGCAGTACGTCGACCTCGAGATGGAAGCGCTCGCGATGATGAAGCGCGAGTAGCCCGGCGCCTGTCAGCAGGAACCTTGCGCGGGTTCGATTCCCGCCGCGTCCACTTAACAAGCTAGACGTGCGCCAAGACACGGTCGAGCGGCCGCGGGACGCGCTCGAGGTCGAGTGCCTCCACCAAGAGCACGGCGTACTTCTGCTTGCGGTTCCACATGAAGCCGTGCAGCTGTTCCTCGAGCGGCCGGGCGCGATGCGCGGGCTGCTTCTGGTAGGTCCGGAACGCGCGCAGCTCGTCTTGCTCCGCGAGCACGCGCTCCATTCCATCCGGCCCCACCGCCCGCGTCAGCTCGTCCTCGAGGTCGCGCGTGCAGGCGTAGAACCCGATGCGCTCGAGCTCGCCACGGTCGTCGCACCCCAACGCGCGCAAGAAGTGCCGCTCCTCGCCGACGTCGTAGAGCCCCGCGAGTCGGACGTCGCGGTACTGCCCGAGGAGGCGTGGCAGGTTCCCGTAACCGCCCATCGGCACGATGGCGACGCCCTCCGCCTGGAGGTCGCGGCCACGGCGACGCGCAAGCGTCTCGACGGCGCGGCGGTCGCTCGTGCCCTCGACGAGCACTACTCCGCGCAGCTGCATGACTGGCATCAGATCAGGTCGACGACGAGCGGCGGCGATGTCCTGGGCCAGTGCCCGGGGATGTCCATCGAGGCGGCTCGCCTCAAGAGCGTCTGGTCGCTACCCGCAGCCTGTTGCCGTCCGCGTCATCCAGATGCACTGGGTCGTGTGGCGGTGAGGCGCCGAAGCGAGGCGCGAACCGCGCCTGGAGCCTCGACCCACACGAAATGGCCCGCACCGTCGACCACGTCGACCCAGGCGCCGGGAATCCGGTCCGCCGCGTCCGTCGAGGTGGCGACAGGCATCGGGCTCCGTGAGCCGTGGACGAACCCGACAGGCACCCGGATCCGCGGCAAGCCCGCCTCGAGCGCCGGCAACTCCGCGAGAATCGACGGCACCATCTGCGCCGAGCGCTCGCTCGCCATTCGCAACTCCGGCATCGGTGGCGCTTGCTCCGGATCCGCGAAATACGCAGGCCAGACGAGACGCATCCCTTCGAGCGCCAGCTCGTCGTCGACGGCGCCCTCCATCATCAGTGCATCGAGCTCGCGCGCCCGCGCGCGCAGGTCCGCCGGCGTGCGACGGAAGATCTCCTCGTCGAACTCCGGCCAGCGTCCGTCGCCCACCGACCCGAGCGGGTCGACGGCGAGCGCCCCGAACAGGCGCTCCGGCAAAGCCTCCGCGACGTGCAGGGCGAGATGCCCGCCCCACGAATGGCCCACGACCCACGCCTTGCCCCAACCGAGCGCGTCGAGCACGCGGCGGGCGTCGTCCACGTCGGTTGCCACCGTGTACGGCCCTTCCGCCGCAGACGGCGCGAGCCCTCGCTGCTGGTACCAGGCGACGTCGTTCTCCTGCGCGAGCTCGTCGGCGAGATCACGGAGGTAGTCGAAGCCCAGCCCCGGCCCGCCATGCAGCAGGAGAACCGGCGGCCCGTTGCCGGCGCGGAAGCCTCCGATGAGCGGCCCATCGTCGTCGTGTCGTGAATTCCGTCCAGGAGACGGGCGTCTGATCGTCTCATGCCGCCGCCTTGGCGTTCCCTCGCGTGAGCGGCGTGTGAGCAGCGTGTGAGAGCCCCGGCGCACACTCGTGCTGTCAATCGCCAAGGAGGTCGAGTCATGAAGCCGGCACGAGTTACGACGAACGGACTGCTGGGACTTTGGGGGCTCAGTGCCACCTTCCTTGTCCTGGCCACATCGATCATCGCGCTCGGAACCGTCGTCCCAGGCGCAAGTGCAACCGGGGGAGACCCATATTCCATCCAGGTGGAGGCGTTGTTCTCGCCGGCAGTCACCGACCTCACGCTTCGCGTCGACGGGCCGACTGTGCCGTCAGTCCTGGAGAAGGTGCAGGTAAAGGCGTGGGTGGCTGGCGACCTCGAGGCCGAGACTCGGAACTTCTTCGACGTCCCGTCGCCGGAAGGGGTTGCGACGATCCCGCTCGCCGGCCGAGCACGCGGCGACCGCGTCGAGGTGCGCGTTCACCTCGATGAGCGCCCGCAGCACAATCTCCGTGCGCAAACGACGGTCAGACGGCGGCCCGACCTGACAGTGACGAGAATCGACGTCCCCGACGACGTAGTGAGGGCGCGCGCGTTCGGCCTGACCGCGACAATCGCCGAGGTCGGCGGAGACGTGGGCGCTCACGCCCGCGTGACGATCTACGAGGGAGCGATACCACTCGCGGGCAGCGAGGTTCTGGTCGCCCGGGAGGGACGACCCCTGTCAGCTTCTCCCTCGTCCGGACCGAGCCAGGCGAGCACGTCTTTCGGGCCGTCGTCACGGGTTCCGTGCCCGCAGAGTGGGACGTCGCTCCGAACGCCCGTCGAGCGTCCGCTGTACGTGAACCACTACGACGCAGACGGGGTCGTCGCGACGGACCACCCGCTCGCCACACAAGTTGGCGTTGACGTCCTCCGCAGCGGCGGAAATGCATTCGACGCAGCCGCCGCGATCCAGTTTGCCCTCAATGTCACGCAGCCGCAGCTCTCAGGAATCGGCGGCAGCTCGAACGTCATCGTGCGCGACGGCGAAACCGGCGAGGTGTTCTCGCTCGACGCACGCGAGACGGCGCCGGCCGCGACGACGCCCACGACGTACAGCAGGCAGGACACGTGGCCCAGGTCGGCCCGAATGGATACGCCGTCGGCGTACCCGGCACGCTCCGGGCCGTCGAGTACCTGCTCGACCGCTGGGGGACGCGGTCGCTCGCGGATTCTCTCCAGCCGGCGATCGCGCTGGCCGAGAACGGCTTCCCGTCGGCTTCCACCTCGCGCTCGCGAGCGGCGATCCCCGGTCGAGGGCGTATCCGGAGACGAACGCCCTGTTCCACCGTCCGGACGGCTCGAATCTCCAGCAGGGCGATCTGCTCGTCCAGCCGGACCTCGCGCAAACGTTCCGGTTGCTCGCGCAAGACGGGTGTCGGCGTTCTACGAAGGTGAGATCGCCGAGGCGATCGTGCTCGCGCAACTACGGCGACGACGCCCGGTCGCGAGGGCCGAATGACGATGGCCGACGTCGCGCGGGTACGGGATCGACGTCGAGGAGCCACTCGCGCTCGAGTACGGCGACTACGAAGTGCATCACGCCGGCCCGTCGACCAACGGCGGCGTGGTGATGCTGGAGTCGCTCGGCCTCATCCGCGAGTTCCGGCCGATCCCGACAACGCCGGATACGCATGGGGCTTCGGGACGCGCAATTCGCTGCACGTGTTCATCGAGGCGATGCGGCTCGCTTTCGCCGATCGCGACATGTGGATCGGCGACGAGCGGTACACGAACGTCCCGGCGTCGCTGCTGCTCAACGGCGAGTACCTCGTGGACCGCAGCGCAGCTGATCGGCGGCGAGACCGTCATGTGCTCGCCCGTTGCGCCCGGCAACCCATTCGCCTATGGCGACGTCAGCTCTGTAGCGGAAACGAGCTCAGACGAGGCGAGGTCACACCACACACTTCTCGATCATCGACCGGTTGGGGCAACGCGGTCGTAATGACGTCGACCCTGGCAGATGCATTCGGGAGCGGGATCATGGTGCCCGGCTACGGGTTCCTGCTCAACGACAGCCTGACCCTGTTCAACCTGACTCCGCGGGCGAACTCGGCGACGGGGAATCCCGGCGCGAACGACGCGGCAGGCGGGAAGCGCCCAATGGGGAGCATGACGCCGACACTGATCCTGAGGGACGGCGAGCCGTTCCTGGGCACTGGGACGTACTCGGCGGCCTTCATCCCGAGCGTCGTGCTCAACGTCGTACTCAACGTGCTCGAGTACGACATGCCGCTTCAGGCAGCGGTCGAAGCGCCTCGGATCTGGAGGGCGGTCGCAAACGGCGACGCGGCGGTCAACCCCGGCTTTGCGAGCCTGATCGCGCCGCTGCGGGCGATGGGCCACCGAGGCCCGGCGGTCGGGGGTTGTGCAGGCAACATGGACCCCGGACTCCGTCGCGGCGGTACCGCCATTGGCTCGACGGGCTCGTTCGGGGTGAACCTCTCCGACTTCGGTCTCGCCGGCGGCGAGGACAGCGTGAGGTTCCCCGACGCGACGACGGTCATGGTCGAGCGGAACTGGCAGCGCTGAGATTGCGACGGGCGGGCGCTTTCGCAGCGCGTCCGCCCGTCGTTCGACGACCGCGATTGGCTAGGTTTCGCGGCCATGGCCACACGAGCTGCCGCCTGCCACTGCGGGCAACTTCGCCTGGAAGTCGCAGGCGATCCGTTTTCGGTCTCCATCTGTCACTGCCTTGCCTGCCAGCGTCGGACCGGAAGCGCCTTCGGGATGCAGGCGGCGCTTCAAAGCGGATCAAGTGCAGGTCAGCGGTCGCTTCAGCGACTACGCGCGGATATCGGACGAGGCGGACCAGAAGGAGCACGTCTTCCATTTCTGCCCTGACTGCGGCTCGCAGGTCTTCTACACGGAACCGACGGAGCCAGACCTGATCGTCGTCTCGGTCGGCTCGTTCGCCGACCCGTCGTTCCCGCCGCCGACGGAGTCGGGCTACGACTCTCGCCGTCATCACTGGGTGGGGCTGCCCGACTCGATCCAGCGCTACGCCCCCGAGCTGTGGGACTCGGCGCGACCTCTCTACGAGGCCGGCAGGTACGCGGAGGCGGCGGACAGGGGCCGCGAGCTGATCGAGGCCCACCCCGACCAGGCGTACCTCTACTACAACGTGGCGTGCTGCGAGAGCCTCGCGGGCCGGACAGCCGACGCCATCGAGCACCTACGCCAGGCGATCGACAGGTGGGAGGGCTGTCGCGAGATGGCGAAGGAGGACTCCGACTTCGATCCGATCCGCAACGAGCCCGCTTTCGAGGAGCTGCTCGGCGTCAACTAGGGGAGGCGCTGCTCATGTGTTCCAAACCACCTCGATCGGTCGGTCGAGGCCTGGAAGCGGCAGGGCGTTGGCCTCGGCCTCGATCGCGTCGCGCGTTCCACGCGAGAGACGTGCCCAGGCGTCGATCCGTACGGTGTGGTGCGCCCGTCTCCAGGTTCCGCGGATCTCGCCTTCGACGAGGAGCGCGCCTGGCCACACGCGGGGCGTCCAGAGACGCTGCCGCTGATCCTCGCGCGGAACGAGAAGCTTCCGCTCTGCTCCGTCGAGCAGAAAGTAGGCATCGCCGCTCGGCAGCAGGCGCGCGGGCGCGGCGGCCGTCTCGCCGGCGCGAATCGCCGGCTCGTCTTCTGCGAGCAGCCACTCGTCGCCAAGTGGCGATCGAACCGGCAGCAGCGATGCCTCGAGGGACGCGAATGCGTCAGTCGCCGACCGCCGGGAGATCCCTGCCCAGCGGGCGAACCCGTTAGCCGTCGCGGGTCCGAAAATGTGGATGTAGCGTCGAGCGAGCTCGCGACACGCGTCGGCAGGGTCGATCTCCGCAGCGACGACCGTCCAAACGGTCGGCGCACGCGCGCCTTCCCAGCGGATGGCGACCGTGCCCGTCGTCGCGGCATACCTGATCGCGTTGCCGACGCCGAGTGCGCGCGCAACCTCGCGGTCCGTCATCCGCGTGCCGTCGAGGTGGGCGTGCAACCGCTCAGCCATGCGCTCGGCCCGAAGCCGGCCCTTGGCGTTGTCGGGAAGCCTCCCGAGCGAGAACAGCGCGAAGTCGCGCTTCGCGACGACATAGGTGCTGTAGCGAGGGCCCCACAGCTGGGCGAGCGACGGATCCTCCCACGTCGACGACTCGACCCCGTCTACCCGCGCGTGCAACGAGAGCAGCGCGGCTCTCGGCATGCTGTCCTGCAGGCCGGCCCACGCCGCCCGCCGCAGCGACTGCGAGCCCATTGGCATTCGCTCGTCGAGCGCGCCGACTCGTCGTCGGAACGCCAGGATCTGCTGCCGCGTGACCCTGAGTCGCGATTCCACCGAACCCGCCATGAGCTCAGGAATCCTAGGAGGTACGTCGCGGAACTTTCGCGGTTCGAGCCTCGCCGCCTCGCACTAGAGTGCTCGTCGCCAGCGAGAGGAGCGACCCGATGTCCGCATTCATCATCACCCGGATCCAGGTCGGCGATTACGACGCCTGGAGGCCGATGTCGACCAGGATCGACCGAAGGCCCGTGAGAAGGCAGTCGTCCAGCGCGTCTTCCGCAACGTCGACGACCCGAATCACGTGTTCGTCCTTCTCGAGTTCGAATCGACCGAGGATGCCCAGGAGGCTCGGCAGCGACTTGTGGAGTCCGGCGTTCTCGATCGGTTCGAGGACAAGCATGGGCCGAACGTCGTCGAAGAGGCGGACGCAGCCAGCTCCTAGATGTCGATCTCAGCCC
>CAWKBW010000006.1:0-239698 GCA_963847955.1 uncultured Actinomycetes bacterium
GCGTCGGCCTTCGTTTGACACGCCGTCGCCGGTAGCACACGATCTCTCCGTTCTGACCGCGAATGACCGTCGATCCCGGCCTGACGTGAAGAATCTCGCCCTTTCAAGGAGCCCACGATGAATCGGAGAAATGGCCTGAGCATCTGCTTCGCAGTGCTCGCCTCGACCGCCGGTGCGGCTGCGCCTGCGACGCGCGCCACCGACTACGACAACGTCCACATCAGGGTCCTCGACCCCGTGAAGGCCGCCGCCTGGTTAGTCAGCGCGCTCGGGGCGACGCCCTCAGAGCCGCCGGCGGCCGGCACGGCCCAGGTCACGTTCGGATCCCAGGTGATCACGATCACGAAGGGCGACACGATCCAGCCGAGCATGGGGACGCTCATCGATCACATCGGCCTGTCGTACAGAGATCTCGACGCGGCGGTGAAGAGGGCGGAAGCGGCGGGAGCCAAAGTCACGAGTCCCCCGCGCGAGAGCCCGGGCATATTCAGATACGCCTACATCGAGGACCCTTCGGGCGTGCGGATCGAGATGGTGGAAGACACCGAGCGCCTCGGCTTCCACCATGTGCACCTGCGGGTCAAGGATCCGGCCGCGACACTGGGCTGGTACGAACAGCAGTTCGGTGGTGAACGCGCCCTCCTGAGGGGGAAGCTCGACGGCGTCCGCTTCAACGGCGTCTGGCTGTTTGCCATGAGCAGCGGAACGGAGACCGCGCCGCCGCCGACCGCCATTCAACTCGTGGCGCTGCGATTCAACGACGTCGACGTCGCCCTGAAGGCGCTTGCGGCCAACGGCGTCAAGACGATCAGCGAAGCGCGCAGCCTGCCGGCGCTGACGTATGGGTTCGTTCAGGATCCCAACGGCATCAGGGTCGAGATCGTCAAGCGCAACAAGCCGTAGCGCACAGCCGGTGACTCATGTGGCCATCGTGCGGGCGTTTGCCGCCCTCGGCAAACGCCCGCTCATCGGCGTCCTGCTTGCCGCCGTACTGATTCTCCCCGGCGCCGCGCCACCTGAGGCGGCGTACTCGGGCGGCCAGGGCTCTGCCGACCCTCAGGCGGCGATCGAGCATCGCGGCTTCTCCCTCGCGCTTGGCAGTTGCGAGCTGGGGGAGGATTTCTGCACCGTCAGCACACCGCGTCCATGGACGTCTACCGAGATCGACATCGTCAGGGCCGCGCTCGACGGGATCGCGGCGAGCGACCTTGGCGTGCGCATCATGGAACGCGCCCGTGCCAATGGATTTCGCACGCTGCGGCGTTTTGCCCGCCAGGCACGGCTCAACAGCGACGGTCGGTACGAACCCGACTCGCTGACCGTCGCCATGGCGCACACCGACGAGCCCAACTCGATCAGAACCATTGATCTGACCGATCGGTTCTTCGAACGCGGGTTGGCGCGGGACCGTTTCAGCGGCGATCCCGGTTACCTGCTGACGTCAGAGATTCTGGCTCACGAGCTCGTGCACGCCATGGACCTCGACCAGCAGTACTCCGGAACGGTCGTCTTCCGCCGCGCCGTGAGGCTTGGCATGCCTCAGACGCTGCAACTCGAGGCCGAGCGCATCAGTCGGGAGAGACAGCCGCTGATCGACGCCGGCCAGCATGATGCCGATTGGAGAGCGAGCCGGTCCTTCGCCATTGTCAACCTGCGGGGACGCCTGCCGTCGATGCACGCGCTCGAAAACTATCGGGAGGCGTTCGCGGAGATCGGCGCCCATCTCGTGCTCGATTTCAATGCTCGGAGTCAGTTCGAGCCGCGGGTGATCCAGTACTTCAACCGGTCCGTTTCAGATCGCATGCAGTGAGCGGCGGAGCCCTCAGAAATCGCAGAAAGGCCTTTCTTAGCTGGAAGTCCAAGCCGCGCGGAATACGGCGGAATGCAGGACCGGGTAGAACTGGGTGAAGACGTGGTCCGTCTCCGCTTCCTGCCGATGACACGTGCGGCAGCCTGTCGATTCCGGAAGCGCTTGGGCCGTGGACGTCACTTCGCCCTCGCGCCCCGTGAAGTCGAAGAATCCCCAGCCTCCGTCAAACCGCGTGCTGTCCTTGACGGAGGCAAGAAGCCTGGGCGATTCGTTGTGAGGACGACCCGCCGTGTCAGGCGCTCGATTGAACGACTCCCAGACCATCATCGTGCCTTCCGGGAACTTCCCGGTCCTGGCGTACTCGCGAAAACCGGATGGGTTGATGTAGACCCTGTCGGTCGTCGTGCCCGGGGCGCCCGAGTCGCCTTCATCGAGGCTGGAACGATGCGGGCCCGCGGAGCGGCCGACGGCGATCCAGCCGCGGTAGCCGTCCGGCCGGACCAACGTCTCCCTGCCCTCGAAGACCGCCACGGACGGCCTGGTGGCAGGCGCGGCGTGGCGGACCTGCGCCAGCACAGAAACCGAGACGATTCCGAGCAGGCCACAGACCGCCAACGCGTACGAGTGCCGTCGAAAGCCGAGGAAGATCGCCCGCTCGATTCGGAGCGCCCACCCTGACCTGTCGACCCCTTCGTTGATGATCGACATCACCTCGCGACGCATGACCGTGCACTCGGCGGGACTGACCGTCTCTCGCCGCAGCGCTTTCAACAACGATTGCCTGGCGTGCAGCTGTTCGAGAAACCGCCGGCACTCCCCGCACGTCGCCAGATGGCGCGAGGTGATGTCGGCCGCCGCGTCCGACAGGTCGCCTTCGACATGAAGCGCGAGCTCTTCGCGCGAAAAGTCGCAGCTCACGATTTACCTCCCATCAGTCGATCGATGGCGGCCTTCAGCCTCAAACGACCCCGACTGATCTGCGAGCGCACGGTTGTCTCTGAGGACTGAAGGATGGCCGCGACCTCTGCCGTCGAATGCCCCTCGACGTCGCGCAGGAGAATCGCCATCCGTACTTTCTCCGGCAGGCCATCGAGAGCTCTTTGCAGGATCAGCCGCTCCTGCTTTCGCGCCAGGCCGGCATGGAGGTCAGCCGACGTGTCGATCGCCTCCTGTCCCTCGACGTGGACGAACGTGTCGCAGCGGCGTTGCCTCTTGCGCGCGGCGTCGCGGCAGACGTTGACGGTGATGCGCATCAGCCACGGCTCGACGGGCTTCTGCACATCCAGCCGGTGGAGATACTTGAACGCTCGAAGGAACACCTCCTGCGCCGCGTCCCGCGCCTCGTCTCTCGCGCCCAGGAGCCTCGCGGCCGTGTTCATCACGCGGGCTTCGTATCGCCGCACGATCTGCTCGAAGGCGGTTGAATCGCCCTCGAGCGTCAAGCGAACGAGCCTGGCGATATCGGCGGCCTCCTGCGACAGCTCCTCGTGCGCGAGCTGTGACATCGACAGCGCCGTCTGGGCAAGCACTGAACCGTCCGGCCTGATATCCATGCACCTTCCGAATTTCTAAGTTCTGAGTTCTAAGTTTCTAACTTCCAAATGGTAATACCCGGCGGGCGGCGGAATCGTTGAACGAAATCGGTTACAGACCAGGTGGTGCGGCTCGGCCGGCGCTGGCAGCGTTCGGCCGACGCGGGCCTCCGACCTGCACCGTCTGCAACGTTCATGGAATGCACCGTCATGGAATTGTCAGCGTGGTTTCGCATGGGTTAACATCCGCGTCATGCATCTCACGTTGCTCGACGCGCTGACCCACCGATCCGATGCGCGGTTCCGGATCGCGGAGCAGATTGGCGCTGTCCTGTTCGTCACCGTTCTCACCATCGTTGGCGCCCAGGTCAGCGTGCCGTTGCCGTTCACGCCCGTGCCGCTCACGTTCCAGCCGATGGTCGTCCTCGTCGGCGCCGCGGCGCTGGGCGCTCGTCTCGGCATGGCCAGCCAGATTCTTTATCTGGCGCTCGGAATCGCCGGGCTGCCGGTCTTTGCGGCGTCGCCGGTGCTCCCACAGGGCGCCGCCCGTCTCTTCGGCCCGACGGGCGGCTATCTGATCGCATATCCTCTGGCCGCGTTCGTAACCGGATGGCTTTCCGCACGTGGCTTCGACCGCCGCTATGTCACGTCCGTTGCGGCGATGGCGTGCGGCCTCGCGGTGATCTTCGTGGGCGGCGTGTCGTGGCTGGCGCTCGCCGTCCAGCCCGCGGGCGGTCTCTCCGGCGCGCTCGCCACGGGCCTGATCCCGTTCATCGTGCCCGATCTGCTCAAACACGAGTTCCGGGCGTTGCGGCGGCAGATCGAGGAGGCGATCCTGCCGCTTGCCACGTCGGTCGACGGGCGGCGCTTCGAGCTGCAGGCCTCATTGCACGGACTGGAGCTCGAGGTCGGTGGCTATGTCGTGCTCGAAAGCGGTGACGAGAGGCGGCTCGGTCAAGTCGTGGCGCTCGAGCTCGCCCGGATCGACTTCTCCGAGGTGACGAGCGGCGAGGGGGCGCTCGAGCTTCGTTCCCAGCTGACAATCCGAGCCGCCCACGGGGAGGGCGTCGTCCTCGAGCGTGATGGACGGCCTTTTCACGATGCGCTCGCCCGCCCGGCGGATCCGGCCGACGTGGCCGAGTGGCTGGCGACGACCCGGCCCCCGAGAGCCACTCCCTCGATCGGCGAGCTTCTGCTGGCGCCCGGCGTGCCGGCCACGCTCGATGCCGGCGGATTCGACCGACACACGTTTCTGTGTGGCCAGTCGGGCTCCGGCAAGACCTATTCGCTGGGGCTCGTCCTGGAGCGGCTCCTCGTCGAGACGGACCTCCGTCTCGTCATCCTCGACCCGAACTCCGACTACGTTCGGCTCGGAGAGCAGCGGGCAGACGCAGACGCGCAGCTGGCCGCAGGCTTCGCCGAGGCTGCGACAGGGGTCGTCGTCCGGAGCGCCGGGAACGGGCTCCAACTCGGAGTCGGAGAGCTCGATCCGAGCGCGCGTGCGGCCGCGCTGGCGCTCGACCCGGTCGCCGACCGAGAGGAGTTCGCGCTCGTAGACGAGATGCTCGGCGCGCGCGTGGCGTTCGAGGAGCTGGCGAAATCAGACGAGCCGCACGCGCGGGCGCTTCGCCTCCGAGCTGAGAATCTCGGCGTTCCAGCGCTGGGAGCTGTGGGCGCGCGGGCGGCCCGGGTCGCTCGTCGACGATGTCGAGCGTCGCGATGCCCGCTGTCTCGTCGTCGATCTCGGCTCCCTGGCGACACGCCAGGAGCAAGCCGTCGCCGCGGAGGCCGTGCTCGCAACGCTCTGGCGCCGGCGTGCCGATCGCGAGCCCGTCCTCGTCGTGATCGACGAGGCGCACAACATCTGCCCGGAGAAGCCGGATGACCCCGTCACGGCGCTCGTAACCGAGCATGCCGTCCGGATTGCCGCCGAAGGGCGCAAGTTCGGCCTCTACCTGCTCGTCTCGACGCAGCGGCCGCAGAAGGTCCACGAGAACGTCCTCAGCCAGTGCGACAACCTCCTGCTGATGCGGATGAACTCGCTCGCCGACCTCGGCTTCGTCGGTGACGTCTTCTCCTTCGTTCCTCCGAGCCTGCTCGAGCGTGCGACAGCCTTTCGCCAGGGCGAAGCTCTCGTCGCCGGGAAGATCGTCTCGCACCCTTGCTTCGTCCGCTTCGGCGCGCGCGTCGCCGAGGAGGGCGGTTCCGACATCCCCGCGGACTGGGCGCGGCCGTAATCCGGGCGCCGAGCGGAATTGCATTCCGCGGCCCGGTGGTGTTGGATCCTTCACGTGGGAGGAAAATTCTGGGTCGGAATGCTGGGGACCATCGTCGGGATCGGGATCGCCGCGGGGATCTTGTTTCTGGTGATCGGCGCCGCGCTTCTCACCTGGGGCATCCTGGGCGCGCTGATCGTGTTCGGCGGAATCGCGCTCGGGATCGCGTGGGTTGTCCGACCGCCGTAAGCAGGCGCAGTACGACGAGTCCTAGCCAGATCAGCGGCTAGCCGAACTCAGCGACGGCTTGCGGGCCGACCGGCATCCGGGATTCCCGCACGCCGGCCGCCCCGCTCTGCGTTCGCTTCTTTCGTTAGTCCCGCGTCGCGCCTGGTCGGGTCACCGCCCAGATCACCCACACGTCGAGCGCGATGATGAGGATCGCCCAGAACGGGTAGTACGGGATGAAGAAGAAGTTGGCGACCGCGCTCAGCGAGGCCACGAAGATGGCCATCGCGGCTCCCCAAGTGCTCCCCGAAAAGAGCCCCCACCCGGCCGTGAGGAGGAGGAGGCCGATGATGAGGTGGACCCATCCCCAGGCGGTCACGTCGAGGTCGAAGGCGTAGTTGGCCCCCACCACGTAGAACTGGTCATCGAAGATCGCTGACAGGCCGGAGATCGCCTGGAAGATGCCGATCAGGATCAGCATCGTCGCCGCAAACGTGATCCCGCTCGCGGCCCAGCCAGAGAGCGGCTGGCTTCGTCCTGCGTCGTACTGGCTCATCGTTTCTCCCTTGCTGGAATACAGGGCGTGGAGTCTCTCCCACAGATGCGCAATTGCAAGATTCGGCAACTTCCCGGAGCTTCCTGTGCGAAACCTGCCGAACGGAGGCTTTTCGTCTAGGTCTCCGTGCGGGGAGCTCCGGTCGCGCCGGGCCGGCGAGCGAGGTTCCGCACCTCGAAGGCCATGACGCACTGCCAGATCCCGTAGACGACGGCCCAAACGCCCACGAGCGTGACGATGACGGCGATGGTCAGACCCGGCCGCCGTAGCGCCCAGATGCCGATCGGAACCTCGATCAAACCGAGCACGAGCATCAGCCACCAGTAGGGCACGTGTCGGTTCGCAAGCGACCCGACGATGTGGAGCAACCCGTACGAGACGACGAAGACCCCGACGAAGACCCCGACGACGACGATGCCCTTGTCCGGCCAGACGATCAGCGCGATTCCTGCGGCGGCGGCGAGTACGCCTCCCGCGAGGTTGGCACCGCGCCCGCTCCCGTCCAACGGGCGTGTGAGCGCGAGCGAGAGTCCCTGGAGGATGTACATCACCCCGATGAACGTGCCCAGGCTCTCCACCGACCACTCGATGCTGAGGATCAGAGCGCCGAAGACGATCGAGATCAGCCCGCCGACGAACAGAAATGGCCAGTAGCGGGCAACGCCTTCAGCGTCGGCTTGGTCGAAGCTCGCTCGGTTGGTCAGCGGGCTCATCAACACGGCGGTTGCCTCCTCACGCTTGCAGCGAGTCTATGCAGCCCCGCCGCGGGACTGCTCGCGGAGCAGCCGCTCCACCTCGGCCAAGCGACGGTCGATTTTCTCGAGCGCCTGCTCTTCTGCGGCCTCTAGCGCTGCTGCGCGCCGCGATACGAGCAGCGACGCGATGATGCCCGTCAGCAACGACAGGGACGCGTACCCGGAAATCATCAGGCCGGAGCCCACGAAACGCCCAGCCGTGTCCGTGGGCACGACGTCCCCGTAGCCGACTGTCGTCACGGTCGTCACCGCCCACCAGAGAGCGAGACCGAGCGTCGGGAAATCGTCGCGGTCGACAATCCACATGACAGTGCCCGCGGCGAAGGCGAGCGCCGTGATCACGACCATCAGGAACGGAAGGATGCGACCGGTCTCGAACGCGCGCTCGAGGCGACGGACGCCGAACCGGATGATGCGCTCATGGATTGCGATCAGCCAGGTCTAGCAGCGCGACAGGACGCCGGGCATCGCGACGCAAGTGAGAAGGTTCGGACGTGAACGCCCGGCGCACGGGGGAGCGGATTGCAGGGCTCGTCTACGGAACGATCGTCGTGATGGGCGTCATCGCCGCGTCCTCGGAGGGCCTCGAAAGCGACCCTGCCCGTATCGCGGCACTGGTCATGGCGACGAGTGTCGTCTTCTGGCTGGCTCATGTGTACGCGCACGCACTGGAGCTGAGCGTCTCGAGCGGGGAACGGTTGACCGGCGCAGGGATCAAAGAGGTCGCCGTCCACGAGGCTTCGATTCTCAGCGCGGCGGTGCTGCCCACAGCTGCGTTACTGCTCGGTGCCTTCGACCTCGTCGGCGACCGTGCGGCTATCTGGCTCGCCCTGGCGGCCGGGACGACCGCCCTCGCCGCTCAGGGCCTCGCTTACGCCCGGATCGAAAGGCTCAGCCGGCTCGGAACGGCGATGTTGCTGATCACGAATCTCGCCCTGGGGCTGGCGATCGTCGCGCTCAAGGCGTTCGTCTCCCATTGACCCCCATGCGCGACCAATGCCGACCGCGCTCTCAGCTGGGCGCAACAGAGCGTGCCCGGTGTCCCGCACGCCCTCGATGCGCTCGACCGGGAGCGCGTCGCCGGCGGCACTCTCCTGGCCGGAGGCCTGGCGTACAGGCTCTTCTTCTGGCTCGTGCCGCTCGGGCTCGTGGTCGCCTCGATCCTGAGCTTCTGGGAGCGCGAGGATCCGCAGGGTCTCGAGAATGCTGCGAAGGATTTCGGGCTCGGCGCGAGCGCGGTCCGTGGGGCCACTCAAGCGATCGAGCAAGGAGCGCACAGTCGCTGGTACTTCCTGATCGCCGGTCTCATCCTGCTCATGTGGTTCGCGATCGGCGTCGTCCGCGCACTTCGTATCTCGTTCGCGGTCGCCTGGGGAGTGCGCCCGGAACGGATGCGCAACCCGATCCTCGCGGGATCACTGTTCACCCTGATTGCAGTCGCTCTCATCGTCGTCTCCGGAGCGACGCAGGTAGCGCGCGAACAGCTGGGCGCGGAGGGGCTGCTGCCGACGATCGTGCTGGTCCTCGTATACGCGGCGGTCGCACTTTGGATGATGAAATTGCTTCCGCACGCGGACGCGCCGCTGAAAGCGCTCGTCCCCGGGGCCGTGTTGGTCGCTGTGGGCGTGCAAGCCATGCACCTCGTCGTAGCGCTCTACCTGGGGCCGAAGCTCGGCCGCTCGTCAGAGTTGTACGGCTCTCTCGGAGTGGCGACCGTGATCCTCCTGGGGCTCTACTTCACGGCTCGCCTCCTCACGGCCTCCGCGTTCCTCAATGCGGCGCTCTGGGAACGCAAGCGGCGCGCTGAGGTGGGCTAGCCGAGGAGTTCCCTATATTCGCGCCGTGGGCGAAGGCGCCGAACCCCGCCATACCGTCGCGATCGAGATTCCGATCCGGACACTCATCGTCGCGGCGTTCGTGGTCGCAGTTGCCGCGGCACTCATCTCGATTCGCGACGCGCTCCTCATCGTCTTCATCGGCGTCTTCCTGGCGCTCGTCTTCGAGTACCCGGTCCGCGCGCTGATGCAGAGGACACACCTGTCGCGCGGACTGGCCGCTGCGATCGTCGTCCTCGGCACGGCGGCCATCGGTCTCGTCCTGGCGTTGCTCCTACTCGTGCCGCTGGTCGGCGGCATGCGCGATTTTCTCCAGGGCCTGCCCGAGATCGTCGCCGACCTGAGGGAGTCCGGTGAGCTCGAGTGGCTAGGCGATTCAGGTGCCGGCGAGAACGCCCAGGCGGGAAGTGAAGACCTGGCGGGGGCGGTTCCCTCGGCGGTCAACGCGATCCTCGGCGTGGCCGGAAAGGCGTTCAGCGTCGGGCTCGCGCTGTTCACGATCATCTTCCTCTGCATGTTTCTCCTCATGGACATGGCCAGGCTGAAGACCTCGGTGGCCAGCGTGCTCATGCCGAAACCTGCCGAGCGCACGCTCGCGGTCTGGGAAGCCGTCACGCATACGGTCTCGCGCTGGGCGATCGGGGCGCTGACCATCGCCGTCATCGCCGGGGTCATTCAGGGCGGGACCGCGTGGCTGCTCGGATCGAGCTATGCCGTTGCCCTCGGTCTGATCGCCGGAATGCTCGATCTCATACCGAACCTCGGCGCGACCATAGCCGGATTCATTCTCGTACCGACACTCCTCGCCGAGGAAGGCCTGACCGCTGCCCTGATCATGCTCGTGGTCATCCTCGTCTACCAGCAGCTCGAGAACAACGTGCTGCAACCGGCAATTCAAGGCAAGGCGACGGACATTTCCCCCTTCTTCATCATCCTCGGAGTCACGGTCTTCGGGGCCCTGCTGGGAGTACTGGGCGCGCTCGTCGCGATCCCGGTCGTAGCCTCGATCCAGATCGTCGCACGTGAGGTGACCGCCGAGCGCCGCGCAAGGGTCGCCGCGGCGAACGCTTCGCTGGCGGGGGCAGTCAAGACCTCCTAGAAGGCGAGGCGCTCGCCGGGTTTCAGTACCCGGACGTCGACCTCGGGAGCGACCGCAGCCGCTTCGCGGGCGAACGCCACGGCAGGCTCGCTCAGGAAGGCCGGGGCCTTGCGGAGGCCGAGGTAGAGCGGCAAGTAGGTGCCCCAGTGGATGGGCACCGCGATCCTGGGCCGCAAGAGACGCAGCGCGCTCGCGGCGCTGACCGGGTCGAGGTGAATCCCGCGGCCGAGCGTTGCGCCCCAGCCCCAGATCGGCAGGAGCGCCACGTCCAGGTCCGGGACGAGGCCCTCCATCGCCTCGAACGGGCCCGTATCGCCGGCGAAGTAGACGTTGCTCGAGCCGAGGAGGGCGTAGCCAACCGCGTTCGCCCGCACGCGGCCAAAGTGGCGGCGGCTGTCGTGCTCGGCCGGCGTCACACGCAGGCGCACCGGCCCGAACGAGAGCTCGTCGCCCTCCTCGACCTCGGTGACCGACTCGAAATGCTTGGCGAGCAGGCGGCCGAGGCCACGCGGCGCGACGACGGGAACCGACGGGTCGAGACCCTCGAGGGACGGCACGTCGAGGTGGTCGTGGTGTCCGTGCGAGACGAGGATCGCCGCGAGCCCTTCCGTCACGCGCGGGTCGAGAGGAACCGCCCGGCGAAGGTGTCCGACGCGCCGTCGTAGGAGCGGATCGGTGAGGAATTTCAGGCCGTCCAGTTCGATCCGGACGGTTCCATGGCCAACATACGAAACAGCGTTCACGAGCCGAGTATGCTCACCGAGTGGCAGACCGGACGACCCCACGTTGGCGGATGGCTCTGGCCTGGACGCTCGTCGTCCTGGGCATCCTGCTCGCAGTGGTCGCCGTGGTCGCCGGCTACATCCGCTACCAGGCGCTCGACAACGAGACGTTTGGTAACACGTCGGAGGAGCTGATCGCCGATCCGGTCATCCGCGACCAGGTAGCCACGACCCTCGTCGAGCAGCTCTATGGCAACGTCGACGTCGAGGCCGAGCTCCAGAAGCGGCTTCCTCCCGACCAGCAAGGGCTCGCAGGACCGCTGGCGGCGGCGACCCGCGAGCTCGGTGACCGAGCGGCGCACCGGCTCCTCGAGCGACCACGCGCACAAGAGCTCTGGGTACAGCTCGTCACGCGGGCGCACCGCCAGTTGATCGCCGTGCTCGAGGACGACACCGGCGCGATCAGCACCGAGGGAGGCGTCGTCGTCCTGAACCTGCAACCGCTCGTGATCCAGGTCGGCGAGCAGGTCGCCGTTTTCGGAGCGGTCAGCGAGCGCCTCGGTCCGGACGCAGGCCGCATCGAGATCATGGAGGCCGACCAGCTCGAGACCGCCCAGGACCTGACGCAGCTCTTCAACAAGATCGCGGCGTTCATCTGGATCGTGCCTTTCCTGCTGTGGGCCGTCGCGCTCTGGCTCGCCCGTGGACGGCGGCGCCCGATCTTGCGGACGATCTCACTCGGCCTGGTGGTGGGAGGCCTGCTCGTGCTGGTCGCCCGCAAGCTCGGGGGCAGCTACGTCGTGGACGGGCTCGTCCAGTCGGATGCGGTGCGGCCCGCTGCGCAGAACACGTGGGACATCGTCACCGCGCTCCTGGCGGACGGGGGCTGGACGATGATCGGTATCGGCGTGGTCGCGCTACTCGGTGTGTGGCTCGCAGGCCCATCGCCGAGTGGGACCGCGGCCAGGCGCGAGCTGGCGCCCTTCCTGGCGCGCCCCGAGGTCGCGTACGGCGTCGTCACGTTTCTCTTCCTCCTGCTCCTCCTGTGGGGCCCCGTCGTCCAGACCCGGCGTCTTTACGCCGTCGTTGCGGCAGCGCTGCTCCTGGCGCTGGGGCTCGAGGTGCTCCGGCGGCAGGCAGCGCGCGAGTATCCCGGCGTTCGCGCCGACGACCTCGGCGCATCCGCGCGAAGCGCCTTTGCGCGCATGCGTGGATCCGGCGGGGGCGGGGACGCGACGAAGAGCTAGCGGCCGAGGAAGGCCGCTCCTCGACTAGCGGAGTGGCTGGCCGTACGAGGTGCTGCGGCGCTGCATGGCGCCGCGTCCGTACGAGCCGATGTCAGCGATGAGGCCGAGAGCGACGAAGATCCACTCCCAGCCGTTCACCCCGCCGGCAGGGCTCCACAGGAGCACGTACATGAGCGTCGTCCACGGCAGGAAGATGACGCCCAGGAACGGGACGACGAACCCGTCGAATGCTCGATCGACGAGGTTCGTGAACAGCCAGAGGACGACGAGGGCGATCCGCGCCGAGATCAGCATCAGGAGGAGAAACAGGCAACCCATGGCGAGCAACCCTATAGCGCCGAGTTCCGACTCATCGGTCCCACCCTCGCTGCCGTTAGAGTTTCACGGCTGATGGCGATCGCCCGAGAAGCAGAGCCGGTCGGCTCCCTGCGCGAGATCCGCGAAGCGGGGCTCGACCGTGAGGACCTGCTCGCGATCTACCGCAACATGCTGGTCACGCGCGGGATCGAGGAGCGCGGCCACATCCTCTACAAGCAGGGCAAGATCCCGGGCTCGTTCTATACGGGGCGCGGGAACGAGGCTTCGGCGGTGGGCGTCGGCGACCGCGCTCGGCCCCGAGGATGTCGGCACGCCTCTGCACCGCGACATGGGCGTCCACGTCACCCGCGGCGTGGAGCCGTGGCGGATCTTCGCCCAGTACATGGGTCGCGAGGACGGCCCGACGAAGGGCCGCGACGGCAACGTGCACATGGCCGACTCCAACCTCGGGCTGATCGCGATGGTCAGCCACCTCCCCGCGATGCTCCCGGTGGCCGTCGGCGCCGCGCTCGCCTTCCGCATCCGCGAGGAGAAGCGGGTCGCAGTGGGCTGGTTCGGCGAGGGCGCCTCCGCGCGCGGTGACGCGCACGAGGCGATGAACCTCGCCGGCGTGCGCCGCCTGCCCGTCGTCTTCATCTGCGACAACAACCAGTGGGCCTACTCGACGCCGACGCACCTCGAGTACGCGTGCGAGACGCTGGCCGACCGAGCGCAGGCCTACGGGTTCGAGGGCGTGGTCGTCGACGGCACCGACGTGCTCGCCGTCTATCGCGAGGCCAAGCGGGCGATCGAGAAGGCGCGCGAGGGCGGCGGCCCGACGCTGATCGAGTCGATGACGCTCCGCATGGAGGGCCACGCCGTCCACGACGACGCGTTCTACGTCCCGAAGGAGCTCTTCGAGGAGTGGGCGAAGCGCGACCCGATCGAGCGGTTCCGCAACTGGCTCCGCGAGAACGCCGAGCTCACCGACGAGGAGGAGGAAGAGATCCTGAGCGGCGTCAAGAAGATCCTGAACGACTCGCTGACCAGGGCCGACGCATCGCCGCTGCCCTCGCCCGATTCGGTGACCGAGGGCGTGTTCGCGACGCCGGAAGACCTCGACACGCCGCACCACAAGTAATGGCTGAAAAGACCTATCTACAGGCGATCTCCGACGGTCTCCGCCAGGAGATGCAGCGCGACAAGCGCGTCTTCGTGATCGGCGAGGACGTCGGGGTCTACGGCGGGTGCCTTCAAGGTCACGCTCGGCTTCCAGGAGGAGTTCGGCCCGTGGCGCGTGATCGACGCGCCGCTCTCCGAGACTGCGATCGTCGGCGGTTGCACCGGCGCGGCGATCATGGGCATGCGCCCGGTCGCGGAGATGCAGTTCGCCGACTTCATCTCGTGCGCGTGGGACCACCTGGTCACGGTCGCGGCCAAGCAGCGCTACCGCGCGGGGACGCCGGTCCCGATCGTCGTCCGCCTGCCTTCGGGCGGCGGCTTCTCGGGCGGGCCGTTCCATTCTCAGAACCCCGAGAGCTCCTTCGCGCATATCCCGGGCCTGAAGGTCGTCTGCCCGGCGACTCCGGAGGACGCGAAGGGTCTCGCTGGTGAGCGCGATCGAGGATCCGAACCCGGTCCTCTACTTCGAGCACAAGCACCTCTACCGGCGCATCAAGGCCGAGGTGCCGGACGAGCGCTACCTGACGCCGTTCGGCAAGGCCCGCGTCCACCGCGAGGGCGACGACATCACGGTCGTCACCTGGGGCGCGATGGTCTACACGGCCGAAGAGGCCGCGAAGCAACTCGAGGAAGAGGACCTGTCGATCGAGATCCTCGACCTGCGCACGCTCATCCCGTGGGACCGGAAAGCCGTCCTGGAGAGCGCGCAGAAGACGTCGAAGGTGCTCGTTCTCCACGAGGACACGCGCACCGGCGGCTTCGGCGCCGAGATCGCGGCCACGATCGCCGAGGAGGCCTTCGAGCACCTGGACGGGCCCATCAAGCGCGTGACCGCACCGGACTCGCCCGTCCCCTTCTCGCCGCCGCTCGAGAAGGCGTACATCCCGCAGGTGGAGGACGTGGCCAAAGGACTCCGAGAATTGGCTGAGTACTAACCCCCATGGCGACGACCAACGCTGTCGAGGTGGTCATGCCCCAGATGGGCGTCTCGGTCTCCGAGGGGACGATCACGAAATGGCTCAAGCAAGAGGGCGAGGAGATCCAGGCCGACGAGTCGCTGCTCGAGATCTCGACGGACAAGGTCGACACCGAGGTGCCGAGCCCTGCCTCGGGGATCGTGACGCAGATCCTCGTGCAGGAGGGCGAGACCGTCGAGGTGGGAACGAAGCTCGCAGTCATCGGCGGCGAGGCCGGCGGCGCGCAGGCCGAGGCCCCGCAGGAGGCGCCTCCCCCGGAGCCCGCGACTCAGGAGGCGGCTGCGGAGGCCGCGGCGTCCTCAGGCGCCGAGAGCCCCGCCCCCGCACCTGAGCAGGCTCCGCCGGCACCCGCGCCTGCACCCGCGCCCGCGCCCGAGCCCGCGGCGGCGCAGGCCGGCAACGGCCAGCAGGCCGACGGCAAGAGCTTCGTGTCGCCGGTGGTCGCGCGCATCGCCTCCGAGCACGGCATCGACCCCACCCAGGTGCCGGGCACCGGACGTGGTGGACGAGTCACCAAGAAGGACATCCTCAAGTTCGTGGAGTCCGGCGCGCCCGCGCGGAGGCTCCCGAAGCACCCGAAGCCCCCGCACCTGCGCCCGCCGCAGCGCCCGCCCAGCCGCAGCCGCGCACCCGCGGCAGCAGCACCGACAGCGCCCGCTCCGGCGGCCGCGCCCACCGAGGCGGCAGGCGACGAGGAGCTCGAGCCGATGAACGCGATGCGTCGCGGCATCGCCGACCACATGCGGCGCTCGCTCGACACCGCGGCGCACGTGACGAGCGCGATCGAGGTCGACATGTCGCGCGTCGTCGCCATCCGCGAGAAGCTGAAGCCGGAGTACCAGAAGAGCTACGGCGTCAACCCGACCTATCTCATCTTCATCGCGCGCGCAGTCGTCGAGACGCTCAAGAACTACCCCTGGATCAACGGCGAGATCCGCGGCGAGCAGATCGTGACCCGGAAGCACATCAACCTCGGGTTCGCCGTCGAGCTCGCGGAGGGGAAGGGCCTGATCGTGCCGGTCGTCAAGCACGCGGAGGGCCTGAACCTGCTCGGGATGGCGCAGGCCGTGACGGACATCGCCGAGCGCGCGCGCAACAAGAAGCTGACGCCGGACGAGGTCCAGGGCGGGACGTTCACGATCACGAACCCCGGCGGCTACGGGACGTTCCACGGAACGCCGGTCATCAGCCAGCCGCAGTCCGGGATCCTCGGCACCTACGCGCTCGTCAAACGCCCCTGGGTGATCCAGGACGAGCACGGCAAGGACGTGATCGCGATCCGGCCGATCATGAACATCACGCTGACGTACGACCACCGGCTCGTCGACGGTGCGCTTGCAGCAGGTCCTCCAGGAGCTCAAGAAGAACCTGAGACATGGGGCGAAGTCAGATTACTAGGCCGTGCGCGTGAGCGACGAGATCGTCCATCTGACCGTCGTCTCGAACGAGATCGAAGCAGAGATGATCCTCCCTGCTGCGAACCGAGGGAATCGAGTCGAGGCAGCAGATGACGAATTACGGCGCCGGCGGCATCGACGGGGTGGGTCGGCCGGCCGCGCGAGATCCTGGTGCGAGCGGAGGATCTCGAGCGGGCGACAGCACTGATCGAGGAACAGTCATAGCGGGCCCAGACCGTCGTCCCGATGGTCGCGTACGAGGACGCCGCGGCCGCGATCGAGTGGCTGACCGCGCGTTCGGCTTCCGCGAGGACCCGGATGAGCGCTACACGGAGGACGGCCGCGTCACGCACGCCGAGCTCGACGTCGGCGACGGCTCTGTGATCTACGTCGCGAACCCGACCCCGGACTACGTGGCCCCGAAGCGCCACCGCGAGGAATGCGAGGTCGCGGCGCGCTGGTCGAGCGTGCCCTGGGTCGTCGACGGCGTCTCCGTGCAAGTGGCCGACGTGGACGAGCACTTTGCGCGGGCCGAGGCGGCGGGCGCGACCCTCCTCTCGCAGATCGAGGACAACCCCTTCGGGCGGCTGTACCGCGTCGAGGACGTCGAGGGCCACCGCTGGATGTTCATCCAGCCGAAGGGCGCGAGCGCGTGAGCATTTCGGGAAGCTGCCACTGCGGCGCGGTCCGCTTCGAGGTGACCGAGGACTTCAGCGCGGTCCGGATCTGCCACTGCACGACCTGCAAGAAGCTCTCCGGCGGAGCGGGGACGACGAACGGGCGCGCGCGGACGGACACGATCCGCGTCGTCGCCGGTGAGGAGCTGATCCGCACGTACCAGCCCGACGAGGGCTCGTCCAAGAGCTTCTGCTCGCAGTGTGGGTCGAACCTGTTCGGCGGCGGCTGGCCCGAGTCCGAGTCCTCGAGCGTGCGCATCAGCGCGATCGACTCGCCGTTCGACCGCAAGCCCGAGGCGCACACCTACGTCCGCTCGGTCGCACCCTGGGAGAACTTCCCCGACGACGACCTCGAGCGCTTCGACGAGCGCGCTACGTAAATGGCGCGACCGGGACACCTCCTGAACCTGGGCGCGGTCCCGTACCGCGAGGCCTGGGACCTGCAGCGGTCGATCTCGGCAGCGGTCTTGCGAGGAGAGGCGCCGGACACGGTGCTGCTCCTCGAGCATCCGCCCGTGATCACGCTCGGGCGGCGGGCCGAGGAAGGCGAGCTCCACGTCCCGGAAGGACGCCGAGGTCGAGATCGTCGAGACCGACCGCGGCGGCAAGTCCACGTACCACGGGCCCGGCCAGCTCGTCTGCTACCCGATCTTCGATCTCACCCGGCACGGGCAGGACGTCAAGAAGTACTGCCGCGACCTCGAGGAGGCGATTGATCCGCACCGTCGCCGCGGTCGGGGTCGACGCGACGCGCATCGAAGGGCTGACCGGGATCTGGCTCGAGCGCCCGCCGCGAAAGGTCGCGTCCATCGGCGTCCACATCTCGAAATGGGTGACGACGCACGGGTACGCGCTCAACGTCGATCTCGACCCGGCGCCGTTCACCGAGTGGATCACGGCCTGCGGCCTGGAAGACACGGCCTTCACGACCGTCGCGCGCGAGCTCGGGCGGCCGGTCACCGTCGACGAGCTGCGCCCGCACGCCGCAGCCGCACTCGAAGAGGTCTTCGATCTCTCGCTTGACCGAGCCCCGGCTAAGCGGCCTGGAGCAGCTCGGCGTCCTCGACGGCCGCGATCAGCGCGTCGACGACCACCGGGTCGAACTGCGTACCTGAGTTCCGGCGGACCTCGGCGACCGCCTCGGCCGATCGGCATCGCCTTCCGATACGAGCGGTCGGTCGTCATCGCGTTGTAGGCATCGCAACAGGCGACGATCCTGGCGACGAACGGGATCTCCTCCCCGGCCAACCCGTCGGGATAGCCGGTTCCGTCATGCCGCTCGTGACACGACCGGACGATCTTTCCGATCTCGCCGAGCAGCCCGCCGACGCGGTGCAGCAGGCGCTCGCCCTCGATCGTGTGGCGCTTGACGACCTCGAACTCTTCGTCCGTGAGCTTGCCCGGCTTGTTGATGATCTCGTTGGGGATGCGGATCTTCCCGACGTCGTGCAGCAGCGCTACGAACTCGGCGTCGCGCCGCTCGCGCTCGGAGAGGCCGAGCTGGTCGACCACGGACAGCGTGAGCGCGACCACGTCGCGGCTGTGCTCGCCCGTGTAGCCGTCGTCGGCCTCGACGACGTCACCGAGCAGGAAGGCGGTACCTCGATAGGCGTCTCGGAGCTCGAGCTCGTGGTCGATCCGGACGCGCCGGTCCTTCGCGAACACGGAGAGCAGCCCGACGAGCGGAACCGCCAGCAAGACGCCGTACGGAGAGTCCACCGCCGCGAACGCGACGGCCAGCCCCATCGAGCCCAGGCCGCCGTCGATCATGTAGACCCAGCCCATCGCCCGCAGCTGCACCTTGGGCGGCACGCCGAGCGCGGTCCACTCGCGGAGCGCGGAGCTTCCGAAATCGAGGGCGAACTGCGCGCCGAGAGCGGCTAGGTACAAGGGCCAGTCGCTCAGACTGGGATCGGGCTCGCCTGCGAGAGCCAGGACGAGCGCCGGCCCGATCGCATGCCAGCAGTTGACCAGGCGCATGAAGATCCGCTCGTAGTGGAGAGCGCCGCGGGCGTACTCCGCCATGCTCCCGAGGACGACGCCGGCGGCGACCGCGAGCGGGACGATTCCGGTCGGAAGCACGAAGAGCATCGGAACGAGCACGAGTTGCGTCGGCACGGCCGAGCCCGTGCCGATCTCGAAGTCGAGGTGGAAGGCCAGGGCATAGACGCCGATGAGCAGCAACGTGGCGATCACGCCCGGCGAGCGATCGGTCGGCAGCAGGCCGGCCATCAGGATCGCGCAGACCAGGAAGGCTCCCGCCGAAACGAGCAGCGAGAGCCGCTCGCGCCGGGCAACACGGTTCATCCGGCGGGCGCGCTGCTCCTCGATTACGCGTTGAGCCGCCGGGTCGGAGCCGGTTACCGCAGCAGTCGACATGTGCCGGACAGAAATCGGCCTACTTCAACGGCGCTCACGCGAGAGGGAATTCACTCGTACGAGGGATCACCTGTCCTCAGGAGACCCCCTAAAGGGTGATAGCGGATACCCCGAACGCGCACACACTGAGATCCATGACTACTGCGGCTCGTCACCCACGTATCTTCCTGCTCGGTTTTGTGCATCGCCGGCCTCCTGGCAGCGACCGCCCTGATGGTCACTCCCTCGGCTCAAGCGGGACTGATCGGAACCGGGCCGGCATCCAGTTGCACCATCGGCGTCGAAGGTGTTCGCCCCCTGGGGCGACTACCGCAACTACCTGCTCGTCCCCGGCGGCGCGTTCGAGGCGGGCACTCCGGCGTGGGCACTCTCCGGCGGCGCGAAGGTCATGGCCGGCAACGAGCCCTTCTACGTTCGCTCGAAGCAAGACAAGAACTCGCTCTACCTGCCGAACGGGAGCTCAGCGCTCTCGCCGACGGTGTGCTTCGGCCTCGGCGACTGGCATGCGCGCTTCTTCGTTCGCAACGTAGGGTCGACGAGTGGGAAGCTCAAGGTCGACGTCACGGTGAAGAGCTTGCTCGGCGTGGTCAGCCTCTTGGACGGGGGGAGCTGTCAGTGGGACCGGTGTCTGGGCCCCATCGCCCGACATCGGTCTCACGCTCACCAACGTGTGCAGCTTGCTCGGCGTGAAAGCGGTCTCCTTCCGCTTCCGCCCCATGGGCACAGGCGCAGCGTTCCAGGTCGACGACGTCTACCTGGATCCCTGGAAAAGCTTCTAGCGGTCGGCGGCGAGACTCGAGTGGCGGCCCAGCGGAGACCCGGAACCGTCGTCATCGTCGGCTAGCGAGTCGGGTAGCCAGCCGTCGCGATACGCGACGCGGCTCGACCGCGGAAGGTCGGCATACGCCTCGGCCGGCTTCGTCGTCTCCGTCCTGACCGAGACGCCGTGCTTCTGCGCCGCTTTCGAGACCGGGTAGACGAGGCCCTTGCGGCTGAGCCCGCGGGCGCCGACGGCCACCACCACTGAGGGGCCCTCACCCGCGCCGACGATGATGTGCTCGGTCTGCGGCGGGGAGTGAAAGAAGTCCCAGGTCTTCAGCTCCCGCTCCTCGCCCTCGACGATCAGCAGGCACTCGCCGGCCACGACGAGGAACCCTTCCTGCGCGTTCTCGCGGTGGTACCGCCCCAGGCTCTCGCCCGGCTGAAGAACGCTGACGTTGATCCCGAGCTGCGGGAAGGGCGCTTGCCCTCGAAGTCGCAGTAGACCCCGAGCGTCTCCCGCTCTCGCCAGCGCGCTTCCCGCGCATTGACCACGAACCAGCCCTCGCCGTCGTTCACCAGGCCGTATTTCGTCTTCCTCGCGGGCGTCTCGGGAACCATCACCCGTACACTAAAAGACGTGCAGAAGTCGCTTCCCGTGGCCGATCGGCCGCGCCGGCCGGAGTGGATGAAGGTCCGCGCGCCGAGCGCGAACACGCGCTACTTCGACGTCAAGAAGCTGATCCACGGGGCGAGCCTGAACACGATCTGCGAAGAGGCCCGCTGCCCGAACATCTCGGAGTGCTGGGGACGCGGGACCGCGACGTTCCAGATCCTCGGGGACACCTGCACCCGGGCCTGCCGCTACTGCTACGTCCACTCCGGCAAGCCGGAGCATCCGCCGGATCCGCTCGAGCCGCTGCGCCTCGCGAACACGGCCGCGCAGATGGAGCTCCAGCACGTCGTCGTGACCTCCGTCGACCGCGACGACGTCCCAGACCGCGGCGCGGGGCACTACGCGGCGACGATCCGCGCCCTGAAGGCGAAGCTGCCCCAGGCGACGGTCGAGATCCTCACGCCGGACTTCCTCGGCGTCGAGGAGGACGCGCTGCGGACGATCCTCGCGGAGCGACCCGAGGTCTTCAACCACAACATCGAGACCGTGCGGCGCCTGCACGCCCGCATGCGCGGGGCGAAGGCTTCGTACGACAAGGCGCTCTGGCTCCTGCAGCGCGCGAAGGAGCTCGCCGACTACCCCGTGCTGACCAAGTCGGGGATCATCGTCGGCCTCGGGGAGACGAACGACGAGGTCGTCGACACGCTGCGCGACCTGCGCGCCCACGGCGTCGACGTCGTCACGATCGGCCAGTACCTCCAGCCCTCGGCGAAGCACGCGACAGATCGACCGCTGGGTGCACCCCGACGAGTTCCGCTGGTTCCGCGAGCAGGGCGAGGCGCTCGGCTTCGGCTCCGTCTTCTCGGGGCCGCTCGTCCGCTCGAGCTATCGCGCCGACGAGCAGCGCCACGCAGCCGAGACCGGCCGCGGCGCAGTCGCTTACTAGGAAAGAAAGAGGGCCGCCTTCGGGGCGGCCCTCTCTTCCTTTACGACAAGCGAGAGCTAGTCGTCGTCATCCGTTGGGCACGGCGTGACGTAGAACAGCGAGTCCGACGAGCGGGCGGTCTGCTGCCCGTGCGCGTCGGAGTGCTCCGAGTAACGATCGGCCCACGCGTCGGACTGCTCGCAGGCCGGGTTCCGGCCCGTCTGCGTCCGAGACGAGCGACCGTTCCGGGCGTCGGTCCACATCGCCCAGACGTTGCCGTCCACGTCGACCTGCAGGTTCTCGTAGTCGCCGCAGAAGATCCCGGCCCTGAAGCAGTAGTCCAGGTTGTACGGAGTATCGGAGATCCCGAAATTCCGGAACGGGAAGACAGTCTGCGGTGGGTCGGTGTAGTTGTCCGGCGGATTGACCGGCCCCGCGGGCTGCGTGATGATCGCCGCGTCCGGATGGACGCACTGGCGACCGGCAGCCGTCGTGATCGGGCCCGTCGTCGTGATGTGGCAACGGCCGCCCCAGAACCAGTGCAGGTAGTTGCCCTGCCGGGTCTTGGAGGTTGGCCATTCGCCGACGCCGACCGGCGAGGTGGTGTCGAGGCGCCGGTCCTGCCACGCCCCGTGCAGCCGCCCGTTCGTCGAGATGTCGAGCCACGGGAAGATCTGGTCGTTCCCCGTGTGCACGCCCGCCGGGCACGGTGGCCGGCCGCCGCGACCGCAGTCGCGAAGGGCCGGGGTCGTCGACGGGTCGTCATTGACCCGCGTCGGACCTGCCCACGTGACGCCGCCGTCGGTCGACTTGAAGCCCGACACGTCGGCGTTCGAGCTCGACCCGCGTGCCGTTGCGGTTGTCGGCGATGACCAGGTAGAGGTCATCGGCGAACGCCCCGCCGCGCTTGTCGACGATGAATGCACCGCGTGCGTTCATGCGGTAGCAGCTGTTCGTCAGCACCGAGCGGCCGTTCTGCTGACCACGAGTGGCGCAGTCCGGCCTACCGCCCGCGGCACCTGACTGCGGGAAGTTGACGTCGAACACCGGCGTGATGAACAACGGCGGTGACCAGGTCGCGCCTCCGTCGAACGACTTGACGATCACGTACTGGTTCTCGTCAGGCGTGTCGAAGTTCTCGAAGAGCACGTACACGGCGCCGTTCGTCGGCTGGACGAGCGGCTGTGAGCCCTGGTTGTCGCTGCAGCCGGCGGCTCCGCCGACGCAGAACGCGGCACTGCCGTTGATGACCTGTGCCGGCGACCAGGACCGAGCCCGATCGTCGGAATGGCTCTCGAAGATCCTCGAGCCGACGTTGTCGAATCGGGTCCACGTGATGTAGATCCGATCCGGGCCGACATGACCGACCGGGCACGGAGTGGCGTGTGCGTAGCCGTGTAGCACTGCGCTGCGACACCGTCCGGCCGCGGGCCTGCCGTCCCGTACGGCTTGTCGTCGAACGGAATGCTTCCGTTCAGGATGCCGTCGGGATCGGGGTTGAAGGTGACGACGCCATCGCCGGGCTGGCGCGGGTCGCCGTTTCCGCCACAGACTCCGCCCGCGTTCGGAACGCAAGGCCGGGTCCACGTGAACCCACCATTCGTCGAGCGGTTCACGAAGATGCCACCCGTGTCGTTCTCCCGCTCGAAGCGGATCTGCCCGTAGTACGCGGTCCCGGCCCGGTCGAAGATCGCGATCGGGTCGCCGCCCCCGTCGATGTGATCCTTGGGAGCCGCGGCCGGGTACGAGCCCGGCGTCGGGAAGTGAGTGATGCCGTCGTACCAGTTGTGGCCACGATCGGTCGTCACGTAGAAGCCCGGACGAGCCCCAGCCGAGGCGGTAGTCGTTGGCTCCTCCGAAGACGTTGTGCGTGTCCTCGGGATTGATCGCAATGCTCATCTCGTCCTGCGGCATGCAGGCGAGATCCTGGTTCAGACGTATGTCGTCGCCCCGGTCGCTGAGCCGCTCGACCTCGTCCTCGTCCGTGCGGCGCAGGCTCCGATCTCTGATTCCGGCCTGCGGACACTCGGTGATGTTCGCTCCGAGCGCGACGTCACCGAACTCGACTCCGCCCGAAACGTCGGCCGACTTGGCCCCGGTCGGGAAATCTCTCCCAGTGCTCCCCGACGAATGGGCCGCTGCGGTCCCTCCAAGAACTAGCAGCGCGACAAGCGCCGCCAGGAGGGCCCAAACTCCTGTGAGCCTCCTCAATCTCCTCTCCCTTCCTATTTGTGGCGCGCCACCCTGCGGCCCGCCAAGCGTGCGCAAATATACGACTCGATAGGGTCCGAGCGCAACGAGAGGATCCGCCAGGTTGGACTAGGTAGAGGGTGTTTCTAGCGCTCTGCGCGGGCGAAGAGCGGACGCGTCTGGCGGTCGATCTGCGCGATCACCACTTGCGGCGGCCGGCCGAGATACATCCCGTTCTCCAGCAGGCCGTCCGTGACGTCCTCGATCTCGGGCCACGTGGAGATCGCCGGGACATGCCGGATGGTGGGGATGGCGTCCAACCAGGCCTGAGAGTTCGCCGGCTTCTGGCTGGGATCGAGGAAGGCATCAGACTCCGCGACTTCCTTCAGGGAAGGAACCGTCCGGCCGGTCTTGGCGATCACCGGCGCGCCCTCGGGCCCGACCGCGTACTCGACGAACCGCCAGGCCGCATCCTTGGCCTTGGCCGCTTTCGTCATGCAGTACGCATCGGAGTGCAGGATCGACGCCGGCTTGTCGTAGTACGGCAGCGAGGTGACGTCCCAGTCGAACTTCGCAGCCTCGCGAAACTCGGGTACCGCCCGCCGCGAGTCGAGGAACATCGCCAGCCGCCCGTTGGCGAACCGCGATTCGTCGTCCTCCGCCTCGACCTCCTCGTCGTTCGGCACGACTCCGAAGACCGTGCGCAGGTCGAAGAACTGGCTGACTGCCTCCTCGGCCTGCGGTGTGTTCATGGTGAACTGAGTCGGGTTATCGTCGTCGTCGACGACTTCCCCGCCGTTCGACCAGATGAACGGAGCGAGCCTGATGATCACCGGCTCGACGCCGAGGCCGTAGATCGCTGGTATGGCCGTGCCGGCCTGGGGCATGTCCGGGTCGGCGCCGCGGACCATCTGTCCGTTCTTGTCGCGAGTCATCTGCTGCGCCTTCACGACGATCTCGTTCCACGCATCCCGTCCCTCGGCGGAGGAACGTTGTAGCGCTTGAACAGATCCTTGTTGTAGTAGAGAACCAGGCTCGAGATGTTCTGCGGCACGCACATCAACTCGTCCTTCCAGCGGAACGCGTCGAGTGCCTGCGGGTAGAAGTCGTCCTCCTCGAACTTGCTCGAGTCGTCCACGTAGGGGCCTAACGGCTCGAGCACGTCCCGGGACGCGTACTGGCCGTAGAAGCGGTAGTTCATGAGAAACAGGTCGGGCGGCGAGCCACCTGAGATGGAGCTGGAGAGGCGAGCGATGAGATCGTCTCGATCGCTCGCCTCCACCAGTTGGACGTCGATGTCCGGCTCTTCCTCCTGGAACGCATCGATCAGGGTTCGATAGGCGTTGATCTCGGCTGGGTCACCGAAGACGAGAAAGCGCACCGAGCCGGACGACCCACTATCTGACCCCCCGCAGGCGACGACGACTGCGCACAGGAGGAGGGCCGTGAGCAGCCCGGAGCCGAACTTGGGTAGGGACGCCATGGCGCTGCATTGAAGTTGCTGCGAACCGTCCCGTCAAGGGTCGATTTTTGGCTTGTTCATGCGGTTTATGGCGCTATCGCGGTGATATCGCCCGGCACTTTTCGCGCTATCAATGCGAGAGGGCCGCCCGTGGCGGCCCTCTCGCTCGCTCGTGTGCCTACTCGTGCTTAGTGTCGCGGCAGGTTGAGATACCAGGCGCTCAGCCCGTGCGTGGCCGCGAAGAGCCTCCGCTCTTCGGGCACGATCGTGAGCCCTGGAACCGTGACGTTCGGCATCCCCGACCCGGCGAGCACCCAGCTGGTGTCTCCATCCTCGAGCTTGGAGACGCCGAAGTCGCTCGACGCGTACAGGTCGCCGGTCACGTCGTCATAGACGAGATCGCCGACCGGGAGATCGCCCCAGTCGTGGTCGATGTTCGTCCACGTCGCCGTGCCGGTGGCCGGGTTGAAGTGCACCTCGAAGAGGTGGCCGCCCGGCGCATTCGAGTTGTACCCGCTGTACGAGACCCAGGCGTGGTTCCCGTCGGCGGGATCGACGTAGATGCTCGTGATGTACCTGCTCGGAGTCGCCGGCGACGGCAGGTCGATCCGGCTCCAGGTGACCGAGGTCGCGACGCGCCTGGTTCCGAGGCCCGGCTCGGGTGGGAACTCGACGACAGGCTCGGCGTCGACGTTCTTGGAGACGAAGACGCGACCGGTTGAGGTCGCGGCCCACGCCGTCGACGAGTCGTCCTTCGTTCGCTCGACCGCGGCCAGGTTGCCGCCGGCTCGATCGCCCCATGCGGCATCGGTGAGCCGCACGTTGCCGAGCTCGGCCCAGTCGCCGCACTGGTCGCTGAAGTCGCCGGTCCATTCGTTGCAGACCGCGTTCGCCTCGGCGATCGTCCTCGTGCCGAGACCGGCCGTCTTCGTCCGGTAGGCCGTGCGGTTCGTGCCGGCGAACATGGTCTTCGAGACGACCGGGTCTCCGATCACTGGAGCGTAGAACTCGCCGCCGGTCTGCAGCGGGTCGCCCGTCCAGATCCACTCTCGAAGTCACCGTTCTCGAAGTTCACGTCCGGCGACGCGCCGGTGAAGTTGTGGAAGCGGAACGATGGGATTGCGACGTCGAAGCCGGACTGGCCGCCGTCGCCGATCATCGTGTTCTTCCATTCCTTCTGGTAGTTCTTGCCCTCCCAGGTGCCGTTGTCCTGCGTTCCGCCCTGGAGGATCTTCACGTTGTGCGGGCTCACGGAGAGGCTCTGGAACTCCAGAGTGGAGAGCCCGGAGTTGACGCTCTTCAGAAGTGCGGGGATGCGCGAGAGCATCTGCCTGCACCTCGCCAGGTTGTCCCCCGTGAGACCTCGAGTGTCACACCAGGACGATCGGTTGACGAAGCTACCGTTCGACCGCATCGCGCCACCGTCGTTCGTCTCTACGAAGAGGAACGGGTTCTGCGGGTGGACTGCGATGTCGTGCTGGTCGGGATGGAGCCCGTGCGGCTGCACAGGGTCGGTCCCGTCGAAGGTCATGTCGGTGGAGCTGACGCCGGCATCCGTCGACAGGACCACGCCACGCTTGTTGGCGATGGTCTGACCGTACGAGTACGAGCCGCCGACGTAGACGACGTCGGGATGGCCCTTCGGCGTCTCGACGAACTGGTCGTACCAGCACTGCGCCGTGCACAGGTTGAACGTCCCCAAGCCGGGGACGCCGTGCTCGGGCTGGTCAGGTCGGTGAAGACCGGCGCGCCCGTGGCCACGTCGTCGCTCCGGAACAGCCGCGAGTACTGGCCGCCGGCGTTGGTGTGCCCTTCGTAGATGTACATGCGGGTGCGGCCGTCAGGCATCCGGTTGACGTCGATCGAAGGACGCGTCTGGATGATGCCCGCGTTCAGAGACGGCTTGATCTGCGTCCACGTGGCTCCGGCGTCGTTCGAGCGCCAGACACCTCGTGCATACGAAGACGCGTAGAGGATGTTCGAGTTCGACGGGTCGAGCTCGACGTTGCGCACGCCGCGCGGCGAGCACGTAGCCAGGTTGTTGAACTCGGCGATCGAGCCCGTGCAGTCGGCGGCGTTGGCCGAGCCGTTATGGACGAAGCTCCACGTCGCCCCGCCGTTCGTGGTCTTGTAGAGGCCCCACTTGGTGATACCCGGAACGGGCCGGGTCACGCCCGCGCAGCACGAGGACGAGTACCCGCGAAGGGCGGTCGTCGTGCTGGCATAGATGGTGTTGGAGTCGCCGGGCTTGACGACGATCGCGCCGACGCCTTTCCCGGTGAAGTCGGTGTCGCCGATCTTCGTCCAGGTCTCGCCCTCGTTGGTCGACTTGTAGAGACCGGCGCCGGCCAGACAGCCGCTGGCGCAGATGTTGGCCTCACCGGTGCCGGCGTAGATCGTCTTGCGCGTCACGTCATTCGGGTCGAACGTGATCGCTCCCGTGGAGTTGATCCCCAGCGGGCCGCCCAGGTAGTCCCATTTGACGTTGTTCGCGAAGATGTCCTTCGTCCGCCAGATTCCGCCACCGGCGGCGCTGATGTACGCGATGCACTTGTTCGTACACGTGTCGTCGATGGCAATTGCTGTCGTGCGCCCACCGGCGACGTACGAGTTCGGCACGTAAGGTGCGGCGTTGCGGAAACGTTCGAGCGGGTAGAGCGCTTCGCTCGGGCCCGCGAATATCCATTCTCCTCGACGGCCATGGCCGCGGTTGAACCGGGTCGACTGGGCAGTTGCCGCAGCGGCCGCCCTGTTCATCTCGGAAACCGAGATCACCGGGGCCGGATAGGAACGATGAGCGTATTCAGCGGCAGCGGCGCTGCCCGGGCCCTCGAGCGCCATGCCTTGATTGCCGGGCAAGGCCTGCTTGAGCTTGGCGAGATGCGCGGCCAGCGCGGTTGGTGTCTCTGCTTCTCCCTGGGCGGCGGCCTGGCTGCTGCCACCCCCGGCCGAAAGCACGGCGAAAGCCGTTGCTCCGGCGACGAGCACGAGCGCGGCAAAGCCGCTTAAGGCCAGCCTCTTGCGCCTGCGTGTTATCAACTGTTGTCCTCCCCTGTGAGGTCGATCCCGGGCGCTTCATGCGTCCGAAATAGCGGCGGCTTGGGTCAGGCTCTTCATCGAGGCTTCGCTCGAGCCGGTGCACTAGCTCGGCGTTCAAGCTCCTGCCCGCGCGCGCAGCAGCCTCGATGAGCCGCGGTCGCAGCTCCTCGGGCATACGCACGAGAAATCGGTACTTCTCCCCAGACAACCGCGGAGAGACTGACAGATAGAGCACCTGATATCAAGCGGGGTGATATCGCCGTTGGTGTGGCAATATCGCCTCATGCTGCGGCAATCCGCAATCGCACTGCTCGTAACGATCGCGCTCGGTTGCGGAACGGGCACGGCGGACGGCGGCTCGGAGACTCCGGCGAAGGCGTCTCTCCAGGTCATCGCCAGGCGCCGATGACGATTCGAGGGCACGGTTTTCGCTCCCGGGAGAGCGTGCGCGTGTCGGCCGCCGGCCGGCAATGGCGCTCCAAGGCGGGTGCGCGTGGCTCGTTCGTGCTCACGCTCCGCGGCGCCAACCCTTGCCGGATCGTGCGCATCGTCGCCGTCGGCTCAGACGGCAGCCGCGCGATCGCTGAGGATCATCCCGGCCGGCGCGTGCGCGACGCCGTAGAGGCCTGTAGAAACACGAGGGGCCGCCCGGAGGCGGCCCCTCGTTCCTTCGATGTTCCCTAGGTGCTACGGCGTGACGTTGTTGATGACCACGTCTCCGCGGCCGACCGTCACACCTGCGACGCTGACCACGTTGACCGTGCCGAGCAGGACGCGTCCAGCCTCGGGAACCGCACCTGCGGTCACCGAGCCGTTGACCGTCCACGACGAACCGCCCGGACGGACGGCGTCGGCATCCGTGATCGACACCGAGCCGAGCCCCGGATTCTGGAAGACGTCGACGTAGTTGTACGTCGTCGTCCCAGCCGGTACGTCGAAGCCGTCGACGTCGACCTGATACGTGGCCGCCGTCGGGTTCGCCAGCGTGACCGACTCCTCGGAGTCGCCGTCGGCGCTTCGGCCGACGACCGTCCGAGTCACACAGGTCGCATCGCTGCAGCGGTAGACGAAGAGGTCGAGGTCGGATGCCGGGTCGGACGGGCCGCCGATCGTCGCCCGGAAGGAGCTCGTGCCTGCCGGGATCGTCGTCGTGTAGTGCTGCAACTCGTGGTGCGCGACGCTGAACACACCTCTTCGGGCGCTACCGAGACCCGAGCCAGTGGCCCGGCCGGTGAACGTCGCGAAGTTGTTCGTGAGCGAGTACGACCGAGGCACCGGAACGCCGACCTGCGCGGTCGGAATGATGTCCGGGTTCGGCGAGACGCTGACGCCGAAGAGCGACGCCGTCAACGTGAACGGCGCGTTTGCGACGTCAGACGTGCGCCGTGCCTCGACCGTGACCTCCCACACACCGGCGGTCGCGTCTGCGGCCGTCCGGCTGAGCGGGTCACCGGTCGCGCAGCCTGCGATCACGGCATGTAGCACGACGTGCTGGCGTTCGCTGTCGATGCCAAGGCCCCACGGGTGGAAGCGCAGGAAGCGAACCTGTCCCGTGCCGGCTGCGTCGCTCGGGCCTGTCATGTCGACCTTCAGAACGGGGCTGCCTGCCGGGACCTTGAAGAAGAAGCGCTGCACCTGGTTCCGGCCGGCGATCCCGCTCTTCGTGACCGCGTAGCCGTTCGCTGCGGTCAGCGTGTCGGGGACGATGACGGTGTTCATGGTCTGGTACTCGATCCCGTCAGTGGACGAGTTGTCCAGGTTCAGGATCGCGGAGTGGATACCCGTGCTGGACGGGTTGACCTGCACGACGACCTCCGTCGGAACGTTGCGGCGGAGCAGAACGTTGTTCTGCGCCGAGAACGTGCCGTCGTTGCCGACCCACCGGAGGTGATACAGCACCGGCCGGTCTGGGCCGTTGGTTCGGGTGAACGTGTAGGTGCGGGTGTACGACTGACCGAGCGTGACGCCCTCGCGGTCGAAGATGCCGTGGCCGAAGCCGGGCTCGACGAGGAAGTCGCTCAGGATCGTGTTGACGCGAACACGTGACGTGATGCTCACGGTCTCCAAGCGATCCTGCAGCAGCTCCCACGCTGCGGGGACGTTGATCAAGCCGTTGCCCTGGTCGGCGGCGTTGTAGCCGTCGAGGTAACGAGCTGTCGAGTTGAACGCCATGCGCAGTTCGACCGCATGGTGGGACACCCCGCGCTGCCTGGCCGCGCTGATCAGCAGCGCGGCAGCGCCGGCACCCTGAGGAGCAGCCATCGACGTGCCGTTGAACATGCCGTACCCGGGCGGGAGCGTGTACACGCCCGCAACCGGCTGGCCGACCTGCCAGGTCGGAACGCTCGAGATCGCCGCGCCGGGCGCGACGGCCTGCGGCTTGAACGAACCGTCCTCGCTCGGCCCGCGCGAGCTGAACGGATGGAGGTTGTCCACAGCCGTCGAGTCCGAGCCGTAGTCCTTCTGCCAGGTCTCCTTGTGGATGTACGCACCCATCGCCATCGCCTTCGTGGTGACGGCCGGGTCGCCGATCGTGTTCTCGCCCGGGCCGCTGTTACCGGCGGACAGGAACATCTGGACGTCGTTGTCCTCGATCAGGCGGTTGTAGAGAACGGCACGGGTGTTGGTCTCGTCGTCGACGTTGAGCGCCGGCAGTCCGCCGATGCTCATGTTGACCACGTCGACGTTCGCCTGCTCGATCACCCAGATCATGCCCTCGATCAGAGCGTGCGAGGTGCAGCCTCCGCTGAAGAGGCACGCGCGAACCGAGACGATCTTCGCCCCGGGTGCGGCACCGCTCATCTGGCCGCCGAAGAGGCTGTTCCCGGCGGTGATGCCCGCAACATGCGAGCCGTGTGCGCCGGCGACGATGCCGATGTTGACCCAGTAGAGGCCGGAGATCTGCGCTGCCTCTGGCTGAACGACGAACGGAACCGACTCGCGAATCGGCGTCGCCGGGTTGTCATGGCCGAAGCGGCCCATGTCGCGATCGATGCTGAAGTCCTGCATCGGCGACTCGTCGGCGAGGCTGCTGTCGTTGTCGGAGTCGATCGAGAAGGACGTCGTCCGCAGTGGTCGCGTCGCTTCCCGGCTGCCACAGCATGATGAAGAAGTCACCGCAGGTACCGTCGCGGTCGAGGTCCGAACCGCACGCGATGCCGTACTCGCTGGTGGCACCGAGCAGGTCCTCACGCATGCGAGCGACGCGGTACGCGCCGTTCGGGATACCGGTGTAGAGACGACCGAACTGGACAGTCGTGCCGTCGGTGACCTGAGTGAGCACTCCGGTGAAGAACCGCCACGACGGGTCGCCGTCGGTGGCTGGATCGGTAAAGGTGACCCAATCCTGGATCTTCTGAGCACCCGTGCTCGTCGTGTTCAGGCTCGGGTGATCCAGGTCGATGCCGGTGTCGACGATGCCGACTGTGACCCCGCGGCCGTCCCAGGACGGATGTGACTGGACGAACTGCGCCGCGCCCGTGTCACGGGTCGGCATGTACGGGTTGCTGCGAGGCGTGCTCGCATCCGGCGCAGGCTGTGGCGTCGGGTTGTCCGCACCATCCGGATGAGGATCCGGGAGCGGAACGGATGCGTCGACGTTGATCGCCTGGATGCCTGCGAGCTTCGAAGCAGACTCCGCCTTGCGTACAGGCATGAGCACCCGGACGTAGCCGAGCCGGTTATGCCGGTAGACGACTTTGCCGCCGAGCTTCCGCAGCTTCTTCGCCACGGGGGCGGTCTTGTAACGCGGGGTGGCGACGAGCAATGAGACTCTCGCAACGCCGTGCGCGCGCTTCTTCGCGAGCAGTGCCTGGTCGTGCTTCGTGAACTTGCTCTTGAGCTGGTGGGGCTTCGACGCCGCGCTGGCGCCGATCACCACGAGGCATGCGACTGCAACCGCAACAAGCCCCGCGAGGACACCCCCTCTGAACCCTGACAAAATGGAACTCCTCTCCCTCTCGTTTTCGAGCGATCGACTTCCCCCCGGGCGCCCGTTCAGGTACGCCGAACGCCGCAGGCGACCCCGTCCTCGGAGTTGGGTAGATGATTCTCTATCTACGTTCGTCTGTCAAGCGAAATCTGGCGAGTTTTAGCGGAAAATGCAGCGCTTTAGTCGCCGTGGGGCTTCGCCATCGCGCGGTAATCCAGCGCCTTGTTCAGCGTCTCGTCATCGACGCCGGCGTCGCGGGCCACGTCTCGCAGCGGGCGGCCCGCTGGCCGCGGCTTCCTTCACGATCTCCGTGGCCTTGTCGTAGCCGATGTACGGGTTGAGCGCCGTCGCGGCTGAGAGCGTCAGCTCCGCGTAGCGCTCCGCGTTGCTCGCGGTTCGCCTCGATGCCGTCGACGCAGTTCTCGGCGAGCAGGCGGGCGCCCGCAGCGAGCAGGCGGATCGAGTCGAGCAGGTTCCGCGCGATCAGTGGGACGAACACGTTCAGCTCGAGGTGGCCCTGCATGCCCCCGACCGTGATCGCCATGTCGTTGCCGATGGCCTGCGCGGACACCTGCGTGACGACCTCGGGGATGACCGGGTTCACCTTGCCGGGCATGATCGAGCTGCCCTTCTGGAGCTCGGGGAGCGTGATCTCCGCCAGACCGGCGCGAGGGCCGGAGCCGAGCAGGCGCAGGTCGTTGGCGATCTTCGTCAGCGACACGGCGACGGTCTTCAGAGCGCCGGAGGCCTCGACGAGGGCGTCGCGCGCGCCCTGGGCCTCGAACGGGTCGGCGGGCGGTGAGATCTTCAGCCCCGTCTCCTCGGTGAGGCGGCGGCGAACTCGGTCCGCGAACTCGGGATGCGTGTTCAGGCCCGTGCCGACCGCCGTCCCACCCAGCGGGATCTGCCCGACACGCTCGAGGGTCGCCTCGACGCGGGCGACGCTCTGCCGGATCTGCGCCGCGTAGCCCGAGAACTCCTGGCCGAGCGTCACCGGAACGGCGTCCATCAGGTGCGTCCGGCCGGACTTGACGACGTCGTCGAACTCGCTGCGCCTTCTTCTCGAGTGAGACGGCCAGCTGCCCGAGCGCGGGAAGCAGGTCGTTGGTCAGCTGGTCGAGCGCGGCCAGGTGCACGGCCGAGGGGAAGACGTCGTTCGACGACTGGCCCATGTTGACGTCGTCGTTGGCGTGCACGCCCTCGCCGGCGAGCGAGGCGATGACCTCGTTCGCGTTCATGTTCGACGACGTGCCCGACCCGGTCTGGAAGACGTCGATCGGAAACTGGTCGGCCAGCTCGCCGGTCGCCACGCGGTCGGCGGCGGCCGCGATGCGCTCGGCCTTCTCGGCATCGAGGAGCCCCAGTTCGGCGTTCACCCGGGCGGCCGCTGCCTTGATGCGACCGAGCCAGGCGGCGACGGAGGGCGGAATCGGCTGGCCCGAAACCTGGAAGTTCTCGACGGCTTTGCGGGTCTCCACGCCCCAGAGCTCCTGCGTCTCGTCGGTTGCCGCCACGCCTCCGAGTTTAGCCCCGGCTCTCGGGAGGGCTAGGAAGCTTGCGAGCTGTCAGGCCGGAACATCGTGTAGACGAGCAAGCCGATGAACGGAAACACCAGCATCGCCACGGCCCACAGTGCCTTGGACCCGCCGGAGAGATCAGCCCGCTTGAAGACGTCGAACAACGCCCGGACCCAGAAGACGAGAAAGAGCGCGATGATGGCGAGAATGAGGATCCGCAAGAGCCTGCGACGAGCTTACTTGAGCCGGCTAGATCAGGCGGAGTCGCCGGCGCTCCGGCGGGAAGTCACGCAGGGCGCGGCGAACTAGCTCGGAGAGATCGGCGGGGGTTGCCCAACCGACGTAGCCGCAGCGAGCACACTCGCCGGCCTCGACGCTGCCCGAGCCGTTGGCGACTCGACGCCGCTCACCGCATCCGAGACATTCAACCGTCAGGCGATCCATGCCTCACTGCTTTCGGCACAAGCGAACGGGCGGGCCTCCCTCGGATGAGGGATGCAGAACCGTCATTCCCCCGGGGCGGTGAGAGCACCCCCCTGGACGGGGTTAGTCGGTGGAGTACTTGGGCTGGACCTTCTCCCCCCGAATGTGCGCAATCGCGTTGTTCGCGGCGATCGCGGCCTCGCCCATGCCGATCGTGATCAGCGTGATCTTGCCCGGATAACCGGCCACGTCGCCCGCGGCGTAGATCCGCGGGAGGTTCGTCTCCATCGTCATCGGGTCGACCTTCAGCTGCCGCTTGCCCTCCAGCTCGATGCCCCACTCCGCGATCGCGCCGAGGTGAGAGTGGAAGCCCAGCAGCGTGATGAGCGCCTCGCAATCGACGCGCTCGACCTCGCCGGTGGTCGTGTTCTCGATCGAGACGGCCTGGATCGAGCCGTCTCCGTGCACTTCGCGCACCTCGTGCGGAGTCAGGATCCGGACGCGCCCCTCGGCCTCGAGCTTCTTCGCCTCGTTCAAGGACGACTCGAGTGCGCGGAAGCGGTCGCGGCGATGCACGAGCGCGATGGGCGCACGAGCGGTGTCCTGGAGTCCGAGCGTCCAGTCGAGCGCAGAATCGCCGCCGCCGACGATCACGCAGGCCTTGTCCTTGAACACGTCCTTCTGGCGCACGAAGTAGTGCAGCCCCTTGCCCTCCCACCGATCGATGTCGTCGACGCCGAGCTTGCGCGGCTCGAAGGCTCCGTGCCCGGCGGTGACGATCAGCGCGCGCGACAGGTACGGCCCGCCCTTGGCGGTCGTCAGCGCGAAGAGCTCCTCACCGTTTTCGTCGACGCGCTCGAGCGTCTTGGCCTCTTCGCCGAGGATGACCTCGGCTCCGTACTGGAGACCTTGCTCCGCGCACATGTCGACGAGCTTCTGGCCGAGGATCTTCGGATGGCCGGCCACGTCGTAGACGTGCTTCTCGGGATAGGTCGCGGCGACCTGGCCGCCGAGCTGCTCGAGGCTCTCGACGATGCGGACGGATGCGTCGCGATGACCTGCGTAGTAGGCGGCGGCGAGCCCGGTCGGGCCCGCTCCGAGAATCGTGATGTCAACGACGCCGTTACTGGTCGCCACGGAGAGAGATGCTAGTGCTCGAAGGTCGAGCTAGTGCGAGCAGCCCGAGCCGCAGCCACCGGCTGCATGAGGATCGGCCCCGGCCGCAGCTTCGTCTTCCACCTGGAAGGAGTGGCCGCAACCGCACGCCGACGTCGCGTTCGGGTTGTTGATGGCGAACCCGCCCTGGAGGCCGTCCACGTAGTCGATCTCCGTCCCGCTCAGGTACGGAGCGCTGAAGGGATCGACCACGATCTGGATGCCCTGCGAGTGCAGCTCGAGGTCGCCGGCCTGCGCGGCCTGGTCGAAGCCGAGCGCGTATTCGAAGCCCGAGCAGCCGCCGCCCTGCACCGCGATGCGGAGCACACCGGCCTCGGTCTCGCCCTCCTCGGCCATGAGCGCCTTGATCTTCGTCGCGGCGCCCTCGCTGAGGGAGACGATCGTCTCGTGTTCGACGGTAGCCATCTGGACGCATCGTAGCAGCGTGCCCCGGCGTTCCCGACCCCCGAAAAGGGGTCGAGCTTGTAACACCAGATACCCGCACGGTTGAGCGGTTTCGCCAGTCGCTCGTAGCGCTCTTCAGCGTGGTACGTTTCCGGCGTCTTGGCCCAGGCCGGCTGCCTCGCAAATGCTCGATAGCTGGCTTCCCTTTCTGATCTACGGGAGCCTGGCGGTGGCCATCCCGGCCTCGATGATCGCGATGTCCTTCCTGTTCGCGACGCGGCCCAAGCGAAGGGTGCGCACGCGGACGCTCGCGTTCGAGTCGGGCGTGTCCCTCGGGCCGCCGAGACTGCAGCGCTTCACGATCAGCTTCTACTTGACGGCGATGCTCTTCGTCGTCTTCGACGTCGAGATCGTCTTCCTCTACCCGCTGGCCGTCGTGCTGGAGCCGCTCGGGTGGTTCGGGTTCATCGAGCTCTGCTTCTTCCTCGGCATCCTCGCCGTGGCCTACGTCTACATCTGGCGAAAGGGGGCACTCAAGTGGCGGTGAGAAAGAAGCAACGGCTCGCCGACTACGGCCTCAACTCGGAGCGAGTGCTGTGGCGCGGAAAGGGTCCGGGCGTCTTCGAGAAGGAGCTCTCGCCGCTCGAGGACCGCCTCATGCTCTCGACCGTGCAGAAGGCGTCGGCCTGGGCGCAGGGCAGCTCGATCTGGCCCGACACGTTCGGCCTCGCCTGTTGCGCGATCGAGATGATGTCGATCGTCTCGTCGCGGTACGACATCGCGCGCTTCGGCGCCGAGGTCTTCCGCTCCTCGCCGCGACAGGCGGACCTGCTCATCGTCTCGGGACGAGTGGCGCACAAGATGGCCGCCCCGCTCCGCCAGATCTACGACCAGATGCTCGAGCCGAAGTGGGTGATCGCCATGGGCGCCTGCGCCAGCTCGGGCGGGATGTTCAACAACTACACGATTCTTCAGGGTGTCGACAAGATCGTCGCCGTCGACATCCACGTACCGGGCTGCCCGCCGCGGCCGGAGGCGCTCGTCGAGGGCATCGTCCGCCTCCAGGAGAAGATCAAGGCGGGGGTGCCGCCGGCCTACGAGATCCGGGGCGTCGCAAGCTGAGCCCCTTCGAAGGAGTCCCCGGCCTCGTGGAACGCCGTGAGGCATACGGCGAGACGACGCTCGTCGTCGATCCTGCGCGGCTGCTCGAGGCCTGCACGTTCCTCCGTGACGAAGAGGGGTTCGCGCTGCTCTCCGACATCACGGCGGTGGACTACCTGGGCTGGGGCGAGAAGGGCGTGGCGGGTTACTTCGGTACCGGCACCGGCCGTGACCTGAACGCGCCTGCCGGGCAAGGGGCCTCGGTTCACTCGCAGGGCTTCTCCCGCGCGCCCGAGCCGAAGCCCACCCGCTTCGCGGTCAACTACCACCTCCTCGCAGTCGTCGAAGGCGCGCCTCGCGTCCGCGTTCAGGTCTGGGTCGAGGAGAACCAGCCGGTTCCCAGCGTGATCGAGATCTGGCCGACCGCCGACTGGCACGAGCGCGAGCAGTTCGACCTGATGGGCATCACCTTCGAGGGCCACCCCCATCTGCGCCGCATCATCATGGAGGACGACTGGGAGGGGCACCCGCTCCGCAAGGACTATCCGCTCGGCGGCGAGCCCGTCCGCTTCTCGGGAGACGAGTGATGGCGGTCACCGAGCGCCCGAGGATCTACGAAGGCTCGCGGATCCCGTCTCCGATCCCCTCCATGCTCGTGCTGCCCGAGGAGCTCCGCGCGTCCGACGAGATCCTCCAGGTCAACTTCGGCCCGAACCACCCGTCGACCCACGGCGTCCTCCGGCTCGTCGTCGACCTCTCCGGCGAGCGCGTCGTCGGCCTGCGCGCCGTGATCGGCTACCTGCACACCGGCTTCGAGAAGAACATGGAGCAGAAGACGTGGTGGAAGGCGATCACCTACGCCCCTCGCGTCGACTACGTCTCCTTCCAGAACAACGAGCTCGTCTTCGTGCTCGCCGTCGAGAAGCTGCTCGAGATCGAGGTGCCGCCGAAGGCGACCTGGATGCGCACGCTGCTCGCCGAGCTGAACCGGATCCACTCGCATCTCGTGTTCCTCGGGACCGCCGCGCTCGAGCTGGGAGCGATCTCGATGTTCTGGTACTGCTTCCGCGAGCGCGACCAGATCCTCGACCTCTTCGAGATGGTCACCGGGTCTCGCATGCACACGCGGTACTACCAGGTGGGGGGTCTCGCCGAGGACATCCCGAAGGGCTTCTATCCCGAGGCCCGCAAGTTCTGCGACTGGATGCCCCAGGCGATCGACGAGTACGAGACGATCCTCTCGCGCAACGAGATCTGGCTGGAGCGCACGCAGGGCATCGGGCTCCTCTCGGCCGAGGACGCCATCGCGCTGGGCCAATCAGGGCCGGTGTTGCGGGCTTCCGGAGTCGACTGGGATCTGCGGCGCGACGAGGGCTACCTGGCCTACCCGCAGGTCGATTTCGACGTTCCCGTCTACCCGAACGGCGACGTCTACGACCGCTACAAGGTGCGGATCGACGAGATGCGCCAGTCGACGCGGATCGTCGAGCAGTGCCTCGACGCCATGCCCGAAGGGCCGTGGATCGCGGACGACCGCAAGGTCGTGCTGCCGCCACGGCACGAGCTGCACACGTCGATGGAGTCGCTCATCCACCACTTCAAGATCGTCACCGAGGGCTTCCGGGTGCCCGAAGGCGAGGTGTACGTCACGGTCGAGTCCCCGCGAGGGGAGCTCGGGTGCTACGTGGTCTCCGACGGCGGGCCAAGGCCGTGGCGAGTCAAGTTCCGAGCGCCGTCCTTCGTCGCGCTCGAGGCGACCGCGACCTGCATGAGTGACGCGCTCATCGCCGACTTCATCGCCATCGTCGGCTCTCTCGACACGGTCATGGGCGAGGTCGATCGGTGACGCTCGCCGAGCAGATCCAGGAGATCGCGGCCGGCTACCCGCAGAGCCGGTCCGCGGTGCTGCCCGCGCTGCGGCTCGCGCAGGAGCAGTACGGCTGGCTGTCGCCCGAGGCGCTCCGAGAGGTGGCCGACGCGCTCGACCTGACCCCGGCCTACTGCCAGGCGGTCGCGTCGTTCTACGACATGTTCCACATGAAGCCCGTCGGCCGGCACCTGGTCGAGGTGTGCACGAACATCTCGTGCGCGCTCGTCGGCGCACAGCAAGTGCTCGAGGCTTTCGAGTCTGAGCTCGGGGTCAAGGCGGGCGAGACCACCGAGGACGGCGACGTCACGCTGCGGGCGCTCGAGTGCGCCGGCGGCTGCGGCTGGGGCACCGTCGTCGCGATCGACCACAGGTATCGCGAGCCGGTCCAGCCGGAGGACGTGCCGACGATCGTCAGCGAGCTGCGAGATGCCTGAGCTGGCGCTGGTCCTGGCGGGCGCCGACGAGCGCGACCTGACGAAGCTCAGTGAATACCGGGCCGTCGGCGGCTACCGGGCGCTCGAGAAAGCGCGTGGCATGGACGCCGCGGCCGTCATCGAGGAGCTCCTCACGTCGAACCTGCGCGGCCGTGGAGGCGCCTTCTTCCCGATGGGCCGCAAGGCGAGCTTCATCCCGAAGCCCGACGACGTGCCGAAGCCGCGGTACGTCGTCGTCAATGCCGACGAGTCCGAGCCGGGAACGTTCAAGGACCGCGAGCTCATGTTCCGCGTCCCGCACCGCCTGATCGAGGGCTGCCTGATCACGGCGCACGCGATCCAATCGCAGAACGTCTTCATCTACATCCGCGGCGAGTACCTGGCCGAGTTCGAGGTCCTTCGCGCGGCTCTCGACGAGGCCCGGGACGACGGCCTGTTCGCGGGCGTCACCGTGCGTGCTCCACCGCGGCGCGGGCGCGTACATCTGCGGCGAAGAGTCAGCGCTCCTCGAGTCGCTCGAGGGGAAGCGCGGACAGCCACGCTCGCGGCCGCCGTACCCCGCCGTGTCCGGGCTGTACGCAGCGCCGACGCTGATCAACAACGTCGAGACGGTCGCGACGGTGCCGAAGGTGATCGAGCTCGGCGGAGCCGAGTACGCCAAGATCGGGGCGCCGCCGAACTCGACGGGCACGCGGCTCTTCTCGCTCTCGGGCAACGTCGTCCGCGGAGGGAACTACGAGCTCGAGCTCGGCACGTCGCTGAACGACCTGATCTTCGAAATCGGCGGCGGGATCCCGAACGGTCGCAAGCTGAAGGCGGTGATCCCGGGCGGCTCTTCCGTGCCCGTCCTCACGGCCGAGGAGGTCGACACCCCACTCGAGCACGACGCGATGACCGAGCGCGGGTCGATGCTCGGCTCCGGCGCCGTGATCGTCATCGACGACCGTTGCTGCATGGTGCAGCTCGGCCTGCGCGTCGCGCAGTTCTACATGCACGAGTCGTGCGGGAAGTGCACGCCGTGCCGTGAGGGCACGCGCTGGATGGTTCAGCTCCTCCACAAGATCGAGGACGGGCGCGCCGAGCACGAGGAGCTCGACCTGCTGCTCTCGGTCTGCGACCGGATCCTGGGCAAGTGCCTCTGCCCGCTCGGCGACGCGGCCGCCATGCCCATCGCCAGCTACGTCTCGAAGTTCCGCGACGAGTTCCGGGCGCACATCGACGAGGGCGGCTGTCCGTTCGGCGGCGAGTCGTCGCTCGAGGGCGTCATGGCCCCGGTCGATCAGCACACGCACGCGCCGGTAGCCGAGGTGCCAGCGTGACGTCCCGATTCTTGTCCCGCCTTCCGTGACGGCGAGACTGTCCCCGTGGAGCCTGGCTGGTGGAGGACGTGAGCGCGCCGGAGCTCGTTACCGTCACGATCGACGGGCGCGAGGTGCAGGTTCCGAAGGGGACCGGCCTCGTCGAGACCGCGCTCGCCGCGGGGATCGAGATCCCGGTCTTCTGTTACGAGCCGCGGCTCGGCCCGGCGATCGGCGCGTGCCGCATGTGCCTGGTCGAAGTGGAAGGGATGCCGAAGGTGCAGGCCGCCTGCGTGCTGAGCGCCCAGGACGGCATGGTCGTCTCCACCGCGCAGAGCTCGTCCGAGGCTGCCGAGGCGCAGAACGCGACGCTCGAGTTCATCCTCGTCAACCACCCGCTCGACTGCCCGGTCTGCGACAAGGGCGGCGAGTGCCCGCTGCAGGACCTGACCTTCCGCTGGGGCCCCGGTGCAACCCGCATGGAGTTCCCGAAGCGCACGTTCGAGAAGCCGATCCCGATCTCGCCGACGATCGCGCTCGACCGCGAGCGCTGCATCCTCTGCTACCGCTGCACGCGCTTCTCGGAGGGCGTGTCCGAGGACGGCCAGCTGATCGCGGAGAACAGAGGCGCCGCGTCCGTCATCGCCACCTTCCAGGACGAGCCGTACAGGGCGCCGTTCTCGGGCAACATCATCGAGCTCTGCCCCGTCGGCGCGCTGACCTCGACGCAGTACCGCTTCGAGGCGCGCCCCTGGGAGATCCAGAACGTCCCGACCGTCTGCGGCATGTGCCCGGTCGGCTGCAACATCCACGCGACGACGCGCGAGGGCAAGGTCAAGCGGATCCTCTCGAGGAACCATCCCGAGGTCGACCAGGGCTGGCTCTGCGACAAGGGCCGCTTCGCGTACGCGCACATGCGCGCGCGGGACCGGATAACGGATCCGCTGCAGCGGGTGGGCGCGCGCCGGTACGAGGAGCTTTCCTGGGAAGCGGCCCTGGACGAGGCGGAGCGGATGCTCCGGAAGGCGGACGGCCGGATCGTGACCGCCCTGTCGGGCTCCGAGACCGTGGAATCCGCGTACGCGCTCGCCAAGCTGCTTCGCCAGGGGCTCGACGCCCACTGCGCAGTCCTTCCGGAGGAGGTCGATCCGGCACTCGATGCCTTCCGCGCGCCGCTGTCCGCGATCGGGGACGCCGAGATCGTGGTCGTCCTCGGCGACGAGCCCGTGGTGGAGCGCGCGCCGATCGTCGATCTCTGGATCCGAGCTGCGCGCCGGAACGGAGCCGAGGTCCTCACCTCGACCGACGACGAGGGCGTGCGGTCGAGCGACCGCGTCGTGCTCATCTGGTCGGGGCCTGGTGGAGACGCGCTGCCGGCCCTGGCGGCGGAGCTCGGGATCGCGGACAAGCCGGGCTCGGCCGCGTTCCACCTGCCGGAGACCGCGAATGGCCGCGGTGTCGCCGACGCCTGGGCCGCGGCAGGGGACATCGATCCGGATGACCCCGAGCCGATCGGGCTGCTCATCGTCTCCGGCGACGAGGCCGTGGCCAACCCGGACGTCCGCGCCATGGCAGAGCGCGCCGAATCCGTGCTGGCGATCTCGATGTTCCGAACACCACTCATCGGCTGGGCCGACCTCGTCCTGCCGGGAACGAGCTACCTGGAGCGGGACGGCACCTACGTCAACCTCGAGGGTCGCCTGCAGCGCCTGCGGCGGGCGGTCATCCCGCCCGGCCCGGACGAGCTGGCCTGGCTGGCGAAGCTCGCAGAGCGCTTCGACGTCGAGCTCTCGCCCTATCCCTCCCAGGTGTTCGCCGAGATCTCGGCGATCGCCTACGGCGGCCTCGACTACGGCCTCGTCGGAGAGCACGCGCCGCTCCCGCCCCCCGTCGAGCTGGGGAAGGTGAAGAAGCCGAAGCGCGGGCGGGCCGCGTCCGGCAAGGGGCTGCGCCTGATCGCCTACAGGCCGCTGTTCTCGGGCCCGGCCGTCGAGCGCGTGCCGGAACTGCACTTCCAGCGGCCGGGGGCCGAGGTCGAGCTCTCGCCCGACGATGCACGCCGCCTTGGTGTCACCAACGGCCAGCTCGTACACGTCAAGTCGAACGGCACATCGGTCGAGCTTCGCGCGCGCGTGACCAGGGACCTGGCCGCGGGCGCCGTCGCGCGTGCCGGCGCCGTACGCCGGTGACCTCGGGACGCACGTCGAGGTCGCCCCGTGAACGAGCCGTGGTGGATCGACGCGATCAAGGCGGCAGTCATCATCAACCTGCTGCTCGGCCTCTTCGCGTACTCGACGCTGCTCGAGCGCAAGCTGATCGGCCGCATGCAGCTCCGCTACGGGCCGAACCGGACCGGGCCCTTCGGCCTGCTGCAGCCGATCGCCGACCTCGTGAAGCTGATCCGCAAGGAGAGCTTCGCCCCGGCCACGGCCGTCGACTTCCTCTACTTCAGCGCGCCGGCCATGTCCGCCGCGACCGCGCTCGCCGCCTTCGCCGTGATCCCCTTCGGCGAGGGCTGGCACGTCTGGGACTACGACATCTCGGGACAGATCATCGACGTGCCGATCTCGCTGATCCTGATCTTCGCTCTCGGCTCGCTCGGCATCTACGGCTTCATCGTCGGCGGCTGGGCCTCGGACTCGAAGTACTCGCTGCTGGGGTCGATGCGCACCTGCGCGCAGCTCGTCTCCTACGAGGTCGCGCTCGCCATCTCGGTCCTCGGCGTGATCATCATGGCCGGCTCGCTCTCGCTCACGGAGATCGTCGAGCAGCAGTCGCAGTCGGTCTGGTACGCCGTTCCGCAGATCGTCGGACTGGCCGTCTTCTTCGTCGCGGGAATCGCGGAGACCAACCGCCCGCCGTTCGACCTGCCCGAGGCTGAGACCGAGCTCGTCGCCGGGCTACCAGACGGAGTACAGCGGCATGCGCTTCGGCCTTTTCTCCATGGCCGAGTACATCAACATGATCGTCCTCTCTTCGCTCGCCGTGACGCTCTTCTTCGGCGGCTGGCTCGGGCCCTGGGCGCCACTCGGGCCGCTCTGGTTCTTCCTCAAGCTCCTCGCCTTCATCTGCGTCTTCATCTGGCTCCGCGCCACTCTGCCCCGCCTGCGCTACGACCAGCTGATGGACTTCGGCTGGAAGATCCTGCTGCCGGTGGCGACGATCAACGCCCTCGTCACTGCGGCTCTGGTGATCTGGCTATGAGCCCGCAGCCTTTCGACTCGCTGGGCGGCTTCGGCGTCACGCTGCGGCAGATCTTCAAGAAGCCGATCACGCAGCAATACCCGGAGTACAAGCGCCCGGTCTACCCGCGCTTCCGCGGCCGCCACAGGTTGTGGACACATGAGAACGGGCTCGAGAAGTGCGTCGGCTGCTCCCTCTGCGCAGCGGCCTGCCCCGCCGACTGCATCCGGGTCGTGGCCGAGGAGAACACGGCCGACAACCGGGTCTCGGCAGGCGAGCGCTACGCGCGCATCTACGAGATCAACCTCTCGCGCTGCATCTTCTGCGGCTACTGCGAGCTCGCGTGCCCGTTCGACGCGATCACGCTGGAGAACGACTTCGAGATCTCCGAGTACTCGCGCGACGACCTCATCTACACGAAGGACATGCTGCTCGCGGAGCCGATCAAGCGGGTGCCGGTCGCCGACCGAGACCTCTACGACACGCCGATCCCCGCTTACAAGGAGCGGAGCTAGATGGGCGACTTCGTCGTCTGGGCGGTCTGGGTCGTCGCCGCCTTCGCGTGCCTCGGGTCGGGTATCGCGGTCATCACCTTCACCAACCCGTTCTACTCGGCGCTCGCATTGATCGGCAACCTCGGCGCGCTCGCAGTCCTCTTCCTGCTCCTCTCGGCCGAGTTCGTCGCGGCGGCGCAGGTGCTCGTCTACGCAGGCGCCGTCATGGTCATGTTCCTGTTCGTCATCGCCTACCTGGGGCGGCGCGCCGACTTGCCGTGGAGAGGAGGGCCGAGCTGGCAGGTCCTCGGGGCCACGGCCGCTGCGGGCGCGCTGCTCGTGGAGATCGTCGTCGTCATCGGCCAGAAGGCCAGTGACCGGCTCTCGGACGAGGCCGACATCTCGCGCGCGTTCGGCGGGCCGGAGGAGATCGGCCGGCTCTTCCTCACGGACCATCTCCTCGCCTTCGAGATCACGTCGATCGTGCTGCTCGCCGCGGCCGTTGGCGGAGTCGTGCTCGGGAGCGAGGTCAAGCGCCGCGAGGAGCTCGAGACGTGATGGGCCCGGACATCACCTGGTATCTCGCCGTCTCAGGCTTCCTGTTCGCGATCGGCGCTTTCGGGGTGATGATGCGGCGCAGCCCGCTCATCATCCTGCTCTCGCTCGAGATCATGCTCAACGGGGCGAACCTCGCATTCATCGCGTTTGCCCGGCTGCACGGCCAGCTCGACGGGCAGATCTTCGCGCTGGCGGTGATGGCGGTCGCGGCGTCGGAGGTCGTCGTCGGCCTCGGCCTGATCGTCGCGCTGAACCGCCGTGACCTCGAGCTCGACGTCGACAAGATGAGCACCCTCCGCGGATGAGCGGCGTGCGCCTGATCGAGGTGCCCTACCACCTTGGGCGCAAGGGCGAGGTCCTCGGCGCGGGGCCGGCTCCGCTTGCGCACGCAATCGGCGGCGACAGCGTCGTCGTCGAGAGGCCGGGCGAGTTCCGGAACGAGACGAAGGCGATCTTCGACGTCGTCGGGGCCCTGGCGGCCAAGGTGCGCGAAACGGTCGACGAAGGTCACTTCCCGCTCGTCCTGGGCGGGAATTGCTCGAGCGCACTCGGCGCCGTCACGGGCCTGGACCGGGACGTGGGAGTCGTGTGGTTCGACGCGCACGGGGACTTTCACACCCCCGACTCCACGCCGACCGGCTTTCTGGAAGGGATGATTCTCGCCCTGCTCACGGGAGAAGGGTGGAACGAGCTTCGCCGCGAGCTCCGCACCGTGCCACCCGAACGGGTCGTGCTCGTGGGCGCACGCGACTTCGAACCGACCGAGGAGGAGCGCCTCGCGCGCTCGTCGATCACGCGGGCGGACACGGGCTCACTCGATGCGGCACTCGACGCTCTCGCCGAGCACACCGAAGCGGTTTACGTGCACATCGACCTCGACGTCCTCGACCCGTCCGAGGGACGAGCAAGCGGCGTGGGCCGTGGGCGGAGGGCTGAGCGCCGAGGAGCTGGACGTCTGCCCTCGAGGCAATCGCCTCGCGCTTTGAGATCGCGCAGCGCCGCTTTCACCGCCTATGACCCGACCTGTGACGAGGAGGGACGGATTCCACGCATCGCAGCACGCGTCGCGCCGCGCCTGTTGCGCGCAGGGGTGGCCTCGTGACCGCCGCCGCCTGGGTCTGCCTGGTCTCGCCGCTGGCAGCGGCGGTGCTGCTCACGCTCGGCGGCACCGCCTGGTCGCGCCGGGCGGCCGGGTACCTGGCGACGCTCTCGACGGCGGTCTCGTTCGGAGCCGCCGTCGTCTGCTTCTTCGCGGTCCGCGGGTCGCAGCGACGAGGACGGACGCCGAGCTGACGACGGCCTGGACAGCTGGCTGAGCGCGGGCGATTTCGACGTCGGCCTCACGCTGCTCGTCGACCCGCTCTCGATCCTGATGATGCTGATCGTCACCGGCGTCGGCTCGCTGATCGTCGCCTACTCGATCGGCTACATGGACGGCGACGACGAGGAGCGCCGCTACTTCGCCTACATGGCGCTCTTCGTCTTCTCGATGCTGCTCCTCGTCATGGGCGGCAACTTCCTGATGCTGCTCGTCGGCTGGGGCCTCGTCGGCCTCTGCTCGTACCTGCTGATCGGCTACCACCACGAGCGGCCGAGCGCTGTTGCGGCCGCGAAGAAGGCGTTCATCATGAACGCCGTCGGCGACGCGACGATGGCGCTCGCCTTCTTCCTGCTGATCCAGCGGACGGGGTCGCTCGACTTCGGCCCCGGCGTCCAGTGGGCGAGCGGCGCCGAGGGCGGTCTGGGCGGTCAACCTCGTAGCGCTCGGACTGCTCGGCGGAGCGGTCGCCAAGTCGGCGCAGATCCCGCTCCACACCTGGTTGCCCGACGCGATGGAAGGCCCGACCCCCGTCAGCGCCCTCATCCACGCGGCGACGATGGTCACTGCCGGCGTCTATCTGCTCGTGCGGCTCGGGCCGCTCTTCGAGTACGCGCCGAACGTTCAGCACCTGGCAGCCGGCCTCGGCGCGATCACGCTTCTGGCCGCCGGCCTGATCGCGCTCGTCCAGGTCGACATCAAGCGAGTCATCGCCTATTCGACGATGTCCCAGATCGGCTACATGTTCCTCGCCGCGGGTCTCGGCGCCTACGCGAACGCGATGTTCCACCTGATGACGCACGCGTTCTTCAAGGCACTGCTCTTCCTCGCCGCCGGAATCGTCATCCACGCGCTCGCCGGCGAGCAGGACATGCGGAAGATGGGCGGGCTGAGAAGACTGCTGCCGCGGACTTGGGTCGCCTTCCTGATCGGAGCAGCTGGCGCTCACCGGCATCCCGCCTCTCTCGGGATTCTGGTCCAAGGATCCGATCCTCGCCTCCTCGCTCGCCGAGGGTTCGTACGGCCAGGTGCTCTTCGTCGCGGGCATCGTCGGCGCCTTCCTCACGGGTCTCTACACGTTCCGGATGGTCTTCATGGTGTTCGGTGGAGAGCCCTCCGCGTACGTGCGCGAGCACTTGCACAAGCCGGAGCGGACCGAGCCCTGGATCTGGATGGCGGTGACCGTCGGAGCGCTCGCCGTGCTCGTCGGTGATCGGCGGCTGGCTCGCAGATCCCCGGCGTGTGGGAGCCCTTTGCCGACTTCCTGCACCCCGCCGTGGAGCCGCTTTTCGAGCCGACCGACACGCAGGACGCGATCGCCTCTGTCGCCGCCGTCGCGGTCGGCCTCCTCGGCGTCGGGCTCGCCTGGTGGTTCTACTCGGCCAGGAAGGAGCCCGTGCCGCGGGTGCGTGCCCTGCGGGCGATCCTCGAGCACAAGTTCTACTTCGACGAGGCGTACGACTGGCTCTTCTACCGGCCTGCGGTCTGGCTCGCGAGTGCCTTCCGCACGCTCATCGAGCGGCCGCTGATCGCGGGCACGCTGACCGGGGTCGCCTTCAGCGCGCGCCGCGCGGGCGGTGAGGTCGCCGAGACGCAGACGGGCCTCGTTCGCATGTACGCATTCGTGATCGCAACGGCGGTGGCCACGCTCGCCCTCGTCTTCGTGTGGGTGCGATGACGGGCTGGCTCGCGACCCTGCTCATCGTCCTTCCCGTCGCCGGGGCGCTCCTCGTGTGGCTGGTCCCGCTGCCGCGTGGGGTGGCCGGGTCCTTCGCGCTCCTGGTCGCCCTCGTGGAGGTCGGCTTCTGGATCAACGGCCTGATGCGCTTCGACTTCAACCGTCAGGGCGCGACGCCGAACTTCGACCAGCAGCACGCCTGGTTCAGCGACCTGAACGTCTCGTACCACGTCGGCTTCTACGCCTTCTCGTTCTGGCTCGCCGGGCTGACCGTGGTCGTCGCGGCGGCGTCGATCGCGTACGCCGTCTGGGCCGGACGGGAACGGCCACGCGCCTATTTCGGGCTCATGCTCTTCCTCACGGGCGCGACCGTCGGCGTCTTCGCCGCGCAGGACATGCTGGTCTTCTACGCCTTCTTCGAGGCGATGCTGATCCCGCTCTACGTGCTGATCGGAGTGTGGGGCGGGGCCGGCCGGATGGGCGCGACGATCAAGTTCGTCATCTACACCATGGCCGGGTCCCTGCTGATGCTGGCCTCGGTCATCGCCTACGGCCTCTCGCAGGGCACCTTCGACCTCGTGGAGGCGACCCAGAGCTCGAGCGACTGGATCTTCCTGGGCTTCGTCGCGGCCTTCGCCGTGAAGGCTCCGCTCTTCCCGCTGCACGGCTGGCTGCCGGATGCCTACCGGGAGGCGCCGCCCGAGGTGGCGGCCATGCTCTCGGGGGTCGTCTCCAAGGCGGCCGTCTACGGCTTCTTCAGGATCTGCCTGGCCAAGTTCCCGGAGCCGTTCGACGACTACCGCACGCTGATCCTCATCCTCGCCTCCGCGGGCCTCGTCTACGGATCCGTCCTCGCCTTCCGCGCGCCGGACCTGCGGGGCGTGATCGCTTACTCGAGCCTCGCGCAGATGGGGCTGATCACGATCGGGATCTTCGCCGAGAACATGGCGGGTCTGAGCGGGGCCGTCCTGCAGTCCGTCAACCACGGGCTCATCTCCGCCTCGCTCTTCCTCCTCGCAGGTGCGATCGAGCGCAGGGCCGCGACCGGTGAGCTCGACCGGCTGGGCGGGCTCGCGCGCGGGCGACCTGCTCTGGCGACCGTTCTGATGGCGACCGGCGTGATCGCCCTGGCGGTGCCCGGCTCATCCGCGTTCGCCGGCGAGTTCCTGATCCTCGCCGGGATCTTCCCCTGGGGCTGGGGGTGGGCTGTCGTCGGTGCGATCGCGATCGTGCTGGCGGCGATGTACATGCTGCGCCTGATCTCCGCGGTGCTCCACGGCCGCCCGGCAGCGGCCGCAGACGACAGCGTCCTCGACCTGCGGCCCGCCGAGCTCGCGATCGTCGTGCCTCTCCTCGTCCTGCTCCTGGCCCTCTCCGCCTGGCCGGCCGCGATCAGCGACCACATGGTCGAGAACTCCGGCGACATCCCGGTACTCGCTGAGCTGACCGAATGATCGAGACACCCTCCGTCGACTGGTTCGCCCTCTCGCCCGAGCTGGCGATGCTCGCCGCGGCAGGGGTCGCCCTGCTCGGCGCCGTGCTCCTCCCACGCCTCTGGATCCGCCCGATCGCGGCCTTCGCGTGCGCTCTCGGCTTCGCGGGGGGATTCGTCGCCGCCGCGCTCCTCTTCTGGAAGACCGGCACGCCGAGCCTCGAGGTCGCCGACGCGATCTCTCGCGACCGCCTGGCCGCGTTCGCGCAGATGATCGTCGCCGGCTCCGGGTTGCTGGCCGTCGGCATCTCCTACTCCTCGCGCCGCCGCGTCGAGCACGTCGGCGAGTACTACGCGCTGCTGGCCACATGCGGCGGCGGCATGGCCTTCCTCGTCTCGGCGAGCAACCTGATGACGCTCTTTCTCGGCCTCGAGTGGTTCTCGGTCTGCCTCTACGTGCTCTGCGCGATGGATCTCGACTCGGTCCCATCGCTCGAGGCCGGGCTCAAGTACCTGATCGTCGGCAGCTTCGGCTCCGGCGTCCTGCTCTTCGGCTCGGCGCTCGTCTACGGAGCCACGGGCGAGCTCGGCTTCGCGGCGATCGCAGACGCGGTTCCGGCCACGGTGCCCGAGGATGACCCGCTGCTCCTGGTCGGGCTTGCGATGCTGATCGCCGGGCTCGGGTTCAAGGCCTCGGCGGCGCCGTTCCACCAGTGGACGCCGGATGTCTACGAGGGCGCGCCGACGCCTGTGACCGCGTTCATGTCGGCGGCCACGAAGGCCGTGGCTCTGGTGCTGACGCTCCGCGTGCTGACGGTGGCCTTCCCGGAGCTGGACGAGCTGTGGACGGTCGCGATCGCGGTCATCGCCTGCATCTCGCTCGCGATCGGCAACCTGGCCGCGCTCGTCCAGCGGCGCGTGAAGCGGCTCCTCGCGTACTCCTCGATCTCGCACGCCGGCTTCATGCTGATCGCGATCGCGGCGGACAGCGAGCTCGGGGCGAAAGCGCTCCTCTACTACCTGATCCCGTACTGCGCGGCGTCCCTCGGCGCGTTCGCAGTCGTCGCCGCGCGCGAGCGGGAGCTGAACGCTCCGGTCACCCTCGACAACCTCGCCGGGCTCGGCTGGGAGCGACCCCTGCTCGGGGTGGCGATGTGGTCCTTCATGCTCAGCTTCGCCGGCTTCCCGCTGACCGGCGGCTTCATCGGGAAGTTCTACGTCTTCTCGGCGGCCTACGAGGCCGGCTCGACGTGGCTCGTGATCTTCGGCGTGGCCGCCACGTTCGTCAGCCTCTACTACTACCTCGCGGTCATCCGCGCGATGTACATGCGGCCGGCCGCGGAGCTCACACTCGCGCCGGCGGGAGGATCACCGCCGCGCGAGGTGCTGCTCTCGACCGCGGTCTTCGTAGCGATGGTCGTGAACGTCGGCGCGTTCTTCGCGGTTCAGCCGCTTATCGATCTAGCAGGGGACGCGGCGAACTCGTTACCACTCTGACGCGGGCCGGCCTCGGCTCGAGGAAGACCGCCAACAGCGCTTCCAGGCAGAGGAGGCCCAGTCCGAGCGAGAGCAGGTTCGTGGCAATGGCCGGCGTCGCTGCATCCGTGATCGCCGGAGCGCGGACCGCGGCGGTGACGACGAGCATGACGAGCCCCATGGCCGACAGGACCGGCAGCAGGTAGAGCGCCGTCTCGGCCCGGTCGTCGGCGCGCAGGTCGAGGAGCTCGCCGAAGGCGCCGAGAGCGCCGAACGCGGCCGCCGGCACCGCCACCAGAAGCGCGTGGAAAGCAAGGCCGTGCGAGCCCGACACATCGAGTGCAGCCGCGAGCAGGGCGAGTCCGAGGGGAAGCCAGCGTCGTGCCATGACCGGAGGTTCGACCTTGATGCAGTTGATCCTCCCGTTAGTGTCGGACGGATTTGATCCTCTGGCTGGGAGCGCTAGGTGTCCCCATCGCCGGGCTCGTCCTGCTGCTCGCCCAACCGGACCTGGACCGTGGCTGGGAGCACCATCCGGCCCACTTCTGGCTCGTCATCGCGATCGCCGTCGTCAACGTCGCGCTCGGGCTGCTGGCGGGCGAAACCGCGCGCCGGCTCGGGGACGCACGCCTCTTTCTCGTCTCCATGGCGTTCATCGCGAGCGCTGCGTTTCTCGGCCTCCACGCGCTGGCGACCCCAGGCGTGCTGCTCGAGGGCAAGAACACCGGCTTCGTGATCGCGACGCCGATCGGGCTGTTCATCGCAGGAGTCTTTGCAGCCGCCTCGGCGCTCGACCTGGAACAGCGCGGCGCGGCCATCATGCGGCACCGAGCGCTGATTCGAAACTCCCTGCTGGCCGTGATCGCCGCCTGGGCGGCCGTCTCGCTCGCCGAAGTAGGGCCGCTGAACGATCCGCTGCCGCCGGAAGACGCGCGCGGACGCCTGATCCTGCTCGCCGTCGCCGGGACGGCGCTCTACAGCTTCGCCGCGTTTCGCTACCTGACCTTCTACCGGAGAAGCGGCGACCGAATCCTGATCGCGATCGCCGGCGCGTTCGCCCTCCTCGCGGAGGCCATGGTCGCAATCGCCGCAGCTCGCAACTGGCACCTCTCCTGGTGGGAGTGGCACGTGCTGATGGCGGTCGCTTTCGGGCTCGTCGCGTTCGCCGCGCGGGAGGAGCACAAGCGAGGTGGCTCCCCGTTTGCCGGCCTCTACCTGCGCGACACGATTGCCCGGATCGACAAGCGCTATGCGCATGCAATCGACAACGCCCTGGAGGGCGGCGATGCGGCTCAGACCGACCTGAGCATGGAAGAGGCGAAGCTCGTCGAACGGGCGGCAGGCGAGATCCGCCGGCTCGAAGACCTCTTCAAGCCCTACCTCTCGCCGCAGGTGACCGCACGGCTCAAGGCCGATCCCAGCGCGGGCCTGCTCGGCGGCGAGACCCGCGACGTCAGCGTCCTTTTCGCCGACCTGGAGGGCTTCACGTCCTTCTCGGAGGGCTGCTCGGGGCCCGCAGAAGTCGTGGAGATGCTGAACGAGTACTGGGCCGAAGCCGTGCCGGCGGTTGCCGAGGAAGGGGGAATGGTCGAGCGCTTCGCGGGAGACGCGGTGATGGTGGTCTTCAACGCGGCGGAGGATCAACCGGACCATGCGGTTCGTGCGGCGCGGGCGGGCCTCGGCTTGCAGAAGGCGGCCGCGAAGCTGGGAGAGCGTCACCCGGGCTGGCCGCGCTTCCGCGTCGGTGTCAACTCCGGGCCGGCTCTGGTCGGCAACGTCGGCAGCGCCGAGCACCGCAGCTTCACGGCGATCGGCGACACGACGAACCTCGCCGCGCGACTTCAGACGGTCGCCCATCCGGGCCAGGTGGTGATCGGGGCACGCACGTACGCTGGGCTCGGGGACGCTGCCGTTGCCCAGGAGCTTGCGCCCCTCTCGGTGAAGGGGAAAGGGCAGCCCGTACAGGCGTTCCTGCTGATCGAAGCTCGCTAGTCTCCGCGCCATGGCGAACGTCCAGCTCACATGGCTCGGCCATGCCGCATTCCGATTCGACACGCCCGGCGGGAAACGGGTCTACGTCGACCCGTTCCTCGACAACCCGAAATGCCCCGAGAACGAGCAGGATCCCGAGCGAATGCGACGTGCTCGTGGTCACGCACGGCCACGGCGACCACATCGGCAGCAGCGTCGAGATCGGGAAGCGGCACTCGCCGAAGGTGATCGCGATCGTCGAGCTGGCGAGCTGGCTGGGGTTGCAGGGCGTGCCGGGCGCCGGCGACCTCGGAATGAACAAGGGCGGCACCGTCGACATCGAGGGCATCAAGTTCACGATGACGCACGCCGTGCACTCGAGGCGGGTTCGTGGGCGAGGACTCGATCACGTACCTCGGCGACCCTGCCGGCTTCGTCATCGAGGCCGAGAATGGGACAAAGCTCTACTTCGCCGGCGACACCGACGTCTTCGGAGACATGGAGCTCATCGGGCGCCTGTACGAGCCTGACGTGGCGATCCTGCCGATCGGCGATCACTTCACGATGAGCCCGAAGCAGGCCGCGGTGGCTCTCGAGTTGCTCGGCGCCAAGCGCTGCATCCCGTGCCACTACGGGACCTTCCCCGTGCTGACCGGGACTCCCGACGAGCTGCGCGCCCTGGCCCCGAATGTCGAAGTCATCTCGCCCGAGCCCGGCGAGACGATCGAGCTTTGAGGCAGCGCTGGTTCGGCGCGACGGGTGAACGGGTCCGCGAGCTGGCCGTCGAAGGCGAAACGGAGTTTCCTGCGGAGCCGCTCGTCCTCGACGACGTCTCCGATTCGGACGCGCTCCGTGAAGCATTCGACCAGGGGACTCCCGTCGTCGTCCGCGCCGACTCGGCCGAGCAGATCCTCGCCGCGCTCGCGCGGCCGGAGGTCGCGTGCGTGCTCGTTCCCCCAGAGAAGCGCGAGCTCCTGGACATCGATCTGGTGGAGCCTGACCTATGGCTAGGAACGTCGCGACCTACTCGATTGCCGCCTGCGACCTGGACGCGGGGCAGTGGGGCGTCGCCGTGCAGTCGAAGTTCCTCTCCGTCGGGTCGGTCGTCCCCTGGGCCGAGCCTGGCGTCGGGGCGATCGCGACCCAGGCGTACGCGAACCCGCGATACGGCCCGAATGGGCTCGCCCTGCTGCGGGAGGGCAAGTCGGCCCAGGAGGCGGTCGACGAGCTGACGGCCGCGGACGACGGCCGGGAACAACGGCAGCTCGGCATCGTCGACGGCAAAGGGCAGGCCGCCACGTACACGGGAGGGGAGTGCTACGACTGGGCCGGCGGGCGCACGGGCGACGGGTACGCGGCCCAGGGGAACATCCTCGTCTCGGCGGAGACCGTCGACGCGCTCGTGGAGACCTTCGAGGGCAGCGGAGGCGAACCGCTGGCCGAGCGCCTGCTCGATTGCCTGGCCGCCGCGCAGGCCGCAGGCGGCGACAAGCGCGGCCAGCAGTCCGCGTCGCTGCTCATCGTCGAGCGCGACGGCGGCTATGCGCAGCTGTCCGACATCGTCGTCGACCTTCGCGTCGAAGACCACGAGCGGCCGATCGAGGAGCTGACGCGCATCTACCGGCTGCACCAGGCGATCTTCGGCGAGACACCGCGCGACCAGTGGATGCAGGTCGACGACACGCTCGCGGAGGAGCTGCGCGAACGGCTGGCGAAGCTCGGCTACGAAGGGGAGCTCGACGATGCGTTCCTCCGCTGGGCGGGGAATGAGAATCTCGAGGAACGCGTTGACGGGATCGTGGCGGTGGACCCAGTCGTGCTCGAGGAGTTGCGCAGCCGATGAGCGCCTATGAAGTGGTGCATCTCGACGAGCTCGAGCGGCTCCCGGTCGACGACGAAGGGCTCTTGTGGCGGCCCCTGCGCCGGCGGATCGGGCTCGAGGCGTTCGGCTCCAATGCGTGGACGGGGGCCAAGACCGGCGACCGCGTGGTCGAGGAGCACAAGGAAGAGGACGGGCACGAGGAGCTCTACTTCGTCGCGAGCGGGCGGGCGACGTTCACGCTGGGGGACAAGGAAATCGACGCTCCGCCGGGCACCGTGATCTTCGCGCCGCCGGGAACCAAGCGCGGAGCGATCGCCGCCGAACCGGAGACGACCGTCGTCGTCTTCGGGGCCAAGCCCGGCGTACCGCACGAGATCTCGGAATGGGAGGACACGTTCGCCGCCTACGCGTACTTGAAGCTCGGCGACGAGGAGCAAGGGCGCAAGGCGATCGATTCTGCGCTCGAGCGGAACACGTGGCAGTCGCACTACCACGCCGCGTGCTTCGAGAGCCTGACCGGCAACCCGGATCAGGCCCTCGAGCACCTGCTGCAAGCCGTCGAGCTCGACGCGAAGGCTCGCGAATGGGCACAGGACGACCGCGATCTCGACTCGATCCGTGACCGACCGGAGTTCCCGGCATGAGCGCGGAGCCCAGGGCCGCACACATCTCGGAGCTCGAGATCGGAACGCCTGAAGGACGGCGCTGGGCTCAGGTCAGAGCCCAGTTCGGCATCAGCGCCTTCGGCGTCAACGCCTGGACGGCTGAGGGCACCGATCAGATCGTCATCAACGAGCATGACGAGGACAACGAGCACAGGCATGAGGAGCTGTACTTCGTCGTGAGCGGCCACGCCGTGTTCACGATCAACGAGGACGAGGTCGATGCACCGGCCGGGACGTTCGTCTTCGTGCGCGATCCGAGCGCGAAGCGCAAGGCGGTCGCCAAGGAGGCTGAGACGACCGTCCTCGCCGCCGGAGGGCCACGGGGCAAGGCCTACAAGGTCGTGGAGTGGGAGCGGAGCGCGCAGGCCCTGCGGCACTGGCAGACCAAGGACTGGGAGGCCGCGATTGCGGAGCTCTCCGAGCTCCACCGCGAGCATCCCGACGACGCGACGATCATCTACAACATCGCGTGCGCCGAGAGCCTGGCCGGCCGGCGAGAGGACGCACTTGGCCACCTTCAGCAGTCGGTGCAGCTCGACGGGAAGTTCGCCGGGCTCGCCGCAGACGACTCCGACTTCGACCCGATCCGCGACGACCCGGCGTTCTCAGCTCTCGCCGGGCAGGCGAACACCGCCGGCCCGGGCTCGTAGGCCCGGAACCGGGTCGGCCTCGGGCCGCGCGACGATCAGCACGGCGCCGTAGCCGCCGCCGGTCAGGGAGTCGACGAACAGCTGCAGCCCGACCGCGAGCGCGAACGCCTTGTGGGCCTGCTCGCCGCCGAACGGGACGAGGTCATCCGCGGCCGCCTCGCCCGCGAGCACAGCGCCGTAGGTGACTCGACCCATCGAGACATCGCTGACGACCGGGCGCCCATCAGAGCTCGGAATGCCGATCGCGAGTGGATTCGTGCCGGCGAGAGGCGGGCCGCCGTCCGGGTGCCCGAGTCGCGCCGGGGAGGTCGCGGTCAGCGCGGCGACCAGGCCGCCGTCAGCGAGCTTCCGCACCCAGTAGCCCAGCATCCCGGTGGGGAAGCAGTTCGCCGCGACGACGATGCGCGCCCGCTCGGGCGGGTCGGCGAGCTGGGCATCGCAGATCGCGGCCAGCGTCAGGTAGCCGAGCGCACCGTGCACCGTCCCAGCGCTCGAAGCCCGGTTCGGCGGCGGTCCTTCCTCGGCTGGGCTCCGGGATTCAGATCGGGCAGCGATTCGAGCCAGTCGACACGCGTAAGGCCATGGCCGCGCTTGCTCCGGGCCTCGGCGTCGAGAAAGTGGTCGGCGAGAACAGCTGCGTCTTCCTGCGAGAAACCGAGCTTCGCGAGGCGCTCCTTCACAGAATCCTTACCGCTTGCACCGAAAGCCATCACGTCGGATTGGGATCTTCCCGGTTGGAAGCGACCCGGGAGGTTCTACTCCATGCGCCGAACGAAGCTTCTTCTTCTGAGTGCGGGAGTCGCCGCGCTCGCAGCTGACCAGCATCGCCGCTGCCTCAGCGCTGCACCATAGAGCGCAGACCACGGACGTGGCTGCAACCTTCGCGGCCACTGCAACGCACCAGAACTCGCGCACGTGCACGGCCCACGGCGGGGCGATGTTCCGCATCACGAACACTGTCTGGCGAGGAACCTCGACCAGCACGGAGCCACGCCTGGCCGGGACATTGACGCTCCGCACGCGCTCCGTCGTCAATGTCGCCACCGGCGACGGATGGCTGAGCGGAACTTGGGCCTCGCGCGTGATCGCGGCGACCAAGGGAGGCTCGCGGCCCGGCGCCAATGCCGGCCTGACCGCAGTGATCGACGGTGCAACGCACGTGGACGGGATCGCCAACGGCCGCGTCCACCGGCCTTGGGGTCATCTCCGCGGCAACTGGTCGGCTGCGATCGCAGGCGACTCGATCAGCGGAGCGCTCGGAGCGAACGCGCCGGTCGCGCCCGACAACTCAGCGATCATCTTCCGCACCGGCTGCAACTAGCCGCGTCGCGGAAGAGATACGGGACAAGGGCGCTTGGGGGGCGCCCTTCGTCTATCTAGGACAGGACCGGCAGGGGCTTGAACGTCGAGCGCTTCGCCTCGACGAGGCCCTCTGCGATGCCCACGATCGACAACGAGGTCTCGGACTTGGGCTGGGTCCAGACCAGCGGCTCGCCTTCGTCGGCAGCCTCGCGCAGAGCAGGGTCGAGCGGCACGCGGCCGAGCAACGGAATGTCCAGCTCGTCGGCCAAGTTGCTGGCCGCCGCCGGAGCCGAAGATCTCCTCGCCGGTTCCGATGAGGTAGGACATGTTCTCGATCGCGCCGACGAGGCGCATGTTGGTCTTCTGCGCCATGTGGGCGGCGCGCACGGCGACCTGTTGTGCGGCCGGCTGGGGCGTGGTCACGACGAGCACCTCCGCCCGGGGCAGCAGCTGCCCGAGCGAGATGGAGACGTCGCCGGTCCCGGGCGGCATGTCGACGACCAGGATGTCGAGCTCGCCCCAGTGCACGTCGGAGAGGAACTGCTCGAGCGCCTTGTGCAGCATCGGGCCGCGCCACATGACCGGCGCGTTGTCCTCCAGGAAGAAGCCGATCGACATCAGCTTGAGCTCGTCGCGCACGGGCGGGACGATCATCCGGTCGACGAGCACGGGTTTCTGATGAACGCCGAGCATGTGGGGGATCGAGTGGCCGTAGACGTCGGCGTCGAGAACCCCCGTCTTGTGGCCGAGCCGCTCGAAGGCCGCCGCCAGGTTGGCGGTCAGCGTCGACTTGCCCACGCCTCCCTTGCCGCTGGCCACGGCCAGCACACGAGTTGAGGCATCGAGGGACAACCCTTTCGAGCGAGGCGCGACCCCGCCGCGCAGCTTGGTGGTCAGCGCGGCCCGTTCGTCGGGCGTCATGACGTCGAACGCGAGCGAGACCGACTCGACGCCGGGGAGCGGCAGCACGTGCTCGCGGACCTGGCGCTCGAACGAGTCGCGCAGCGGGCAACCGGCGACGGTGAGCGCGATCGTGACCGCGACGTGGCCATCCTCGACGTTGACCTCGCGCACCATGTCGAGCTCGGTGACCGGCCGCTTCAGCTCGGGGTCGATGACGTTGCCGAGGGCGGCGATCAGCTGCTCGCGGGAAGGCTCCACGGATTCACCGTAGCACCGTCGACTACGGCGACTGGTCGACGCAAGCGCCGCGGCTGTGCCGTTCGCCCCGCAACCACCACGGCGCCGAATTCTCGGAGCTTCGCAGCCGCACTTTCGCCGCTCCCGCCGGCACGATCGCCGTCACGGTGCTGTTCCAGGCTGTGCACCAGATGGCGGCTCCAGCGCTGCGGAGCCGCTGGATCGCCTCGGGGTCGGGATGGCCGTGCCCCCGGTTCACGGAGATGACGGCGCTCTTCGGCTTGACGGCATCGAGGAAGAAATCGTGCGACGCGTACTTCGAGCCGTGGTGCGTGGCGAGCAGCACATCCGCCGAGCCGAGCTCCAGCCGCTGCCACTCAGAGACGACCGCGCGCTCTCCTGCCGTCTCGATGTCACCCGTGAAGAGGAACCGCTTTCCGTTCACCTCGAGGGCGTAGGCAACCGAGCTGTTGGAGACCTGGTGGTGCTTCATGAACGCGCCGGGGGAGGGGTTGAGGATCGTCCACTTCGCTCCGCCAAAGCGGAAGACCTGCCCCGTCCGCACGTACTTGAGCGGAACGCGGTGGCGGCGGATCGCGCTCATCACGGCCCTGTTCGCATCCGTCGCGCTCCAATGGGCGTTGCGGCTCAGGAGGGCGCGCTTGATCTTGTACTTACGCGACTCGAGCAGCAGCGCGAAATTCTTGACGTGATCGTCGTGGGCGTGGCTCACGATGATCGCCTCGATCTCGCGTGAGCCGGTCTTGGCGAGCGCCGCGTCGATCGCTTCGTAGACGAACGGGATGTTGCGCTCTCCGATGTCGCTCACGACCACCGCGCCGCCGACGCGGATCACGACCCCGTCCCCGGCGCCGACATCGACGAACACGATCTCCGCTGCGCTTGGTGCGGACGAGCGCTTGGGCGCAGCCGATGCGGAGCCGGCCATCAGCACGAGCGCGCTCACGGCGGCCGCCGCTCCCGACTCTGTTGGACATGGCTATCTAAGCCTAGGCCAAGCGGAGCAGTTTCCTTTCCGGCGCTAGGTCGCGACGATGTGCGCCAGCCGCTCGGCCAGTTCCTGGGTGCCGGCGGCCGCCACCGGCGAGCGTGCCGCGACGTCGAGCGGCGCGGCTTCGAACGGCCCGGCATCTGCGAAGACGATCGGCAACGAGCACTCCTGCAGCAGGAGCTGCGCGGCCGCGATGTCGACTGCGCGCGCCTCCTTCAGCGAGCAGACGGCGTCCACGCGGCCGGCCGCGAGGTGGCACAGCGACAGGGCGAGCGAGCCCATGATCCGCAGCCGCTTGGCAAAGCTCGAGAACGCGACTGCCTTGTCAGCGACCGCTGCGGCAACGGTTGCCTCGACGGAGAGGATCTCGATCGGATCGACCGGACGCGACTCGCCGAGCCGGGTCTCACCCAGCCACGCGCCGCCACCGCGCGTCGCCGACCACTCCTCGCCCGAGCCGAAGTCGTAGACGTAGCCGAAGTGGACGTCACCCATGTGCGGGCCGTCGGCGACGGCGATCGAGACCGAGAAGTACGGGATCCCGCGCTTCGCGTTCATCGAGCCGTCGATGGGATCCACGACGACGTGGGTGGTCGGGTTGCTGCCGAAGGACCGTTCGCCCAGCTCCTCGGAGACGAGGTGGAAGTCGTGGCCCTCGGCGTGCAGGCGCTCGAGCAGCTCGACGATGGCGCCCTCGGCGGCGGCGTCGATCGCCGTCGTCTCGTCTCCGCCTTTGCCGTCTCCGGTGATCGGCTCGCGCTCGACCCGGCCGGGTAGATCGACGAGCACGCGCTTCACCTCGGTGACCGCGTCACGGCAGAAGCCGACCCATGGCTCCGGGCCGGGAATCACGGCTCGAGAGGGTGGATGAGGAGCCCCGACAGGAGCTTCGGGAAGAAGTACGTGCTCTTCTGCGGCATCGTCTCGCCGCGCTTGGCGACCGCGAAGACGTCCTCGATGCGGGTCGGCCGCATCAGCACGGCGACCTCCGCCTCACCCTTGTCCACGGCGCCGCACGGCCTCCTGCCAGTCGGGCGTGTACGTCAGGCCCTCGTGGCCGAGGCGATCGACCAGGCGGACATCCAGCTCGCCGTCGCCGTCGAGCGCGAGCTCGGTGCGCCCGTCCCCGTAGACGACGACCGCCGCTCGATCGCGCGGGAGCGAGTTCAGCTCGGCGAGCGCATCCTCGGGCCCCGGGCGGGCTTCGCCGCCGAGAGTCTCCGCCGGCCGCGTGCCGAAGACGCGATGCGTGGGGAAGATCTCCAGGCCCGGATCGTCGACGGAGACGAGCACGACGAGCATGTACCCGCTCGCCGGAGTCCCAGTCTCCTCGTGGTACGCAAGAGCGGTCTCGTACCGATGGTGACCGTCGGCGATCAGGAGCTGGCGATCGGCGAACGCCTCCGAGATCGCAGCCGCCTCGTCGAGCCTCCAGAGCCTGGTGCCTTCGACCTCGAGGTCCGGCGCCCGCTCGGGGACCTCGAACGGCCGCTCGCCTTCGTGGAGGAGGAAGATCGGCTCGAGCTGGGCGCCGACCTCGCGCAGGATGCGGAGGCGCCCCTCCTTCGGCCCGCGGTGCGTGCGCTCGTGGGGCAGCACGGTCCCCGTCTCGTAGGGCTCGACCTTCAGCGACCCGACCAGGCCCGTGCGTGTTCGCGCGACCCCGTCGGGGCCGACGTAGTCCTGCGACAGCGCCCAGAACCCGGCCTCGTCCGGGACCAGGATCTTCTGCTCGCGCCATTCTCGGAAGAGCCGACCGGCCTCGGCCTCCGACTCGGGCAGCGTCAGATGGACGACGTTGTAGGGGCTCTTCGCGAGGTAGCGCTCGCGCTCTTCGGGAGTGATGACGTCGTACGGCGGCGCGACGAGATCCTCCAGCGGCCCGGCCTGCCGCTCGTCGTACCGCAACGCTCGAAACGGCTTGATCTCAGCCAAAGCGTCGCCACCCTACCATCCGTTTCTGGACCTAGACTTGGGCCGTGTCCGCGATTGCGGAGCTGGAGCAGGACCGGATCGTCGAGGCGGTCTACGCGGTCGCGAAGAAGGAGCGACTGCGCACCAAGGGCGGCGCGCCGTACCTGGCCCTCGAGCTGGTCGACCCGAGCGGTCGCATCGAGGCCCGGGTCTGGAACGACGTGGAGCTGCTCGATTCGCGCTTCGCGGAAGGCGACGCCGTGCGAGTCCTCGGCCGGGTCGACCTCTTCCGCGACAAGCTCCAGCTCGACGTGCGCTCGATCGAGCCCGCCGAAGGCCAGGATCCCGCCGCGCTCTCGCCCGCACTGAGGACGAGACGCCGACGAGCTCGACGGGTTCCTCGAGTTCCTCGCCGGCGAGATCGCCCACCCGGGACTGCGTGCGACTGCCGCGCGTTTCGTGGACGACGTGGACTTTCGGGCTCAGCTGCGAAGCCTTCCCGCCACCACCGACGGTCATCACTCGTACGCGGGCGGGCTCCTCGAGCACACGGTCGGCGTGGCCACGCTCTGCCGCGAGACGGCGCAGCTGCACCCGCGCCTGCGCAGCGACCTGCTCCTGACCGCGGCCGTCCTGCACGATGCCGGCCGGACCCTCGAGCTCACCCGCGGCCCCGTCTTCCGCCCCACCGACGAGGGCCGTCTGCTCGGGCACGTGCACCTGGGGCTGCGGTTGATCGAGACGCGAGCCGCGGCACTCGAGGCGGAAGTGCGAGCCGAGCTGCTCCACGCAGTCGCCGTGCACCACGATGCTCGCGCCGCACGGACGGCCGAGGCTGCCGTCCTCTACCACGCGAATCAGCTCGACGCGGTGGCCGCGACCCGGCCCGTCAGCTAGCGCGCGACGGATCCCGCGGCGGTGGCCAGCACCATCTCGGGCTTCGCCGAGCCGCCGAGAGCGAACGCAAGCGACTCCACCGCGGCCGGCACGAGCCGGTAGAACGTCCAGGTTCCGCGCTTGCGAGCGACCTCGACCAGGCCGGCCTCGCGCAGGATCTTCAGGTGATGCGAGATCGTGGGCTGGGAGAGCCCCAGGTGCTGGAACTCGCAGACGCAGCACTCCTCACGGTTGGCGAGCGAGTTCACGATCGAGAGGCGGGTGGGGTCGGACAGCGCCTTGAACTGCCCCGCGAGAGCGTCCAGCTCCTTGCCTTTCAGCGGCGGCGAGCCCGGCGCGCAGCACGAGATCGGGGTGATGGTTGCGATCTGCTTCATTGACAGACTTCAATATAGCAACTAGCGTCGGTACATCGAAGATCATCGATCTAAGAGAGGAGGCCGATATGTCTTGTTGCGGTACTGGCTGCTGCGATGACGACGGCGGCTGCTGCTAGCGGGTCAGCGCGCGCTTCTCATCTGAAATTTCGCCGCCAGAGGAGGAACGCCAGGGGGAGGAACGCGGCCGCAAACGCATACGAGGCGAGCGGCGTCGGCTCGATTTCCTTCGACTCGGCTTGCGGCCCACCCTCCCCCGCACCTCGTCGGGCGGCCTCGATCGCCTGCCCCAGTTCGTCCTCGTCGAAGGTCACGCCGCCTGTCGCCTCCGCGAAGATCTCCGCAGCCTCGGCCGATCCCTCCTCGGGCACATACAACGGATCTGGAGCTCCGTCGACGTAGACCCGCTCGCGATCGGAGCCAATGCGAATCACGATCGTCTCGATCTTCGAGTCGCGGAAGGAGTCGGCGAGGAACGCGCGGTTGAACGGGCGGGTCTCGGCGTCCGTGAAGATCACGAGCACGCGGTAGCGAGTGTTCGGTGCGAAGAAGCCCTGCTTCGGCAGGTCGGTAAACGCCTCGAGGCTGCTGCCGAGACCGTTCCCTCGCTGCACCGAAGCCGGCCGTTCGATTCCGATCGCCTTGTCCAACGTCAGCTCGAACGACCGATAGTTGCCCGTCGGAAAGAGATGCGCGAGCACCCGGTCCGTGACCGATGCGACGCCGACGCGCAGTTCCGGGAGTTCCGCGCGCATCTCCTTGCCGAGCCGCACGGCGCGCTCGAACCGCGTGTCGGAGCCCGCCGAGGAGGACGCCGCCATCGAGCGCGTCGTGTCGAAGGCGAACAGCGCCTCCGCGTCGTTGCGAACGGTGCGCGTCCGTTCGCGCTCCAGCACCGGTTGGGCGGCGCCGATCGAGACGAAGACCGCAAACGCGGCGATCGCGGCCACGTAAGGCCAGCCGCGCGCGATCGGCGCCGGCAGCTTCAGCACCGCGCGGGCGATCCGCGCCCGCGACTCCGCGAGCATGAGCGCGATGACCGGCACCGCGACCGCCAGCCCGATGATGGCCGCCTCCGGGCTGAGGAACGTCAGGCGCACGATCAGTACCCGTGCCCGCGGCGAATCGGCGCCGCGCCTGCGACGCCGCGGCCACGCGCGTTGACGCCGTAGCGGATCTGGAGACGCGCCGCGTTCGGCTCGAGCAGGCGCAGCACGAGCTCGAGGTTGAACATCGCCTCCTCGTTGGCGGGGTCGATCCGTAGGGCCTTGCGAAAGCCGTTCAGGCTTCGCTCCAGGAGCCGAGGCCCGTTCAGCGGGTCGCCGAGTGCCTCCTCCAGGATCATGATCGCCTCGAGGTTCGCCGCCTTCGATACGCGCCGGAGTCGTCATGCCCGCCGACTCGGCGCGCGCAAGGGCGAGCTGGGCGTCGGCACGGAATGCGCGAGCCGAGAAGTCGTAAGGGTCTCGCCCGCGGAGGCGGAGAAGCTCATACAGCCGGCTCGCCGTGCGGAAAGCGACGTCGTCCTCCGTGCGGAGGGTCTTCTCCAGCCCCGGCGCGTCGGTCTTCAGTTCCCAGAGGCCCTCCCGGGCAGGCTGGGCGCGGAACGCAGCGTCGCTGCGGCGGATCTCTGCTTCGACCTGCGAGGCCTCACGGGCCACGTACGCGCAGAACAGAGCCGCGACGAGGGCGAGGCCGGCGAGGACGAAGGGCAACACTCGACGAGCGCGCGCCCTCACGACCGCTCCCCCATCCGGCGCCACGTCAACCGGCCGCAGTAGTGCTCGTTGAGCGCAAGGAGCAGGAGCGCGATCAGGCCGACGGCAGCGAGATCGACGGGAAACGCTTCTGCCGTGCGCACCGGCTTCCGCGCGGCCGTCCGGGGCGAAAGGTTCGCCCGGCGCACGAACGCCTTGCGTCCGATCAACCGGCGGAAGTAGAGGCGATCGTCGTTGAATGCCCGCAGTGCGACGACATGCAGCGGGATCTCCTGCGCCTCTGTACGTGATCAGTTCCCGGGTCAGCGCCGGGACATCGAAGAGCGAGTCGTCCAGGTCGCTGACGAGGAGCACGCCGCGGTGGGAGAGCTTTTCACGCGCGAGAACCTGCCGCGCGAGCGCCAGCCCGGCCGAGATCCTCGTGCCGCCGCGGAAGGTCTCCGACCACGGATTCTGCTCGCGGCCGCGAGAGCGGGCCTGACGTAGCTCGGCAGGTGTCATTCGCTTCGTCCCCGGTGGACAGGTGAAGCCGTCCGGCAAGTCGCAATTCTGAGTCGGAGGCCTGAAGATCCGGAGGTACGCCGACAGCTCGCTGGAGCTCGTCCCGGGCGGCACCGCCTCGTACGCGACGTCCGAGAAGAGCACGAGCCCGAAGTCCTGACCGGTCTTCGACAGGTACTCGATCGGTCGCAGGAAACTGCGACCCGGCCCGCCCACGCTCGCCGACATGTCGAGCACGAGGACGCCGCTCTCGCTGCCGGGGAAGAGCGTTCTCGCCCGCTTGTCCGGATCGCGGCCGAACGACACTGCGAGCGCGAGCGCCGCGAGCATCACACCGGCCAGCGCGAACCGGATCAGCGCCGTGCGCCGGACGTTGGGGTCGAGCTCGAGGGCATCCGCCACCGGGATCGACTGCGGGCGGCGGGTCGCTCATCGGGCCTCCTCGGCGATCACGCGCTCGACCTCGTCCGACAAGGGCTCGACGGTCGATCCGGACGGGTCGCGGCGCCGCCAGGCGAGACTGGGTGGCGGTCCGCGCCAGATCCGGCTCCTCCGTCTGCCGAAGCTCGACCGCGAGTCGCTCGAGCGCACGGCGGCTGTCAGCGCGCTCACCGCGCTCGGTCGAGCGCCGCACCAGGTTGAGCGCGCGCTGAAGCGGCGAGAGCCGTGCGCGCCGGCGCGCCAGCGCGGAGGCCGCGAGGGCGGGCAACGCCAGGGCCCGCGTGAGCAAGAGGAGCCCCGCGATCCCGAGCAGAACGGCCAACCCATACCCCACCGAGGTCACCGTCGACGGAGCGACCCGATACGAGACGGGTGGAAGGTCTCGCACGTCCGCGAGCAGCTCGAGGCCCTCCAGGTCGTTGGTTCCGATCCGCGAGGCGGTTCGCACCGGGGGCCAGTCCACCGATGCGATCTGTGGATCGCGAAGCGCGCGGGGCTTGTACTCGAGCCCGCGTGCGCGGAACCCGCAGAAACCCGCTCTTGGGCGCGAGGCACGAGCGGGTGAGGCACGCGAGGGCGTACTCGGTGCGCACGCGCGTGATCCCGTCGAACGACTCCTTGCTCTCGGTGCGCGACGTGATCGTGTACGGGATCGAACCGCGGTGTCGCCTTCACGCTGTCGGGCTCGATCCGTGTCGAGTCAAGACGACCTCGAGGCGGGCGGTTATCGGCTCGCCGAAGAGATGCGCTCGGGGCTCGAAGCTGGTCGCGGTCGAGACCAGCTCGCCTCTGAGCGTGGGCGTGTCGCCGGTGGAGTCGTCTCGGCCCATGAGCAGCACGACGGCCACGACGAGCGCAGCCACCGTCGCCCCCGCAACCGCAAGTGCGAGTCTCGGTCTCAAAGCGGCGCTCCCCCGGGTGCAGGCGAAGCTCGGCCCAGGTCATGAAACGGCTGTAGATCTCGTTCCGGTCGGTGGTCGCCAGGAGCAGCGGCTCGAGCCCGAACCCCTGCAGCTCCTCCAGCAGGCTCGCGAGGCGATCCTCGTTCTCGCCCTTGCGCCGGGCCACCTCGCGCCGGCTGAGGCGAACCGCCTTCACGCCGCCCGTCCGGGGATCGGCGAGCGGGACGACCACCGAGGACACGGGTGGGAAGCTCTGCTCCCAGGTCGGGTCCTGGATGATCACGGGCACGATCTCCCAGGGCAGCTCGAGCACGGTCGCCCACATCTCCGGCGCCGGCGGCGCGAGAAAGTCGGACAGTACGAAGACGAAGCTCCCGGGGGGCAGCGAGCGCCGCGCGGCGACGAGATGGTGAAACGCCTGCGTGAGGTTGTCCTTCGGCGCCTTGTACTCGGGCCAGAGCAGATGGCTCTCCTTGACGCGCCAGAAGTCCTGCTGGCTGTGCGGCGGCCGCCAGAACGGCTCGGGTCGCCGTTCGCGTAGTCGAGGTAGCCGACGAGCCCCCGGGCCTTGGCCGTGCTGTCGGCGATCTGCCGACCCGCCTCGAGCATCACGGTCGGCTTCGACAGCCAGGGAAGGCCCTGCGGGTACAACGCCATCTCCGGCCGCCGGTCGCAGAGGATCACGACGCGGGGTGCCTCCTCGGAGAACCGCTCTCGCACGATGAACTCGTCGGTGCCGCGCGCCGAGGACAGCCGCGCCGAGGCGTTCCAGTCGATCGTGTCGATGTCGTCGCCGGGCTGGTACGGCCGCGAGCTGGCGACGTCGGAGCCCATCCCGCGGCGGACGCTTCTCACGGCGCCGAAAGCGAGCCCGATCAGCCTGCGGCGCGGGACGAGCGGGAAGGTCAGCTCGTACTGCGCGGACATCGGCGGCTAGTTGGTCTGGATGGGTACGACCTCGCCCGAGAGGTCGGCCTGCGGCCGCGGGCAGCTCTCGAGGCAGCGGGCGCGGAACTGCCTGAGCGTCTCCGGCCAGCCGAGGCGGCGAACCTCGACCAGGAAGGCCGGCGTGAAGAGGATGCGGTGCCCGATCACCGGGAGGAAGAGCTCCTCGACGTCCTCGGGCGCGACGTAGTCCCGATCGTGCAGGAGCGCCCAGGCGCGCGCAGCTTTCTCGAGCGCGAGGCTGCCGCGGACCGAGGCGCCGATCGCGACGGTGTCGAGCTCGCGCGTCGCGCCGGACGAGATCGATGATCCAGCGCTCGAGCAGCTCATGGACGTAGACGGCTTCGACTGCGTGCTGCAGGGTCTCGATCTCCTCCAGCGAGACTGCAGGCTCCACGTGCTTGAGCGGATGGCCGCCGCGCTGCTCGCGGACGATCCCGATCTCTTCGTCGGCGTCCGGATAGCCGAGCGCGGTCTTCAGGAAGAAGCGGTCGAGCTGCGCCTCGGGGAGCGGGAACGTGCCTTCGAGCTCGATCGGGTTCTGCGTCGCCATGACGAGGAAGGGCTCCGGCAGCACTCGCGTGACACCGTCGACGGTGACCTGCCGTTCGGCCATCGCCTCGAGGAGCGCCGACTGCGTCTTCGGCATCGCGCGGTTGATCTCGTCGACGAGCACGACGTTGGCGAAGACCGGGCCCTGCCGGAACTCGAAATCGCGACTCTGCTGGTTGTAGACCGACAGGCCGGTGACGTCGGTGGGCTGGAGATCCGGCGTGCACTGGATGCGTGAGGGAATTGCGCCCTCGAGCGTCTGGGCGATCGCGCGGGCGAGCACGGTCTTGGCGGTGCCGGGGACGTCTTCGAGGAGGACGTGGCCCTCACAGGCGAGGGCTGCGAGCACGAGCTTGATCTCGCGGCTCTTGCCGTGCACGGCCTGCTCGATGTTCGCCGACGAAGCGGTCGGCCACGCCGACGGCCTGCTCGAAGCGCTCTTCGCGCCGGTCCGCGGTCTCGGTCCCGTCCATGCCGGGCTTCAGTGTAGGGGCCGCCCGCCCCGCATCGGGATCACCGTTCACCGCTTAATCAGACGTTAAAACGGACATTTAGTACGTCGCCGTCGTTGACGACGTACGTTTTGCCCTCCAGGCGCTGCAGCCCGCGGCGGGCGGCCTCGGCGTGACTGCCGCTCTCGATCAGGTGCTCGAACGAGATCACCTCGCAGCGAATGAAGCCGCGCGCGATGTCCGTGTGGATCGTCGCCGCCGCCTCGAGCGCCGTCTGACCGCGGCGCAGAGTCCAGGCGCGCGCCTCCTTGTCGCTCCCCGTGAAGAACGTCAGCAGGCCGGCCTCGTCGAAGAGCGTCGCGACCGTCGCCTCGAGTGCCGACTGGCCCTCGCGGAAGGCGGCGGCGTCGTCGGGGCTGAGCTCGGAGAGCTCGCCTTCCAACTGGAGGTCGAGGCCACCCTTGCCGTTGACGATGCGAACCAGCGGCTTGGTCGTCAGCGGCTCGAGCTCGGCCGGGACGCTCACGGCATAGTCGGCCAGTGACGCCGCCGGCCTCGACGTGCGCGAGGACACGCTCCAGGCTCTCGACCTCCTTGCGCGTCTCCGGATCGCCGGACTTGGCCTGCTGCCTGACGCGCTCGAGGCGCTTTTCGACGTGGTCGCGGTCGGCGAGGATGAGCTCGAGGCCGAGAGATTCCGCGTCGCGCTCGGCATCGACGTCCGGCCCGAAGCTGCGGCTGACCGCGATCAGCGCCTCCACCTTGCGCAGCTCGCCGAGCACGGAGGCGTCGAGCCCGGGCGGATCGACGACGCGCATCGCCGCCGGCGTCGACTTCGCGGAGTGCAGCACCTCGGCCAGCCGGCCCAGCCGCTCGTCCGGCACCGAGGCCATGCCCACGTGCGGCTTGCCGTACTCACCGGCGGGTGTCGGCGCGCCGGTCAGCGCCCGGAAGAGCGTCGTCTTCCCCGACCCCGGCAACCCGACGAGCCCGACGTCGAGCGGCATCTACCGAGTGACGTGCTTCTGCAGGGACGCAAGCGCGCGATGCTGCAGCGACTTCACGGCCCCCTCGGTCTTTCCGAGGATCGCCGCCACCTCGAGGTTGGCGAAGCCGTAGAGGAATTTCAGCGTCAGCACCTGGCGCTGCTCGGGCGAGAGCTTCTCGATCAACTCGAGCATCCCGGCGCGGCCGATCGAGTCGAACGCCTGATCCTCCGCCGAGGACTCCTCCGAACCGGTCGGCTCGGGCGGCTCTTCCTCCGGCTGCACACGGCGGTTCGCCCGGAAGTGGTCCATCGCGAGGTTGTGCGCGATCCGAAAGAGCCAGGCCGAGAACGGCACCTCGCGCCAGCGGAAGCGGTTGATCGCCTCGAGCATGCGCAGGAAGGTCTGGGTCGTCAGGTCCTCGGCGTCGTGGCGGTTGCCGACGCTCAGGTGCAGGTAGCTGTAGATGCGATCGAAGTGGAGGAGGTAGAGCTCCTCCAGCGCGTCGCGATGGCCGAGTTGCGCCCGCTCGACGAGAGCCCGCACCTCCTGGGACTTCGTCCGCCGACCGACTCCGCCGGAGCTATCCGCCGTGGAAGCCGACGCGTCCCTCGCGAGAGAAGCGCTTGACGTAGACGATTCGCGCGAGCGAGAGCGTGTACCGCCCGTCCTCGGCTTCGAGGTGGATCGCGCCGTCGACCTGGCCCGACGAGAGCGCCTTCTCGAGCTCGTCCGAGGTCGCGTTCTCGACGAATGCGCTCATCACCTGGCCGCCCTCGAAGCCGACCTCGATCCGGACTCGCCCGTTCTCAGGCAACAGCCACCAGCTCCGCAAGCACGCCGTGCATCGCGTGCGGATGGATGAACGCGACCTCGAGCCCGAACAGCCCGGGTCGGGGCTCCACGTCGACCAGCTCCACACCCTGCTCGGCCAGGCGATTCAGCTGGCCGTGGAGGTCGCTCACCTCGTAGGCGACATGGTGCATCCCGGGACCGCGCTTGGCGATGAACTTGCCGACGGGCGTGTCGTCGCCCAGCGCGCGCAGGAACTCGACGCGGCTCTCCGCCAACACGAACGGCCACCGCTTCGACACCCTGGGACGGCATCGTCTCGCGATGCTCCAGTTCGGCGCCGAAGACCGATCGGTACGTCTCGACCGCCTCTTCGAGGTCCTCGACCGCCACGCCTAGATGGTGAATCCCCTTCGCTTGCACCGCGAAGGTGATGCTACCGGGCGGGGTCTGCCTCCTCGGCGGCTTCGCCCCTGATCGGCACGACACGGCCCACGGACTCGCTCATGCTGGACTCGGCCTGCGTGTCGGCCAGAATGGCCTGCATCTCGTCGCGCACGAGCGTCTCCTTCTCGAGGAGTGCGTTCGCCAGACGGTCGAGCGCGGAGCGATGCTTCGTGACCAGCCGGACCGCCTCGTAGTAGGCGCCGTCCGTCAGGCGGGCCTGCTCGAGGTCGCGCAGCTTCTTCGTCTCCTCGGAGAGTGCGTAGTTGTCGGCCCGCATCGTCCGTGACACGACCCCTTCGGACATGCCGTACTCGAAGACCATGGCGCGGGCCAGGTCGGTCACCTTCTCGAGGTCGTTGGCGGCGCCGTTCGTGACGCGGCCGAACACGACCTGCTCGGCGGCGCGGCCGGCGAGCGCGATCTTCATCCAGTCGATGAACTCCTCGCGCGTGTGGAGATAGCGCTCCTCGTCCGGGAGGTTGAACGTGTAGCCGAGTGCGTTCCCGCGAGGGACGATCGTCGCCTTGTGCACCGGGAAGCCGTCGCCCATGAGATGCGACATCAGGGCATGGCCGCCTTCGTGGTAGGCGAGGATCCGCTTCTCCTTCTCGGACATCACCTTGCGCTGCTGCAGGCCGGCGATGACGCGCTCCAAGGCCGGCGTCGAAATGCGCGTGGTGGATGTACTGCTGGTTCTCGCGGCCGGCGACGATGGCCGCCTCGTTCGCGATGTTGGCGAGATCGGCGCCGGTGAGGCCTGCGGTCTGGCGGGCGATGCCGGTCAGAGTCGACGTCTGCGGCGAGAGGCTTCCCGCGCGTGTGCACCTGGAGGATCGCCTCGCGGCCGGGCAGATCCGGCGGGGACACGAGGATCTGGCGATCGAAGCGTCCCGGCCTGAGCAGTGCGGGGTCGAGGTCCTGGAGCCGGTTCGAAGCGCCCATCACGACCACCTGGTCGCGGTTGCCGAAGCCGTCGAGCTCGACGAGCAGCTGGTTCAGGGTCTGGTCCTGCTCGCGGTTGAAGCCGCTACCGGAGCGCGCCATGCCGACGGCGTCCAGCTCGTCGATGAAGATGATCGAGGGCTCGTTCTTCCGCGCCTGCTCGAAGAGCTTGCGGATCCGCGCGGCGCCGAGGCCCGCGAACATCTCGACGAACGCCGAGGCGCTCTGCGAGTAGAAGTTGGCGCCCGACTCGTGGGCGACGGCCTTGGCGAGCAGAGTCTTGCCCGTGCCGGGAGGCCCGTAGAGCAGGATGCCCTTGGGCACTCGGGCGCCGAGCGCTGCGAAGCGCTTCGGGTTCTTCAGGAAATCGACGATCTCCTCCATCTCGGCCCGTGCCTCTTCGAGGCCCGCGACCTCGTCCCAGTTCACGAGGGACTTCGAGGTCGGCTGCACGTGGGCCGACTTCACCCGCGGCATCACCTGGAGGGTGCGCCAGAGCAGGTAGATGATGAACCCGAACATGACGAGCGGTAGCCAGATCAGCGCCACCTGGCCGATCTCGCTCAAGTAATGGCCGATGTCAGGCATCTCCGCGCTGCATCGGCACCTCGGGCCTGAAGCTGTAGCCGTTGGCTACGTGAGGCTTGCCACGACCGCGTCGGCGGTCGTGAACTCCACGCCGCCCGCGCGCCAGGCCGCGGTGCACTGCTGAACACGCTCCTCGTCGAGGCCGCGCGCCGCATCCTCGACGAAGCGCACCCGGCGGCCGCGCAGGAGGAAGCCGCGGATCGCGGCGTCGTCGCAGACGTCGGTGGCGACGCCGAAGACGATGATCTCCTCCGGGTCGAGCGCGTCGAGCAGCGGCTCCGTGTTCGGGTTCGTGAAGACGTTGAAGTTCTTCTTCAGGAGCAGGATCTCGCGGCGGCCGTCGATGAGGTCCGGGATCAGGCCCGGCGGAAAGGGCAAGAGGCCGAGAGGCAACGGATCCTCCTGCTCGGTCTCGGGGATCTTCTGGGCGCCGCGGGTGCCGCGCAGGCAGTGCGGCGGATACGTGTTACGGAAATCCGGATCGTCGGAGATCTCGGGATCGGTCAGCTCGTGGTCGTCAGCGGAGGCGACGTGGACGACGCCGGCCTCCCGCGCGGCCTCGACGAGCCGCTTCATCGCCGGGATCGTCTCCTCGGCCTCAGGCACGTAGAGCTTGCCGTCCGGGAGCATGAAGTCGACCTGCGTGTCGACGTCCCAGAGGATCACTTTCGTCACAGAGCCGGCACCCACGGGCGCGAATTTCCTCGATACCGTTGCGTCGGGGAGGAGGTTGGGGGTACCTGAGTACTAGGCAACGCGAGCCTAGGCAACGCGCTCGAGCCGCGGGTTCGGCCTGAACCGACGGCCGACCTTGGCGGAGGCCCGCCCGTCGGTCATCACGACATCGGCCGTGAAGTCGTTCTCGCCGCGGATCAGCGAGGACCCGATCCCGTACGCGTCGACGGGCACGCTGCTCTCCTCGAACGCGCTGATGCGCTCCGCAGTGAAGCCGCCCGAGGCAACGATCCGCACCTGTTCGAAGCCGTCATGGTCGAGCGCCTCGCGCACCTTGAGGACGAGCCGCTCGTTGACCCCGCGCGGATCGAAGTCGCCCAGCTCGTTCCACAGCGACCTGTCGACGAGCTGCCCCGAGGTGTCGAGCCGCACGCCCCAGAGCCGGGGCCCGAGCGCGCGCGCGACTTCGAGCGACGTACGCACGGAATCGTTCTCGAAGTCGACGAGGACGACCACGTTGAGGTCGGCCGGCGCCCACTCCGCGAACTTCGTGGCCGCGAGCACGGTGTTGCCTCCGTACGAGGCGATCAGCGAGTGCGGCACGGTGCCGACGCCGCGGCCGCCCCACCACGACGACTGCGCTTCGGAGGTGACGCCGACCGGCGCTTCGACCATCGCGCCGGCCACGTAGGCCGCCCAGCCGTCTCCGGTCTGGACGAGATGGTGATCGTGCCGGGCCGCCATGAAGATGACCGGCTTCCCGTTCGCCGACTCTCAGGACGCGCGTCACGTTCGTGGCGATCAGCGTCCGGCGCGCCATGACGCCGAGGTACGGAGTCTCGAGGTGCGCGAAGAGCGTGTAGTCGCCCTCGATCGTCATCACCGTCTCCCAGGGCGAGATGTCAGCGCCCTCGTACAGGGCGTGGACGGTCAGCGCCTCCCAGTCGTGCGAGCAGAGCTTGAGGATCGCGATCGCCTCGTCGATCCCGCCGAGCACCGAGTCCTTGCGCTGGAAGACCTGCATGACCACGCGCGGGCGGCGACCGTCGGCGAGCAGCGTCTCGCGCGCGTGGTTGAAGTAAGCGTCGGTGTAGTAGCCCTCCCGCATCTTCTCGACCGGCAGGTCGAAGATCTCGGGCGGTAGCCGCTCTTCCCTAGTCCTGACTGCCATGCTCGAGCTCCAGGCAGGCCGCGAGCGCGGCCTCTGCGACTTCGAGTTGCTCGGGGGTCGGCTCCGCGGTCGCCAGACGATGCTGGATCTCGTGACCCGGCTTGGCGAGCGCCTTCGCCACCCGGTTCTCGGGGTTCCGCACCATCCAGGAGAAGATCTCGGTCGAGGCGGCGACCGCGCCCAGCGAGGCGAGGGCGCGCGCAGGGGTGCGCAGGTGAACGGGCGCGCGCGCGGCGAGCACGTTGCCGATGGCGAGAGTCGCGAGCAGCGGGCCGAGCAGGTGCGAGCCGCAGCGCTCGTGCTCCTTCTCGCGCGCCTCGCCGTGCTCGTGGCTGCCGATCGCGATGTGCTCTGCGCCGTGGTACGCGGCGAGATCGTCGCTCCGCAGAGCGAGCACCGCCGGGACGAGCGAGGCGACGGCGCCGACGAGCTCCTGCGCGGCGGGTGACAGCCGTGCCGAGCCGCGAGCGACCTGCACGGCGACTGCGCTGGCGACCATCGCCGTCAGCACGCGAGGGCGCTCGAAGGGCAACTTCGCCTCGGGCATCCGCCGCCGAACATGCGGTACGAGCGCGATCACCTCGGCGAGGCGGGCCGGCCCGCGGAGGAGCGGGTTCGTCACGCTGGAGGCGCGGTAGCGCTTGTAGTCCGCGAGGACCTTCAGCCGGCCGTCGGGCAGGCGAACGGCGCAGCCCCACGAGTTGGGCCCGTGCACGAGCACGCCGTTGGCGAGGGCCATGCCGCCGAGCCGGACTTCTTGATCAGACATTCCTTTGAGGTTATCGACTCAGAGTCGAATTGCGCCTATCACCCGTGCGGCATAGCGCAGGAACTCGGTTCCGAGCTCGAGATCGTCGACCTTGACCCGCTCGTCCGCCGAGTGGACGAGCCGCGTCGCGAGCTGCGGATCCATGTAGCGCATCGGGAAGAAGCCGTAGGCGACGGTCCCGAACGCCGACCTCGGCCAGTGGCTGTCCGTGAATCCCGCCAGACAGATCGGCGCCGGGGCCGCCTCCGGCTCGGTCTCTGCGACCCAGCTCTCGATCGCGTCCCAGAGCGGCGTGTCCATCGGCGAACGCGTTCCGCCGTGCCCCTCCAGCCACTCGAGCTCGTAATCGCCTTCGCCGAGCACGTCCCGGATCACCTGCTCGGCCTCGTCCTGGGTCTGCCCCGGGAGCAGCCGGCAGTCGACCGTCACCTCGACGAGCGACGGGATCACGTTCCGCGTCTTGGAGGCTGAGATCATCGTCGGCGAAAGCGTCATGCCGAGCTGCGGCTCGACCAGCTCGACAGCCACCGGGTCGATCGCCCGAGCGCGGTCCAGCAGCTCGGCGGGCGCCGGCGCGTCCTCACCTGTGACGAGCTTCATGAAAGCCGCCACCTCCGGCTCGAGCTGCGGCTGGGGCGAGAACTCGCCGAGCCGCTGGATCAGCTTGGCCGCCTTGACGAGCGCGTTGTCGGCGATGCCCGGCATCGATGCGTGGCCGGCCCGCCCGTGGACGCGCAGCAGGAAGGGCGAGGTCATCTTCTCGGAGGTCGAGCACAGGTAGAGCGGCTTGCCGCCGATCTCGACTCGGTCGCCGGCGCCCTCGTTGAGCACGTACTCGGCGCGGACAGCCTCGGGATGCTCGCGGCAGAGCCAGGAGCAGCCGAAGTCCACCCCGACCTCCTCGTCGGCGGCCGCGACGAAGATCAGGTCGCCGTTCGGCTCGAAGCCTTCGCGGGCCAGGGACGCGATCGCAACCGCGCTTCCCGCCACCTGTCCCTTCATGTCGAGCGCGCCGCGGCCCCAGATCTCGCCGTCCCGAAGCTCGCCCGACCACGGGTCGAGTGTCCACTCGCCGGGATCGGCGTGAACGGTGTCGGTGTGCGAGAGGAACGCAAGCCGCGGCCCGGTGCCGTTCCCCGGAATCCGCGCGACGAGGTTCGCCCGGTTCGGGACCTTGGCATAGAGCTCGACCTCGACCCCGTTCTCCTGGAGGTACTCGCGCAGAAGCTCGGCCGCCAGGGTCTCGTTCCCGGGCGGGTTGACCGTGTCGAGGCGGATCAGCTTCCCGAGGAGGTCGGTCGCCTCCTCGCGCAGCGAGACGGTGGCCAGGGCTATTCCTCTTTCTTGGCGAGCTCGGTGAGCTCGTTGCGGGCGTCCCAGAGCTCCGGGTAGTGGCGCCGGTGGATGAGACCCTCCAGCAACTCGACCGGCGTGCCCTGCGTGCCGACGACGAGACCGCCGATGATCCGCTCGACGACCTTGAAGTGCCGGATCCGCCAGAGCGTGACCCGCTCGTCCCACTCGGTCAGCGCCTCGGCGAGCTGGTACAGGTCCTCGAACTCGCGGCCACGCTGGTAGAGCTCGACGACCGAGACTCCCGCCGCGCGGCGCAGCTCGTGGAAGGCAGAGCCGAGCTCCGGCGACACCCTGCGCACCGCGTTGAAGCCCGGTGAGTCGAAGCCGCTCCCGTGTCCGAGCACGGGGCGGATCCAGCGCGTGTACTCCCAGGGCGACTGGTGCTCGAGCATGTCCATCAGCGAGATGACGATCTTCATCCCGTCGTTCGCGCGGCGGAGCAGACGGAGCGCGGCCGAGAGCTCCTCCTTCCGGAGGTGCTCGGTCGCGGTCGCGACCTCGAAGGTCGCGTGCTTCAGCCAGAGCTCGCTCGACTGGTGAACGGTCTGGAAGAGCAGCTCGTCGTGGTGCGCGGCCTCTTCCGGGGTCTTCTGGAGCGAGAGCAGCTCGTCCGTCCGCAGGTAGCGCTCGTAGTCGCTTGCGCCCGGCCCGGGAAGAATCGGCGCGAACTCGTCTCCCGCATCGTCGGAGCCGTGCCCCGGTGGGACTTTCGCCGTCTCGTGACTCGCCACACGGGGAGCATACTTTCGTGACATGGGAGACCTCTTCTCCGACGCGGCCCACGAGCGCCTGCCCGACACGGCCCCGCTCGCACTGCGCATGCGGCCGCAGAGCCTCGACGAGTTCGTCGGCCAGGAGCAGGTTCTCGGAGAGGGCTCGGCGCTGCGGCTCGCCATCGGGGAGGACCGCGTCTCGTCGTCGATCGTCTACGGGCCACCCGGCAGCGGGAAGACGACCCTCGCGCGCGTGATCGCCAACTCGACCGGGGCCGTCTTCGAGGAGCTTTCCGCCGTGTCGGCGTCGGTGAAGGACGTCCGCGAGGTGATCGCGCGGCTCGCGAGCGGCTCGGCGCGCACGGGCAGCGAACGATCCTCTTCCTCGACGAGATCCACCGCTTCAACAAGGCGCAGCAGGACGCGCTGCTGCCGGCCGTCGAGGAGGGGACGGTGACGCTGATCGGCGCGACGACCGAGAACCCGTACTTCGAGGTCAACTCGGCCCTGCTCAGCCGCTCGCAGATCTACGAGCTCGAGCCGTTGTCGAACGAGGACCTGGCGGTGATCGTCCGGCGCGGGATGGCCGAGATCGGCGCGGAGGTCCCCGACGAGCTGGTCGAGCACATCGCGAGCCGCTCGGGCGGTGACGCACGGAACGCGCTCAACATCCTCGAGCTCGCCTGGAACACGGCTCGGGCCGAGGGCGTCCCCATCTCCGAGGATCACGTCGAGGACGCGGCCCGCAAGCGCCCGCTCGTCTACGACAAGGGCGGCGACGCGCACTACGACTTCACCTCGGCGTTCATCAAGTCGATGCGCGCGTCCGACCCCGATGCGTCCGTCTACTACCTGGCCGCGATGCTCGAAGGCGGCGAGGACCCGCGCTTCGTCGCGCGCCGCATGGTCATCCTCGCCTCCGAGGACATCGGCAACGCCGACCCGCGCGCGTTGCTCGTGGCCGTTGCCGCTGCGCATGCCGTGGAGCACGTGGGCTTGCCGGAGGTACAGCTCAACCTCGCCCAGGCGGCGATCTACCTCGCCCGGGCGCCGAAGTCGAACGCCGTCACCGTGGCGCTCGGCGAAGCTCAAGGCCGACGTCAAGGAGCACGGACACGTCCGGCCGCCCGACGCCCTCCGCGACACGCACTACTACGGGGCCAAGAAGCTCGGCCGCGGCCAGGGCTACATCTACCCGCACTCCGACCCGCGCGGGTTCGAGGTCGACAACCTCCCCGAGCCGCTGAAGGGCAAGAAGTACTATCGACCGTCCGGTTCAGGCGAGGAGAAGGGGGACGACCATGGCGACTGAGAAGACTGCGAACGCAACCTGGGAGGGCACGCTGGCCGAGGGCAGCGGCCGTTTCAGCCTCGGCAGCGGCGCTCGTGACCGACCAGAGCGTGACCTGGGCGGACCGCGCGGAGGAAGGCGAGGGCACGAGCCCCGAGGAGCTGATCGCGGCCGCCCACGCGAGCTGCATCCTGATGGCGCTCGCGGGTGGGCTCGCGAGAGCCCAAACGCCGCCGACGAAGCTCGAGTCCGAGGCCACGGCGACCTTCGACAAGGTCGGCGAGGGCTTCGGGTTCACGAAGATCCACCTGACGATCCGTGGCGAGGTCGAGGGCATCGACGAGGAGACGTTCAAGCAGGCCGCCGAGGGCGCCAAGGAGAACTGCCCGGTCTCGCAGGCCCTGAAAGGCAACGTCGAGGTCACCCTCGACGCGTCCTTGGCCTAGTCCGAACCGCGCTCGATGCGCCGGGCCATGATCTCGGCGAACTCCCCGCCGCCGAGAGAGCGGTAGCCGGCTGCTGCGCGCTCGACGTCGTACTCGACCCGCCGGAACTCGAAGTCGTCGTCCCTCGTGGCCCACGCCGCTCGTACGTCGCCGTCGAGCGGCATCCCGGCGCTACCCGGGTTGACGAGATCGGTGTTCGCCGGGCCGCGGCCGACGAAACTGCTGATGGCTGTGGCCGAAGACGACGGTCCGGTCGTGGACGCCGGCGAGGAGGCGTTCCTCCCCTTCCTGCGGCTCCGGCGCGAAAGCTGTCCACGTCTGAGAGCGGCGACCCGTGCACGTAGAGGATCCCGTCGAGCTCGGCCTGAGCCGGCAGGCCGTAGAGCCATTTCACATCCTCCTCCGGCACCTGGCCGCGGAAGATGTCGTAGACCTCCATCACCTCGGGCCGGTCGACAGGCGGCTCGACGAGCCAGCGCTCGCCGTTCCCGCGGATCCAGACGGCGTTCGGTAGCTCCCGCAGGCGGGCGAGTGTCTCGTTCGCCCACGGGCTGGGAGTTCCGTAGTCGCCGCCGAGGAGCCAGCGGTCGATCCCGAGCCTGTCCGCGTCGGCCGAGCACTGCTTCGAGCGCGGGCAGGTTCCCGTGGATGTCGTAGAGCACCCCGAGCACGAACGCTAGGGTCGCACCAATGAAGATCGTCTGCCTCGTCAAGCAGGTCCCGCACTTCTCGGCGATCGAGTTCGACCCGGAGACCAAGTCGCTGAAGCGTGAGGGCGTGCCGCTCGAGCTGAACGTCTTTTGCCGCTACGCGGTCCAGCATGCCGTCGCGATCAGGGAGCAGGTCGGCGGCGAGGTGATCGCGATGACGATGGGCCCGCCACAGGCCGAGGAGGCACTGCGCGAGTGCCTCGCTCTCGGAGCGAACCGGGCGATCCACCTCTCCGATCGCGTGTTCGCCGTGGCGGACACGCTCGGCACCTCGCGCACCCTTGCGCTGGCACTGGCGAAGGAAGGCGCCGACCTCGTCCTCTGCGGGCGCAAGTCCCTCGACTCCGAGACGTGGCAGGTGCCGCCCGAGGTGGCCGCGTTCCTCGGCTGGGCGCACGTGACCAACGCTGCGGCGCTGGACGCCTTCGAAGGACGGTTGCAGCTCTCCCGCGAGACGGACTTCGGGTTCGAGGTCTACGAGGCCGAGCCGCCGCTCGTCGTGTCCGTGGGGCGTGCTCCCGTGACCCCGGTGTCAGACCCCGGAGGGTCAGACACCGGCACGATCGACGTTTGGCAGGCGACGGATCTCGTGGACGACCTGCGGGAGAGCGACGAGCGCTTCGGCCAGCCGGGGTCGCCGACCCGCGTGATGGCCGTGCGCGACTCCCAGCCCGAGCGCAACTGCGAGCGAATCGAGGACGTCGACCAGGCGGCGAAACGGATCCTGGAGCTGCTGGCCGAGCGCAGGCCCGAGGCCTCGCCGTGGGAGAAGCCGCCCCATGCCGCCGAGGTCCCGGGAGCGCACTACGACTGCTGGACGATGATCGAGCTGGCCGGCAAGCTGCCGCGCCGCGTCTCGCTCGAGCTCCTGGGTCGTGGTCGGGATCTGGCCGGGAAGCTGGGCGGCCGCAACGTCGCGCTCGTCTTCGGAGCGCCAGGCGTCGCGAAGGAGCTCGCCCGCTACGGCGCCGAGGTCGTCTGCGTGGTGGAGGACGAAGCGCTCGCCGACTATCACCCGGAGCTCTGGGGGGAAGCCCTGAAGCGCGTGCTCGCTCAGGAGCGCCCGCACGTCCTGCTGATCCCGGCCACGGGTCGCGGCCGCGACTACGGCCCGCGCGCCGCAGGGGAGCTCGAGCTCGGCATGACGGGCGACTGCGTTGCCGTCGACATCGCCAAGGCGGGGCGCCTGCTCCAGCAGAAGCCCGCGTACGGCGGCTACATCACCTCCGTCATCCTCGGCGCGACGACCCCGCAGCTCGCGACCATTCGGCCGCGGATGTACGAGCCGGTCGAGCCTCGCGACGGGGTCGACGTCGAGGTGCGAAACCTGGATGTCGGCGCCTTACCGGAGCCCCGCGTGCGCCGGGCCGGCGGGACCAGGGACCGCGACTCGTACCGCATCGACGATGCCGATGTCGTGTCGCTCCTCGGCCCCGGCCTCGGCAGCCCTGAGCCCATCCCGCTCATCGAGAAGGGCGCCGCAGAGGCCGGAGCGGCAGTCGCCGGCACACGCGAGGTCTGCGAGGCGGGCTGGTTGCCGCTCACGCGCCAGGTGGGCATCCTCGGCCGGCCGGTGGCGCCGCGCCTACTCGTCGCCGTCGGTGTCCGCGGAGACGAGGAGGAGGCGCCCGGCTTCGTCAAGGCCGGGGTCGTCGCAGCCGTCGGCGCCGAGGACGACGCGCCGATCAACGAGGCGGCCGACGTGATCGTCCCCGGTGACTGGCGGAAAACGCTGCAACCACTCCACGACCGGGTTCTGGCTGGGCTCCGGTAAGAGCGGAGTGGCGAGGGCCGGAATCGAACCGGCGACACCACGGTTTTCAGCCGTGTGCTCTACCAACTGAGCTACCTCGCCGCGACGGCCAAGTGTAGCCAGCACCCGTGCGACGTCACTCGCTAGGGAGATCCGAAGCGACCCGTTTGCCAGTGTGCCTGGACGCGTGCGGCCGACAGAATCGCCGGATAGACGGCGGCCTCGTCGAGATCGCCCGACAGGTACCCGTAGCCGGTCGCCTTTCCCAGCAGCAGCTCGCCCGCATTGGACACGCTGCCGGCCATCGCGCCGGCGGTGAAGCGGCTCGTCCCGTCGACGTAGACGGTGATTCCGGCGTCACGATCGAAGACGGCGACCACGTGGTGCCAGGCACCGTTGTCCACGCGCAGGGCCGGGCCGTACACCTGGCGGGTGACGGTACCGTCGAAGATGTTGACGCGGATCTCACCGGTGTGGCCCGGATCGTCAGTCACGGTCAGCTGCCAGTGAGGCGGTGTCGGCGTCCCGAGCGGGCGCTTCGAGATGACCGTCGCTCGCCGTTGGCGTTCGTCTTGACCCAGGCCTCGGCGGAAAAGTCGCCGGTGCCGAGGTCGAGGCTCCCGTCGGCGGGGTCGCCCATGCTGACCTTGTCGTCTGAGCCATCGAAGCGCGCGGCCGTGTTGGGATCGCCGAAGAGTGCTCCTGAGACGGGGTGCGTGACCCCGCTCTGGTACGTGCCGGGAGCGATTCCGAGCTCGTCGGCCGCCGTCGTCCCGCTCGCCTCACCGAGTCGCCAGTAGGCCCGCGGGGCGTCGCTCAGCACCGCGGCGCGATACGAGCCGGGCGGAGGCGGCGGTGGCGGAGGTGGAGGTGGAGGTGGAGGAGGAGGTGGAAGCGGTGGTGGAGGTGGAGGTGGCAACGGCGGGGGAGGCGGAGGTGGCAGAGGTGGCGGAGGCGGAGGCGGAGGTGGCGGTGGCGGTGGCGGTGGCGGCCCGCCCGGCGGGCCGTGGCAGGAACCGTTGCCCGAGTCCGTGTACGTCGCTCCGGCGACCGGCACGAACTCCCAGTCGTAGGACCCGGCATGAAGCGTGAGCTTGATGACGCCGTAGTCGGTGTCGTTCTGCGCCGCGCTGTTCGGGCGGAGCGAGCCGAAGTCGTAGAGGAAGAACCCTCCCGTGCCGACGGTGAACTGCGGGATCCCGTACGCCAGATCGAGCCCGCCGCTTGGGTTCTGGGGCAGGAAGCGCTCGTAGAGATGCTCGTGCCCGCTGACGATGACGTCGGCTCCGTACTCGTAGAGGACATTCCAGAACGGCTGCACCCAGGGAGCAAACGATTCGCGGTGCACCCGGCCGGAGTTGAACCGCGGGTGGTGCCAGTAGGCGACCGTGCAATCGGCCGGGTGCGCCGCGAGGTCGGCACGGAGCCAGGCATCTTGAGGTGAGCCCGGCCCGCAGCCGCCCACGGAGCTGCAATTGCTGTTCAGCGCGATCACGTGCCACGAGCCCAGGTCGTAGCTGTAGTAGCCCTCCCCGATGTTGCCGGCCGCGCTCCCGAAGTATCCGAAGTAGCCGGCCGCGTTCGCAGTGTCGTAGTCGTGGTTCCCCGGGCTCGGCCGCGTGCGTGACTTTGCGCGCCCCCAGCTCGGGCCGTAGCAGTCTGCAAACTCGGCCGGCGTGCCGGTGATGTAGACGTTGTCTCCCGCAGTGAAGACCGTCGCGCTGGGGAAGAGGTCGAGGAGCGCGGCGGTCAAATCGTCTCCGTCGAAGGGGTCGCACGAGGCGATGTCGCCGGCGCCGATCAGCACGGGGTCGGACGGCGGAGGAGGAGGCGGAGGTGGCGGCGGCGGAGGCGCTTCGACGACGGCAAAGGTGTTCGCGGAGCTCAGGCCGACGTTGCCCGCCGCGTCCGCCTGTCGCGACCGAGCCGTGTAGGTGCCGAGAATGAGCGCGTCCGCATCCGCCGAGTACGAGCCGTTACCGGCGCGCGTCGCGGTCAGCGTCTCCACCAGGGGCCCCGAGATATCCGACCCCGCGAAGATCTCCACCGTCACGGTCGGCGAGTCACCAATCGCGGTCCCGCCGGTGCCGAGGAGAGTTGGCGTGACGTCCGTCGTCGAACTCCCATTCGCCGGGGTGGTGAGCGTGACGACCGGCGCCGTAACGTCGACCGCGGATGCTTGGTAGTGAGCTTGGATCCTCGCGGGCGTCAGCAGCGCCCGATAGACAGCAACCTCGTCCAGGTCGCCGCTGAAGCTGCCGAAGTTGCCGGTCTTCGCAAGCTGGAGCTCTGCTGCATTCGAAACGTCGCCCGCAATCGCCGCCGGCGTGAATCCGGAGGAGACGCCGTCAACGTAGAACGTGATCCCGGTATCTCGATCGAAGAGGACGACGACGTGATGCCAGGCCCCGTTGTCGACTCGGGCCAGGCTGTAGGCCTCCCGCGCACCGCTACCACTCCGGACCGTCGCTCGGAGCTGGCCTGTGTGCCCGGAGTCGTCGGTCACCTCGACGTGCCAGTAGCGGTTCGACGCGCGCTTGCCGATCAAGCTCCGGTCACCGTTCAATGACGTCTTGAGCCAGGCTTCGACTGCGAAATCGCCCGAGCCGAAATCGAAGATCCCGCTCGCCGGATCGCCCATGGAGACCCTGTCGTCGACGCCGTCGAACCGCGCCGCGGCATTCGGGTCGCCGGGAAGAGCGCCGAGCACACCGCGCGTCACGCCGCCGAGGTAGCTACCCCCGTTGCCGTTCCCCGTCTCGTCGACTGCCGTGGCGCCGCTGGCCTCGGCGAGGCGCCAGTAACCGGCCGGAGTATCGGTCAGAACCTCGTCGCGGTAGGTGGTCGGAACGGCGAGAACGCTCGCGCTGCTGACCAGTAGCGCCAGCGCAGCCAGCACCACTACGCCCGACACCCGCGGGATGCCGCCGCCACGCCCCTTCCCCGAGCCTCTCCGCCGCAATTCCGCACCTCTCCCGCCGCAGTTGTCTCAGCATGGTTCTACGGATCGAACGACCTTGTCAATGGGCCGGACCTCAACAAACACTTAACGAGATTCTCAGCCTCCTCTTAGGCACTGCCGCTTTCCTGACTGGCTCACCCGACCAGGGAGGAAACGTTGAACGTGCAAGAAGAGCTGAGCACAGAACAGGATTCACTCGAGCGCGCGCTGTTCGAGATCAAGCGCGTCATCGCCGGACAGGACACCATGCTCGAACGGGTGCTCGTCTGCCTGCTCGCGGACGGGCATCTCCTCATCGAGGGCGTGCCCGGCCTGGCGAAGACGCTGACGATCAAGACCACGGCCAAGGTGCTCGGCGGCACGTTCAACCGCGTGCAGTTCACCCCGGATCTGGTCCCCAGCGATCTGGTCGGCACCCGCATCTACCGGCCCAGCGACGGCGCGTTCGACGTGGAGCTCGGCCCCGTCTTCTGCAACTTCCTGCTGGCGGACGAGATCAACCGAGCACCCGCGAAGGTCCAATCCGCCTTGCTCGAGGTCATGCAGGAGCACCAGGTGACGATCGGCAAGGAGACGTTCACCGCTCCGGATCCGTTCCTCGTCATGGCGACACAGAACCCGATCGAGTCCGAGGGCACCTATCCGCTCCCGGAGGCCCAGATCGACCGCTTCATGCTCAAGGTGGTCGTCGGATATCCGGAGCCGAACGACGAGCTGACCGTGGTCGAGCGGTCTCTCAGCGGGCTGGCGGAGGTCCGGTCGATCCTCAGCCTGTCCGAGCTCGCCTCGCTGCGGCACGCGACCAGGCAGGTCTACGTCGACCCTGCGCTCTCTCGCTACGCGATTCGAATCGCGACCGCCACTCGGGTGCCCGACGAGATCGGGCTCCCCGAGCTGAAGCCGTACGTGTCGTTCGGCGTCAGTCCCCGCGGACCGATCTCGCTCGTCATCGCGGCTCGTGCGCTGGCCCTCATCAGGGGACGCGACTACGTGTTGCCGCAGGACCTTCGCGACCTGGCGAAGGACGCGCTCCAGCATCGCATCGTCCTCAGCTACGAGGCACTGGCGGCCGAGGTCGGCGCGGACGCGATCGTGGACGCGGTCCTCGATGCCGTCCCGATGCCGGACATCGACCTGGCAGAGCGCGCGGCGTGACCGCCCTCGGCGGCCAAGGCAAGGTTCGGACGCCTGACCGGCCGGGCCCGGGCCCAATCCCCGAAGCCCTCCTGCGCACCCTCGACATGAAAATCGGACGGCGGATCGACGGCCTGCTCGCCGGAGAGCACCGCACGGCGATGATCGGCGTCGGAACGGAGCTGGCTCAGATCCGCGAATGGGAGCCTGGCGACGACATCCGCCGGATCGACTGGAATGCCACGGCCCGCACCGGCAGCGTCCAGGTGCGAGTCGATGTCGCCGAGCGCGCCCTCACGTCTTGGATCGTTCTCGACGTGTCTCCGTCGATGACGTTCGGGACGGCCGATCGGCGGAAATGGGACGTAGCCGAAGGCGTCGCGCTCGCCGCCGGCCACCTCGGGTCACGCCGTGGGAACCGGGTCGGCGCGGTCACCTTCGGAGGGAGCTCCGACCTGATGCTCCCGCCGCGACAGGGCCGTGCCGGGTTGCTCGGCGTCCTCCGCGCGGTGCGAGAGGATCCCGAGCTCGAGCCCGCGGGGGCGACCTCGGTCGGTGCGGCTCTCGGGCTGGTCGGACGCCTGGCAAGGCAGCGGGCGCTCATAGTCGTCGTCTCCGACTTCCGGGGACCGCGCGACTGGAGAGGCGCCCTGCTCAGACTCTCCGCGCGCCATGCGGTGATAGCGGTCGAGATTCGGGACGCGCGAGAACAGGAGCTTCCAAACGTCGGCCACCTGTGGCTCGTCGACCCCGAGACGGGACGGCGACTCCAGGTCGACACCGGAAGAAAGCGCCTCCGAGAGCGCTTCGCGGCCGCTGCCGCGGAGGAGCGCACCGCGCTCGACGCGGGAACTGGCGTCGCTCGGCGTGCCTCATCTCGTGCTGTCCACCGCCGGCGACTGGCTCCGGCACTTCGCGCACTTCGTCGACCGCGAGGGGCGACGATGACCTTTGCGACCCCGTTCCTCCTGTGGGGGCTCCTCCTGATCCCCCTCGCCGCACTCGTCTACGCCTGGTCGCAGCGGCGCCGGATCAAGTACGCGGCCCGCTTCACGAACCTCGACCTCCTCGCGAACATCGTCGCCGCGTCGCCAGGGCGCCGGCGCCACCTACCACCGCTTTTCGCACTGGTGGCCCTCGCTGCACTCCTCGTGGCGCTGGCACGGCCGCAGACGATCGTGGCCGTTCCGAGAGATCAGGCCACGGTCGTGCTCGCGATGGACAACTCGGCCTCGATGACTGCAACCGACGTTGCGCCCACCAGGCTGGACGCGGCCAAGTCGTCCGCCTCCTCCTTCCTCGACAAGCTTCCAGCCCGTTTCCGAGTGGGTCTCGTGTCCTTCTCCAGCGGAGCCAGCGTCCTCCACGAGCCGACCGAGGATCGCGAAGCCGTCAGCTCCTCGCTCGAGGGCCTCCAGTCGAAGGTCGGCACAGCGATCGGCGACGCGATCCTGAGCTCCGTCCAGCTCGCCCCGGAAGAGGATCCCCAGGCGCCGGACAGCAAGCCGCTCTTCGCGGTGCTCCTCCTCTCGGACGGGGCCAACTCCGCCGGCATCGATCCGCTCGAGGCGGCCCAGGCCGCGAAGGAAGCCGGCGTGCCCGTGTACACGATTGCGCTGGGGACCGAGGGCGGAAGCATCGACCTTCCGAACGAGTTCGGCGAGTTGCAGCCGTTCCCGGTTCCCCCGGATCCGGAGACGCTCAGGCAGATCGCCGAGGAGACCGGCGGACGGTTCTTCGAAGCGCCGAGCGAGGCCGACCTGCAGGCGGTCTACGAAGAGATCGGCTCGCAAGTGGCGACCGAAGACGAGAAGCGTGAGCTGACCGCAGCCTTCGCCGGAGCAGGCGCCGTGTTCCTCATCCTTGGAGCCGGACTGTCCCTCCTCTGGTTCGGGCGGATCCCTTGAGTCGGGCCAGCTGGAACGGGAGCAGCACGAGGCACACGAGCTCTCGGGCGAGCACGAGAGGCGGGCGAGAGTGGCCCGCACCGGCGACTGAGAGCCGGATGCCGCTTCCTCGCATCGCCGCCCGCAGGAGGACGCGCACCCGGGCGCAATGCCAGGGCGACGTGACGACGACGAGCTCTTCTGCTCCGAGAGCTTTCGTCGCAGCCGCGATGTTCACGGCGTTGTCAGACGTCGAGCGGGCCTGAGGGTCACAGATCAGACGAACCGTGGGTCCCGCCCAGGCCGCACGCATCAGCTCGGCCTCGGGCGACGGCCTCGAGCGCCGTGCCCAGCCGGAGAGAATGATGGCCTGGGCACCTGTCGCCAACTGCTCGGCGTGCGCGAGCCTCTCGGCGCAAATCGGGTGAAGATGCGCGCCACGGCCGCCTGAATAGCCGAGCACCGCTATGACGCGGCCGCCGGCTGCGTCGGTCACGACCCTCGTCGACGACGCACGTACTCCGCCGACAAGAGCGTTCCGACCACGGTCAGGACGAGCACGAGCGCCTTGCTTCCACGAAGCTTCGACTCGCCCGTCGCGCGCTCCCGCATCTGCACCGGAACCTCGCGCACGCGAAGACCCTCGTCGTCGAGACGGAAGACGGCCTCGACCTCGGGAGCGCCACTCGTGTACGGCCGGGCAAGGATCGGGATCGCCCGCGCGTTCGCCGCATACATTCCGCTCGTGGCGTCGTGGAAGGGTCGATCGAGCACGACCTCCATCGACCTGCGCAGAAGACCGGTGCCCAGCCTCCGAGAACGGCTCGACTCGTAGCGCTCACGCGAGAACCCGTTGTCGTCGCCGGTCACGAAGCGCGAGCCGACCGCGACATCGCAATCTCCATCGCGGACGAGCCCCAGCAGGTTGCGCAGCTCCGGCACCGGGTGCTGTCCGTCGGCGTCGACCCGGCCGCAGTACTCGTACCCGTGCTCGGCGGCGTACCCGTAACCGGCCGCGATCGCAGCGCGCAGGCCGCGGTTCTCGGGGAACGAGAAGACCTCTGCGCTCGTGCTCCTTGGCGACGGCCACCGTCCCGTCGGTCGAGCCGTCGTCCACGACGACGACGTCGGCGTCGGGAAGCTCGCGGTGGAGCTCGTCGAGCACCGCCGCCAGATTGTCCTCCTCATTCCACGCCGGTACGAAGACGACGGTGTCGCTCTGTTCGCTCATGTCGCCAGACTACTGCGCGCCGAACCTGAAAGCCCCCCACTGGGCGCCCCGGTCGCCGCACCGCAGGCCGGAGCCGGGCTTTGCCCGGCGGGAGGCCAAGAGGCAGCGAGTTGGCTGAAACGCGGGGTGGGTTGATCGGACTGCTGGCCAACGCGAATCGTGCTTTTCGCCGCCGGAAGCCTGCTTCCGGCGGGTCGTCGCCAGACGACAAAAGCGTGGCGCCAGCGCTGACGATTCTCCACTGCACGTAGACGATCAAGGCCGTCAAGCCGAACATCACGAGCGTGGCCGCGGATGCGTAGCCATAGCGGAGGTACTCGAAGGCGTTGCGGTAGATGAAGAGCGGTAGATAGGTCGTCGCGTACGGCGGCGGCCCGCCGCCCGTGACGAGCAGCGCCGGCACGAAGTTCGCCTGGAACGAGAAGATCGTGTCGCGGAACATCAGCAGCAGCAGCGTCGGGGCCATCAGCGGCAACGTCACGCGCCAGAACATGTAGAGCGGAGTGGCGTCCTCGACGTCGCCCAGCTCGTAGAGCTCGCCCGGAATTCCCTGCCGGGTCGCCATCGCGACGATGAAGCCCTCGCCGATGACGAAGAGGCTCATGATGATCACGGCCCACTGGGCGGCACGTGGGTCGGTGAGCCACCGAGGCGTCGGTCCCCCGACCGCGTCGAGCGCCAGGTTCAGGGGCCCGTACAGCGGGTTGATGATCCAGAGCCAGAGCAGCGCGTACGCGACGTCGGGCACCACGGTCGGCAAGTAGGCGGACGGTCCGATAGGCACCCACGCCGCGGAACCTTCGGTGCAGCAACAGGGCGAAAGCAAGAGCGCCCAGCAGCCGGAGCGGGACGGCGAAGAGGATGAACATCAGCGAGTTGCGGACCGACGATGCGGAAGATCTCGTCGTTCCAGAGATCGCGGAAGTTCTGCAGGCCCACGAAGCGCGGGCTCCGGATCAGGTCGTACTCCGTGAGCGCGAGCGCGAACGTGACCAACGCCGGAAGAGCAATGAGGAGCCCGATCCCGAACAGGTACGGCGCCAGCATGAGCGCGTACTCGCGGCGCTCGCGATCGCGAAGCATCAGCTGAGGGTTTCCCCGGTCTCTGCGTCGAACAGGTAGGCGTCGGCCGAGTTCGCGCGAACGCGCACCGTCGAGCCCACCGGCGGCCGGACATCGGCCCCGACCCGCGCCACGACCGGCAACTTGCCCGCCTGCAGGTGCAGGTAGGTCTCGTTGCCGGCCATCTCCACGACCTGCACCTCCGCGGGTGCACCTTCATCGCCCTCGTCGACCTGGACGTGCTCGGGACGGACACCGACCTCGACCCGCTCGGGCAGGTTCGGACGCATCTCGAAGACGAACGGGCCGGCGTGCAGCGACCCGTCCATCCGCTCCGCCGGGAAGAAGTTCATCGCCGGACTGCCGATGAAGCCGGCTACGAAGCGGTTCGCCGGCCGGCGGTACACGTCGTCGGGCGGGCCGAGCTGCTGGAGCACGCCCTGGTCGAGGACGGCGACGCGGTCGCCGAGCGTCAGGGCCTCGACCTGGTCGTGCGTGACGTAGACCATCGTCGCGCCCACGCTTCTGATGGAGCTTCTTCAGCTCGGCGCGCATGTACACGCGCAGCTGGGCGTCGAGGTTCGAGAGCGGCTCGTCGAGCAGGTGCACGTCGGGCTCACGGACGAGCGCACGCGCGAGCGCGACCCGCTGGCGCTCGCCGCCCGAGAGCTGGAACGGCTTGCGGTCGAGCAGCGTCTCGCAGCCGACGAGCTCGGCGGCGGCCAAGACCTTGGGTCGGGCCTCGTCGCGGCTTTGACACCCCGAGCGCGGAGGCCGAATCCGATGTTCTCCTCGACGCTCAGGTGCGGGAAGAGCGCGTAGCTCTGGAAGACCATCGAGACGTTCCGCTCCGCCGGCTTCACCTCCGTCACGTCCCGGTCGCCGATGTGGATCGACCCCTCGGTGACCTCCTCCAGCCCCGCGGCGGTCCGCAGGGCCGTGCTCTTGCCGCAGCCGGAGGGGCCGACGAGGACGAGGAACTCCCCGTCGCCCACCTCGAGGTCGAGGCCGCGGAGCGCCCGGACTTCTCCGTAGTCCTTCCGGACCCCTGCGAACCTCAGCTCGGCCAAACCAACCCTCAGCGGCCGAGCCATCCGGCGCCGCGGAACTCCTGCAGGAAGTACCGCTGCACGAAGATGAACGCGAGGATGACCGGCGCCGTCGCGGCCACGGATCCCGCCAGCAGGAGCGGGAAGTTCGTGCGGTCGAGAGTGGACAGCGCTCGCAGGCCGAGCGGGACCGTGAACTTCTCCTGGTCGAAGAGGTAGATCAGCGGGTCGAGGAAGTTGCTCCAGGTGAAGACGAAGCAGAGCACGGCGACCGCGACCGTCACCGGCCGGACCAGCGGCATCGCCACGCGCCACCAGGTCGCCAGCGGGCCGAGGCCCTCGAGCCTGGCCGCCTCGAAGAGCTCGGGCGGGATCCGCTTGAAGCTCCAGTAGAAGAGGAGCACGTAGAACGGTGAGGTGCCCATGATCGCGGGAGCGATCAGCGGTACGTAGGTGTTGATCAGCCCCAGCTCCTTGAAGATCGTGAAGCGCGGGACGAGGAGCGCGGTCAGCGGAACCATCAGCGCGACCAGAGAGAGCGCGACGAGCGCACCGGCGGGACGTCTGGAGATTCGCGCCATGGCGAAACCCGCCCAGGACGCGGTCAGGAGGGTCAGCGGCACCGCGAAGGCAACGACGAACAGCGAGTTCAGCGTGTAGCGCGGGAGGTCGACGAGCTCGAAGGCGCGCTCGTAGTTGCCCCAGGCGAGCGGCGACGGAAGCAGCTCGGGCGTCCGCGGCGGCGGCAAGCCCGGCCTGGCGCAGCGAGCCGCTGAGCATGAAGTAGAGCGGCAGCAGGAAGACGACGGCCAGCAGGGCGGCAGGCAGATGCCGCCAGTTACGCGACTTCATGCGGAAAGACTAAAAGGAGGTGTTCTTCGCCGCCGGAAGCCTGCTTCGCGGGTCGGCGCAGCCAAAAAAGGGCGTCCTGGCCGGTGTCTCCGTGCCATGAACGCCCGTTGCCGCCAATCTAGCTCGTAGCCCTTTTCCGGGCAACGAACGCGGTGCCCTTTCCCGCCGCAATTTCCGACAAATCCGTGTAGCCGCGAGCCTCGAGCTCGCGCCTCAGCACCTCCGGCGGCACGTAGATCGGCGTCTGTGGCCCGACCGACCACCCGAACACGACCCAGCCCCCCGGAGCCACCACGCGATCGAGCTCGTCGAAGAACGGGATCATGTTGGCGAGCGTCACGAGGTCGAACCACTCGTCCCCGTACGGAAGGCGCTCGGCGTCGGCCTCGTCGAACCGGACGCGGTCGGCCAGCTCGGGCGGTGTCTTGCGCCTCGCCTCGATCAACATGCCCGGCGAGAGGTCGGCTCCGACGACCTCCGCCTTCGGGTAGCGCTCGAGCGACCATGAGAGCGACGGTTCCAGTCCCGGTACCCAGATCCAGCGCACGCTTCGGCTCCGAGACCGCTCGAGAGCTGCCTCAACCGGGGCGAACGCGTCCGGGCTCCGCCCCTCGTCCCAGACCGGCGCGATCTCGTCGAACATCCCGCGCATCGAGCCGCGGAACAGCTTCCACAGTCGCGGCTGGCGAACAACCTGGTTCGTGGCGATCGCGGGCGAAGCGTCGTCCCAGCGTCTCTGGCACCTTCATGGGTCCAGCCGAATGCGGAGCTCGGCTCCCGCGCTCACGTTGAACGTCTGCGCCGCGTTGCCGCCCGAGATGGCGAGCGCGATGTTCTCGTACGCGTCCTCGTAGAGGATGATCTCGCCCGCGCGCGCGTCGGCGAACGTCCGGGCCGCGACCGCGTAGTAGCGGTCGCCCGAATGCTCGACCTCGACCTGGTGACCGGGCTCGACGCCGCACTTGTCGAGGTCGGCGCGCGTCAGGTTCAGCTGCATGTTCCCGAAGCGGTCGACGTAGAGGCACGTCGCGCGAATGCGCCGCTGGGAGATCTCCGGCTGCGGCAGCTCGAGCCGGACGAGCGAGGCCGGCTCGACGGCGGGCCCGAGCTCGGCGAGGTCGAGGCCCTTCGCGAGATGGGCGGCCGCGGGAGAGAACACGTCGCGCCCGTGGAACGTCGCCGACACGTGCTCGAGCGCGTACTCGGGGTTCGTGAGCTCGTGCGCGGCCTCGACGCCACCGACCTTCTCCGCGGCGAGCATCAGCAGTCCGTTGTCGGGCCCGACGAAGAGCCGCCCGCCTGCGCGGAGAGCGACGGCGCGCCGTTCACTGCCCACTCCGGGATCGACGACTGCGACGTGCACGCCCTCGGGGAGGTACCGGATCGTGTTCGCGAGGACGAGCGCTCCCTGCAGGATGCTCTGTGCCTCGACCCCGTGTGTGAGATCGATGATCTCGACCTCGGGCGCGATCCGCTTCATGACGCCATGGCAGGTGCCGACGAGGTCGTCCTCCAATCCGAAGTCGGTGAGGAACGTGATCGGCTGCATCAGCGCGACGCTAACCGACGGACGGCGCCGACGAGGCCGTCGAGGTCATGCGTCTCCGCCTCGGCCGCGACGCGCAACCCGAGTCCCTGGGCGACCTTGGTCGTCTGTGGCCCGATCGTGACGGCCGGCACATCGGCGCCAAGGGCCGCGAACGAGCGCGCGGCGGAGCCGGAAGCCAGCACGACGACGTCTCCTTCCGGTGGACCGCTCGGGGGTCAGCGAGCCGGGTTCGGTAGAGCGGCACGAAATCGGCCTGCAGCGCTTCGATCGCATGTCGCCGCGAGCCCTCGGCGGCCGCGAACAGGATCCGGCCCTCCGGTCGCGGGAACTCGTCGAGCAGCCCATCCTGAGAGGACACCTTGGGCACGAACGCCGGCTCGATGCCGAGCTCGCCGGAGAGTCTCCGCGGTGCCGGGGCCGACGGCCGCCACCTTGGGCAACGAGCCGTTCGCCCTGCGCGCCAGCTCGCGCGCTCCGTTCGGGCTCGTGACGATCACCCACTCGTAGCCTCCGACGTCGACGGCGTCCTCGAACGGCTCGATCTCGATCAGCGGGCACTCGACGACCTCGAGCCCCAGCTCCTCCAGACGCGCTACGAGGGGGCCCGCTTGATCGCGCGGCCGGGTGACGATGACCTTCACGCGGCGGCAAGGGGGCGGAGCTCGGCGGCCAGCGCAATCGGGTCGTCGCCGGTGCGCCGCTCCAGCCAGCGGCCGTCCGGGTCGGCCACGAGAGCGGTGAGCGTCTCGCCGTCGTGATAGGCGGCAATGGGAGCGAGGCAACCGCCGCCGATCGCTCCTACACACGCACGCTCGGCTTCGACCCGGCGGCGCGTCTGGGCGTCGTCCGCCTCGCCGACGAGCTCCTGCTCCCCGGCGCGAACCTGCAGAGCCAGCGCTCCCTGCCCGGCCTCGGGCAGCACCAGGCCAGGATCGAAGCGGAGCCCGATCTCGTCGTCGAGACCCAGCCTGTCGAGCCCGCACGCTGCGAGGACGATTGCGTCCAGGCCGCGCTCGCCGCGTTTGCGGAGACGCGTGTCGATGTTGCCGCGGAGCGGCTCGATCGAAAGCTCGGGCTCGAGCGCGAGCAGCTGGGCGCGCCTGCGAGCCGAGGCCGTCCCGACCCGGAGGCCCGGGCGCAACCCGTCCGCCCCGCAGAGAGCGTCTCGAGGATCCTCGCGCGGCAGATAGGCGCCGACTGCGAGGCCCTCGGTGTCGGTCGAGGTCATGTCCTTGGCGGAGTGGATGGCCACGTCGATCCGACCCTCGAGAAGCGCCTCCTCGATCTCTTTCACGAAAACGCCGCGCTCGCCGATCTGGCCGAACGGCTTCGAGCGGTCACGGTCGCCTGCCGTCGTGATCGGCACGAGGGCGATCTCAGCGCCGCGGCGGCGCAAGCTGTTCGCAGCCAGGTCGGCCTGGGTGAGCGCGAGCCTACTTCCGCGGGTTCCGACCCGGACCAGCACGGCCGTCCTCCTCGCTGAGGCCGAACAGGTGCCGCGCCGCGTCCACATAGCCCGGGCCGTCGGTCGCGGCCGCCTGCTTGAGGCGCACGATCGGCAGATGGAGGAGCTTGTTCACGATCTGCGTCGTCAACGACTCGACCGTCTCGCGCTCGCTGTCGGAGAGGCGCCCCAGACGCCCTTCGGCCTTGGCCAGCTCACCGGACCGGACACCCTCGGCCCACTCGCGGAGCGACGCGATCGCCGGGACGACCTCGAGGGACGCCTGCCAGTCGCGGAACCGTGCGACCTCCTGCTCCACGATCGACTCCGCACGCTCGGCTTCGCGGCGGCGCCCACTGAGGCTCTCGCTGACCACGGCCTCGAGGTCGTCGATGTCGTAGAGGTAGACGCCCTCCGTCTCGGCAACGGCCGGGTCGACGTCGCGCGGGACGGCGAGGTCGATGACGAAGAGGGGACGGCCCTTGCGCGCCGAGACCTGGCCGGGAGCTGACGACGAAGCCCGGCGCGCTCGTCGACGAGACGACGATGTCGGCCTCGGCGAGGCGTGCAGGGAGATCGTCGAGGGCGAGCGCTTCCGCGTGGTGGCGCTCGGCGAGCTCGCGAGCCCGCTCCAGTGTGCGGCTGGCCACCCAGCCGATCGTCGCCCCTCGCGAAGCGAGGTTCCGAGCCGCCAGCTCGCTGACCCCGCCGGCGCCGATCAGGAGGACACGACAGTCGTCCAGGTCTCCGAAGACCTGCTGGGCCAGAGCGGCCGCCGCCGAGGAGACCGACGAGGGGCTCTCGGCGATCGCCGTCTCGGCCCGCACCTTCTTCCCCGCATGCAGGGCCTGGCGAAAGAGGCGATCGAGCACGGGGCCGGTGGCGCCGTCCTCGTAGGAGACCTTGACCTGGCCGAGGATCTCGCCCTCGCCGGGCACGAGCGAGTCGAGGCCGGCCGCCACCCGGAACAGGTGCAGCGCGGCAGCGTCGTCACGGAGCCGGTAGAGCTCGGGAGTGGCCGACAGCGCGTCGGCGGCGAGCGCTTCGGCCGCGTCGGGATCGGCGTGCACGGCGTAGACCTCCGTGCGGTTGCAGGTCGAGAGGCACACGACCTCGGCCCCCTCCTCTGCGAGCCTTTGAGCCAGCTCTCGGGAGCCCTCGCGATCGAGGGCCACGCGCTCGCGAACCTCGACGGGCGCGAGGCGGTGCGACGTGCCGACGAGGACGACGCTCATGCGAAGTGAGTGGCCGGGAGGCCGAGTCGAAGGGCGATGACGAGCGTGAACCCGACGAGCACGAGGTAGGCGGCTCGGCGGCCGCGCCAGCCCGCGCGGTAGCGCAGGGCGAGATAGGCGCCGTAGACGAGCCAGGTGACCAGGGTCAGGCCGATGAGCAGGTCGAGGTCGGAGCTGTCTCGGACTCGCGCGAAACCTGCGGCCATCCCGAGGGTGAGCACGGGCAGCGCAACGAGGACCGTCCGGCCCGCCAGCTCGTCGAGCCGCGCCAGAGGCGGGACGCGGAAGCGCAGGATCGAGCGGCTGCGGTGCTTGAGCAACCGCTCCTGCCAGAGGTAGAGACCGGCCAGCGCCGCGGCCAGCGTGAAACCGGCGAACCCGGCGAGCACCAGGCCGACATGGGCGACGAGGAAGACCGTCGAGTACCGCGCGTCACCGGAGCTCTCCGATCCCGCCCGCGGCGTACGAGACGGCGAGGAGCAGCACCGCGAGCGGCATGACGAGGAGCCCGAGCAGCCTGTAACGCGGCTTGCAGCCCCAGATCAGGTACGCCGAGACGACGAGCCAGACGAAGAGGTTGAGCGATCCGGCCCAGGTGCCCCAGGGGAAACCATCGGCCCCGGCGGCCTGTGCGATCAGAAGGGCCGTCTGCGCGAGCCAGCCGATGCGCACCCCCCACGTCCCGAGCTGGCCGAGCCGCCCGGGGCGGCGCGCGTCGCCGGCATAGGCGACAGCCGCCTCGCCGTAGGCGATCAGCGCCGGCCAGATCAGCAGCTCAACCACCGCGGCGCTCCCGCGCGAGCCGAGCGAGATCTGCGAGCTCCTGCTCGAGACGCCCGACCTTGAGCGCGATGATCACGAGGTAGGCGAGCACGGCCGCGAGAACGACGAGGTAGGCGGCCAGCACGTACTTCTCGGCGCTGGTCATGCGAGCTGCTCCCGCAATTCCTTGAGGGAAGCGTCGATGCGCTTGCCGGCGAGCTCGACGCGGTAGAAGGTCGCGGCCAGCGCGAGCACCCCTCCGAGGCAGATGCAGAAGGCGAGGAACATCTCCCACGGCATCGCGACGCCGTCGTCGTGCGTGAAGACCGTCGGGTGCAGGATCGTCCCGGCGATCCGCACCGCGAGAAAGCTGACCGGGATCAGCGCGACGCCGAAGAGCGCGAAGACGGCGGAGTTCCGCTCGCGGCGCGGGCCGGGATCGGTCGAGTAGCGGAGCATGAAGTACGCCGAGTAGAAGAGGAACACGACCAGGAAGAGCACCAGCTGCCGCTCGCCCCAGCTCCACCACTGGCCCCACGACGTCTTCGCCCAGATCGAGCCGGTGACCAGGGTGAGGAGACCGAAGATGACGCCCATGTGCACCGCCGTGTAGCTCTCGAGGTCGTAACGCGAGTCGCGGGTCGACAGCAGGCGGAGCGCCTTCCACGCGCCGAAGCCGAAGAACGCGTACGCGGTCAGGGCAACCGGCACGTGGATGTAGAAGATCTTCTGGCTGAATCCCTGGTCGACGTCCTCGGGCGCCCAGAAGATCGCGAGCGCAATCCCGCCCACGAGCAGAGCCGCAGCGGCGATGGCGAGAGCTGGGGCTGCTTTATTCAGTGACGACATACTCAAAGCTGGCCCACGCAAGGATCGCAAAAACAGCGTCGTACAGGGCGAGGAAACCGAGGAACGAAGCGGGATTCTCGGCCACGGAGGCGACCACTCCGCCGATGACCGCGGGAATCGCGAGCGGCAGGAAGAGCAGCGGGAGGAGCAGCTCCCGGGAGCGGCTGGCAGCCGCCATGGCGGCCAGCAACGCGCCGATGGAGGCGATCCCGACGTCGGCGAGCGCGACGGCCGCGACGAGCTCCCAGCCGACCGGCTGGAAGAAGAGCGCGTAGGCCGGGAGCGCAACCGCCTCGGCGAGTGCCAGGAAGACGACGACCGAGATCACCTTGGCCGCCCAGATCGCGCTGCGGTCGACCGGGGCGAGGACGAGGCCGTCGAGCAGGCTCTGCTCGCGCTCGGCGGCGAAGGCGCGATCGAGGCCGAGGAGCGCGGTGAAGATCATCGCGATCCAGAAGAGGCCGATCTCGGCGCGGTCGGAGGCATCCGCCGGCAGCGCGAAGTGGAAGACGACCAGCGCGGAGACGACGAAGAGGAGCATCGCCGGCAGCGTGTCGCGCGACCGCAGCTCCAGCAGCACGTCTTTGCGCGCGAGGGTCGCCACGTCGACGGCGTAGGTGCTCATGCGAGTGCCAGCCTTGCCGTTGCGAGGGCCGCGAGCCGGGCGGGATCGTGCGCCGCGACGACCACCGTGCGCCCTCCGGCCAGCTCGTCCTGCAGCAGGTCGGAGCCCTGGTCGTCGAGCGCCGCGAACGGCTCGTCGAGGAGCAGGAGAGCGGGATCGTGCAGGAATGTGCGGCAGAGCGCGAGCCGCTGCAGCATTCCCTGCGAGTACGTGCCGGCCCGCTCGTTGCGGGCTTCCCAGAGGCCGAAGCGCTCGAGCAGCATCCCGGTTCGCTCCCGCCGCTCGGGGACGCGGTAGAGCCGGCCGTAGAGGTCGAGGTTCTCGAGGGCGGTCAGCTCGCGGTAAACCAGCGGCTCGTGGGCGAGAAAGCCGATCTGGCCGCGCTCGACGGCGACCTCGAGCTCCCCGGCGCTGGGCGCATCGAGGCCCGCCAGGAGCCTGAGGAGCGTCGTCTTGCCCGTGCCGTTCGGCCCGGTGACCAGCGAGGAACTCGCCCTGAGGCACGTCGAGGTCGAGGCCCCGGAGCACTCGCTTGTCCCCGAAGCGCTTCTGGAGCTCACGTGCTCTGATCATGTCTGGCGGTGCGCGGTCTCCTCGCCCGCGAGCAGATGCAGCGCGTGCTCGAGAGCAGGCTGGAGGACGGCGAACCCATCGCGGACACCGCCGGTCGAGCCGGGCAGGTTGACGACGAGCGTCTGGCCGAGGACGCCCGCCAAGCCACGTCCAAGCAGGCCGTGCGGAGTCTTCGCGATCGAGTCGGCGCGGATCGCCTCGGCAATGCCCGGAGCGGAGCGCTCGAGCACGGACGCAGTCGCTTCGGGCGTCACGTCACGCGGCCCGACGCCGGTGCCGCCGGTCGTCAGCACGACCCGGTTCTCGCGCGCGAGCTCCTCGATCGCCTCGGCGATCGCAGCCCGCTCGTCGGGAACGACTCTCCGGACGACCTCGAAGCCCTCGCCGGCGAGCAACTCCTCGAGCGCATCGCCGCTCTTGTCCTCGCGCGTGCCCATGTCCACGCCGTCGGAGACCGTGAGCACTGCAGCCTTCACGCGGGCTCCTTCGTCTTCTCCAGCAAGCGCACCTCGGTGACGGCCATCGAGTCGTCGATGGCTTTCGCCATGTCGTAGACCGTCAGCGCCGCGACGCTCGCCCCCACCAGGGCTTCCATCTCGACGCCGGTCTGCGCGGTCGTCTCGGCCGACGCCGTGATCTCGACCGCCGACTCGCCGACTTCCACGGTAACGTCGACGTGCGTGAGCGGCAAGGGGTGGCAGAGCGGTATCAGCTCGCTCGTGCGCTTCGCGGCCATGATCCCGGCGATCTGCGCCGCCGCCACGGCATCGCCCTTTGGCAGCTCGCGGAGCCGCGTCGCCGTCTCCGGCTTGACCGTCAGCGTCGCGCGCGCGACCGCCCGCCTGCCGCGACACGTCCTTCGCGCCCACGTCGACCATCTGCAGGCGGCCCTCGGCGTCGACATGCGAGAGGTCGTTCACGACTGGGCAGCGCGCACAGACCAGCGGTCGAGGTCTGCGAGTTGGGCCTCGATCCAGGCTCCGACGTCGTGCTCGCGCACGTAGTCGCGGATCCCGTCGTGGCGCGCACGCCGCTCCTCCGGTGCCATCTGGATCGCCGTATGAATCGCCTGAGCCTGGGCGTCGATGTCGAAGGGGTTCACGGAGAGCGCCCACTCGCCGAGCTCCTCGTGCGCGCCCGTGTTCTCGGACAGGATCAGCACACCGTCGCGCTCGTTGACCAGCGGGCCCTCCTTCGCCACGAGGTTGAGCCCGTCGTAGATCGCATTCACGAGCAGCGCGTCGTACTGCTTGTAGGCGGCGACGGACCAGCTTGAAGTTGTCCTCGATCTGGAGGTCGATCGGCGTCCACCCCTCGCGTTGAAAGCGATCGTTCACGTGCCGCGCGGCGCGCTGGATCGCGCCGAGGTACTCCGAGTACTCGGGAATGTCCTGTCGGGACGGATCGAGGAGCGCCAGCATCGAGACGCGGCCGTGCATCTCCGGATGAGCATCGAGGTAGTACTCGAAGGCCTTGAACCCACGGACGACGTTCTTCGACGGGTCCGTGCGGTCGACGCGAAGCACCAGGAACTCGGGCCGCCTCGCGGCGAGCTCGGCCTCGAGGAGACGGACGTCGTCGCTCTCGGCGAGCTCGGCGAACTCGGCAGCGTCGATGGAGATCGGGCGGGCCACGGCCTGCGTCCGGCCGCCGTCGAACGTGCAGACATTCGTCTCGAAGTTGCACTCGCAGTCCACGAGGTCTCTGGAGGAGCGCATGAAGTTCAGCCGCCAGCGCTCGGCGTGGAAGCCCACGACGTCGTTGGCGAGCAAGCCTTCGTGGATGGCCCTCCTGATCGGATCCGGCAGGACGCGCCACAGGTCGGGCTCCGGCCAGGGGATGTGCACGAAGTGGGCGAGCGGCGTGTCAGGGCGCTGCTCGCGGACGAGCCCCGGCGCCAGGTACAGGTGGTAGTCGTGGAAGAACACCGCCGAGTCGGGCTCCGTGTCCAGCTCTGCGAGCACGGCGTCCGCGAACGCGGCGTTCACCGGCACGTAGCCTTCCTCCCACGCGTGGTGAGGCCGCGGATCGATGTCCGGTGCATAGGCCAGGGCCCAGAGGTAGTGCTGGAGGAACCAGAGGGTCGGGTTCGCGACGACGTTGTAGAACCAGTCGTAGGCCGCCGGATCGTGCGCAACCAGCCGGAGGCGGTACGCCGATCCGTCCCAGGCGACCTCGTCGATCGCCTCGCCTCCCGCTTCGCCCGCGACGGCGCGATCCTCCTCGGTCATCGCGCTTGCGATCCACGTCACGTCGTGATGCGTGACGAGGCTGCGGAGAGCCGTCACGAGACCGCCGCCGCCTCTGCGCGCGACGCGCTCTCCGTCCTCGCCGCGCACGAACGAGGCCGGGCCACGGTTCGAGACGACGATCAGCTTTCGGCGGTCTGACACCGCCTGGACCCTACTTAGGAGGCGGCAGCGGCCGTCACCAGCGCGGTTTCGCCGGTGTCGTTGCCCTCCATGCGGTTGAAGAGCGCGAGCCAGTCGCGCAAGAGGCGGGTCATCAGGAAATGCTTCCGCACGTACTCCTTGCCCGCTCGGCCCCTCTGACTCGCCGCCACCGGGTCGGCCATGATCTCGAGACACGCCTGGGCGGCCTCCTCGGACGAGTCGACGAGCCACCCGGTGTCACCGTCCTGGATCTGGTCGACGATGCCGCCGGCCCGGCCCCCGATCGTCGGACGCGCCTTCCAGAGCGCCTCGGTGACGGTGAGCCCGAAGCCCTCCTTGATCGACTTCTGCAGCACAGCCGCCGAGTGCACCTGGAAGGCATTGACCTCGACCGAGCCGATGTTGTTCAGGTTGGACAGGATGAAGATGTCCGGATCGCCGTCGGCGTGCGCGACCGTACGGTTGTAGAAGTCCCAGCCCTCCGGATCGTCGTGCGCCATCGAGCCGACGAGCGCGAGCTGGACGGCCGGATGCTGCTCCTTGACGATGCGGTACGCGTCGATCACTCCCAGCGGGTCCTTCCAGGGGTCGAAGCGGGAGATCTGGGTCAGCAGCGGACGGTCGATGTCGATTCCGAACTGGTCGACGACATACGCGGCGTCGTCAGTCGAGAGCGCCATGTTCTTGGGAGTCAGCGGATCGATCGCGGGCGGCCAGATGAAGGCCTCCCGCAGCGCGACCTCGTCGGGCACGTATTCCTTGCGGTGAAAGATCGCTGCGTCGTAGCGCTCGAGCGAGGGCCCGAGGAAGTCGACCACGTCGCGGTTCGGGGTCGACAGATCGATGTGGCACCGCCAGATCCAATGCGCCTGGGACGTCGGTGAAGTAGTCGATCATCGACGCGGGCTGCGGGTCGTGGACGATCACGAAGTCGTAGTCGTCCTCGAACTCCTCCGCGTTCTCGGCGTTGTAGCGGCGGAAGATCTGCTTCTGGGCCTCGGTCAGGCCACGCTCGTCACCCTGGAGAGCGTTGTGGATCGTCTTCGTCACGCCGAAGAACTCGTCGGCGCCCTTGATGATCCGCCATTCGACATCGAGGCCCGCATCGGCCATCAGTGGGATCAGCGCGTAGTTGATCTCGGCGACGCCGCCGCCGAAAGCCGTCGCCGAAAGATGCACGACGCGCTTGCCTCGCAGCGGCTCGGCGAGGCGGTGGATCTCCTCCATCAGGCCGCGCGTCGCCAACGACGCATAGTCGGCGAGGGACTTGTGTCCGGTATTGACGAGTTGGAGCATCAGCGGGGCGTCCCGGCGGGGGCTTAACGCAAGATAATCAGGAGAATCGGCTAGTTGCCGAGGAACTTGACAAAGCGGAGCCTGGAGCCGCCGCCTTCGGGACGCTCACCGGCCTCGAACTCGTCTGCGACGGACTTGATGATCGCGATGCCGAGGCCGCCTTCGCTGAGGTCCTCGCCCTTCCCGATCGGACTGGTTCGGATCGAAGCCGGGACCGTCGTCCTCGACCTCGACGACGAGCCTGTCCGAAAGGAGCTCGTACGAGACCTGACCGTTCCCTCCCGTCCGTTGCCGTACCCGTGGCGGACGGAGTTCGAGCACGCCTCGGTGACGGCGAGCTTGAGGTCCCCGAGCGTCTCGTCGTCCAGCGGACGAAGGCGTGCGAGACCGCTCAGTGCGAGACGCACGAGGGTGATGTACTCCGGCTTGGCGGGGATCCGCAGTTTCACGGACCGGCCGTCCCCACCGAGACCCGGATTCTGTCGGGCTAGCTCAGTCATTGGCTCGGTCCACTTCTCCTTTGCCCAACGGGACCGGCTTCTAACCAACTACCGAGTGTCCGGCGCAGCCGGCCGCTCTCCGAGCTTCACGCGGAGCTCCACTCGCGGCCGTCGCGCACGACGGTCATGCGCACGACTTGCCCGGGGAGTCGGTAGGCGACGGAGCGCACGACATCGTCGGCGCTACGCACTTCCTGGCCGTCGATCGAGACGATCACGTCGCCGCCCTTGCTGATCTCCTGCCCGTTGAAGGTCTCCCGCTTGTCCCCGCCGCGCAGGCCGGCGCGCTCGCCCGGCGAGCCCTCCCGCACCTCGGCGACGATGGCTCCCACGTCGACCTTGTAGCCGAGGTGACGCGCAACGCTCGGGGTCAGGTCCTCGGTCGTCACGCCCACATAGCCGTAGGCGACGCGGCCGCTCGCGAGGAGCTGGCGCATCGAGCGCTTGGCGGCGTTGATCGGGATCGCGAAGCCGACCCCCTCCGAGTCACCCGACTCGCTCCGGATCTGCGCGTTGATTCCGATCACGCGCCCGCGCGCGTCGAACAGAGGTCCGCCCGAGTTGCCGTGGGTGATCGGAGCGTCGGTCTGGATCGCGTCGGTCACGCGGTAGCGCGAGGTCAAGGCGTCGATCGTCCGCGCGTTGGCCGAGACGACGCCGACGGCCAGAGAGTCCTCGTTGCCGAACGGGCTCCCCATGGCGGCAACCGGCTCGCCGACGACCACGCTCGAGGAGTCGCCCAGCGGGACGGACGTCAGGGAATGCGCGACGGGATCGATCCGCAGCACGCCGACGTCATCAAACGTGTCCCAGCCCACGATCTGGGCGGAGACGCGGTCGCCGTCCTTGAACCCGACGTAGACCCGGTCGGCCGCCTTCGGCCGCTCTTCCAGGCTCTCGCCGGCAGTCGTGATCACGTGCGCGCTCGTCAGGATGACTCCCTGCGGCGAGACGACGAACCCGGAGCCCTGTGACTGGCGGCCCTCCGCAGTGGTGCCGAACAACGCGTGGATCGTGACGACACCGGCCGACCGCGCAGCCGTAGATCCGCGCCGGGTCGAACCCGTTGCCGGAGAGCGGCCTGGCCGCGCGGCTGGCTGCGGGAGGCCCCGTCGAAGGTGAGGTCCGGGGTGTCCGTGGGGAGGAAGACCGTCTGCGGCTCGTCGGTGTCGACGATCCCCGTTGCCGTTCCGATCAGGAGCACGACGACGGCGCCGACGACTGCCGAGACGAGCGAGATGACCGCTATGACCCCTGGGCGCATGCGCATCCCACTGTAGCGCGGCGATCCGGCCGTCCATCATCCGGCTCGTTGTCTATTCTGACAACGATGCTGCAGGCAACCAGACCCGGAAGACCGTGCGCCCGGGCCTCGACTCCAGGTCGATCTCGCCCTCCATCACCTCGGCCAGCTCGCTGGCGATGGCCAGGCCGAGGCCGCTTCCCGACGCCATCGTGCCGTCGGAGCGGTAGAAGCGCTCGAAGACGTGCGGCGCATGATCCGCCGGAATGCCCGGCCCGTCGTCCTCGACGGCGAGCGCGGCCCGGCCGTCGTTGCGCGCCGTCTGGATACGGACCCTGGTCCCCGGCGGCGTGTGCCGCAGGGCGTTCTCCACCAGCGCGCGCCCGATCTGGAGGACCCGCTGCTCGTCGCCGAGGGCCGGGATCTCGGCGTTGCCGGAGAGCTCGAGCAAGTGCTCGCTGCTGCGGGCGACCGACTCGAACTCCTCGATCAGCAGCTCGGCGACCCGGCCGAGATCCACTGGGGCGCGCTCGAGATGCATCTGGCCGGCGTCGAGCCGGGAGAGGTCGAGGAGCTCCTCGGCCAGCTTCGTCAGGCGCTCGAGCTGCTCTCGCATGCGGACGAGGAACTCGTGTCTCGTCGGCTCGTCGAGCTCCTCATCGGTGAGGAGCTCCAGATGTCCTCCCAGCGAGAAGAGCGGCGTGCGCAGCTCGTGCGAGGCGTTGGCGATGAACTCACGGCGGGCTCGCTCGAGCTGGGCGAGACGCTCGCGCATGCGATCGAACGCACGGGCCAGCTGGCCGAGCTCGTCGTGGGCGGTGTCGACGACGGGCTCGTCGAAGCGGCCGCCCGCGATCCGGTCGGCCGCCTGCTCCAGTCGGCGAATCCGGCGCGCAAAGACGTGGGCGCCGCCGTAGCCCACCAACAGGGCCGCCAACAGCGCGATCGCTCCGGCGGTCAAGAGGCGGCGCTCGACGAGAGCGACGGTCTCGTCGGCATCGCTCAGCGAGCTCGAGACGAGAGAGACGTAGCCGGGAGCGGCGAGCTCGGCCGTCTCGGCGTAGCGCTTTCCGCCGCGCTCGACGATGCCCTCCTGGCGGCCGAAGCTGCTGACCGCGCGACGCGCGACGGGATCGTCCGCCAGATCCTCTGCGTCATCGCCGCCGCCCGCGTCGGCGAACGTGGCCAGCGTCAAAGGCGAGTCGTCGACGACCTGGAGCATGACTGCGCGAGTGTTCGTCGTGCTCGCCACGCGCTCCGCCAGCTGCTGAGAGAACACGAACCCCTCGGGAGCGTCACGCAGTCGTTCGACGAAGTCGCGGGTCGCCCGCCGTACCTGATCCTCGCGGGTGTCGATCAGCTCTCTGCTCGAGTGAGGGGACGACGATCAGGTAGACGACCGCGAGCGCGCCCGCGACGACCACGAGCAGCGCGAGGCTCAAGCGCGCGCCGACGCTTCGGAGAGGAAGCCGGCTCACGGCTCGCGGAAGCGGTACCCGGCGCCGCGAACGGTCAGGATCAGGTCGGGGACGCTCGGGTCGCTCTCCAGCTTCTCCCGGAGGTGGCGGACGTGGACGTCGATCGTGCGCGGCTCACGGTAGGCCGCATCTCCCCAGACGGCCTCGAGCAACGCGCGCCGGCTGAACACCCGCCCCGGTGAAGCCGCGAGCGTGCGCAGGAGCTCGAATTCGACATACGTGACCTCGATCGGGCTCCCGTTCACGTGCACCGACCTGCGCTCCGGGTCGATCCGCAGGCCTGCGACCTCGACGGCGCCGTCCATCCCGTACGGCCGTTGCGACGTGCCCGCCCGCCTGAGCAGGGCGCGCACACGGCTCCTGAACTCGCGGATCGAGAAGGGCTTCGTGATGTAGTCGTCGGCGCCGAGCTCGAGCCCGAGCACCTTGTCGAACTCGTCGTCGCGCGCCGTCAGCATGATGATCGGGACGGTGCTCTCGGCCCGAAGCCGTTTGCAAACCTCGATGCCGTCGAGCTTCGGCAGCATCACGTCGAGAACGACGAGGTCGACCTTCTCCGCCGCGAAACGCTTGAGCGCCTCCTCACCGTCCCGGGCGGGGATCACGCGAAACCCGTCCCGCTCGAGCGGGTACGTGAGGAGCTTCTGAATGGAGTCCTCGTCGTCTACGAGGAGAATGGTCGAGGAATCGGGCATCACAGATTTTGCGCCCGGCGTCGTTCGGCCGTACCTACTATAGCCACGGCTTATGGCGACCCGCCCACGCTTCGCAGAGCGGCGCCGAGCGCGCCGCGGGTCGCTCGAGCGCCCGATCAACGGGCGCATGTACCGCGGCACCTGGCTCCTGGTCGGGATCCCCCTCCTGATTGCGGCCTTTTCGGTCTCGCGGCCGCAACCGCTCCGGGCGCCTGACCTGCCGCCGGCCTTCGAAACGGCGGACGCGACCGCGAACGCGCAGGAGCTCGCGCGAGACTTCCCCGACCGGTCTCCGGAGGGTGCGAACGCGCAGGGAGCCGCCAACTGGGCGGCCAATCGGCTCCGTGGGCTCGGCTTACAGACTCAGACGGACCGGTTTCACGTGGAAATACCGGGTCGCGGCGGCGTAGACCTGCAAAACGTGATCGCGAGGCGCCCCGGCCAGTCGAGTGACGCGATCGTGGTCATGGCGCACCGCGACAACACCGGGACGGGCCCGGGCGCCAACGACAATGCATCGGGCACCGCAGCTCTCCTCGAGCTCGCGCGCGGCTACGCGACCCCGGCCGCGCCGCCCCTACCGCCGCGCCCCAATCACACGATCGTCTTTCTCTCGACCGACGGCGGGCAGTTCGGCGCCCTCGGAGCGGATCACTTCTCGCGCAGTAACCCCTGGCGCGACCGCGTCGTGGCCGTCGTCAACCTGGACGCCATCGCCGGCAACGGGCCCGCCGCGGATCGAGATCGCCGGCGAGCGATCACGGTCACCCTCGGTCGCATTCGTCCGCACGGCTGCCACCCGGATCCTGGAGCAGAGCGGGCGCGAGCCTGGGCGAGTCTCCGCACTCGGACAGCTGATCGACCTTGCGTTCCCTTTCAGCCTCTACGAGCACGCACCGTTCGTCGGCCGCGGCACGCCGGCGGTGACGATCACCACGGCGGGCACGAGACCGCCTTCGCCGTTCGGTGACACGCCAGATCGGCTCAACCCTCAGCGTCTGGGCGAGCTCGGGCGCTCGGCGCAGACCCTGCTCGGCTCGCTGGACGCGGAGGTGGAGCTCGCGCAGGGCACCTCGAGCTACGTCTACCTGGGCGCTCGCTCGGTGCGGGGCTGGGCGATCGTGTTCACCCTCTGCGCCGCGCTCCTGCCGTGCCTGGCGGTGATCGTCGACCTGTTCGCCCGCCTGCGACGGCGCCGTATTGCGCTTGCGCCCGCGCTGCGCAGCTTTCGCACCCGGCTCATCTTCTGGCTGTTTGCAGGTCTGCTCTTCGAGCTCTTCGCCGTGCTCGGAGTGTGGGGCCATGGGGCTGCGAGGCCGCTCTCGCCCGAGAATTCGCCTGGAACAGACTGGCCGCTCCTCGGTCTGACCGTTTTCACGTGTTTTCTCGCCGCAGCGTGGCTCCTCGTGCGTCCAAGGCTCGCTCCGCGTAGGCCGGTGAGCGCCGAAGAGCAACTGGCCGGGCACACCGCGGCGCTCCTCTCCCTTGGGATCGTGTCGCTGCTGGTGGTGGCGACGAACCCCTATGCGCTCATCTTCGTCCTGCCGTCCCTCCACGCGTGGATCTGGCTTCCGCAACTGCGGGATGCGCCGGGTTTCGCGCGCGCGGGAGTGCTCCTTGCCGGTCTCGCCGGCCCGGCGCTGCTCCTCGGGTCGTTCGCGACCCGCTTCGATCTCGGCCTCGACGCGCCGTGGTACATCGCCGAGCTCGCCGCGGTCGGCTACGTGCCGCTCGCCCCGGTGCTGATCGTCTGCTGCTGGGTCGCGGTCGGCGCTCAGCTGACGACGCTGGTCGGGGGCCGTTACGCGCCGTATCCCACGGCCTCGGAGCGGCCGCCGGTGGGCCCGCTGCAGGCGATCTTCGGCCAGCTCGCCGGTGCCGCACGGACCCGGCGGCGTGACTGGGCCGACCGCCGCGCCACCGGCGGCTGACTCAGCCCAGGCGCAGGTAGCGCACGGAAGAGCCGGCCGTCACCTCGCCTTCGCCGCGCGGGACGAGCACGAGCGCGTTCGCACCCGCGGCCCTGGCGATCATGTGCGACTCCCTTCCGGCCAAGGGCTCGACGGTGATTCCCTCGTCGTCTACTCGCGCCCGGGCACGGACGAGCTCATCGCGGCCAGGGTTGGCACGCACGCTCTCGGCCAACCGGCCGCGCTCCCATTCGGGCCCCGGATCGGCCGCGCCCTGCAGGGCGCGCACCGCCGGCCTGACGAACAGCTCGAAGCCGACGAGCGCCGACACGGGGTTCCCGGGCAGCCCGAACACCAGGCGGCCCTCCCGCACGCCGAACGAGATCGGCTTCCCGGGCTTGACCGCGACACCCCAGAACACCTCGCGCACGCCGAGCTCGGCCTCGACCTGCCGGACCAGGTCATGCACTCCCACCGAGACGCCTCCGGTCGTCAGGAGCACATCGGCCTCGAGACCACGCGCGATCGCCTCGCGGTGCGCATCCTCGTCGTCGGCGACCGAGGGCAGACGCTCGACCTCGGCGCCGGCCGAGCGCAGCTGTGCATCGAGGATCGGCCCGTTCGCCTCGTAGATCTGCCCTGGGCTGCAGCGGCTCGCCGGGTGCGCGGAGCTCGCTGCCGGTGGCGAGCACGGCGGCCCGCGGGCGGCGCGCGCACGACACCTGAGCGATGCCCGAGGCGGCCAGCGCGCCGACCTGCGCCGCGCCGAGCACCGTGCCCGGCGGAGACGACCACGTCGTCACGGCGAAGGTCGCCGCCCACGGGACGGACGTTTGCGCCGACAACGACAGGCTCGGGTATCTCCACGTTGTTGTCATTCTGGACAACATACTCGATCGGGATGACGGCATCGGCTCCGACCGGCAAGGCACCCCCGGTGCCGATGCCCATGGCCTCACCCGGCCCGAGCGGTCGAGACGCAGGCGAGCCCGCTGCAACATGGAAGACGATCGGGAGCACGCCGGGCGTGTCCTCGGCCCGCACCGCGAACCCGTCCATCGCCGAACTGTCGAACGGAGGCAGGTCAACTGCAGACCGCACGTCCTCCGCGGCGACCCGACCGTAAGCCTCGGCAACGGCCACGGGCGCGGCCGGCAAGGGGCTCACGTGCTCCAGAACGAGCCGCTGTGCGTCCTCAAAACTGATCAGGTCGGCCACGCTGCCGGAATAATCCCTGCCGATGATCTCCGTCGTCGTCCCGGTGCACGATGAAGAGCGCAGCGTGGCCCTCCTCTACGACGAGGTGCAGGCCGCGCTCGACCCGCTCGGCGAGCCGTGGGAGGCGGTGTTCGTCGACGACGGGTCGACCGACGGAACGTTCGCGGCGCTGACGCGCCTGCACGCGCACACCGACAACACCCGCGTCGTCCGCCTGCGGCGAAACTTCGGCAAGGCCGCCGCGCTCTCCGCCGGGTTCGCCCAGGCCCAGGGCGAAACGGTGGTGACGATCGACGGCGACCTCCAGGACGACCCGTCCGAGATCCCGCGCCTGCTCGCGAAGCTCGACGAGGGGTTCGACCTCGTCACCGGCTGGAAGACGAAACGGCGCGATCCGCTGCGACGCCGAATCCTGTCCCGGATCTTCAACGCCGTCAGCGGTCGCGTCTCGGGCCTGAAGCTGCACGACATGAACTGCGGGCTGAAGGCCTACCGGGCGGAGGTCCTCGACGGCATGCGCATCTACGGCGAGCTGCACCGGTTCCTGCCCGTGCTCGCCCATTACCGCGGCTATCGGGTCGCCGAGCTGCCCGTCAACCACCGCCCGCGACAGCACGGCCGCTCGCGCTACGGGCTCGAGCGCTACGTCCGCGGGTTCCTCGACCTGTTGACGGTCTCGTTCATGGGCCGGTACCGCCACCGTCCGCTGCATCTCTTCGGCGGACTCGGGCTCGTGCTCGGCTTCCTCGGCACTGGTCCTCCTGGGCTACCTGACCGTGCTCAAGGCGATGGGCGAGGCCATCGGGCACCGCCCGCTGCTCACCCTGGGCGTGCTGCTCGTGGTCGTCGGCCTCCAGTTCTTCTCGCTCGGCCTGATCAGCGAGCTGATCACGAGCCACAACGAGGAGCGGGCGACCGAGCGCCAGCACGAGCGCGAGCACGTCGACGAAGTCCTCTCGTAACGCGTGCGCGTCCTCTACTTCGGGACGTACGAACGCGACTACCCGCGGAACGCCCAGGTCATCTCGGCCCTGCGCGGAGCGGGCGTGGAGGTCATCGAGCGTCACGCGCCGGTCTGGGAGAAGAGCCGCGACAACTGGGGTGCGGGGACCGGAATCGGCCTGCGGCTGATGCTGGCCGAGGCGCGACTGTGGTGGCCTCCCCGAGACGAGTACGACATCGTGCTGGTCGGGTACCCCGGCCACTTCGACATGCCGCGGGCGCGTAGGGCCGCCGGTGGCCGGCCGCTCGTCTTCAATCCGCTCGTCTCGTTGCACGACACCATGGTCAGCGATCGCGGCGCGGTACTCGTCCCGCTCGTTCGCCGCGCGGGCGCTCGCTGCCGTCGACAGGAAAGCCCTGGGGATGCGCCGACCTCGTCGTCGCGGACACGAGGGCCAACGGAGATTTCCTGGCCGAGGTCGGGGAGATTCCACGCGCGAAAGTCGAGGTCTGCTTCGTGGGAGCCGAGGACCGGCTCTTCCACCCAGGCTGGCGCCCGGACGACCCCTTCCGAGCCCTGTTCGTCGGCAAGCTGATCCCGCTACACGGGCTGGAGACGATCCTCGAGGCGGCCCGGCTCGCGCCCGAGATCCCGTTCCGGGTCGTCGGCAGCGGGCAGCTCGAGCATCTGCTGGACGATCGACCCGAGAACGTCGAATGGGTGCACTGGGTCAACTACGGGGAGCTTCCACGCGAGCTGTGGGGCGCAGGGGTCGCGCTCGGCATCTTCGGAACCTCCGACAAGGCTCTGCGGGTGATCCCGAACAAGGCGTACCAGGCACTCGCTACCGGCGCGCCCCTGATCACCGGCGGACACGCCTGCCGCCCGTGAGCTTCTCGCCGACGGGCGCGACGCGCTGCTCGTCCCGCCCGGCGACCCAGCGGCGCTGGCCGGAGCGATCCGACGGGTGGGTGCAGACCCGGAGCTCGCCCGCAACCTCAGCGAGGGGGGCCGCAGAACCTACGAGGAGCAGGCCAGCGAAGAGGTGCTCGGCGCCCGCTGGCGCGGGCTACTCGAGTCCATGCTGGGATGAGCGCAGCCGAGCACGAGTGGGGAACGGAGCCGGAGTTCGTCGGCCCTCGACACGAGCTGCGTGAACGCCTGCTGCTCGACCTCTTCCTGTCCGCGAGCCCCGGGCCGACCGTGCTCAACGCGGGGGCCGGCCAGGGAAGCTTTTCGCTGCGGCTGACGCGACGCGGATTCGACGTGACGAGCGTCGACGACTCCCCGGCAGCGGTCGGACGTCCTCCGAGACCGCTTGCCCGGCCCGATCGAGCTCGCGGACGTGACGGCCATGCCCTTCGCCGACGAGAGCTTCGACGCGGCCGTCCTCGGCGAGGTGCTCGAGCACGTGCCCGATGACGCGGGTGCGCTGTCCGAGGTCGCGCGTGTGCTCCGGCCCGGCGGCGTGCTCGCCGTCTCGGTTCCGGCCAACCCGGAGCGCTTCGGCCCCAGCGACCGTTGGGCCGGGCACCTGCGGCGTTACAGCCGACCGATGCTGGTCGACGCCTGCGAAGGAACCGGTTTCCGGGTGCGCCGCTGCGTAGCGTGGGGCTTCCCTGTCTCCGGCGCTCTACCATCGACACCTCTATGAGCGAAGGCTCGACCGGCACGGTGCCGCCCCGCCGAGACTCTGGGAGCGGCCTGCGCTCACGGTTCTCTCGCTTCTTCTCCAGGTCGACCGGCTCTTCGTCGGGGTCGAGCGGGGTGCTCTCGGCTACCTCCTCCTGGCAACGCGCCACTAGCCCGCGAGGGCTCTTCTGTGGGCGTCGATGGTGGCGTACGCCGCCGGCTTCGCGGCGCTCTCGGCTCTCCGCCACCTGTCGTTTGCGACGGGACGCTTCGATCTCGGGAACATGGTCCAGGCCGTCTGGGCAACTGCCCACGGCCATCCACTCGCGATCACCGATCTCCAGGGCGAGCAGATCTCGCGGCTCGGCGCGCACGTCGATCCCATCCTCGTCGCGTTCGCGCCGCTCTGGTGGCTGTGGCCGAGCCCGGTGATGCTGCTGACCGTGCAGGCGGTGGCGGTCGCGCTGGGCGCCCTCCCCGTCTTCTGGCTCGCGCGCAAGCACCTCGTGTCCGAGCGGGCGGCGCTGGGGTTCGCGCTTGCCTATCTGCTCTACCCGGCCGTCCAGTGGCTGACGCTGAACGAGTTCCATCCCGTCGCCCTGGCAACTCCCTTCCTCCTCTTCGCGCTCTGGTACCTGGACGAGGACCGGCTCCTCGCCTTCGCGGTCTTCGCGGCGGCGGCGTGCCTGTGCAAGGAGGAGATCCCGCTCGTCGTCGCCGCGCTCGGAGGTTGGTACGCCCTCGCCCGGAGGCGCCGGGTGCCCGGAGCAGTCATCGCCGTAGCGGGAGTCGCTGTGGCAGCGATCGCCATCGGGGTCGTGACCCCACACTTCAACGAAGGCGCTTCCTCCGCGTTCTACGGCCGCTACGACGAGGTCGGCGGCTCTCCGAGCGGGATCCTCGAGACCGCCGTGACCGATCCCGGCCGGCTCCTCTCCGTCGTCTTCGACGAGCGGGGCCTCCGCTATCTGGCCGAGCTCGTCCTGCCGCTGGCGCTGCTCTGCCTCCTCTCCCCGTTGGCGCTCGTCGCCGCCCCCGAGCTCGCGATCAACCTCCTGTCGGCGACCCCGACCCAGACGTCGATCCACTTCCACTACACGGCGGGGGCGATCCCAGGGCTCGTCGGCGCAAGCGTCTTCGGGGCCGCGTTCGTCGCGCGGCGGCGGCCGGGCCTGGCGGTGCCGCTTGCCGGCCTGGTGGTTCTCGCCTCGCTGGTCGGGAACTATCGACTCGGACCGCTGCCATTCTGGCGAGAGCTTCCCGGCGGCGAGACGCTGCAGGCCTACGCGACTCACGTCTCCGACCACGACCGAGCGGCGGCCCGGGCTGTCGACCTCGTGCCGGAGGGTGCCGTCGTCAGCGCCACGAACTCGCTCGGCGCCCATCTCTCGGCTCGCCGGCGCGTGCTGAGCTTCCCGTATGTCCGCGACGCGCAATGGATCGCGGCTGACGAGACGCAGCCGGGCTACGGAGACCGGATCGCGCCGCTCGCGACAGCCGTGAGGCTCGCGCGCCTGCGGCGGAACCCAGCCTGGAAGCTCGAGTTCGCCGAGGACGGCGTGCTCGTCTTCCGCCGGGTCGGTCCCTAGATCGGGCACGGCCTGCGGCATGAGGTAGACGCAGAGCCCGAACGCGAGAACGCGTGCGACCCGGTCCTCCTCGGCAGCCGCCAGGGGGACGACCCACGCCATGTACCAGGCCGCGAGCCATGGGGTCGCCAGGAGAAAGATCCCGCCCGCGAGGGCCAAGCGCTCCTCGCCCTGACGGGCCCGCCGCAGCAGCGCCACATAGGCAGCAGCGAACCCGCCGAGACAGAGTCCCAGCGCGACCGGCCTGGGCAGGCCGAGCTCCTGCAGTCGATGCGGGATCGAGTAGCTCGTCTCTTCCGCGGCATTCGCAGCGAGCGGGCCGAAGGCCGAGAGCCAGTGCCAGTCGTACCGCCACGTGGCGAGGGCGAGCACGACAGCGAACGCGATCGCGAAGCCGGCCAGGCCGACGCGGCGGCCGTTCGCGCGCGCTTCGAGCAGGTGCAGGGGCAGGAAGAGGAGCGGAATCCACTTCACGAGCACCGCGAGCGCCCACGTGGCCCCCGCCGCACGTGGGCGGCCGAAGACACCGAAGGCGAGTGCGCCCATGACCAGCACCGCCAGCCAGGCATCGTTGTGGCCGCCGCCGGCGAGGTGCAGCGCAAGCAGCGGGTTCCAGCCCGCGAACGCGCAGGCGAGGGCCCGCCGGCGAGCAAGCAGCGCTGCCAGTAACGCGGCCCCGAGAGAAGCGACCGCGGCGATCGTCTTGTAGATCCACGCCGCGGCGTCTTCGGATTCGCCCGCCGCTAGGGCGATCGGCTCCGAAGCGAGCGTGAAAGCGGGGCCGTAGACCGACGTCGTGTCTCGCCAGTCCTCGCCGATGTGCGGGAAGGCCGGATCGTCGGGAAACTCTTCCGGCGGATCGCGGTACGGGTTCCCATCCTGAACGGCTGCGATCCGCCCGTAGCTCCAGTAGGTCCAGGCATCGGTCGAGATCAAGCAACGGCGCGGCCAGCGGCGCGAGCTGGATCGCCACGGCCAGCGCCACGACGGCCCCCAGCCCGGCGTGGCTTCGCGCCAGAGCGAGCAACCCGAGCCCATACGCTGCAACGCGGCCAGCGCGGAGCCGAGGAAGATCCAGGCCCAGGTCGCGTCTCCCTCGGGGTGGCCACCGTTCCTCGGCACGAGCGGCGAGTCGCCGGGCCACGCAACTGCGGCGCAGACGATGACGAGCGCCAGCACGACAAACCCCGCCGCGAGCGCGGGGAGAGGCAGGCGTCGCCTGCTAGCCAGGAGGAGGCGGCGGCGGCGGAAGCGGCGGCTTGGGATCCGGCGGCGGCGGCGGCTCGTCCGGTGGTGGCGGCGGAAGCGGGTCGACCGGTGGAGGCGGCGGAAGCGGGTCGTCCGGAGGTGGCGGAGGAGGGGGTGGAGGCGTCGGCTTGGGCTTCGTCGCCTGAGTCGTCGTCGCCGGCGGCGTATAGGAGCGGTACGTGGGGACCTCGCCCGCGTACTGGCCGCGGGTGAACTCACGCCAGATGGGCTCATTCTTCGCCTCGGGGAACTCCCACTCACGCGTCCCGTCGAGCGCGCTGCCCATGAAGAGGCGCCAGATCTGAGCGGGGAACGTCCCGCCCGCGACGGAGATGCCGTGCACGCTCGTCATCGGGATCTCCCCCTGCGGGTAGCCGACCCAGACGGTGGTCGAGAGATTCGGGGTGTAGCCGCAGAACCAGGCGTCGGAATGCTCCTCGGTCGTCCCCGTCTTGCCGGCGGCCGGACGCCCGATGGCAGCGGCGGTGCCGGTGCCGGCCTGGATGTTCTGCTCGAGGATGTCCGTCACCGTCTCGGCCACCCAGTCGGCGATCACTCGGCGGCGACGCGGCTTGCCCCAGCCCGCATCCTTGTCCTCGCCGCCGTCGACGAGCTCGACCTTGCGGATCGCCATCGGCTCGGAGTAGACCCCGCCCGCGGCGAGCGTCGCGTACGCAGAGGACATGTCGAGCGGCGAGACGCCCATCGCGCCGAGCCCTAGCGACGGCACGTACACGCCCTCGCGCGCCTTCAGCGAGGAGCGCACGCCGAGGCGGTGCGCCATCTGCGCGACCTTCTCGGGACCGAGGTCGAGCGTCATGCGCGCATAGACGGTGTTGTCCGAGGCGAGGGTCGCCCGCGAGATCGAGGTGGATCCCGAGTACGAGTGGCTGTACGTCGCCACGTCCCAGGCCTCCGAGTACGGGTCGGGCTGGTAGTGAAGGGGCGCCGAGACGTACGACGTCGTGTCCGGGTTCACGCCCTCGGCGACCGCAGTCGCGAGCACGAACGTCTTGAAGGTCGAGCCGGACTGCCGTCGCGACTGCGCAGCCAGGTTGAACTGGTTGCCGGTTCGGCCCGGCGTGATGGCGGTCATGGCGCGAATCGCGCCGGTGCTCGGGTCGATCGAAACGATCGCGGACGCCGGGTCGTCGTCGTAGTAGAGCGTGTCTCGAATCGCCTTCTCAGCCGCACGCTGGTAGCGCCGGTTGACGGTCGTGTACACGCGGAGCCCGCCGGAGCGAACGGTCTCGGCGCCGTACTCCTTGATCAGCTCCTCGCGCACGTAACTGAAGAAGTAGGGCTCGTGGATCCGCGTGTAGATCCTCCCGCGCTTCAGCTTGAGATCCTTGACGGCGGCGGCGGCCTGGTAGTCGGCGAAGGTGATGGCGCCGCTCTCATACAGCGCGTTGAGCACACCGTTTCGCCGCTGGAGGGCCCGCGCCGGATACTCGAAGGGGTCGTACACCGAGGGCGCCTGAGGAAGCCCGGCGAGGAGAGCCGACTGCATGAGCGTCAGCTTTCGTGCCGGACGCGCGAAGTAGGTCTGCGCCGCAGCCTCGATGCCGTAGGCGTGGTTGCCGTAGTACACGGTGTTCATGTACTCGGCGAGGATCCGGTTCTTCGACCAGCTCCGGTTGAGGCGAATCGCCAGGCAGGCCTCCGTCACCTTGCGCTGGAGGGTGCGCTCGTTCTTGGCGATGTAGAGGTTGCGGACGAGCTGCTGGGTGATCGTCGATCCGCCCTCGACGACCTTCCCCTCCTGGATGTCGCGCACGAGAGCGCGTCCGATGCCTTCCAGGTCGATCCCGCCGTGGCTGTAGAACCGGCGGTCCTCGATCGCGACTGACGCCTTCTTCATCCAGGGACTGACCTGAGTCAGAGTCACCGGTTCGCGGTTCTTCTCCGCAGGTATGGAGCCCAGGAGCGAGCCGTCGGCGGCATAGACGAAGGTGTTCGAGCCGATCCGCGCCGGACGCAGGTCGTTGAGGTCGCAGTTCTTGCGCAGATCGCTCGCCCCGGCGAATCCAAAGCCTGCAATCGAGGCGGCGAGGAGGACGACCACGCCGACGATGACGGCGACCCGACGGCGGCGGCGGGCGCGCACGCGGCGGCGCTGTTGGCGGCGCTTCGCGGCCGGCGGCCCGAAGCGCTCGTCGTCCCGTCTCGGGCGGCGGCCGTTCGGCGGTGACGGAGGGCTCACAGCAGGCCCTCGGCTCGAAGTCGCGTGTGCAGGCGGAGGCGAAGCTCGCTGGCCAGCCGCTCGGCGCCCGGCGCGCTCGCCGCCCAGGCGCGCACGGTCACGGCGGCGTCGCCGTTCAAGCCGGTGACGAGTACCTCAGAGCGGGGATCGCCGGCCGTCTCGGTCTTCAGCAGGTCGACCACCGCGTTCAAATCCCGGTCAAGGGGCACCTTCAGGGTCACCTCTGCGAGCTTCTCGGGGCTGACGATGGTGGAGTTGTGAATCGTATCCGAGGCCAGCTTCTCATTGGGAATCACGAGCCGGGAGTTGGAATCGGTACGGATGAACGTGTAGTTGAGCCCGATCTCCTCGACCGTCCCGGCGACGTCGTCGATCGTGACGCGATCGCCGATGCGAAGCGGCTGGGTGAAGGCGATCACGAGACCCGCGACGAAGTTGGCGAGCGGCCTTTGCGCCGCCAGACCGACGACGATGCCGATGACGGCCGATGAGGCGAGCAGCCCGCCGGCGATCGCACGTACCTGCGGGACGACGAGCAGCGCCGAGAGGACTCCGATCAGGATGATCACGGTCATCAGGCTGCGCCGAAGAACGCGGTAGCGGGTCACGGCCTGAGGTGGCAGGTCCTTGCGCGCGATGCGGATGTCGACCAGCTTGGCGACGATCGCCGAGGCGGCGATGACGGCAACAACGATGCCTAGGCGCTCCCAGACCTCCATGGCCGCTCTATTCGACGGCGTGCCGGAGCTTCCTCAGCGCACCACGCGCGGTTATTGGCGCAGAAAAGGCGCAGAGCCGTGCGCCGCGCGTGGTTACGCTCGAGCCGGGCGGAGGGTGGCGCGAGAACCCCACCCATTGAAGGGTGGGGTCTAGGAGCGAGGCGGCCCCTACGCGCAGGCGGGCGCGTCTACAGGGGAAGGGGCTTGCGGCCCGAGAATCCCTCGTCGGGGCCGTGCCAGTACTCGATGTCGGCCTCTCCGACGTGCCAGCAGAGCAGGACCTCTTCGCCCGCCCGCTGCGCCGGGAAGTCGATCAGTCCGCGATCGAGATCCTTGACCAGCGCCCCCACCTCGTGAATGCCGGCCACGCAGCGGGCGACCGCGGTCGCCTCTTCGCCTAGCCGGTCGTACAGCTCGCGCAGCTCACCGGGATCGAAGTCGCCGCCGTTGCCGGCGACCGTCCCCGTGAACTCGGCCTCTCGCGCCTGCAGCTCGACGAAGGCTCGCCGCCGCTCGATCATCTCCTCGGCGAGCGGCCGCACGACTTCGAGGATCGCGTTCGCCTCTTCAGCGGTGAAGTACCTGACTGCCACACAGCTATGATCGGGCCGTCGTGAGCGCGGGTCAACGGCTCCTGAAGCCAAGCGCGCCGCGCCCCGACCTCCACGCCCGCAAGACCCGGAACCCCGCGGTGGAGATCTTCCTCTGGAGCCGTGCGGCGATCTGGGCCGCTGCCGTCTTCGCGTTCCTCGTCTTCGAGCCGAACCGGCACCCGGAAGCTGCGCGCTGGGACGACCCCGCGGTGACGCGCGACCTCGGCTACCTGACGGACGTCTGGGCGCGCTGGGACAGCGTCTGGTTCCTGCGGATCGCAGAGCACGGCTACGCGTCCCTCGAGGGAACCGCGGCCGCCTTCTATCCGCTCTACCCGGCCTCCGTCGGCCTCCTCGGACGTGCGTTTTTCGGCCACTACGTGCTGGCCGGAATCGCGGTCTCGCTGGCGGCGTCGCTGGCGGCATTCGTGCTGCTCCACGACCTCGCGGAGACCAAGCTGGGAGCAGAGGGCGCCCGCCGAACGGTGCTCTACCTCGCGATCTTCCCGATGACCCTGTTCCTGCAGGCCGTCTACAGCGAGGCTCTGTTCCTGCTCCTGACCGTGGCCGCGTTCCTCCTCGCCGAGCGCAGGCGCTTCGCCTCCACGGGCCTCGTCGCGGGCCTGGCCCTGCTCACGAGGCCGGTCGGGTTCGCCCTCCTGCCCGCGCTCGCGCTCATCGCCTGGCGCTCACCCGACCGCTGGCGCGCCCTGGCGAACCTCGCCATCGCTCCCTTGCTCTTTTGCGTGTACCCGATCTATCTCTGGATCGACCGAGGCGACCCCTTCGCGTTCGCCCACGCGCAGGACGTCTGGACCAGACACGTCTCGTACGCCGGGCCGCTCGGCGGGATCTGGGACGGGCTGCGGGCCGGCTGGGCCGGAGTGCGCCAGCTGGTCTCCGGCTCGCACACGACGACGTACTGGCCGGCCGTCGACGGGACGGACCCGATGCGCGTCGCAGCGGTCAATCTCGAGGGGCTCGCGTTCCTCGTCCTCTTCCTTGCTCTGACGGTCGTGGCCTGGCGACGTTTCGGCGCGCCCTACGGCCTCTTCGCCGCTCTCAGCCTCGCGATCCCGCTGAGCGTGCCGAGCGAGCGCTGGCCGCTGCTCTCCCTCCCGCGCTTCGGGCTCGTCGTCTTCCCGCTCTTCCTGGCGCTCGCCGCCGTCGGCGGACGGCCGCGCGCGCACGTCGCCATCGTCTCGATCAGCTCGATCATGCTCGGCGTCGCCATCGTCCAGTGGTCGCTCTGGCAATGGGTCGCGTAGAGCCACCGCGTCTCCGGGGCGCTGATCGGGTGGCTCGCTTTCGTCGCGATCTTCTCGACCCTCCAGTACGTCGGCCAGCTGCTCAGCGACCCGCAGGAGGGTGTCGCCTACAGGTGGGCGTCCTCGATCTCGGCCGTGGTCTCTTCGGCAGTCGTCCTCGCGATCGCGCTCTTGATCGCCCGCGGCCGTGACTTCCGCGAAGCGTTCGCCCTCCGCAGGCCGCGATCGTGGCCGGCCGCATTCGGGATCTCAGGAGCGGTCATCCTCGCGGTCATTGCAGTCAGCGCGGCCCTCTCCCCGTTCGCCAACCCGGAGCAGGAGCAGGGGCTCGTGCCGACGGACTGGCGCTCCGACCGCGTCGCCCCGTTCCTCGCGTTCGCGTTCACCGTCGTCGTCCTCGCCCCGCTGATCGAGGAAATGATGTTCCGAGGGATCGGCTTCACCCTCCTGCAGCCCTTCGGAGAGCGCGTCGCCGTGATCGTCGTCGGGGTCGCCTTCGGGCTCGTGCACGGGCTCATCGAAGGGTTCCTGATCATCGCCGTCTTCGGAGACCGGGCTGGCCGTGCTCCGGAGCCGAACGCAAAGCCTCTACCCGTGCATCCTGCTCCACTCGGCCTTCAACGCCACCGCGCTTAGTGCTCGGTCTGACGACATGAGTACATTGAGAACGATGCGGCGCGCTCTCCTCGTGGCGATCTTCTTCGTCTCGGCGCCGGCCGCACAGGCTGCCCCCAATGTCTCGATCTCGCCTTCGGGCGTCGTCGGCCAATCTCCTTTCGCGGTCACGCTCACGGCCGTCGGCGCCGCCGACTCCTACAGCTGGGATCTCGGCGACGGAACGCGAGCGGAAGGGCAGGTCGTCCAGCACGCGTACGCCACCGGCCGCTATACGGTGACGCTGACAGCCACGCAGGGAGGCGAGACGGCTCAGGCCAGCGCGACGATCCTCGCTGCGAAGGTGACCCTCTCCGCCCCGAAGAAGGGAACGTACGGCCGGCGAGTGCGGATGAGCGGGCGGATCAGACCGGCTCTCGCCGGCGCCGACGTCGTGTTGCGAGTGGCAGGGACCGGGATCGCCGCGGCCAGGACCGACAGGAAGGGGCGCTTCCAGTTCCGCCCGCGGCTCGGCCGGCCGGTGAGCTATCAGGTCGCCTTCGGCTCCGATCCTCTCGAACGTGGTCGCGCCGGCGGTGCGGCCGAGACTCGACATCTCGATTCCCCGCTCGCGCATGATCGGCCAGCGCCTCGTGCATGGGCGCGCGGCTGCGTCCCGGTGACGCGGGCTCAGCTCCGGGTTCGCGTGTGGCGCGGCGGCCGCGAGCTCGCGCCGAGGTCACTCGGCAGGGGCGGCGTGGTCCGACTACCCACGAGGAGGGCGACCAACTACGTCCTGCAGGTGACCGTCGAGCCGTCCGGGGAATTCGCGCGCGTCATTCGCACGCTGCGCGCGGCTGTGCACGTCCCTTACCTGTCCGAGGGCTCACGCGGGCCGAGCGTCCGCATCCTCGAGCGACGCCTCCGGGAGCTCGCGTTTGCGCTCCGCGGCATCGACGGTCTGTACGCGCACGACACGACCGAGGCGATCCTGGCGTTCCAGAAGCTGCACGGCCTTCCGCGCACGGGACACGTCGGCCCGTCGCTCTGGGCTCGGCTGCGGCGAGCGCACCGGCCGCGTCCCCGCTACCGCGGGACGCACCTGGAAGTCAGCAAGGGTCGCCAGATCCTCTTCGACGTCCGGGGTGGCCGAGTCTTCCGCGTCGTCCACGTCTCGACCGGCGCGACGGGAAACACGCCGATCGGCCGCTGGCGTATCTACCGCAAGTCCCGAGGGTGGGACTGGGTGCTCTGGTACCCGATGTACTTCCTGCGCGGCTTCGCCGTCCACGGCTACCCCTCGGTGCCCGCCTACCCCGCGTCGCACGGCTGCGTCCGGGTGCCGATGTGGATCGCGCCCAGCCTCTTCGCGGCGCACCCGTACGGCCAGACGATCTACGTCTACTAGGCCCAGACCCGGTCTGCTCGCGGCCGCCACCGCGGCCGTCGCGTTCACGGTCGCGCTCGTGGCCTACGGGCTCTTGCCCGAGCTAGAGGGAACGCCTGTGGCGTGGGGCGACCTGACTGCGGACGTCGGCCCGCTGACGATCACGCGCGAGACGAAGCGCGCTTTCCGCGAGCCCAGGCCGCTCGCCGAGTACCTCACCGCCGCTGGTGGCCGTCCTCCGTCCGTCGACTTCGAGCGGCAGCAGCTCCTGCTCGTCTCGCCGGGCCCTCGCTCGAGCACCGGCCACTCGATGGAGGTGCTCGATGCACGAGAGCGAGACGGAACGGTGACCGTCACCGTCAGGGAGCGCACACCGGAGCTCGGCGAGCGGGTCGAGCCTCGCGTCACCTTCCCTTACCTGCTCCTCAGCCTCCCGGCCGGAACCGACGTCTACGTCGACTGGCTCGGCCGCTGACTACGGCTGCTCGTCGTCGACGGCGAACTGGTCGGGCGAGACGTCGTCGAGGAACTTCTTGAACTCGTCGACGATCTCTTCCTCGTTCACGTCGTCGCCTTCGAACTCGATCGCGGACTCCTCGATCACGTCGCTGGCGGCGAAGATCGGCGCCTCCGCTCGAACCGCCAGCGCGATCGCGTCGGAGGGTCGTGAGTCGATCTCGATCTCGGAGCCGTTCTGCTGCACCGTGATGCTCGCGTAGAACGTGCTGTCGCGGAGCTCGGTCACGGTGATCCGCACGACGTGTGCATCGAGCTGCTCGAGCATGTCCGCCACGAGGTCATGGGTCATCGGCCGGGGGGTCGACGCGCCCTGGAGTTTCATCAGGATCGCCGCCGCCTCGGGATGGCCGATCCAGATCGGCAGGAACTTGTTTCCGTCGGCGGTCTTCAGCAGAACGATCGGCTGCTTGCCGACCAGGTCGAAAGAGACCCCGTAGATGACCATTTCCTGCATGGCGTAGCTCAGACGAATGTTAGCGCGGGCCTGTTCCGTCACCCTCCCCCGGAAACGGCAGCCCGAAGTGGGCGATCCTGGATTCGAACCAGGGACCTCCGCCTTATCAGAGCGGCGCTCTAACCAACTGAGCTAATCGCCCGGGGTCGCGGATTGTAGCCGCGGCCGTCTCAGTGCAGCACTTGTGTGCGGCGGATGTACTCCTGGACCACGAGCAGGAAGGTCTCGTCGCCCGCGATCACGTCGAGCGTGCCTTTCAGACTCGTCGTCCAGCTCGTCGTCATGCGCCAGCTCCCACAGGAGCGGCGCGAGCCGGCCGTCCTGCGACAACGCGGCCATGCGGAGGAAGAGACGGCGCGTGTCGTCGTCCTGGGAAATGGCCTCCAGCGACTCGAAATCGTGCATCCACTCGGCGAGCATGTCCTTCTAGAACGAGGGCGAGGCGGCAACGGTTACGGAGCCTCCGGAATCGCTCGCTCGAGAGCTTCGGCGAGCTCGGCGAGCTCCGTCTCGTCGGCCACCGGGATCTCGAGGCCTCTGGCGCTCACCCGTGCGGAGAGCCCCGTGAGCCGTTCTGCCGCCACCCGGACACGCGCGGCCAGGTCCGGGTCGGCTGCGGGACGACGCCGCCGCGTGGTCCGCGCTCCGGCCCAGCGAGCCTCTCGCTCGGCCGCGCGGACCGACAGGCCCTGGCGGACGATTCGGCGAGCCAGCTTGCGCCGGCCGCCGTTGTCGGGAACGGCCAGCACCGCTCGCGCGTGCCCTTCGGTCAGCTCCCCGCGCTCGAGCATGGCGAGGATGTCGTCGGAGAGCTCGAGCAGCCGCATCCGGTTCGAGATCGCCGGCTTCGAGCGACCGACACGATCGGCCAGATCGCCGAGCGCGAGCTCGAACTCGTCCATCAGCAGGGCGTAGGCCCGCGCCTCCTCGACCGGCGTCAGCTCCTCGCGCGCGACGTTCTCGACCAGGCCGAGCACCAGCGCGTCGCGGTCGGCCGCCTCGCGGACCAGCGCCGGGAGCGTCGCCACTCCGGCCTCGCGCGCTGCCCGCCAGCGGCGCTCACCGGCGATCAGCTCGTACCCGCCGGCCGGCCGCGGTCGCACGAGCAGCGGCGTGATCACACCCTGCACGCGAATCGACTCCGCGAGCCCGGCGGTCGACTCTTGGTCGAACCTCCGCCGCGGCTGCCGGGGATTGGCGTAGATGTCCTCGACCGGAATCTGGGCGAGCTCGGTCGTCGAGATCCCGCCGATCAGCACCTCGAGCCCGCGGCCAAGACCGCGGCGGTTCGGTTCAGCGACGCTCGACAAGCTCCATCGCCACCTTCCAGTAAGCCTCGGCGCCGGGGGAGCGCCGGTCGTAGGAGATCAGCGGCAGGCCGTGACTCGGGGCTTCTGCAACCCGCACTGATCGTGGGACACGCGACTTGAAGAGCAGGTGCCCGAAGTGCTGTTCCAGCTCGCCGGCAACGTCCGCGGCGAGACGCGTCCTCGCGTCGACCATCGTGAGCAGCAACCCGGCGATCGACAGCCCCGGGTTCAGACGAGACCGGATCAGGCTGAGCGAGTGCAGCAGCTGGGAGAGCCCCTCGAGGGCGTAGTACTCGGCCTGCACCGGGACGAGGACGCGATGGGCGGCCACGAGCGCGTTCACGGTCAGGGGCCCGAGGGAGGGCGGGCAGTCCACGAAGACGAAGTCGTGGGAGTCGGCCGCCGGCGCCAGGGTCTCCGCCAGATAACGATCCGCTCCGTCACGTCGTCCGAGCTCGGCCGCCGTGCCGGCGAGATCCTGCTTCGAGGGGATCAGGTCGAGGTTCGCGAAGCGGGTCGGGCGAGCGAGGTCGCCGGGCGGCACGCCGTCCAGCAGGTCGCAGCTCGAGAAGCCGTTCGCCCGTTCTCCGAGACCCGAAGTCGCATTGGCCTGAGGGTCGAGATCGACGAGCAGCACGCGTTCGCCCGCCTCGGCCAGGCAGGCGGCGAGATTGATCGCGGTCGTCGTCTTACCGACGCCGCCTTTCTGGTTTGCGACGGCGTAAATGGTCCCCACCCGGCCATTGTGATCAGGCGAGAGGACGTTTCCGGGCCATTCCGGGGCGCCGGGGGAACCCTTCCGGGGTCGGCGACGCCTTAGGCACCACTACCAGCCCCTCCTCGAGCTCCGGAGCCGCGCCGCCAACCTGCTCGGCCACGCGCCCGACTGCTGCCAGGTCGGCACTGGGCCCGACCCACAGGATGGCCGCGCCGCCGGGCCGCACGAGCGGCAAACACCACTCGGCCGCAACGGGCGGCTTCGCCAGTGCCTTGGCGAGCGCGACGCCGAAACGATCGGTCTCCTGCTCCTCGGCGCGACCCTCGATCACCGTCACATTCGGAAACTCGGCAGCGACCTCGCGCAGGAAGTCGCACTTTCGCCGGCTCGCCTCGAGCAGAGCGACCTCGCGATCCGGCAAGGCAGCCGCAAGCGGTATCCCTGGAGACCCGCCGCCGGAGCCCACGTCGACGATCGGGCCCGTCAAACCGGCGAACGATCTCAACTGCCCGAAGCGCATCGTCCAGCAGCATGCGGCGCGCCTCGGCCGGGTCGTCGATCGACGTCAGCCCGGGTGTTGCAAGAAGCGCAGCGAGCCAGCGCTCCAGGCGCGGGTCATCCACCAGACGGCGTGATGACTACCGCGCGATTCGGCTCGGTGCCGTCACTCGACGTCTCGACCCCGTCGAACTCCTTGAGCACGACGTGGACGATCTTGCGCTCGACGGCCGTCATCGGCTCGAGCGCCACCGGCGAGTGCGACGCCAGTGCCTCCTCGGCACTTCGCACCGCAAGCGACTCGAGCGCGCCGCGGCGGCGCTCGCGGTAGCCGGCCGCATCGACGGTCACTTCCTTGCGGTCCTCCGGCCACGCCCGCCACACGATCGCGTTCACCAGGTACTGGATCGCATCGATCGTCTGGCCGTGCTTCCCGATCAGGAGGCCGAGGTTGCTTCCGGCCAGCGTGGCGACCAGCGATTCGTCCTCCTCGACGATCTCGATCCGGCAGCGGAGGCTGAGGCCGCCTGTGATCCGCTCCAGGATCTCGCGCACGCGGGCGGCCAGCTCGGTCTCGGAGTGGTCCGGCTCGGCGACCGCGCTGGACTCGACCGAAGCAACGACGCGTGCGGGCGCGTACCCGACTCCGAGCAGGCCGCGCTCACCCTCCGAGACGACCTGGAACTGAACGGCGGACTTGTCGAGCTCCGGATGGAGCTTCTCGAGCTCGCGAAGAGCCGCCCACTTCGCCTCGCCGACGGTCTCGCCCGTGGACTCGACGCGCAGGGTGTCCTCGGTCACCGCTTGGCCCGTTTCTTCTTGCGCTTCACGCGGCGCGCCTGGCCGGAAGACTGCGGCCGGCTTGGCAGCGGGCTCGGCCTTCACCACCGGCGCTTCCTCCTTCGCCGGCGTCCGGGAGGAGCGCTTGACGGCCTCGGTCGTCTTCTTCGGCATCAGGCGCCGAGTGATCAGGCCCTGGCCGACCGTCCACAGGTTCGTGGTCACCCAGTAGAGGACGAGCCCGGACGGGAAGTTGAGGACGACGAAGAGAAAGGCGATCGGCAGGATCAGGAGCAGCGTCCGCTGCGTCTTGTCCATCGTCTGGGACATGAGCAGCGTGGACAGCGTCTGGCTGATCGCGTACAGCGCCAGCAGCAGGTACCCGGACCAGTGCGAGTTCGCCGGGTCGGTGATGTTCGGGACCAGCTGCAGCCAGTGCAGGTCCGAATCCGGGTAGTTGGGAAGCACTTCCTTCTCGAAGTCGCGGAGGACGAAGAAGAGCGAGATGAAGACCGGGATCTGGAACAGGATCGGCAGGCAGGAGGCGGCCGGGTTGATCTTGTTCTCCTTGTAGAACTTCATCAGCTCTTCGTTCCGCTTCTGCTTGTCGTCCTTGTAGCGCTGCTGGAGCGCTTTCATCTCCGGCATATGGGCCTGCATCGACTGCATGGAGTGGATCTGCCGGACGGTGAGCGGAAGCAGCGCCATGCGCACGAGGATCGTGATCGCGACGATCGACCACGCCCAGGACAGTCCGACCGAGGTGTGGAACCACTCGAGCACCGACGTCAGCGGGCCCTCGATGGGCTCGAGCAAGAAGAGCGGCGTCATCATCGGAAGAGCCTCTGGCTGTCCACGTAGTCGACGCCGCCGTGGCTCCAGGGGTTGCAGCGCAGGATCCGCCAGCCGGCGAGGATCGAGCCGCGGACGAGCCCGTGCGTGCGCAGCGCGTCGAGGGCGTACTGCGAGCAGGACGGGTGGTACTTGCAGCTCGCGGGGGCGAGCACGCCGAGCGTGTAGCGATAGGCGTAGACGAGGCCGAGCCCCAGATAGGTCGGCAAGCGGAGGATCATGCTTCCGCCTTCCCGAGCGCCTCGTCGATCCGCTCGCCCAGCCACTCCGAGCCGCGTGACTCGACCGACTCGGCGAGCCCGGGGCGCGCCACGATCACGTAGTCGCAGCCGGGCCGTACGGCTTCGATGCGCGCCCGCCAGGCCTCCCGGAGCTGCCGCTTCAAGCGGTTGCGGACGACAGCCGTCCCGCCCGCTTTCGGCACGGCGACGCCCAGCCGAGGCTCGTCATCGGCCTCGTCGCGCGGGAACCAGTAGAGCGTCAGGAAGCGCGTCGACACCGAGCGGCCATGGCGGTACACGGTGTCGAAGTCCCGGGAGCGGGAAAGTCGGTACCGCCGGTGCACTACGCGCTAAGCCGAGAGCCGCTTGCGGCCCCGAGCCCGGCGGCGCTTGAGGATCGCGCGGCCGGCACGCGTCGACATACGCGCACGGAATCCGTGCTTGCGCTTTCGACGGCGCACGTTGGGCTGGTAGGTCCGCTTCACGGTCTTAGGGGAGAGAAAAAGAGGAACGAGCGCCCTTTTTCTGGCGCGCCGTTCGAGTATAGACGAGCATACCCGGCACCCGTTTTCCACAGGCGTCACGGACCGCAAAGATGCTGCGAGACGCGACTGTCGGGACCCGTTCGACCCCCTCTTTCCACACCTGTGGAAACAGCTGTGGGTGAGAGGGAAAGCCCTGCAAAAACAGCCTTTTTTACCCACGGGTGCCGCCCATTGAGTGCTCTGGAGGGACACTGGTATGCTCGCCGCTCGGTCCCCCTTTGAAAGGAGTCGACGGCCGGCGACGTGGAGCGCGGTCAACTACTGACAGCTGAGGATCTCTGGACCGCGATTTCAGACCGGCTAAAGGGAGCTCTCAACGACACCACGTACGGCACGTGGTTCGGCGACGCCGAAGGGCGTGAGCTGAACGACGATGCCTTCGTCCTCGCGGTCCCGAACGACTTCACGCGCGAGTGGATCGAAGGTCACTTCGTCGATCTGATCGGCGCCGCGGTGCGCGACGCGACCGGCGAGGAGCGCCGCGTCGAGGTCAGGGTCGACCACGACGTCAAGAGCGCCGGCCCGATGGAGGAGCCGCCCAAGAAGACGGCCGCAGCGACCGCCATCCAGGCGAAGTACACCTTCGACTCCTTCGTCATCGGCTCCTCGAACCGCTTCGCGCACGCGGCGGCGCTGGCCGTGGCCGAGGCTCCCGCGCAGGCGTACAACCCGCTCTTCATCTACGGAGGCACCGGCCTCGGCAAGACCCACCTGCTCCAGGCGGTCGGCCAGTACGTCGCCGAGCACTCCGGCTCGCTCACCGTCCGCTACATCACGAGCGAGACGTTCATGAACGACTTCATCAACTCGCTGCGCGACAAGCGCATCGAGGGCTTCAAGCAGCGGTACCGCACCTACGACCTGCTGCTGATCGACGACATCCAGTTCCTCGAGCACAAGGAGCGGATCCAGGAGGAGTTCTTCCACACGTTCAACTCGCTCTACGAAGCCGGCCGCCAGATCGTCATCTCGTCCGACCGGCCGCCGCGCGAGATCTCGACCCTCGAGGAGCGGCTGCGCTCGCGCTTCGAGTGGGGCCTGATCACCGACATCCAGCCGCCCGACCTCGAGACGCGCATCGCGATCCTCCGCAAGAAGGTCAAGACGGACGGCATCCACGTGCCCGATCCCCAGGTCCTCACCTTCATCGCCGGCCGCGTCTCGACCAACATCCGCGAGCTCGAAGGCGCGCTCACCCGAGTCGTGGCCTTCTCGTCCCTCACCGGCCGGCCGATGACCGTCGAGCTGGCGGAGGACGTGCTCAAGGACGTGTTCCCCCAGGGCGAAGCGCAGGAAGTGTCCATCGAGCGCATCCAGACGACCGTCTCCGACAGGTTCAGCCTCTCGATGGAGGAGCTCTGCGGGGACCGCCGCTCCCAGAACATCGTCTATCCCCGACAGGTCGCGATGTACCTCTCACGCGAGCTGACCGACGCGTCGCTGCCCAAGATCGGGCGGGAGTTCGGAGGGCGCGACCACACCACGGTGATCCACGCGACCTCCAAGATCGCGCGCCTGATCCGCGAAGATCGGTCTGTGTACAACCTGGTGCAAGAATTGACCGCGCGCATCAAGCAGGCACGCTGATCTGTGCACAACCCGACTCGTCTCGTGAGGCCATGTTGAAGACCGCCGGTTCTCCCCAAAACACGTCCCCAGGGCAAACCCGCTCCGGTAACGGCGCCAGGGTGTCGTCCCCCGAATTAACACCCTCTACGTACTACTACGATCTTCTTTATTAAATGACAGAGATAGAAACCGTTGTCGGAACTTCGATGAAGATCACCTGCTCGAAAGAAGAGCTCGTCTCCGCGCTGTCGGTTGTTTCCCGCGCGGTGTCGGCGCGATCGACGGTTCAGGTTCTCTCGGGGATTCTCATCCGGGCCGACGGTGACCAGCTGGAGCTCTCGGCGACCGACATGGAGCTTGTCGCTGCGGCTCTTCCTCGAGGGCCAGGTCGAAGGCAGCGGCGCGGTGGTCGTCCCGGGACGCCTGCTCGTCGATCTTGCGCGCCTGCTCCCCGAGACCGAGGTGACACTCGAGTACAGCCCTGAGGAGGGAGCGGTCCAGGTGACCTCCGGCCCTTCGGTCTCGCGCCTGCAGACCTACAGCGCCGAGGACTTCCCGAAGCTTCCGGACGCAGCGAGCGCGCAGACCTTCTCGGTCGATCGCGCCGCGTTCCTGGAGACGATCGCGAAGGTCTCACGCGCCGCTTCGCGCGACGAGTCGCGTCCTGTCCTGACCGGGATCCTCGTTCGCTTCGAGGGCGGGAAGCTCGTCATGGCTGCGACCGACTCGTACCGCCTGTCGGTGAAGGAGACGGACCTCACCGGCGAGGTGCCGGAGCTCGAGGCGATCGTGCCGGCGCGGTCGCTCACCGAGTTGGTGCGGATCGCACAGGACGTCGACGAGGTGCAGGTCGGGGTCCAGGAGAACCACGTCGTGTTCGGCGCCAGCGGCGTCTGGCTGACCACGCGCCGCATCGACGGGCAGTTCCCGAATCACAAGCAGCTGATCCCCGAGACCTTCGAGCACGAGGTTTCGCTGCCGCGGGAGGAGTTTCTGGACGTCGTTCGCCGTACGTCGGTGATGGCCCAGCGCAATTCGCCGCTGCGGCTGCGCTTCGCGGAGGGTGAGGTCACCGTGTCGGCTCAGACGCAGGACGTGGGCGAGGCTCGCGAGACCTTGCCGATCGCGTTCACCGGAGAGGAGCTCGAGATCGGCTTCAACCCGGAGTTCCTGCGCGACGGCATCGACTCGGTGCGACACGGACGAGGTGACGCTGAAGCTGATCAGCCCGTTGCGCCCGGGGCTCATCCATTCCGCCGAAGAGTCCTTCTCGTACTTGATCATGCCGATCAGGCTCGCTGGCTGATCGTCACGACAGTCACGCTCCGCGACTTTCGCTCCTATGCCGCTCTGGATCTCGAGCTATCGGCGGGCCTGGTGCTCGCCGTCGGGCCGAACGGGGCCGGCAAGACGAACCTGCTCGAGGCGCTCCACGTCGGAACGCAGGGCTTTTCGCCGCGCACGCGCACCGATGCGCAGCTGATCCGCTTCGGCGCCGAGCGCGGGCGGATCGCGCTCAAGGGCGATCGTGGCGGCGCGAAGGTGGAGTCGGAGATCGTCCTCCAGGCGACGGAGGCGAAGCGCGCGACGCTGAACGGGGCGAGGTTGAGCGCCGCCGAGCAACTCCGCGGCGAGCTCGCGACGCTCGTGTTCACGCCGGACCGGCTCGCGGTCGTCAAAGGCGGCCCGGCGGCCCGGCGCGCGTACTTCGACCGGGCGCTGGGGAGGCTGTATCCGGCACGCGCGCTCGTTCCCGCCGAGTACGGAGCAGCCGTCGGCCAGCGGAACGCCTCCCTGCGGCGGGTGGCCTTCGGGGCCTCCTCGCGAGAGGCGCTGGCGCCGTGGACGCAACGGGTGGCCGAGCTCGGAGCCGCTCTCGTCGCCTCGCGGGTGGAGACCGTGGCCGAGCTCGGGCCGCGCTTCACCGAGCTCGCCGCTGAGCTCGGTCTCGAAGGTGCCGAAGCGCGCTACGGCGGCGAGGCGCCCACGGTGGAGGCGCTCGAAGCGCGCCTCGATCAGGATCTCGACCGGGGCACGACCGGTCTGGGGCCGCACCTGGACGACGTCGACCTGACGGCAGGCGGCCGCGAGCTGCGCCGGTTCGGCTCCCAGGGCGAGCAGCGACTGGCCGTGCTCGCCCTCCTCCTGGCCGAGGCCGAGCTGCTGACAGAGCGTGGGCCCGCGCCTCCTCTGCTGCTTCTCGACGACGTGCTCTCCGAGCTCGACGAGCGCCGCCGCCGCATCCTCGCGGAGCGGGTCGGATCCTCCGGGCAGGCGCTCATCACCGCGACCGCGGCTTCGGCCTTGCCGATCGAGCCGGCGCAGCTCGTCGAGGTCGTCCCGGGGAGTGCGCGTTGAACCGCGGGATGAAGCCGGAGCGCATCGGGGACGACGTCAAGAAGGAGCTCGGCCGCTTCGGGCCTGCGGCGGGAATGGCGGAGCTGGTCGGCGTCTGGCCCGCTCTCGTCGGCGAGCAGATCGCGAAAAACGCCTGGCCGGCCCGCTTCGCCCGCGACGGGACTCTGCACGTCGCGACCTCCTCGTCGGCGTGGGCATTCGAGCTCTCGCAGCTCGCGCCGCAGCTGCTCGGGCGCCTGCAGAAGGCTCTCGGCGGCGTTGCTCCGGAGGCCATTCGCTTCGCGCCGGGGAAGTTGCCGGACGAGCCGAGCCCCTCGGCCGAGGAACGCGAAAAGTAGGGTTGCCGAGCCCTCGAAGGAGGACGTCGAGCGTGCTTTCGAGCTGGCCGCGCGCATCGAGGACGAGAGCCTGCGCGAAGTTGTTGCAAAGACCGTTGCCCGGGGCCTCGCGCGGGCCTCTGACGACCGCTAGTTCTGGTAGAATGCGTGTTGCCCTAATTGCGGCGAAATGCAGGGCTTTTTTTAATGACTAAAGCATCTTATACCGCCAAGGACATCACCGTTCTCGAGGGCCTCGAGCCCGTGCGCAAGCGACCCAGCATGTACATCGGATCGACCGGTGTTCGCGGGCTGCACCACCTGGTCTACGAGGTGGTCGACAACTCGGTCGACGAGGCTCTGGCGGGGCGCGCGGATCGCATCGATCTGACGCTGCATCCCGACAACTCCGTGACGGTGGTCGACAACGGCTCGGGCATCCCGGTCGACAAGATGGCCGAGACGGGCGAGTCCGCCCTGACCGTCGTCCTGACGAAGCTGCACGCCGGCGGCAAGTTCGGCGGCGAGGGCTACAAGGTCTCCGGCGGCCTGCACGGCGTGGGTGTCTCGGTGGTCAACGCTCTCTCCGAGCGGCTGACCGCTGAAGTGCGGCGCGACGGCAAGCTCTGGCAGCAGGAGTTCTGCCGCGGCGAGCCGACGAGCGAGCTGAAGGTGATCGGCAAGGCCGAGAAGGGCGAGACCGGCACCACCATCTCCTTCCTGCCCGACGAGGAGATCTTCGACGAGGTCGAGTGGGACTGGGACACCCTCGTCCAGCGCCTCCGCGAGACGGCCTTCCTCACCCGCGGCCTGCACATCGTCATGAACGACGAGCGCGCCGGCGGCGAGAAGATCGAGTTCATGTACGAGGGCGGCATCCGCGACTTCGTCGCGTACGTGAACGAGCAGAAAGACCCCGTCCACAAGCACATCGTCTACTTCGAGGGCGAGTCCGAAGAGCAGGGCAAGGTCGAGGTCGCGATGCAGTGGAGCACGAAGTACGTCGAGTCGGTCTACTCGTTCGCGAACAACATCCACACGCACGAGGGCGGCTCGCACCTCTCCGGCTTCCAGGGCGCCCTCACGCGCACGCTGAACAAGTTCGCGCGGTCGATGGAGCTCCTCAAGGAGAAGGAGGAGAACCTCGAGGGCGACGACGTGCGCGAAGGGCTGGCAGCGGTGATCTCCGTGAAGCTGCGCGACCCGCAGTTCGAGGGCCAGACGAAGACGAAGCTCGGCAACGCGGGCGTCCGCGGCCTCGTCGAGCAGACGGTCAACGCCAAGCTCTCCGAGTTCCTCGAGGAGAACCCGGCCGAGGCGAAGCAGATCATCCTGAAGGCGATCTCGGCGGCGCGGGCGCGGCAGGCGGCCCGCAAGGCACGTGAGCTGACGCGGCGCAAGGGCGCGTTCGGCGGCGAGATGGCGAAGAAGTTCGCCGACTGCCAGATCCGCGACCCGGCCCTGTCGGAGCTCTTCATCGTCGAGGGCAACTCGGCCGGCGGTGCGGCCAAGGAAGGCCGCGACAAGTCGAACCAGGCGATCCTTCCGCTGCGCGGCAAGATCATCAACTCCGAGAAGAACCGCATCAACAAGGTTCTCTCGAACGCCGAGATCCAGACGCTCGTCCAGGTGATCGGGACGTCGATCGGCGAGGAGTTCGACATCGCGAAGCTGCGCTACCACCGCGTCATCGTCATGACCGACGCCGACGTCGACGGCGCGCACATCCGCACGCTCGTGCTCACGTTCCTCTATCGCCACATGCCCGAGCTCTTCGAGCGCGGCCACGTCTACATCGCCGTGCCGCCGCTCTACCTCGTGCGGATGGGCAACCAGCAGAGCTATCTGGAGAAGGACGCTCAGCTCGACGAGCTGCTCGTCCGCGAGAAGTTTCCGGAGATCGAGATCGAGGCGCGCGGAGGCGCCCAGGTCAAGCTCAGCGAGGCCAAGTACGGCCGTTTCCAGCGCGCGCTGCACGAGTTCGAGGGCTGGGCCGGCCGGCTCCGCGCCGACTTCGGCAATCCGGCGGCCGACTTCGTGCTCGCCCACCGGCTCGTCGAGAGCGACGTGTCGACGCCGAGCGAGGCCGCGAAATGGATCAAGGCCGCCAGCGAGAACGGCTACGGGCTCGACGCCAAGGCTGACGCCAAAGGCGCTCAAGGTGCGAATCATCGAGCTGGAGACGAGCGCGGCGCACGGACATCGTCGTGCCGGCTGAGCTGTTCGAATCACCCATTTACGAGCACGTTCGCCGCTCCTACGAGCAGCTCGGCGCGGTCGTCGGCGGGTTGCCGCCGTTCCGGCTTCGCTTCGGCAAGCAGGACGAGGAGGCCGAGACCTTCGAGAGCCTGCGGGCGCTCGCGTTCACGTTGGCGAAGCACGGCATCCAGATCACCCGCTTCAAGGGCCTGGCGGAGATGCAGTCCGACGAGCTATGGACGACGACGATGGACCCCACGCGGCGCATGCTCGTGCGCGTGGACGTCGAGGATGCTGCGACGACCGACCTCTGGTTCTCGCGGCTGATGGGCGACGAGGTGGAGCCGCGCCGCGAGTTCATCGAGCAGAACGCCGGCGACGTGAGGTTCCTGGATGTCTGATCTGACCGGCGAACCGCTGGGCATCGGCCGGATCGAGCCTCGCGAGCTCGAGGCCGAGGTCCGCTCGAGCTTCCTCGACTACGCGATGAGCGTGATCGTCTCGCGTGCGCTGCCCGATGTGCGCGACGGCCTGAAGCCCGTCCACCGCCGGGTGCTCTACGCCATGCACGAGGCCGGGTTGCAGCCGAACCGACCGACGCGCAAGTCCGCTCGCGTCGTCGGCGACGTGATGGGCAATTACCACCCGCACGGTGACGCGTCGATCTACGACGCCCTCGCCCGGCTCGCGCAGTCGTTTTCGATGCGTTATCCGCTCGTCCAGGGGCAGGGCTACTTCGGCTCGATCGACGGCGATCCGCCCGGCGCGATGCGCTACACGGAGTGCCGGCTCTCGCGGATGGCGACCGAGATGCTGCGCGACATCGACGCCGACACGGTCGATTTCGTCCCCAACTACGACGAGTCGCGCCGCGAGCCGACCGTCCTCCCGTCGCGCTATCCCGAATCTGCTGCTGAACGGCTCGCAGGGGATCGCGGTCGGCATGGCGACGAACATCCCGCCGCACAACCTCGGTGAGGTCGTCGCCGCGGTGAACGCGATGATCGACGACCCCGACATCGACGTCGGCCGCCTCTCCCAGATCGTGAAGGGCCCCGATTTCCCGACCGCCGGCACGATCGTCGGCCGCTCCGGCATCCGCGACGCCTATCGCTCGGGCCGCGGCCGGCTCATCGTCCGAGGCAAGGCGCACATCGAGGTGCTGCGCGGCGGCAAGAACGCGATCATCATCACGGAGCTTCCGTACGGCGTCCGCAAGGGCGGAGACGGCGGTGTGATCGAGAAGATCGCCGACCTCGTCAAGGCCGGGACGCTGAGCGAGGTCCCGATGACGGACGAGGCGCTGCAGGACCACTCGGACAAGGACGGCATGCGCATCTATGTCGAGCTGAAGCGGGACGCCATCCCGCAGGTCGCGCTCAACAAGCTCTTCAAGCACACGCCGCTGCAAACGACGTTCGGCTACAACGCCGTCGCGCTCGTCGAAGGCGTGCCGCGGACGCTCTCGCTGCTCGAGATGATCCGCCACTACCTCGACTACCAGCGCGAGATCATCTCGCGCCGGTCGAAGCACGAGCTGCGCCGCGCCGAGGCCCGGGCGCATGTCCTCGAGGGGTACCTCAAGGCGCTCGACAACCTCGATGCGGTGATCGCGCTGATCCGCGCTTCGGCGGACGTCGACGCTGCGCGCACCGGGCTCCAGGAGCAGTTCGAGCTCTCGGAGATCCAGGCGCAGGCGATCCTCGACCTTCGACTCCAGCGGCTGACCGCGCTCGGTCGCAGCGAGGTCGAGACCGAGTACAACGATCTCCAGGAGCGCATCGCGGAGCTGCGGGCGATCCTCGGCGATCCGGCCCGCATCGACGGCGTCATCCGCGAGGAGCTCGACGAGATCAAGGAGATCTACGGCAAGGGCGACGAGCGCCGCACCGAGATCATCGCGGCCGAGGAGGAGTTCGAGCTCGAGGACCTGATCGCCGAGGAGGACATGGTCATCGCCATCTCCCAGGCCGGCTACGTGAAGCGGCTACCGGTCGGCACCTATCGCGAGCAGCGTCGCGGGGGCCAGGGCGTGATGGGCATGGGGCTGAAGGACGACGACTTCATCGAGCACCTCTTCGTCGCCTCGACTCACGACTACATCCTCTTCTTCACCTCGGTGGGGAAGGTCTACCGGCTGAAGGTCCACGAGCTTCCGCTCGGCACGCGGCAGGGCAAGGGGCGCGCGATCGCCAACTTCTTGCCGTTCCGCGAAGGAGAGACCATCCGCGCGGTGATCGCCACGCGTGAGTTCAAGGAGGCCGAGTTCCTCGTCTTCGCGACGAAGAACGGGATGGTCAAGAAGACGAAGTTCGAGGACTACAACACGCCGCTCAAGGCCGACGGCATCATCGCCATCAACCTGCGCCCGAAGGACGAGCTCGTCGGCGTGATCCACTCGTCGGGCGACGACGACATCCTCATGGTCTCGCGCAAGGGGCAGGCGATCCGCTTCCACGAGTCGGACACCCGCCCGATGGGGAGGGCGACCGGGGGTGTGCGTGGGATGAACCTGCGCAAGGGCGACGAGGTGATCGAGATCAACCGCGCCGAGAACGACGCCGACCTGCTCGTCATCACCGATCACGGGTACGGGAAGCGGACGAGGATCGACGAGTACCCGGTCAAGGGCCGCGGAGGCCTCGGCGTGAAGACCGTGCAGCTCACGGAGGCCAAGGGCAAGCTCGCCGGCGCGCGGGTCGTGCGGTCGGGCTACCAGGTGATGCTGATCTCGACGGGCGGCACGGTGATCAAGATGGCGGTCGACGACATCAAGCGCCTCGGGCGCTCGACGCAGGGCGTGATCGTGATGCGGCTGAAGAAGAGCGAGCTCGTCTCGACACTGGCGCCGGTGGTCGAGTCCGATGAGGACGTGGTTGCCGAAGCCTGCGCGCAGGTCGAAGCCTGTGGAAGACGAGCCCGCCGCAGAGTAGGTTTCGGCAGGAATCGCCCGCAATTTCTAGCGGTTTTCGCTAAGTACCCTTCACAAGCGAGCGCCATAGCGTTATACCTTGGCCGCATGGGGTCAACGTCTCCAGAGGGAGGGAACGTATGGCCGCCGGGCAGGTGGATCTCCTTGAACCCATTGACCTAGCCGATCATCTCGACAAAGTCGAGCTCTATCTAGGCCAGGTCTGCCAGATCGCGGGCATCTCGAAGATGCAGCTCGACTACTGGACGAACAAAGCTCAGATCCCCACGAAGGGCCACAAGCAGCGGATCTACGACATCGACGCGCTCGAGACGGTCATGTTGATCAAGCAGGCGAAGGACAAGGGCTTGAACCTCGGCGCTGCGATCGAGGCTGCGCGTAGTTTTCGCGAGCGTCAGGGCCACGAACGGCTCGGCGAAGCTAGAGGAAGCCCGTTTCGTAGAGCCGCCGCCGCCTCTTCGGGCGGCAGCGAATTGACGTAGAGGCCTGCGCCGAGCTCGAGGCCGGCGAGCACGGTCAGTCGCGGCAGCACCTCGAGGTGCCAGTGCCCGCCGGCGTGGGCCCAGGCGTTGATCGGGACCGGGCCTTCGACGGCGCGCAGCCGGATGATTCCGTCGCGCAGAAGCCGGAGCGCGGCTGCGAACAGGTCCGCGTCCCCTTCCGGTCGATGCTCCGTCGGAGCGATCAGCAACTCGTACGGCGCGCGCCCGGCCGGGTGGGCCAGGAGCTGCACGCCGTCCGCGGAATCGATCGCCAGCGACTCGTGCTCCGCGAGGAGGCCGCAGAGCGCGCAACCCTCGGCCTGCAGGTTCGTCAGCTCCGCCGCGGGCTCGGGCGGCGGTTCGCGCAGCCAGACGAGCTGCGAGTGACTGTGCGGAAGGCTCGCCCCGGCCTCGCGCCCCTCGTTGAGGAGGATCTGGACGTAGGGAAAGCCCTCGGCTCGGGCGGCCGCTATCCGCTGCTCCCAGGCAACGCCGATCGGCGCGATCTCGTCCTCCGCGAGGTCGGCGAGCGAGCGCACGTGCCGCGGCGAGTGGACGACGACCTCCTGCCGGTCGAAAGCCGGGTAGAGATTCGGGACGACGCGGACCTGCCAGCCCGGGGTGTCGGGCTCCCGGTCCGGCGGCGCCACCGCGAAGGCCTCCGGCGGCGTGCGGTCCTCGCGGCCCTCGCAGAACGGGCACCGCTCGAGCTCCTCAGGGGTCTCCTGCTCGAGCTCCCCTCGCTTGGCGCCCGGGCGCTTCGCCCTCGCCGGCGCGATGACGACGGTTCGTCCCGAGATCGGGTCGCGCCGAGCTTCCGGCGTCAGCTGTCGGTTCCGTAGCCGCGCGTGTCTTCGATCAGCGGGCGGAAGAGCTCGATCGGGAGCGGCAGGATGATCGTCGACGAACGCTCGGACGAGATCTCGAGCATCGTCTGCAGGAAGCGCAGCTGGAGGGACATCGGGTTCTGGGCCATGACCTCGGCGGCGTCCTTCAGCCGCTCGGAGGCCTGGAACTCACCTTCGGCGGCGATGACCTTCGCGCGGCGCTCGCGCTCGGCCTCCGCCTGCCGGGCCATCGCGCGCTGCATCCCGCCGGGGATCTCCACGTCCTTGACCTCGACGATCGAGACCTTGATGCCCCAGGGCGACGTCGCCTCGTCGATGATCCGCTGCAGGATCTCGTTGATCTTGTCGCGCTCGGAGAGCAGCTCGTCGAGCTGGTGCTGGCCGAGCACGCTGCGCAGGGTCGTCTGCGCGATCTGCGACGTGGCGACCATGAAGTTCTCGATCTGCACGATCGCCTTCTCGGGTCGATGATCCGGAAGTAGGCAACGGCGTTGACCCGGACCGGCACGTTGTCCTTCGTGATCACTTCCTGCGGCGGGACGTTCAGCGTCACCGTTCGCAGGTCGACTCGAACCATCTTGTCGATGATCGGGATCAGCAGGAAGAGGCCCGGGCCCTTGGGCGGCGACTTCAGCCGGCCGAGCCGGAAGATGACGCCCCGCTCGTACTCGCGTGCGACCCGGATCGCCGACGAGAGCACGACCAGTACGACGATGGCGACTGCGGCAAGAGCAATGAGCGCGGCCACGACGCGATCCTATAGGTGTAGCCGCCTCAGGTGACCGGCTCGACCCTGAGGGTCAGCCCGTCCACACCTTCGACGCGTACCTGGCTCCCGGCCGGGATCGGCGCGGCGTCGCTATGCGCCTCCCAGAGCTCTCCGTGCACGAAGACCTGGCCCGTCGGGTCGAGTGTCTGCCGCACGATCCCCAACTGGCCGACCATTTCTTCCTGGCCCGTCACCGGTGCCAGCCTGCGCACCTGCACGATCTTCGTCGCGACGAGCGCCATCAGCAACGCAAGCGTCCCGGCGATCGCCAGCACCACGGTCAGCGATACCTCATAGCTCTCGCCGGCGGGGTCGAAGAGGAGCAGCGAGCCGAGGACGAAGAAACACGCGCCGGCGAGGGTTAGCGCGCCGTGGCTCGGAATGAACGCCTCGGCAGCGAAGAACGCGAAGGCCAGGATCATCAGCAGCAGCCCGGCGGCACTGATCGGGTAGCACCTGGAGCCCGAAGAGCCCGAGGATCAGCGAGATCGCGCCTACGGTGCCCGGGAAGATGAGGCCGGGGTTCCAGAGCTCGACGATGATCCCGAGCGTCCCGATGGACAGGAAGAGGACGATCAGGTTCGGGTCGATGAGCGTGTCGAGGATCTTTTTCCAGAGCGACATCTCGACCTGGTCGATCTCGGCTCCGGAGAGGTGCAGGACGTGACCCTTCGGCTTCGTCTTGTAGCCCTCGAGCTGCTTGAGCAGCGCCGGCAGGGTGGGTGCGATGGCGTCGATCACGTTCATGCGCAGCGCCTCGCGTGCGGTCAGGTTCGACGCCTTTCGGACCGCCAGTTCCGCCCAGTCGCCGTTACGGCCATGCTCCTCGGCGAGGCCGCGGAGCGATTTCGCCGCGTCGTTGATCACCTTCCGCTTGAGATCGGACGGGATGTCTCCGCCGCCCGACGAGATCGGCGTCGAGGAGCCGAGGTTCGTCTGAGGCGCCATCGCCAGGACGTCGGCCGCCTGGCCGATCCAGACTCCGGCAGAGGCGGCCCGGGCTCCCTCGGGCGCGACGTAGACGATCACCGGGATGCGAGACGCGAGCTCTTTCTTGTAGATGTCCCGCATCGCCTCCGAGAGCCCGCCGGGAGTGTCGAGCCGGATCACGACCGCGTCATAGCCCTCGTCGTTCGCCCGCTCGATCTCGCCGATCACGTAGTCAGCCGTGACCGGGTTGACGTCGTTCTCGAACACGACTTCGAGGACGCGCGGGCGGTCGGGGGCTCCTGAGGCAGCAGGAACCAGGGCCGCAGCCACGCAGGCGACGACGAGAAATGTCCGCAGGAGCGGCCCTTTCACACTTGTAAGAATTCTATCTGGGAAGGCTCGGCAGCCTTGAGGGCGAAGGCGGTCTCTGGTTCCGTAGGAAGCCGTCGCCGCCCATGAGATCACTCTTCATCGTCCTCGTCTCGCTTCTCGCCGTCCCGTCGACCGCGTTCGGCGCCGGCCTCTCGGCGGTCGCACGTGACGTGCCGGCCGGCCGGCAGTCGGCCGCCCCGCGGTTCAATCTGGTCGGCCTGCACTGGCAGGGGAGCGGCGAGGTCTCGTTCCGCACGAAGGCGATCGGAGGTCGCTGGAGCGGGTGGCGTGAGGCGGCCCCCGAGGCCGAGGATGCTCCCGACCCGGGACGCGAAGGCGGCAGGCCGGGCTGGCGGATCGGGAACCCGTACTGGACGGGAGCGTCGAACCGCCTGCAGATCAGGACGCATGGCCGGGTGCGCCGGGTTCGAGCGCAGTACGTCTGGAGCCCCGCCGGAGGAGTCCCGCCGCGCTCGATCTCGGTGGCCGACTCTCCGCTGATCCTCTCGCGGCTCGCGTGGGGCGCGAACGAGCGCATCCGGCGCGGACGCACCAGGTACGCGGACGCGCTGCGCTTCGCGATCGTTCACCACACCGCCGGGTCGAACACGTACACGAGGACGCAATCGGCGGCGATCGTGCGCGGCATCCAGCTGTACCACGTGCGCTCGAACGGCTGGGACGACATCGGCTACAACTTTCTCGTCGACAAGTACGGCCAGGTCTTCGAAGGTCGCTTCGGCGGCATCGACCGGAATGTCGTCGGCGCTCACGCGGCAGGGTTCAACACCGGCTCGGTCGGAGTTGCGCTGTTCGGCAACTACGACGCGGGAGCCGTGACTCCAGCCGCACGAACCGCTCTGACGCGCTTGCTGGCCTGGCGGCTCGACGTCGGGCACCTCGATCCGATCAGCCTCACGAACTGGACGTCGACGGGGAACCCTCGCTTTCCGACCGGGGCGCCGGTCACCCTGCGCGCGATCTCCGGTCACCGGGACACCGGCTTCACGTCGTGCCCGGGAGGGCGCCTTTACGGCGAGCTGAACAACATCGGGCGCATGGTCTCCGAGCTCGGCTTGCCGAAGCTCTACTCGCCGCGCGCGGTCGGCGGGCCCGGCGGGCTGGTGCGCTTCACCGCACGCTTGACGGAGCCCCTGCCCTGGAGCGTCGTCGTCACCGACCAGAGCAATACGGTGGTCGCCACCGGCGAAGGCGAGGGAACCGCGGTGGACTGGGTCTGGGATGCGCGCACGGTGCCGGCGGGCCGCTACACGTACGCGATCGACGCCGGTCCCACGGTGCGACCCGCTACGGGAATCGTCTCGGGGACGATTCAGCGGGCCGCGCTCACAGCTCTCGCTCGACCCGCGCTCATCACCCCGAACGGAGACGGGCGTCAAGAGACGACCACGGTGGAGTACAAGATCACTGCCCCGGCCACGATGACCGCCACGGTCGTGGATTCGCTCGGCGCCCCACTCGCAGTGCTCTTCACGGCAGTCGAAGCTCGCCGGTCGTCACACCTTCCGCTGGGACGGAGCCGGTGTGCCGGACGGCCGCTACGGGATCCTGCTCTCCGCGCGGAACGGCGCCGGCATCGAGACGACCGCGACGGTGACCGTGATCGTCAACCGAGCGCTCGTCGGCGTCCGGGTCGTGCCCCAGGTGTTCTCGCCGAACGCCGACGGGCGGTGGGACACGACGCAAGTTCCGGTTCGGGCTCAACGGGCCGGCTCGCGTCGCGGTCTCCGTGCAGCGGAAGGGGAAGACGCTCGGCCAGGTCTTCGCAGGCCCGCGCGAGGGTGGCCCTCAGGCGATCGAGTGGAACGGCCGCTTCGCCGGGCGCCTGGGCGGCGGCGAGTACAAGGTCGTCGTGCGCGCGACGAACTCCCGTCTCGACGGTTGTCCAGTCGGTCGATTTCGCGCTCGATCTGGCGGCACCCAAGCTGCTGCTCGTGTCGGCGCCTCAGCTCCGGTTCTCGATCAACGAGCCCGCCGACCTCACCGTGACCCTCGACGGGTCGCGGATCGTGAGGGTGCGGCGGCTGACGCCTGGGCGGTTCACGGTTCCATCCGGCGGCGCGTTTACGTCGATCCGCGCCGTCGCCCGCGACTTCGCGGGCAACGAGACCGCGCCGTTACTGCGCTAGCCAGCGGTCGTAGTGCTGCTCGAGCGACTCGAGGAGGGTGACGAGGAGCTCGGCCCGGTCGACCGGCTCGCCCAGCTCGCCGAGGAGCGACGTGGCGGGCTTCGGCACGTCCTGGGGTAGCTCCGCCGGCTCGACGTTCACGTTGATGCCGATCCCGAGGACGACCCGCCCGTCGCGCGCCTCGGCGAGGATCCCGGCGACTTTTCGCTCCCCGAGGAGGACGTCGTTCGGCAGCTTGATCCGCGGCTCGAGGCCCGTCACGCGGGCGATGGCCTCGGCGCAGGCCTCACCCGCGACGACGGTGAGCTCCGGGAGCCGGGCTGTCTCGACGGCCGGCTCGAGGAGCACGGAGCAGAGGATGCTGACGCCGGGAGGCGAGACCCAGGTGCGGCCCAGGCGCCCACGCCCTTCGGTCTGCTCCTCCGCGACGGCGACCGCTCCTTCGGCCTGCTCGGGCCCGAGCAGGCGCTGCGTCGACGGGCACGTCTCCGCGTAGAGATAGGGGCGACCAAAGCGGCCACGGAGCCTCGGCACGACGTTTTCAGCGGCGAGAGTGTCCATCGTCACTAGACTAGGCGGCTCGTGGCAACCCGCCTTGAGACGCCGCTCGGGCGGGCAGAGATCGAGGCGATCCTGCCCCATCGTGAGCCGTTCCTCCTCATCGACGAGGTCGTCGAGCTGGAGCTGGGCGTCCGTGCCGTCGCGCGCAAGACGGTGCGCGCGGACGAGTGGTATCTCGCAGGGCATTTTCCGGGCCGGCCGATCATGCCCGGAGTCCTGATCGTCGAGGCCATGGCGCAGACCGGCGCGGTCGCCGTCCTCTCCGAGGAGGAGAACCGCGGCCGGCTGGCGCTCTTCGCCGGCATCGACGACGTGCGCTTCAAGCGGCTCGTGCAACCCGGAGACGAGCTGGAGCTGACGTGCGTGCTCGAGCGGGTCCGGGGGCCGATCGGCAAGGGACGCGCGACGGCCCACGTCGACGGCGAGCTGGCGGCGCGTGGAACGCTGACGTTTGCGGTGGACCGAAGTTGATCGGCAGCGCCACATCGAACGGCCGGGTCTCGATCACGGGCATCGGCTGCAACGCGCCGGAGCGGGTGCTGACGAACGACGAGCTGTCGAAGATGGTCGACACGTCCGACGAGTGGATCATCGAGCGCACGGGCATCAAGGAGCGCCGCGTGGCAGCCGCAGACGAAGCGCTCTCGGACGTCTCGCTGCCCGCGGCCAGGGACGCTCTCGAGCGGGCCGGAGGCGACTTCGCCTCGATCGACCTGGTGATCGTCGCGACGGTTACCCCGGATATGGCCTTTCCCTCGACCAGCGCGATCATGGCCGACCAGCTGGGCATGAAGAATGCGGCCGCCTACGACCTCTCGGCCGGCTGCACGGGCTTCGTCTACGCGATCGCGCAGGCGCACAGCATGGTCTCGGCGGGCCTGGCCAACCGGGCGCTCGTCGTCGGCGGTGACCTCCTCTCCAAGATCGTCGACTGGGGGGATCGCAGCACCTGCGTCCTCTTCGGCGACGGCGCCGGGGCCGTCGTGATGGAGCGCGTGCCCCAGGGCGGGTTCCTCGGCTTCGAGCTCGGAGCCGACGGGTCGGGTGGCCCGCAGCTCTACCTGCCGGCCGGCGGCTCCCGCGAGCCGACGTCGGCCGAGACGGTTGCCGAGGGCGAGCACTTCGTGAAGATGAACGGCCGCGAGGTCTTCAAGTTCGCCGCCCGGGTGCTCGTCGAATCGGCCGAGAAGGTGCTCGAGAACTCCGGAGTGTCGGTGGACGACGTCGACGTCTACGTTCCGCACCAGGCGAACGTCCGCATCATCGAGCACGCCAGGAAGAAGCTCGGTATTCCCGAAGAGAAGACTGTCGTCAACGTCGACCGGTACGGCAACACGTCGTCCGGCTCGATCCCGCTCGCGCTCGCCGATGCAGAGGCCGACGGGCGGCTGCGGCCGGGAGAGCTCGTGCTGATGACCGGGATGGGAGCGGGCCTGACTTGGGGCTCGGCCTTGATCGAGTGGACTGCAAACGGAAAGGTTGCGTCATGAAGGTCGCATTCTGCTTCCCAGGACAGGGGTCGCTCGAGGTGGGCATGGGGCGCGAGATCGCCGAATCCGTGCCCGAGGCGATGGATGTCTTTCGCAGAGGGAGCGAGGCTTCCGGGCTCGACCTCGAGCGCCTGTGCTTCGAGGCGCCGCTCGACGAGCTCGTCCGCACGGACGTCCAACAGCCTGCGCTGGTCGCAACGAGCCTCGCCGTTCTCGCTGCGCTGAACGCGCGAGGGCTGCACCCCGACTTCGTCGTCGGCCACTCGGTCGGCGAGTTCACCGCGCTGGCGGCCGCGAGCTCGCTCGACGTTGCGGAGTCGATCGCCCTCGTTCGGGAACGCGGCCTGGCGATGGACGAGGCGGCTCGGGAGAGCAACGGCTCCATGGCCGCGATCCTCGGTCTGGACGACCCCGTCGTCGAGGAGCTCTGTTCCGAGATCGAGGGAGTCTGGCCCGCGAACTACAACTGCCCGGGCCAGATCGTCGTCTCCGGAACGCAGGCCGCGGTGGACGAGCTCTGCGCAGCGGGCCGAAGCGGCCGGCGCGCGGCGCACCGTGAAGCTCAAGGTCTCAGGTGCGTTTCACAGTCCCCTGGTGGCGCGCGCGGCCGATCGGCTGCGGCCCGCGCTGGAGCGCGTCCGCTTCAAGGATCCCGTGGCGCCGTTCATGTCGACGGTCACCGCCAAGATCGAGCCTGCGCACAGGATGGCGACGCTGCTCGTCGAGCAGCTCACCGCGCCGGTGAAGTTCACGCAGGCCGCGCGCGGGCTGATCGAGGAAGGCGCACGAGGTCTTCGTCGAGGTCGGCCCGAGCAATGTGCTCTCAGGTCTCCTGAAGCGGATCGACCGCACAGTGAAGGCCGTGTCGGTGAACAACCTCGCCGGGCTCAAAAAGGTCGAGGAGACAATCTCCACTGCCTAGCGACGCGTTCTGCTCGCTCGAGGGAAAGACAGCCCTCGTCACCGGAGGGTCTCGTGGCATCGGCCGGGCGATCGCTGTCGAGCTCGCCGGCGCGGGCGCAGACGTCGTCGTCGGCTACCGCTCTGGTGACCGAGGAGGCCGAGTCCGTCGCAACCGAGATCGGAGGCCGCGCCGTTCAGGCGGACGTCTCCGACCCGGAGCAGGCGAAGGCGCTCGTCGAGGAGGCAGGCGAGATCGCGATCCTCGTCAACAACGCGGGTCTCACCCGCGACGGCGTGCTCGCGCGCATGACCGATGCCGACTGGCGCGACGTGATCGAGACCAACCTGAGCAGCGTCTTCTACACCTGCCGCGCCGCCTCGCGGGGAATGATGAAGCGGCGTGGCGGCGCGATCGTGAACATCTCGAGCATCGTCGGGCGTGCGTGGCAACTGGGGCCAGACGAACTACAGCGCGTCGAAGGCCGGGATCATCGGCTTCACGAAGTCCCTCGCGCGCGAGCTCGGCAGCCGTGGAGTGCGCGCGAACGTCATCGCCCCGGGGTACGTGAAGACGCGCTTGACGGACGAGCTGCCCGAGGAGGCCACGCGAGGCCATGCTCGGCAACACGCCTCTCGGCCGCCTGGGCGATCCGGAGGACGTCGCCGGAGCTGTACGTTTCCTCTGTTCCGACGAGGCCTCGTTCATCACGGGCGAGGTGCTGCTCGTCGACGGAGGGCTGGGAATGTGACGAACGGATCGCTGAACGGGCGCCGACGCGTCGTCGTGACGGGCATGGGCGCCGTGACGCCGCTCGGCAACGACGTCGAGTCGACGTGGGAGAACCTCGTGGCCGGGAAATCCGGCGCGGCGGACATCGAACAGTGGGACGCCAGCGAGTACCCGGTCAACTTCGCGTGCGAGCTGAAGGATTTCGATCCGCGCCAGTGGCTCGACCACAAGCAGGCGCGGCGCATGGACCGCTTCGCGCAGATGATCGTGGCCGCGGCCCGCCAGGCCGAGGAGGACTCGGGGCTCGACGTCGAGCCCGAAGCCGAGCGCATCGGCGCCTCGATCGCAACCGGAATCGGGGGGCTCAAGGCTTTCCAGGACTGCTACGACCAGCTTCTGAAGCGCGGCCCCGACCGTGTGAACCCGTTCTCGATCCCGCAGATCATCCCGAACATGGGCGCCGCCTGGGTCTCGATGGAGCTCGGCACGCGCGGGCCGCTCTCGTCGCAGTGCACCGCGTGCGCGGCGTCCAACATGGCGATCGGCGAGGCGGCCGACATGATCCGGCTCGGCCGCGCCGACGCCGTCTTCGCAGGCGGAACCGAGGCCGGCGTGACCTCGGTCGGCATCGCCGGGTTCAGCGCGATGCGCGCGCTCTCACGCAGGAACGACGCGCCGGAAAAGGCGAGCCGGCCCTTCGACGCGGCCCGCGACGGCTTCGTGATGGGCGAGGCGGGAGCAGTGATCCTGCTCGAGGAGCTCGAGCATGCCAAGGCGCGGGGCGCCAAGATCTACGCCGAGATCCTCGGCTACGGGCTCTCGTCCGACGCGAAGCACGTCTCGGAGCCCGACCCGACCGGAGCGAACCCGGCGCGTGCGATGAGGATGGCTCTGGCGGACGCAGGCATCCAGCCGGAGGACATCGACTACATCAACGCTCACGGCACTTCGACCCCGCTCGGCGACGCGAGCGAGACGAAGGTGATCAAGCTCGCACTCGGTGAGGAGGTCGCCCGAGCCACGCCGGTGTCCTCGACGAAGGGCGCCACGGGCCATTGCCTGGGAGCGGCCGGGGCCGTCGAGGCGGTCTTCACGATCCTCGCCGTGAACAAGAACACGCTTCCGCCGACGATCAACTACGAGACGCCCGACCCGGCGTGCGACCTGGACTACGTGCCGAACGAGTCCCGCGAGGCCGACGTCAAGGTCGCGGTCTCGAACTCGTTCGGCTTCGGCGGGCACAACGCGTGCATCGTCTTTCGCGAGCTCGACGAATAGCCTCGTGCAGCGCTGGGCCACTTTCGACTGCTACGGGACGCTGATCGACTGGAACGGCGGGATCAGCGCGGAGCTCGAGCGCATGTTCGGCGCCGAGGCTGCTCCGCGCCTGCTCCAGCGCTACCACGAGCTGGAGCCCGAGCTCGAGTCGGAGACCTACCGCAGCTACCGAGAAGTCCTGACCCTCGCCCTCGAGGAGCTCCTCCGCGAGGAGGGGCTGCAGCCGCCGGAAGGCGAGGCCGGCGCGCTGGCCCGCTCGCTGCCGGACTGGCAGCCGTTTCCCGAGGTGCCCGCGGCGCTGGCGGAGCTCAGGAACCGCGGCTGGAAGCTCGCCATCCTCTCGAACAGCGACCGCGACCTGATCGCCGCGTCCCAGAAGCAGCTCGGCGTTCCCTTCGACCTCGCCGTGGTGGCGGAGGACGTCCAGTCCTACAAGCCTGCCCACGCCCACTGGGAGCGCTTCTTCGAGGCGACGACGGCCGACCGGGAGCATCACGTCCACGTCGCCGCGAGCCTCTTCCACGACGTCGCTCCCGGCAAGGAGCTCGGGTTGCGGACGGTCTGGATCAATCGACTGGGAGAGCAGGCCGACCCAGAGCCGGACCGCGAGCTGGCCGACCTCTCAGGGTTGGCCGACACGCTCGACGAGCTGGTGCCCCAATGAGCTCAATCCTGGTCCGCAACGCAGGAGAGGACGAAGTCGACGCCGCGGCGGAGGTGTTGAACGAGCATTCCCGCCGGCTGTACGGGACCGCCGACACCACTCCCGCGGAGCTGCGCGAGGACTGGTCGGCACCGGACGTCGACTTTCCGGACAACGTGCTCGTCGCAGAGCTCGAAGGTCGGCTCGTCGGCTACGCCGATGTCATTCCACGCGGGGAGGCAGCGTGGATCGATGTTCGCGGCACCGATTCCAGGGCGTACGACCCGCTGCTCGAGGCGATCGCACGACGTGCGGACACTCTCGGCCGCGACAATGTGCGGGGCTGGGCGCCTGAGAACGACCAGGACCTGCACGAGGCTTACGAGCGAGCGGGCTTCCGGCCGTTCCGGCACTCGTTCCGGATGGAGATCGAGCTCGGTGGGGACCTATCGGCGCCCGAGTGGCCCGACGGCTTCTCCGTCCGGCCCTTTCCGTGAGGGTGACGAGCGGGCGGCGTGGGAGGTGCAGCAGGAATCCTTCGCAGACACCTGGGGATTCACGCCCGACCCGTTCGAGACGTGGGCCCACTGGAACATGGGTGAGTACTTCCAATCCGAGCACTGGTTTTTCGTGGAGACGGGCGACGAAGTGGCTGCGATCGCTCTCTGCAGGCAGCCGGAGAGTGAGCCGGGACTGGGCTGGGTGAACATCCTGGGGGTCAGGCCCGCCTATCGCCGCCGCGGTCTGGCGATCGCGCTGCTCCAGCACGTGTTCGGGCATTTCGCGCGAGCTGGGCCTGAAGACCGTAGGGCTCGGAGTCGACGCCGAGAACCCGACCGGCGCGGTGCGGCTCTACGAACGCGCCGGCATGCACGTTGCGCGGCGAGACATTCGCTTCGAGCGAGTTACGGGATAATCGAGGCATGGCCGCCAAGATCGACGTCTCCATCGAGCACCGCAACCTTCCCGAGGAAGCGCGGGACGAGACGCCGCACCCCAACACGTGCCCGAAGTGCGACTCGCACTACAGAGACGACGAGCTCGAGGCCAACCTGCGCGTTTGTCCCCACTGCGGGTTCCATTTTCCGGTTCGGGCCCGCGAGCGCGTCACTCAGGTGGCGGACGAGGACACGTTCGAAGAGGAGGCGACCGACCTGCGTTCGGAGGATCCGCTCGACTTCTTCGACGTACGCCCGTACCCGGAGCGCCTGGTCGAGGCCGAGCTGGGGACGGGGCTCGGCGATGCGATGATCATCGGACGCGCGGCGATCGAGGAGCGCCCCTGCGAGCTCGCGGTCATGGACTTCTCCTTCATGGGCGGGTCCATGGGCAGCGTCGTCGGCGAGAAGTTCAGCCGCGCCGCGGAGAGCGCGATCGAAGGTCGTGTGCCACTGATCTCGATCACCGCGTCCGGCGGTGCGCGCATGCAGGAGGGAATCCTCTCGCTGATGCAGCTGCCGAAGACGGTCTGCGCCGTGGAAGACCTCCGCGACGCCCGCTGCGGCTTCATCAGCGTCATGGCGCATCCGACCACGGCAGGGGTCCTGGCCAGCTTCGCGAGCCTCGGCGACGTCTGCGTGGCGGAGCCGGGTGCCCTGCTTGCCTTCACCGGCCCACGCGTGGTTCAGGGCACGACCCGGGAGAAACTCCCCGAGGATTTCGGACTGGCCGAGTCCAACTTCCGCTACGGGCACGTCGATGCGATCGTGCCCCGGCCCGAGCTGCGCGGCTTCCTGGCGAAGCTCCTGCGCCTCTTCTCTCATGCCGGGTGAAGCCGAGGTTCGTCTTCGCGAGCGGCTGAGCCGTCTTCGCAGCCTGCCGCTGCTGCGGGGCCCGCGGCTGTCCGGTGAGCTCGAGCGCCTCCAGCGTCAGCTCGAGCGCATCCAGGAGGGCGCCACCGACGAGGAGGTCTGGAAGTTCGTCGAGCTCGCGCGGCACGACGACCGCCCGTACACGCTCGATTACGTCGAGCGCTTGTTCGAAGATTTCGTCGAGCTGCACGGAGACCGGGCCCGGGCGGAGGATCCCGCTCTCGTGACCGGGCTCGGAAGCTTTGACGGTCGCACGGTTGCCGTGATCGGGCACCAGAAGGGTCGCGACGCAGGGGAGCGGGCGCAGCGGAATTTCGGGATGGCCTATCCCGAGGGCTACCGCAAGGCCATGCGAGCGATGGAGATCGCCGAACGCCACGGCTTCCCGCTCATCTCGTTCGTCGACACGCCCGGTGCGTATCCGGGAGTGGCCGCTGAGCAGCACGGCCAGGGCGGCGCGATCGCCCGCTCGCAGGCGTTGATGGCCAGGCTGACCGTTCCCACGGTCGCCTGCATCATCGGCGAGGGCGGTTCGGGCGGCGCGATTGCGATTGCGCTCGCGGACCGCGTGCTCATGCAGCAGAACGCGATGTACAGCGTGATCTCGCCCGAAGGCTGCGCGATGATCCTCTGGCGAGACGGGGCGGAAAAGATGAAGGCGGCCGCGGCGCTGAAGCCCGATGCGTTGCACTGCCACGAGCTCGGAGTCATCGACGTGATCGTCCCCGAGCCCGAGGGCGGCGCCCACACCGATCACGACGAATCGGCCGCTCTGCTCGGCGAAGTGATCAAGAACGCGTTCGCGGAGCTAATCGGGGTTCCCGGCGAGGATCTGCGCCGCAGACGCCGCGACCGGTTCCGCTCGCTCGGAATTTACGGTGCCAGGGCGGGCTCGGAAACCTACGTCGCCCCCGCTCGCTGAGCGGCCTCGAAGAGTTATCCACAGTTTCAACAGGGGAAAGCCGTCCACAGCGTCCACAGTGTTTTCCCCCGGTCGAAAAAGCGCCGAGGCCGGCGTTTAGCCGGCCTCAGACGCTGACCCCCTGATGGTGGGACGAGCTTTTCGAGGCATATCGCCCCGAATCCCAAGTCATGTATCGCCGCCCGTGCGAAAAGCAAACATGTCCTGCTCATCAGAGGTTTCCGACTCGGCGCTGAGTCGCATTCGGCGGCCAATCCTCGACTGATTTGGAGCGAAAGGATCTCCTTCGGTCTGGTCAGCGTGCCCGTGCGGATGTACCCGGCGGCCCAGTCCAAAGAGTCGAGTATCCACTTCCTCCACAAGGGACCGACCCGGCAAGGCAAGCTAGCTAGGTGGCTAAAGCGAAGCTCGCCGAGTACAAGCGCAAGCGCGACCCGAAGAAGACCCCGGAGCCGTTCAGCGGCCGCAAGCGCGGCCAGGAGCCGATCTTCGTCGTGCAGCGGCACGACGCGAGCCGGCTGCACTACGACTTCCGGCTGGAGCGAGACGGAGCGCTCGCCAGCTGGGCGGTGCCCAAGGGCGTTCCGCTCGAGCCCGGGCAGCAGCACCTCGCCGTCCACGTGGAGGACCATCCGCTCGAGTACGCGACGTTCGAGGGCGAGATCCCGAAGGGGCAGTACGGAGCCGGCACCGTCGAGCTCTGGGACCAGGGGACCTACGAGCTCGTCGAGGAGAAGAAGAACGGCGGCCTGACGGTTCGTCTCCACGGCAAGCGTCTCGAAGGGACCTACGCGCTCGTGCCCGCCAAGCTCTCCGGTGACCCGAGGAACTGGCTGATCATCCGGAAGCGCGATCAGGACGGCGCTGCATCCAGGAGGGCCCGCGGCGCAAGTACGCCTCGATGCTCGCGACGCTCGCCGACGACGTCCCCCGGGGCGCAGGCTGGGACGTTCGAGATCAAATGGGACGGCTATCGCATCATCGCGACGGTGGCCGGGAGCGAGGCGGAGCTTCGGACCCGGAAGGACCAGGACTACACGGAGCGCTTCGCGAACGTGGCCAAGGAGCTGGCGAAAGCGCTCAAGACGCCGGACTGCGTGGTGGACGGGGAAGTGTGCGCCCTCGACGAGAACGGCCGCCCGAGCTTCTCGGCCATGCAGCAGGGCAAGACCGGGACGCCGATCGTCTACTTCGTCTTCGACCTGCTCGAGGTGGAGGGTGAGCCGATCGTCGACCTGCCGCTCGTCGAGCGCCGAAAGCGGCTCGAGAAGCTACTCGACAAGAGGAACAAGACCGTCCGGTTCTCCGAGAGCTTCGAAGACGGGCGGGCACTGCTGCGGGCCGCCAAGCAGCAGAAGCTCGAGGGGATCATGGCCAAGCGGCTCGAGTCGAAGTACCTGCCCGGGAAGCGCACGCGCGACTGGCTCAAGATCAAGCCGCACGGCCGCCAGGAGTTCGTGATCGCGGGCTACACACGGGGTCAGGGCCGGCGCTCGGGGACGCTCGGATCGCTGGTGCTCGGCGCCTATCGCGGTGGTGAGCTCGTGTACGTGGGGAATGTCGGCACCGGGTTCACGGAGACAGGAGATCGATCGCCTCCTGAAGGTGCTCAAGCCACTCCAGCGGGACAAAGCAGCGTTCCCCGAATTGCCGAAGATGCCGAGGGTGCGCAAGGGCGACGTGGTCTGGGTCGATCCGAAGCTGGTGGCCGAGGTCGAGTTCGTCGAGTGGACGCACGACGGCCGGCTACGGGCGCCTGCCTACAAGGGGCTTCGAGACGACAAGGACGCGCAAGACGTGCGCATCGAGGAGCCGATGGCGACCGAGATCCGCAAGGGCAAGCGCGTGCTCAAGCTCTCGAATCTCGACAAGCCCTTCTGGCCCGAGGAGGGCATTACCAAGGGCGACCTCCTCTCGTACTACCGATCAGTGGCCGACGCCCTCGTCCCGCACCTGAAGAACCGGCCGTTCACGATGAAGCGCTACCCCGACGGCTGGCAAGGGCGAGTTCTTCTTCCAGAAGGACGCGCCCAAGCACATGCCGGACTGGATCGAGACGCGCGAGATCGACGTCTCGACTCGCGAGAGCCCGCGCCGCACCAAGCGCATCCGCGCCCCTCTCGTCAACGACGAGCTCGCGCTCCTCTGGATGGTGAACATGGGCTGCATCGACATGAACACGTGGTACTCGCGGGTCGACAAGCCCGAGCGGCCCGACTGGGTGCTCTTCGACCTCGATCCGTCTCCTGACGTGGGCTTCAAGGAGACCGTGCAGGTCGCGCTGCTCGTGAAGCAGGCGCTCGATGCGCTCCAGCTCGAGAGCTTCGTCAAGACGAGCGGCGCCGACGGCATCCATGTCCTGGTGCCGATCTCGCAGGCGCTACACCTACGCGGACACGCGCCGGTTCTCGGCGATCATCGCGGGGGCGCTTGCCCGTTCCTACCGCGGCCTCGTCACGACGGAGTGGACGAAGGCGAAACGGCGCGGCGTCCTCATCGACTCGAACCAGAACGGCGAGGGGAAGACGATTGCGTCGGTCTACTCGGTGCGGCCGAAGGCGGGCGCGCCCGTCTCGACGCCGTTGCGCTGGGACGAGGTGACCGAGGATCTCGACCCGGCAGACTTCACGATGGACGTCGTGCTCGACCGCGTGCGAAAGCACGGCGACCTCTTCGCGGGCGTGCTGACGACGAAGCAGTCGCTGTCGACGGCGCTGAAGGCGCTCAGATCAGACGGCGATCGACTCGGGCGAGCGCTCGCGGGCGAGCACGCGCTCCAGAGCCTCGACGCATTTCGGATCGAACGCCGAGCCGCTCTCCTCGCGCAGGAGCGCAACGGCGCGCTCGTGCGTCCACGCCGTCTCGATAGACACGCTTCGACATCAGCGCGTCGTAGACGTCACAGACCGCGAGGATCCGCGCGTCGAGTGAGATCGCCGAGTCGCTGATGCCGTGCGGGATAGCCCGAGCCGTCGAGCCGCTCGTGGTGATCGCGGACGAGGTGACGAACGTCTCTGCCGAAGCCGAGGTCGCCGAGCATCCGGTCTCCCCAGTCGGAATGGCGCTTGACCACCGAGAACTCCTCGTCCGTCAGCGGGCCCGGCTTCTTGAGGATCGAGTCGGGCACCGAGAGCTTGCCGATGTCGTGTACGAGCGAGCCTGTCGCCAGCGAACGGACCCGTACCGGCGAGAGGTCGAGCTCTTCGCCGACCTGGACGGCGAGCAAGGCGACCCGGCGCGTATGAGCCTCGGTGTACTCGTCCTTCTCGGCGAGGCGAACGGTGAGCGCCCGCACATGTGAGCCGAGATACGCCTCCTCCGTCGTGACGAGCTCGGCGCCGGAGAGGTCGCCTGCGAGCGGCCGTGACTGAGCCCCGCGACGAAGGTCGAGTGCGACGGGAACTCCGACGAGGATGATGCCCAGCAGCTCGAAGCCGTGACCGAGCCACCAGCCGAGCTCGAAGTACTGGAGCAGCATGGCGGGTGGCACGGCGGCAGCCATCCAGGCGATGCCGACGACGACGAGCAGGTCGGCGCGCCGGCGGGTGAGGAGGAAAGTGCGCAGGGCGCGTAGTCCCAGGAGGGTGTAGAAGGCGAGCCCGATGACGAGCAGTGCCAGTGCAGGTGCGCTTCGCGCCTCCGGAACCGAGGGCACGAGGGAAGGGATCAGCATGCCGGACAGTCCGAGCGCGATGATCGAGGCGAGCATCACGCCCTGCAGGATCAGCAAAGTCCGAACGCCGTTTGCGCGACGGAAGGCGGGCAAGGCCGAGAGTGCGAGGATCGCTCCGCCGATCGGCAGAGTCGCACCGCCCGTGAACGCGACGACGCCGTTGTCACCGAAGATGATGCCCGGGGTCGCGATTCCGTGGAGCGCGAGGAGTGCCGCCATCGCGGAGAACGCAGTCCCGACGAGCACGGTCCGGGTGTCGCGACGCCGGGCGCCGATGATCGTCAGCGCGACGGCTGCGGCTGCGGCGGGAAGTGCGGTCAAGCCGACGCCGACAAAATGGACGTCCGCGCCGAACTGGACCTTCTCGCGTGCGAAGAAGTGCATCGCCGCGAGCGGAAGGGCCGCGAGGCCGGCTCCGAGGGCGAGGACTGGGACGATGCTGTCTCTAGGGCTGCGCCGCATGCCACAAAGAGATCGGGTGGCTGGGGGTCTGGGCCATCCCTCGAACGAGGGATGCGTGGCCTCAGGTCAGGCCCGGCGGAGCGTGAACTCGTACACAGAGCCGACTACGTCGAAGCCGAGCTTCTCGTACAGCTCCTTCGGCCAGTCCGCTTGATCAGCCAGCAGAAAGGTCAGGTCGTGGCCCTCGGCCTTGGATGCGGCGAGCGCTCCCGAGACCACGGCCCGGGCCAGGCCCTTGTTCCGGAAGCGCTCGAGCGTCTGCACGGCCTCGATCTGAGCCGTCTGCCCGTCGGAGTAGAGGTCGCAGTAGGAGGCGAGCACGCCGTCGACGCGGGCGGCGAAGAAACGGGCGCCGTCGGCAGCGAGGACCCGCTTGTGCTCGGTGAGCTGTCGAATCACGTCATCGTCGCTCCCGAAATCCTTTCGCATCGCCTCGGCCCAGACCGGAGCGAGCGTCTCGGTGTCGACCTCCTCGACGAACGAGATGTCCACCTCGCGGTCGGCCGGCCGCCGGTGCGGTTGGACGAGATCACGCTCGACGTGCCAGCCGAGCGTCTGGAACTCGCCCGCCAGCCGTTCGCCCGCCGCCTCGTCGAGCACTTCGACCTTCCGGTGGCGGAGCCCGGCTCCGCCGAGTAGCTCGTCGGCCTCCGCCGCGAGGGCCTCCGCGGTGGCCCGTCCAGGTCCCGCTCCACGAGGAGGTAGTTCAGGCTCCAGACGCGCGGTAGCTCTTCGTAGAGCAGTGCCGTTCCGAATCGTCCCGCGGGCCCGGTGCGCGTGACCCGGATGGCGTGGTCGCGGAGGAAGGCGACGCAGCGAGCGGCTTCAGTCATCGCGCAGGCCCCGAGGATGGCCGAGCAGCCCGAGCTCCGCGATGTCGCGCCGGAAGAAGAGGGAGACCGTCCAGTCGGCGACGACGCGGAGCTTCCGGGAGAGAAGCGGTAACTGGTACAGGTGGTAGGTGCGGGTCACGAACCAGCCGAGGAAGCCGCGAAGGAGCAGGCCCATGACATCGGCGATGCCCTTGTAGCGGCCCAGCGTCGCCACCTGGCCCAGCGTGCGGTAGCGGTAGGGCCTCGGTGTTCCCTGGAGATTCTTCGCCAGCCTCCGGGCCTGGCGCAGCGCGTGCTGGGAGGTCGGGGGATCGGGCGTGCCGGGAGTCGCCTCGTTGGGCACGCGGGCGCCGTCGCCGAGCGCCCAGACCGCATCGTGGCCTTCGACGCGGAGGAGTCTCGTCAACCCGTACGCGGCCGCGCTCGTCGAGCGGGAGCCCGAAGTCCCCGAGCACCGGGCTCGGCCGGCTCCCGGCCGTCCACACGAGCGTGCTGGTGAGGATGCGCTCGCCGTTCGAGAGCGTGGCCGCGTGTGGCTCGAGTTGCTCGAGCTTCGTCTCCACCTTGATCTCGACCCCTCGCCGCGCGAGTTGCGCGGCCGCGTAGTCGCCGAGGCGGGTCGGGATCTCGGGCAGGATCTTGGGTGCTGCGTCGACCAGGACCCAGCGGGTCGGCTCGTCGCGAAGCGACGGATAGTGGCGCAGGGCGTCGCGTACGAGGTCGGCCAGCTCGCCGAGCGCTTCGACCCCCGCGTAGCCCGCGCCGACGAAGACGAAGGTCAGCTCGCGGCGCCGATGGGTCTCGTTGGCGGCCGCGGCGGCGGCCTCCAGTCTCCGGAGGACGTGGTTCCGGAGGTGGATCGCATCCGCGAGATCCTTGAAGCCGAGCCCGTGGTCGGCGAGCCCGGGGATCGGCAGCACGCGGGAAACGGCTCCGACTGCGACCACGAGCTGCGTGTAGCCGATCGGGAACACGCCGTCCTCGGTCTCGACCCGGACGAACCGTCGTTTCGTGTCGAGCTCGTTGGCGTGTCCGAGGAGCAGCTCCGCGTGCGGGCACATCAGCCTCAGTGGGACCACGGCGTGCCTCGGCTCGAGCGTGCCCGAGGCGGCCTCCGGGAGGAGCGGCGTGAAGAGCATGAAGTTCTCGGGGCTGACGATGGTCGCGCCGCGCTTCCGCAGGAGCCGTGCGACGTACGCGCCGGCGAACCCGCCGCCGACGATCAGCGTCCCTCCCTTCGCCTCGCGCGGCTCGCCATCACGGCCGTTCTACCATCGCTGCTCATGACCGGTACCCAGGTGTCCGTGATCGGCAGTGGTGAGGAGAACGCGGCTCGGGCCGAAGAGGTGGGCCGCCTGCTGGCCGGACGAGGCTGCACGGTCGTCACCGGTGGTCTCGGCGAAGTGATGGCCGCGTCGGCTCGCGGCGCGAAATCGGCGGGCGGGACGACGATCGGCATCCTGCCGGGCGAGCGCCTGGCAGACGCGAACGAGTGGGTCGACTATGCCGTCGCGACCGGGATCGGCCACGCGCGCAACCTCGCCGTGGTCGCTTCCGGACAAGCCGTCATCGCCGTCGGGGGCAGCTGGGGAACCCTCGCGGAGATCGCCTTCGCGCGCACTCTTGGTCGGCCCGTCGTCGTCCTCGAGCCTGGGTGGCAGCTCGCAGGGGAAGGCATCGAGCGCGCGGAGTCTGCCGAGCAGGCTGTCGATCTCGCCCTAGCCCACCTCTGAGAGCCGCCGCTCGAGGAACGCGCGCTCGACCGGGTTCGGCATCAGCGCCAGGGCCTGCCGGTAGGCGTCTGCCGCCTCGGGGCGGCGGCCGAGCCGTCGTAGGAGGTCGGCTCGGGCGGCGTGCAGCAGGTAGTAGTCGTCGAGACCGTCGATCGCCGCGATCAGGTCGAGGCCCTCTTGCGTGTCTCTCGCCATCGCGACGGCGACCGCCCGGTTGAGCTCGACGATCGGTGACGGCGCGAGCCGGGCAGAGCTGTTCGTAGAGCGAGGCGATCGCCGGCCAGTCGGTCTGCCCCGTCTCGAGTGTTTCGGCATGGACGGCAGAGATCGCTGCTTGCAGCTGGTAGGGGCCGGGCCGACGGAGACGAATTGCCCGCTCCAGGATGCGGCGGCCCTCCTCGATGCGAGCCGAGTTCCAGAGCGACCGGTCCTGATCCTCGAGCAGGACGAGCTCGCCGTCGGGGCCGGTGCGGGCCTCACGCCGCGAGTCGTGGAAGAGCATCAGCGCGAGCAGCCCGAGAACCTCCGGCTCGTCCGGCATCAGGACCGCGATCAGCTTGCCGAGGCGAATCGCCTCGTCGCAGAGCTCGCGCCGGACCAGATCGTCGCCCGCAGTCGCGGCGTAGCCCTCGTTGAAGACGAGATAGAGAACCGCGAGCACCGGCTCGAGCCGATCGGTGAGCTGCTCGTCCGGCGGGAACGCGGAACGGGATTCCGGCCTGCCTGATCTTGCTCTTCGCCCGGACGAGGCGCTGGGCCATCGTCGCCTCTGCGATCAGGAACGCGCGCGCGATCTCGACGGTGGTCAGGCCGCCGACCTCGCGGAGGGTGAGCGCTACCTGCGCCTCGGCGGCCAGAGCGGGATGGCAGCACGTGAAGACGAGGGCGAGCCGCTCGTCGGGAATCGCGCTCACCTCGTCCTCGGCTTCGGGCAGCTCGGCGAGTCGCTGAAGAAGCTCCGTCTTACGCGCCAGTGTCTGGTCGCGACGGATGCGGTCGACGGCGCGGTTGCGGGCCGTCGTGACGATCCACGCGCCTGGATTCCGAGGCTCGCCTTCAGTCGGCCAGCGTTCCAGAGCCGTGGTGAAGGCGTCCTGAACCGCATCCTCGGCGAGGTCGAAGTCGCCGAGGACGCGGATGAGGATTGCGACCGCATGCGCCCACTCCTCCCGAAAGACGCGTTCGACCGCGCTCAACGCTCGACGATCGGACGCACCTCGATGGAGCCGTACTCGGCCGCGGGGATCTTCGCCGCGAAATCGAGCGCGGTATCCAGATCGGGCAGCTTGATGTCGAAGATGCCGCCGATCTGCTCCTTGGTCTCGGCGAACGGGCCGTCGGTGACGAGCATCTCGCCGTCGCGCACTCTCACCGTCTTGGCGGTCCGGATGTCGTCGAGCTCCTTGCCGCCGAATTCCGGGATCGGCCTTGCCCAGCTCCTCGAAGAGCGCGTACCACTTGGGCAGCGACTTCTCGCGGGCCTTGGCCGCCTCTTCCTCGGAGAGGTCGAACCAGGGCTCCTGCTCGCTGTAGACCATCAACGCGTAGCGCATCTCAGCTCTCCTCTCCGACATGGACGGGCCGGACTTCGACTGCTCCGTGCTCGGCGGCCGGGATCTCGGCGGCCAGCCGGCACGCCTCGTCGATCGATTCGCACTCGAGGATGAAGTAGCCCCCGAGCGCCTCCTTGACCTCGGCGTAGGGCCCGTCGGTGACGAGCCGGTCGCCGTTTCTCGAACGCGGACCGTGGTCGCCGTGCCTGTCGTGTCGAGCTCGGCTCCGCCGACGACCTCGTCCCTGTTCGAGAAGGTCATGTAGCGCTGCATGATCGCCTGGCCGCTCGTCGTCGCTCAGGTTCTCCCAGGCGTCTTCGCTTCCGTGGATCAGTGCTAGAAATTCCATCGGTCTCCTTTGTCTCAGCTGTCGCGCAGCCGTCCGAGCATCGTCTCACGCACGAGGACGAGCTCCGGCCGCGCCGAAGGGGTCGTGGTGGCGGAGCTCGTCGGTGATCGCGCGCAGCTTCGCCGTCTCCCGCTCCACCAGGTTTCTCTTAAAGCGCTTCACCGTCTCGCCTCCTTTCCGTCGTTGTCACAGGTACGACGAACGGAGAGGCGTCAGATCGACAGCATCCTCTGCAGAAGGGTCAGTGCGCCTTTCTTGTCGAGCGGCTCGTTCAGGTTCCCGCACTTCGGGGACTGGACGCACGAGGGGCAGCCGGCCTCGCAGGGGCAGCCCGCGAGCATGCGCGCCGTGTCCTCGACCCAGCCCTCGAAGGCGTCGAACCCACGCTCGGTGATCCCGACGCCGCCGGCGTGGCCGTCGTAGACGAAGATCGTCGGCCGGCCGGTCTGGAAGTGGATGTTCGTCGAGAGCCCGCCGATGTCCCAGCGGTCGCACATCGCCCAGAGCGGCAGGATGGCGATCATCGCGTGCTCGGCGGCGTGCAGGGTCCCGAGCAGGGTCGGCATCCGCTCGAGGCCCTCGAGCTGCTCGGGCTCCGGGACGTACCAGACGGCCTCCGTCTCGAACGTCGTCTCGGGAAGGTCGAGAGGCACGAGCTCGATCGTCGACTGGTCGCGGATCGACTTCTTCTGATAGCCGACGACCTGCTCGGTGACGCTGACGCGGCCGAACGCGAGGTCGAGCCCGAGCCGGCTCTCGGCACGGAGGGTCTGCTCGATCGCGGTCGTCGACTCCTTCTTCGCCTGCGTGTAGTAGTCGCCGGTGAACGGCTCGATGATCGCGCTCCGCGACGTGAGGTCGAGCGCGACGACTCGGTACTGCTCGCCGAGGTGCAGGTAGATCGCGCCCTCGTGCACCGTCGAGTACGCCTTCTCGTGCTCGACGGCCCCGAGCACCGAGCCGGATTCCGCCTCGACGACGGAGAAGACGTCCGGGCTCGTCGAGCGCAGGCCGAAGCGGCCGGCGGGGTAATCACGTCCGTCCCAGACGTAGCCGGCGTCCGTCTTCTTCAGATCCGGGTGCAGGGCCGCGCGGCGGAGGGCCTCGGGGCCGAGGATCTCGGCGTCGGCCTCGTCGAGAGGCGCTTCGAATGCGGCGGCCGCTACGTGGCCGTCGAGGACGCGCGGGTTCTCGTGATCGAGGATCGCGGCCTCCACCCGGCGGTTGAGGAGCATCTCGGGCTCGCGCATGAAGTACTGGTCGAGCGCGTCGTCGGTGGCGACGAGCACGGCGAGGCCGTGACCGCGGCGGCCGGCGCGCCCCCACTGCTGGCGGAGGCTGGCCATGGTTCCCGGGAAGCCGACGGAGACGACGCCGTCCAGGGCGCCGACGTCGATTCCGAGCTCGAGCGCGTTGGTCGCGCTCACGCCGAGCAGCTCGCCCGAGAAGAGTCGCTGCTCGATCTCGCGCCGCTGCGCGGGGGTGTAGCCGGCTCGATACGGGGACAGGAGCGAACCGTCGCCGAGGCGCTGCGCGGCCAGCCGGTGGATCAGCTCGGCAGCGCGGCGGCTCTTGGCGAAGACGAGCGCCCGGAGGCCCTTGGACACCAGCTCGGCGAGCAGCTTCGAGCCCTCGGCGAGCGAGCTGCCGCGCAGGCCGAGCTCCTCGTCGAGCAGCGGAGGGTTCCAGAGCGCAATCGTCCGCTCGGCACGCGGCGCGGCGTCATCGCCGACGACCGTCACGTCGAGGCCGCTCAGGTCCCGGGCGAGCTCACCCGGGTTCGCGATCGTTGCCGAGGCAAAGAGGAACTGCGGGTCTGCCCCGTAGACGCGTGCGAGGCGGCGGAGGCGGCGCAGGACGTTCCCGACGTGCGAGCCGAAGACGCCGCGGTAGACGTGCGCCTCGTCGACCACGACGTAGCGGAGGTTCGACAGCACGTCGCCCCAGCGGTCGTGGTGGGGTAGCACGCCCAGGTGCAGCATGTCCGGGTTGGACAGGATGAGGTTCGACCACTTGCGCACCTGCCAGCGTTGCTCGGACGGCGTGTCCCCGTCGTAGATCGCCGCGCGCATGCCCTTGATCCCGAACGTGCCGAGCCCGCGCACCTGATCCTGGGCGAGTGCCTTGGTCGGGTAGAGATACAGCGTCCGGTTCTTCGGGCTCTCCGCGAGCGCCGAGAGCACGGGCAGGTTGAAGGCGAGGGTCTTCCCGCTCGCGGTGCCGGTCGTGACGATCACGTGCTCGCCGCGCTGGGCCGCGTCCCAGACCTCGGCCTGGTGTTCGTAGAGGGAGTCGATTCCCTGGGCGGCCAGGGCGTCGCGGATCGCGTCCGGCACGTCGGCCGGTACGGGTACGGAGCGGGCGTCTCGAGCGGGTTCGGAACCGAGGTAGGCGAGCTCTTCGCCCTGGAGCAAGTCGTCCCAAAGCCCTGCGCTCACGGCCATGAAGCGATGGTAGCCTTGCGCTACCGGGGTGCCCTGTCGTCAGGGCTGAGAACACACCCGCAGAACCTGATCCGGGTCATGCCGGCGAAGGGAGTGCATGACAATTCCTCGTTGTTTGACGATTGCAGGCTCCGATTCCGGAGGGGGCGCCGGGATTCAGGCCGACCTGAAGGCGTTCGCGGCCGCGGGCTGCTACGGCATGAGCGCGATCGTCGCGCTGACGGCTCAGAACACGCAAGGCGTGACCGCCGTTCACGAGGTGCCGCCGACCTTCGTGCACGCGCAGCTCGAGGCCGTGTTCTCGGACATCGGCGTGGACGCCGCCAAGACCGGGATGCTCTTCTCCCGGCCGCTGATCGAGGCGGTCGCCGATTACCTGACCGTGCACCGTGTGCCGCTGGTCGTCGATCCCGTGATGGTCGCGAGCTCCGGGGCGAAGCTCTTGCAGAGCGACGCGGTCGAAGCGCTCGTTTCGCGGCTCTTTCCGCTCGCGACGGTGGTCACTCCGAACGTGAACGAAGCCGAGGCGCTCGCAGGCCCCGGCTCGAGGCGTGAGCTGGCCGAGCGGCTGCACGAGCTCGGCGCTCCGGCCGTGATCGTGACCGGGGGTCACGGCGACGATCCGGTCGACCACCTCTTCGACGGCAGTGACCACATCGAGATTCCCGTCGACCGGCACGACGTCGCAGCCACCCACGGAGCCGGCTGCACGCACTCCGCCACGCTCACGGCTCTGCTCGCCCGGGGTCAGACCCTCGAGGAAGCAGCTCGTGGCGCAGCCGCGATCGCGTCGGCCGCGGTGGCGCACGGTCTCACCGAGATCGGCCACGGCGAAGGCCCCGTCGACGTGCTCGGCCTGAAAGGCGCCGCATGACGCTCCAGACCGGAGCCGACCTCCGCGAGCTGCGCGAGCGCAAGCCGCTCGTCCACCAGATCACGAACTACGTGGTCATGAACGAGACCGCGAACGCGACGCTCGCGCTCGGCGCCCTGCCGGTCATGGCCCACGCGAAGGAGGAGGTCGAGGAGATGGTCAGCGTCGCCGGCGCGCTCGTGCTCAACATCGGCACGCTCTCCGGGCCCTGGATCGAGGCCATGCTGCTGGCGGCGAAGGCCGCCAACGCGGAAGGCGTGCCGGTCGTGCTCGATCCCGTCGGCGCCGGGGCGACGACGCTGCGGACCGAGACCGCGAAGCGGATCCTGGACAAGGCCGAGATCGCCGTCGTGCGCGGGAACGCCGCCGAGGTCGCGACTCTCGCGGGGCGCGAGGCCGAGATTCGCGGGGTCGAGTCGATCGGTGCCGAGGGCTCGGGTGCGGAGCTCGCGCAGGCGGCAGCACGGGCGCTCGGCACCGTCGCCGCCGTCACCGGGCCCGGTCGATCACGTCTCGGACGGCGAACGGGTGATCGCCGTCTCGAACGGGCACGAGCTGCTCAGCACCGTGACGGGGACGGGGTGCATGGCGACCGCCGTCACGGGCTGCTTCCTCGCCGTCCGGCCCGACGCGCCGCTGGAGGCCGCTGCCGAGGCGCTGGTCGCATTCGGCCTCGCCGGCGAGGACGCGGCCGAGGGCGCGAAGGGCCCCGGCACCTTCCACGCCCAGCTCTACGACGCGCTCTACAACCTGAATCCTGAGACGATCGACGGGAGGGCCCGGGACGAGTGAGGCTGCACGCGTTAGTCAGTGACCTGGAGACGGCGAAGATCGCCGTCGAAGGAGGCGCAACCGTTCTTCAGCTGCGCCTGAAGGGCAGGCCCACCCAGGAGGTCGTGGACGAAGGCAGGCCGTTTCGGCACCTCTGCGCGCTGCACGGCGTCACCTTCGTCGTCAACGACGACTGCGAGGCCGCCGTCGAGCTCGGCGCCGACGGCGTGCACCTGGGCCGCGACGACGAGGGAGCCGAGGCCGCGGTCGAAGCCGGGTTGATGCTCGGCACGTCGGCGGCGACCATCGAGGAGGCGGTCGCGGGTGAGCAGATCGGCGCGGCCTACATCGGCGCCGGCCCCGTGTGGGCGACGCCGACGAAGCCCGACGCCGACCCGCCGATCGGGCTCGACGGACTGGCCGCGATCTGCGAGGCCGTGTCCATCCCGGTCGTCGCCATCGGCGGAATCGATGCTTCCAATGCGGCCGACTGCCTCGCGGCGGGAGCAGCCGGGGTAGCGGTGATCCGCGCCGCTGCAGACGCACGCGCGGTGAGGAGCGCGATCGATGAAGCTCTCGCAGCTCGGTGAGACCGGCCTGCTCGCCGCCCTCGAAGGGCGCGGGCTCGCCGAAGGGATCGAGAACGACGCCGCCGAGCTCGGCCAGGGCCTCGTCGTCACGCAAGACGCGCTCGTAGAGGGCGTCCACTTCAGGCTCGATTGGATTTCCTGGCGCGACCTCGGGTGGCGTGCCGCCGCCGTCAACCTGAGCGACCTCGCCGCCTCCGGCGCCGAGCCGGAGGCCCTGATCGTGACCCTGGGCGCGCCGCAGGAAACCCTGCTGGACGACGTTCTGGAGCTGTACGAGGGAATCGGAGAGGCGCGTGTGCCCGGTGCGGGGAGGCGATACGACGCGGGCGTACCACATCGTGCTCTCGGTCACCGCGATCGGGCGCTCGGAACGGGTTCCCGGTCGAACCGGCGCCCGGCCCGGCGACCGGCTCGTCGTCACGGGCCCCCTCGGAGCCGCCGGAGCCGCCTTTCGCCGCAACAGCTACGTGCGCCCTCCGCTCCGGCTCGAAGAGGGCCGTGCACTCGCGGAGCACGCCCACGCGATGCTCGACGTCTCGGACGGCCTGGCGGTCGACGCGGGTCACATCGCACGGCGGTCCGGCGTGCGCTGCGTGATCGACCTCGAGCGCGTGCCGCTGGCCGAAGGCGCCGAGCTCTCCGACGTCAGCTTCGGCGAGGATTTCGAGCTGCTCGCCGCGGTCGACCGTGACACGCCTTTCACCGAGATCGGCCGGTGCGAGGAGGGAGCCGGGGTCGAGGTCCACCTGCGCGGCGAGCCCTACGAGCTCGGCGGCTGGGACCACTTCACGGCTTGACACGGCCTCCGGGCCGCTGCCAATCTGGCTGACAGCTTCGCTCGTGGCCAGCTACGTCTTCAAGCGGCTTCTCTGGGCGGTCGCGCTCTTCTTCGCGATCACGCTGGCGAGCTTCGTGCTCTTCTTCGTCATCCCGAGCGAGCCGGGCCGGGTCGGCGTGGGGCGCTCCTCCGAGGCGATCGACCTTCGCAACTCGCTCGGCGTCCAGGGGCCGATCTACGAGGAGTACGGGACGTTCGTCTGGAGGGTTCTCCACGGCTCGTTCGGCGAGTCGTGGACCCTCAGGCGCGACGTCAGCGAGATGGTGGTCGAGGCGGTCCCCGTGACGGCCTCCCTCGTCTTCGGGGGCGCGATCATCTGGATGCTGATCGCGATCCCGGTGGGAATCCTGTCAGCCTTCAGGCCGCGATCTCTCCTGGACCGGGCGGCGACGGTCATCGTCCTCATCGGCATCTCCACTCACCCGGTCTGGATCGGGCTCCTCCTCTCCTACTACTTCGGCTCGAAGCTCGAGCTCTTCCCCGTCGGCGGTTACTGCGACCTCGTCACCCCGGCCACGCGGTGCGGCGGTCCCGCGGATTGGGCGTACCACCTCGTCCTGCCCTGGCTGACCTTCGCGCTGCTCTACGCGGCGATCTACATGCGGATGATCCGTGCGAACGTGCTCGAGGCAAAGAACGAGGATTACGTGCGGACGGCTCGGGCGAAGGGCGCCAGCGAGGCGGCTCATCCTCCGCTCGCACATCCTGCGCAACGCATCGCTGCCCATCGTGACGATGCTGGCGATGGACCTCGGCGTGTGGCTCGTGAACGCGATCTTCGTCGAGCGGGTCTACGGACTGCCGGGGCTCGGGTCGCTGTTCGCTGCGAGCGTGCGCCGGAACGATCTCCCGGTGGTGCTGGCGATCTTCGTCCTGATCTCGATGACGATCGTGATCTTCAACCTGATCGTCGACATCGTCTACGCCAAGCTCGATCCACGGGTCTCGCTCCAGGCGACCGACCATGAGGGCACCATCGTCCGAGAGCCGCGCCGGGGATCGGCCGCCGCTCCGGAAGAGGCACCGGCGGCTCAGCCTACGTAGACAGCCAGTCCGCCCAGGCCTGCTCGTAGTGCGAGCGCGAGCGAGCCCCGACGACTGTTTCGCGCGCTTCGCCGCCCGCGAAGAGGATCGCGGTCGGGAGCGAGAGCACGTTGTACCGCGAGGCGGTCACGAAGTTGTCGTCGACGTTCAGCTTGGCGACCTCGACGCGGCCGGCCTGCTGCTCTTCGAGCTCGGCCAGCACCGGCTCGACGGCGTGGCACGGGCCGCACCAGGGAGCCCAGAAGTCCACGATCACGGGCCGCTCCGAGCTGGAGCACTTCGGCCTCGAAATTCGCGTCGGTGACCTCGCGCACGCCGTGAAAGCTACAGACGCCCGAAGAGAGCGCGGGCGCGCAGCACAGGCACTTTCCAGACCGCCTCGAGCACGATCGCCTTGCTCATCTTCGAGCCGCCGACCTCGCGGTCGGCGAACGTGATCGGCACCTCGACGACCCGGAAGCCGGCTCGGATCGCCCGGTACGTCGTCTCGATCTGGAACGCATAGCCGAGCGACGAGATCGCGTCGAGGTCGATTCGCTCGAGCACCTCTCGCCGGTAGCACTTGAAGCCGCCCGTCAGGTCGCGGACGCCGAGCTGGAGCAGGACCTGCGCGTAGAGCGAGCCGCCGCGCGAGATGAAGCGGCGCAGCAGGCCCCAGTTCCGGGTGCCCCCTCCCGTCACGTACCGCGAGCCGAGCACGAGGTCTGCGTCGTCAGCGGCCTCTCGCCAGGCGCGGCACGTCGCTTGGATCGTGGGAGAAGTCGCAGTCCATCTCGAAGATCCGCTCCGCGCCCATCTCCAGCGCGCGGTCGAATCCGGCGAGGTAGGCGGGGCCGAGGCCCTCCTTCTTCTCGCGGTGCAGCACGTGGACGCGCTCGTCGGCGGCGGCCAGGCGGTCCGCGATCTCCCCGGTCCCGTCCGGAGAGTTGTCGTCGATCACGAGCACGTGCAGGTCGTCGACGTCGAGCCCGCGCAGCGCGCCGACCATCGGCTCCAGGTTCTCGCTCTCGTTGTACGTGGGTAGGCAGATCAGGTGCTTCACGGCCCCTATCATCGCCAGCGTGGCGAAGACGCTTCCGAAGAACGCCGACGTCGCCGACCAGTTCGACCTCCTCGCGGACTTCCTGGAGCTCGAGGGGGGCGACCAGTTCCGGCCGCTGGCCTATCGCCGCGCGGCGCAGCGGATGCGTGAGACAGGAGGCTCGATCGCCCAGCTCGCGGTCGAAGGGCGGGCCAAGGAGCTGTCCGGGATCGGCAAGACGATCGAGGAGAAGATCGTGCAGATCGTCGAGGACGGGCAGATCGAGGCCCTGACGACGCGCATCGAGCGAATTCCGCCGGGCGTCGTCGAGTTCATGCGCCTTCCCGGGCTCGGCCCCAAGACGGCCCGGCGGATCTGGCAGGAGCTGGGGATCTCGACGGTGGAAGAGCTCAAGCAGGCCGCCGAGGCGGAGCAGCTGCGAACGCTGACCGGCCTGGGACCGAAGACGGAGGAGAACGTCCTGCGCGCTCTCGCCCGGCCGAAGAAGGAGATCGAGCGCGTCCCGCTCCTCGGCCAGGCGCTACCCGCGGTGCGGGCCGTCGTCTCGGTGCTCCGAGAGCATCCCGCGGCCGACCAGGTGTCCGAGGCGGGAAGCGTGCGGCGCCTGAAGGAGCGCGTGCGCGACCTCGACATCATCGCCACCGCGAGCGACCCGGCTGCGCTCACGGAGTACCTGACGAAGCTGAAATGGGTCGAGGAGGTCGCGGCCCACGGCAAGACGAAGGCCGTCGTCGTCTCGAACGAAGGCCTGCGCTTCGACCTGCGCGTGGTGCCTCCTGACTCGTACGGCAACCTGCTCCAGCACTTCACCGGGTCGAAGCAGCACAACGTCGCGCTGCGCGAGGACGCCGTCCGCCGGAAGCTGTCGGTCTCCGAGTACGGCGTCCAGAACACCGAGACCGGCGAGATGTTCACCGATCGCACCGAGGAGACGCTCTACGAGCGGCTCGGCTACGCGTGGATTCCACCCGAGCTCCGCGAGAACATGGGCGAGCTGGAGGCCGCGCGCGAGGGACGCCTGCCGCAACTCGTCGAGCTCTCCGACGTGCGCGGCGACATGCATTCGCACTCGACGTGGTCCTCGGACGGGAGGAACACGATCGAGGAGATGGCGCTCGAGGCCAAGCGGCTCGGGCGCTCCTATCTGGCGGTCACCGACCACTCGCACTACCTGCGCGAAGGCCGGCTGGAAGCTCAGAACCGTGAGCTGGACGCCGTTCAGGAACGACTCGGCCGTTTCAAGCTGGTGCGGGGGATCGAAGTCAACATCCGTGCGAACGGCGAGCTCGACGTCGACGACGACACGCTCGCCCAGCGCGACTGGGTGATGGCCTCGGTGCACTCGGGGTTCGACAAGGACCTGACCGGGCGCGTGCTCGCCGCGATGGAGAACCCCCACGTCGACTGCATCGGCCATTTGACGGGCCGCAAGCTGAACCGCCGGCCGCCGGCCGATATCGATCTGGAGAAAGTCGTCGCAAAAGCCCTGGAAACGGGGACGTTCCTGGAGATCAACGCCCAGCCCGACCGCCTCGACCTGCGCGACGCGCACGCGCGGTTGGCAGGCGAGGCCGGAGTCAAGATCGCCATCTCCAGCGACGCGCATCAGATCAGCGCGCTCTCGAACCTCGAGTTCGGCGTCGCCCAGGCCCGGCGCGCGTGGCTGGGCCCGGATCAGATCCTGAACACACGGCCCTGGGGCGAGGTCAAGAAGCTCCTCAAGCGCCCTTGAGATACCGGGCCGTCATCTTCGATCTCTGGCAGACGCTCATCCCGTGGCCGACCGAGTCCGCCAAGGCGCTCTACGTGGAGATGGCGGATTCAGTCGGCGCACCGCGCGAGCAGTTCGAGGAGGTCTGGCTCTCGGGACGTTCGGCGCGGGACACGGGCCCGATCACCGACAGCGTCCGCTGGGTGTTCGGCCAGCTCGGGCTCGATGACGCTGACCCGCAGACGATCGTCAGCCTGCGCCGAGAGTGGACGCGCGAGTCGATCGTTCCTCGCCCGGATGCAGTGTCGACCCTCGAGGAGCTCCGCCGCCGCGGGCACGAGCTCGGCCTGATCACGGTCTGCTCGACCGATGTCGCGGAGCTCTGGGAAGCAACGTCCGTTTCGGCGGCCTCTTCGACGCCACGGTTTTCTCGTGCGAGGTCGGCATCTCGAAACCCGATCCGCGGATCTACGAGCTCTGCTGCGAGCAGCTCGGCGTCCAGGCAAGCGATTGCCTGTTCGTAGGCGACGGCGCGAACTACGAGCTTCCGGGCGCGGAGAAGGTCGGCATGACCGCGCTCCAGCTGCGTGCGCCGGGCGAGGACCTCACCGAGCCGGGCAAGGAGTGGGAAGGCCGCTCGATCGAGCGGCTGGCAGAGGTACTAGAGCTGGCGTAGCAGCTCGACGAACGCCGCGGGCGAGGCGACGACGATGTCGGCCGCGCCGACGAGCTCGTCCGGGGCCTCGTCCGACGAGACGGCGATCCGGATGCCGAGCTCCAGCCCGTCGAGGGCACGGAAGGCGTCGACGTCGGTCGTGTCGTCGCCGGCGAACAGCGCGCGCGAGAGGCCGGCCTCGGTGAGCAGGTGCCGCGCCGCCGTGCCTTTGTCCGCGTCGATGGGCGGCCGCAGCTCGAGCACCTTGCGGCCAAAACGCGGCACGAGACCGGCCGCACGGGCCCGGTCGGCGACCTCCTGGAGGTATTCGAGCGCCGCGTGCTCGTCCTCCGCCTCGCGGTAGTGGAAGGAGACGGTCAGGCCCTTGTCCTCGACCGGCCAGTCGACCTCCTTGCGCAAACGCTCGGATCCGCTCCGCCCAGGCCGCAGCCTCCGGCTCGAGCTCGAGGCCGTGGGAGCCGACGTACCTGACGCCTTCGACGCCGACCATGCGGCGTGCGTCTTCGCCGGTGCGGCCGCTGATGCAAGCGACGAGCGCGTAGCGGGCGACGAGCCGTTCGACCTCCGCCTTCGTCTCGGCGGGTACGTGCGCCTGCTCCGGACGCGCCTGGATCGGCGCGAGCACGCCGTCGACGTCGAGCAGGATCGCCGCGCGCTCGGGCTCAGCCGTCAGGCGCGCGAGCAGTGCCTCGGGCTCCACGCCTCGTACGATAGGGGCGTGCGGCTGGTTCTGATCGGTCTTGCCGCCGGCTTCTTCAGCGCGCTCTTCGGCGTCGGCGGCGGGATCATCGTCGTGCCGCTGCTCATCCTCTTCCTCGGCTACGTCGAGCGGGAAGCGATGGCGACTTCGCTGGCGGCGATCGGCCTGGTCGCACTCGCCGGCGTCGTCACGTACGCGTTCCACGACGAGGTGCGTCCTGCGCACGCGCTCCTGCTCGGCGTGCCCGCGGCGTTCGGCGCCGTCGCCGGCGCGACGCTGCAACAGCGCATAAGCAACCGATCGCTCGCGCTTCGCCTTCGCAGCCCTCCTCGCCGGGGTGGGGATCACCCTGCTCGTCTGATGCTGGAGCTCGCGCTCGTCGTCGTGCTCGGCGTCGGGACCGGGGTCCTGGCCGGGCTCTTCGGCGTCGGAGGGGGGATCCTCTTCGTCCCGATCCTCATCCTCTTCTTCGACATGGGCCAGGTCGAGGCCGAGGCGACCTCCCTGTTCGCCATCCTGCCGACCGTGGTCGCGGGGACCTGGCGCCAGCATCGGTACGGGAACGTCCACTGGCGGTCCGGCTCTGCTGATCGGCCTGGTCGCCGTCGTCGGCGTGCAGGCCGGGGTTCTCGCCGCGCGTTGCGCTGCCCGAGGACGTGCTCCGCCGGCTGTTCGGGCTGCTCATGCTCGGAGCGGCCGCGCAGCTCGCCTGGCGCGCCCGCGGTCTATCCTGAGTTCGTGCAGGACGAGGTCTGGATCCCGCTCGTCGACGAGCCGATCGGCGACATCGTCGCTCAGCTCGAGGGCGAGAACGAGGACATCCGCCGGCTGATCGACTCGCCGCAGAAGCTGCTCGCCTTCCGAACGTTCGCCTACATCCGGGTGGGAATCCTCCTCGGACGGCTGTTCGTCGAGCGTGACGACGCGCCTGCCGAGGGAACCGAGAACTGGGTCGAGCAACTCGCCCGCGAGCCGGAGGTGCGCGCCGAGCTGCTGCAGGAGCTGCGCGCGGTGGCCGAGGAAGTCGCGGCCGAAAGCGGGCACGAGGAGCCGGCGGCCCCGAACGAGGAGGTTCGCGAGCGTTTTCGCCTCGCGGCGAAGCGCGCCCTCGATACCTGAGGGGTTCCCACGCGACGTTCATAATCCCCGGAGTGGCACGGCTCACCACTCTTGCCCTCGGCGTCTGCGTGCTCGTCCTGTCCGTGGGCTCTGCCTCCGCGGCTCGCGGGCAGGCGGCGGCACCAGGGCCGATCGCACGGGCCTTCGCGATCCAGGCCACGGTCCCGGGACAGGGCGGCAGCTCCTCGGCCTCGGTCTCGGCGCCACCCGATGCGGTTGGCGTCGGCGGGAGCTTCGCCTTCCCTGCTGACGGCTCGGTGGTCTCGGCGGGCTCGGTGACGTCGGGCGCCTTCGCCTCCAAGGGCTCATCCGCGACTGCGAGCGCTTCTGCGGAGGCGAGCTCGATCACGCTGTTCGGCGGAGAGGTCACCGTTGCGAACGTCACGGCTCGCACCCGTGCTTCGGCGACCAAGCGCGACGCCACAGCCGATTTCTCGGGCTCGGCGATCAGCGGCATGGTCGTCTCCGGCCAGGCTGTGGCGACCGGGCCCGGAGTCCGGGTCCCGATCGGCGACTGGGCTCACGCCGTGACCCTCCAGCAGGGGACGAGCTCGCTCGACACCGTGGAGTCGAAGGGCGAGCGCGCGTTCGCCTCCGTGCTCCACGTGCGCGTCACCGCCGACCACAACGGCATCCCGGCCGGCACCGAGGTGATGATCGGCTACGCCGAGGCCTCGGCGCAGGTTCCCCTCGTGGACGTCCGCCGGCCCTGCAGAAGAAATCGTCGCCGGCGAAGAAGCCTCGGAAGGCGCCTGCCAAGAAGAAGCTGCGCGGCCCCGGCATCGGCCCCGAGCTGCCCTCGCTGATCCGTCGCCCTCCGCCCGACGTGACGCCGCGACTCACGGCCGGCGGGTACGTGTTCCCGGTGTTCGGGCAGTCCTCGTTCGTCGACACCTTCGGCGCACCGCGCGGGACGATCGTCTCCGGTTGGCACCACGGCGCAGGACATCTTCGCGCCGCTCGGAGCCCCGCTCCTCGCGGTCGCCGACGGCACGGTCTTCTCGGTCGGCTGGAACCGCGTCGGCGGCTGGCGGCTCTGGCTACGCGACCGCGAGGGGAACGAGTTCTACTACGCGCATCTCTCCGCCTTCTCGCCGGCGGCCGTGAACGGCACCGACGTCAAGGCCGGCACCGTCCTCGGCTTCATGGGCAATACGGGTGACGCGGAAGGCACGCCTTACCACCTCCACTTCGAGATCCACCCGGTCGGCCTGCTTCATCTGGGCTACGACGGAGCCGTGAACCCCTACGCGTACCTCATGGCGTGGAAGCGGCTCGAGGACATCGAGTTCGCGGCGGTCGCGGGCTGGGCGCCGCCGTTGGCGCCGTCGAGCCAGGCTCAGAAGCCGGGCGCGATCCCGCTCTCGTCCAGCGACATCGCCAGCGCCGACGGCCTCGACCCCGGCTCGCTCCAGCGCGTCCTGAAAGAGGGCGCGTCAGGGCGCAACCTTTCGGAAGCGCCCTAGCCCCAGAGGTTCTCGCGCTCTACTTGGAGTTCGAGTCCGAGCGGTACTCGAACTCGTCGCCCTCGCCGAAGATCGTCTCCTGCAGCCAGCGGCGGGTGCCCGGGCCGGTGACGGGGTTGAAGAGCACCCCGAGGACGATTCCGGTGAGCAGGAGCGTCGTGTTGCGCCCCTTGTGACCGGCGCCGCCCTGCACGCGGTCGGCCGCGTCTCGCAGATCCTCGATTGCGTCGCGCAGGCTCTGCTGGATGTCCTTGTCGGTGGCGACACGAGCGGCAACCGACGTCACTGCGCGCCCGCCCAGGAGCTCGTCGTAGATCTCGCGGGCCGTGCCGATCGCGCTCTTGACGTCCTCGCGCACGCGCTCGTCCGTGAGCGCCCGCTCGATATAGGGCCGCGCATCTGAAGCTCGGTCTCTCAACTTGGCCATTCGGGTGTTCCTTTCTTTGGTTTCTACAGCGACTCTACCCCGGAAAAGGCCTGGAGAAACTCTGTTACCTGGCGGAAGCGGCCTTTCGGCGCCGATTGATGTCCGTGGGCCTGCGAGCAGTCGTCAGTCCCTCGAAGGCCACGTCGAGGACTTCCTCGATCGTGTCGACCGGGACGAACTCGAGCTCCTTGCGCGTCTCCTCGGGCAGCTCGGTGAGCTCCGGCTCGTTCTCGCGAGGCATGACGACCTTCTTCACCCCGGCCCGCTGGGCGGCCAGGATCTTCTCGCGCAGACCGCCGATCTGGAGCACCTGGCCGGTCAGCGTGATCTCGCCCGTCATCGCGACCTCCTCGGACACCGGCCGCCCGCTGACGATCGAGACGATCGCCGTCGCCATCGTGATGCCGGCCGAGGGCCCGTCCTTGGGGACCGCGCCCGCAGGCACGTGCACGTGGATGTCGTGGTCGTCGAACCAGGCCGGATCGAGACCGAGCTGGTCGGCGTGGGAGCGCACCCACGAGAGCGCGGCCTGCGCCGACTCCTGCATGACCTCGCCCAGCTGGCCGGTCACCTTCAGCTGGCCCTTGCCGGTATAGGCGGTCGCCTCGATGAAGAGCACGTCGCCGCCCACGGCGGTCACCGCGAGCCCGGTCGCGACGCCGGGCTCGGAGGTTCGCTTGCGGACCTCGCCGGCGAAGCGCCGCGGCCCCAGCCACTCGCGCACCTTGGCCTCGTCGATGCTGATCTTGTCCGGCCCGCCTTCCGCGACACCTCGGGCTGCCTTTCGGAAGAGCGCGGCCAACTGCCGCTCGAGGTTGCGGACGCCGGCCTCCCGCGTGTACTCGCGGATGACGAGTCGCAGGGCACGGTCGCCGAGCTTCACCTTCGAGCGCTTGAGCCCGTGGGCCTCGAGCTGCTTGGGGACGAGGTACTTGCGGGCGATCCCGAACTTCTCCTCTTCCGTGTAGCCGGAGAGGTGGATCACGTCCATGCGGTCGAGCAGCGGGCTCGGGATCGTGTCGAGCTGGTTGGCGGTGCAGATGAAGAGCACCTTGGAGAGATCGAACGGAAGGTCGAGGTAGTGGTCGCGGAAGGTCGAGTGCTGCTCGGGGTCGAGCACCTCGAGCATCGCGCTCGCAGGGTCGCCGCGGAAGTCGGTGCCCATCTTGTCGATCTCGTCGATCAGGAACACCGGGTTCTTCGACTCGGCGTCGCGGAGAGCGCGGAGGATCGTTCCCGGCATCGCTCCGATGTAGGTGCGCCTGTGCCCGCGAATCTCGGCCTCGTCGCGGACACCGCCCACGGAGATGCGGACGAACTTGCGGCCAAGGGTGCGGGCGATCGACTGGCCGAGCGAGGTCTTGCCGACCCCGGGCGGGCCGACGAAGCAGAGGATCGGGCCGGAGAGGTCGTCCTTGAGCTTGGACACCGCGAGGTACTCGAGGATCCTTTCCTTCACCTTGTCGAGGTCGAAATGGTCCTCGTCGAGGATCTCGCGGGCTCGCTTGAGGTCGAGGTTGTCCTCCGTGGTCGCGTCCCACGGGAGGCTCAGGATCCATTCCAGGTAGGTGCGGATGACCCCGTACTCGGCGGCCGCCTGCGGCAGCTTCTCGAGGCGCCCGAGCTCGCGGTCGACGGCCTTGCGCACGTCGTCGGGCAGCGTGATCGACGCCGCGCGCTCGCGTAGCTCCTTCAGCTCGGCCTGCTCGGGGTCGCCCTCGCCGAGCTCGTCCTGGATCGCCTTGAGCTGCTGGCGCAGGAAGTACTCGCGCTGGGAGCTCTCCATCTCGGACTGGACCTGGGATTGGATCTTCGTGCCGAGCTCGACGACCTCGAGCTCCCGGTTGAGGATCACCGAGGTCTCGCGGAGGCGCTTCTCGACGTCGAGCTCCTCGAGCAGCAGTTGCTTCTCCTCGGTCTTGAGCCGCAGCGTCGACGCGACGAGGTGGCAGAGGGCGCTCGGGTCCTCGACGTTGGCGGCGGCGAGCGCCAGCTCCTCGGGCAGGTAGGGCAGCTGGCCGATGATCCGCGCGAAGAGCGTGCGGACGTTCTGGGTCAGTGCCTGCAGCTCGCGCGTCTCGCGCAGGACGTCGGGCACCTCTTTGAACCGCCCGACGAGGTACGGCTCGGAGCGGACGCGCTTCTCCAGCCGGATGCGTCGCAGGCCCTGGACGAGGATGCGCTGCGTGCCGTCGGGAACGCGAATCATCTTCTGCACGACTGCGGCGGTGCCGACCTCGTAGAGGTCGTCCCAGTCCGGCACTTCGATCTCGCGGGAGCGCGCGGCGACCAGCGCGACGAGGCGATCGCCCGCGATGACGTCGTCGATCAGCGCGATCGAGCGCTCCTGGCCGATCGCCAGGGGCAGCATCGAGTCCGGGAAGACAACCGTGTCCTTGAGCGGCAGGACCGGGCAGGGTCGAGGGGATCTCGACCTCGTCGACCGCCACGCCTTCGTCGAAGAATTCAGTCACTTGGTCCTCTTGATCGGGATCGAGACGCGGATGGGCTCCGCCGGTCTCTTCGAAACGGGCATCGTGATCGTCAGGACGCCTCGTCTGTACGCGGCCTTGCAGGACTGGACGTCGATGTGCTCGGCCAGGGCGATCTGACGCTGGAACCGGCCGTAGTCGATCTCCATCTGCTGGTACACGCGGCCGGCGGCGCTCGGCCGGCGGCGCTCGCCGGCGATGACGAGCGTTCGCTCGTCGGCGTAGATCTGGATCCGCGAGGGATCGACCCCGGGCAACTCGGCGACGACGGTCAGCTCTCCGGTTCGCTCCGATCGGTACACGTCGACGGACGGCCGATATCCACCGCGGCGGCGGCTGAAACGCGGGGCCTGCCAGAGCTCCGCAAAGAGCTCCTCCATCTCCCCGCGCAGGCGATCGATGGGGTCACGAGCCATTCGGCGTGATGGTACCGCCGACCTCCTGGGTGACCGAGTGTCGGTTCTGCCTTGACATGGTTGCTAGTGACCACTAACCTGGCTGCCGCCAACGGTACCGAGCTGCGGTCAGGAGGGGGAGGAAGCACTGATGGCGGGACCTACTACGGAACGTCGCGCTGCCCACGAGCGTCTCTCGACCGGCGGGCTCGCCCGCTGGACACGAGCCTGCGCTACGCATCCGTGGCGCGTCGTATTCGGCTTCCTCGCCATCGTCGGCGTGCTGATCGCCCTGGTCTTCACCGTCGGCGGCTCGCTACGCGACGAGTTCGAGATTCCCGGGTCGGACACGCAGAAGGCGACCGACCTGATCAAGGCCGAGTTCGCGTCCGAACAGGGTGGCGTGCTGAACATCGTTTTCGCCGCGCCCGAGGGCGAGCGCCTCGACACGCCGGAGCGAAAGGCGGCAGTCGAGCGGGCGATCACACGGCTGAAGTCGTCCGAGTTCAAGCCGACCGACGACGAGGCCGGCCTGGAGAGCGTCGCGGATCCGTTCAGCAAGGACACGTTCTCCGATAACGGGCGCATCGCATATGCCGAGGCCCAGTTCAACGAGACGATCGAGCCGAAGGATCGCGACGCGGTCGTCGCCGTGGAGGACGCGGCCCGCGAGGCCGTCGCGGCCGTGGGAGTGACGGTTGAGTACAACGGCGAGGCCGAGTTCCCACCGATCGAGCAGGGCACGGAGGAAGCACTCGGCTTGCTTGCCGCGATCATCGTGCTCCTCTTCGTCTTCCGCACGTTCGTGGCGATGCTGATCCCGATTGCGCTCGCGATCACGGCGCTCGCGACGGCGTTCCTCCTCCTGTTCATCATCGCCGGCCTGACCGACATCAACACGATCACGCCGATCCTGGTCTCGATGATCGGGCTGGGCGTCGGCATCGACTACTCGTTATTCATCGTCACCCGCTTCAGGCAGCTCCTCCACGAGGGGCTCTCACCGCAGGACGCCGCGGCCGAAGCGGGCGCTTCCGCCGGCAGCGCCGTGTGGTTCGCAGGGCTGACGGTTGCCATCTCGGTCAGCGGCTTGGCCCTGATCGGCCTGGACTTCGTCACGAAGCTCGGCATCGGCAGCGCCCTCGGCGTCCTGACGACGGTGCTGATCGCGAACTCGCTGCTCCTGGCCGTGCTGTCGCTGCTCGGGCACAAGATCGACCGTCTGAAGGTGCCGTTCATCCGCCAGGTGGACGACTCGGAGGAAGGACGTAATAAGACGCTCATCGCGCGCTGGGGCCGGTTCGTGACCGGGCACGCGCGGGGCGTTTTCGTCGTCGGCCTGCTGGTCGTCCTCGCCCTCGCGTCGACGTCCGCGCTGGTGCGACTCGGCGCCGCAGACCAGGGGACGCAGCCCAAGGAGCAGACGAGCCGCCGCGCGTACGACCTGCTCGCCGAGGGGTTCGGGCCGGGCTTCAACGGCCCCATCCCGATCGTCGTGGACGTCAACGACGACCCGCAGGCGCCGGCAGAAGATCCACGATGGCGTTCAGGGCCTCCCGGACGTAGCTTCAGTCGGCGAGCCGCAGCTCAACGACGAGAAGACGGTCGGGATCGTCTTCGTGACCCCGGAGTCGGCGCCGCAAGACGAGGCGACCGACAAGCTCGTCGACCGCTTGCGGAACGACGTCGTGCCGGAGGCGACGGCGGGAGGCGCTGCGCGGGCCTACGTCTCGGGCCAGACGGCAGCCTTCAAGGACATCGCGGATCAGATCATCGAGCGGATGCCGCTGTTCCTGCTGTACATCATCGGCGTCACATTGATCCTGCTCGCAATGGCGTTCAGGTCGATCGTGATCTCGGCGACGGCTGCGATCACGACGATTCTCTCGGCGTTCGTCGGCTTCGGCGTGCTGGGTCTCGTGGTGCAGGAGGGCCACTTGCTCGGCCTGACGGGGCTCGATCAGACAGGGCCGATCGAGACGTTCGTCCCACCGATCGCCTTCGCGATCCTGTTCGGGCTCTCGATGGACTACATGGTGTTCCTGATGAGCCGCATCCGGGAGGAGCACGTCCACGGCCTCGTCACGAGGGACGCGGTGGAGCACGGGATCTCGGCCATCGGCCGGGTCATCGTGGCCGCTGCGCTGATCATGGGCACGGTCTTCGCCGCGTTCATCCTCAGTGCCGATCGCATCCCGAAGGAGTTCGGTCTGCTGCTCGCGGTCGCGATCCTGACCGACGCGCTGATCGTGCGGATGACGCTCGTGCCCGCGCTCCTGACGCATGCTGGGCGAGAAGTCGTGGTACATCCCGCGGTGGCTCGACCGGGCGCTTCCGAACGTGACGATCGAGCCGCCGCAGGACGGCAAGCCGGTCGACGTCGAGACTTCGCCGGCGCGCTCGCCGGCCTAGTCCTAGCGAACCAAGGCCCAGAGCACGATCGCGATGACGACGATCAGGACGAGCCAGGCCCAGCGCATCGCCACGAAGGCCTTGCGCTCGCCCGGGCTGGGGCCAGGCTCCGGGGTGTAGGGATCGAGGGGCGGGGCGGGCTGCCGCGGCAGGTCGTCTTCGCCCTCGAGCACCTGCGGGTCGTGCTGGACCTCTCGCTCATGCTCGTCGGCCATCGCGAGAGACCGTACCTAAGCCGTAGCATCCGCCCGACATGAAGGGCGTCATCCTCGCCGGCGGGATCGGCAGCCGACTCCATCCGCTGACGCGGATCACGAACAAGCATCTGCTCCCGATCTACGACCGCCCGATGGTCACGTACGCCATCGAGGCGATCGTCAACAGCGGCATCACCGAGATCATGGTCGTCACCGGCGGGACGCACGCGGGCGAGTTCTTCCGCCTGCTCGGCGACGGCAACGCGCACGGGATCGAGCGGCTCTCGTACGCCTATCAGGAGCGCGAATCCGGCATCGCCGACGCGCTCGGCCTCGCGGAGCGCTTCGCTGCGGGTGACCGGGTGCTCGTGATGCTCGCCGACAACGTCTTCGGGCAGTCGATCAAGCCGGCCGTCGACAACTACGCCAAGCAGGAGCGCGGCGCGCGGATCGTCCTCGCTCGCCAGGAGGACCCGGAGCACCTGCGACATCTCGGCGTCGCCGAGCTCGACGGGGACCGCGTCGTCCGTATCGTCGAGAAGCCGGAGAACCCGGCGAGCGACCTCGCGGTGACGGGGCTCTACTTCTACGACGCCACGGTCTTCGAGTACGTGCCCACGCTCTCGCCGTCCGCGCGCGGCGAGCTCGAGATCACGGACGTCAACAACTGGTTCATCGAGCAGGGCCTCATGGAGTACGACGTGCTCGAGGGCTTCTGGGGCGATGCCGGCGAGTCGATCGACGCGTACTACGCGGTGAACGACTTCGTGCGGCAAAACGGCGCGAACCGTTGATGGAGGGCGTGCGCAGGATTCCGTTGCGGCGGTTCGAGGACGAGCGTGGCTGGTTCGTCGAGATCCACCGGGCGAGCTGGTTCGAGCGGCCGATGCGCCAGACGAACGTCTCGTTCTCCCGGCAGGGCGTGATCCGGGGCCTGCACTACCACGAGCGCGGCCAGGACGATCTCTTCGTGTGCCTGCAAGGGACGGCTCGGGTCGTCGTCCTCGATCTCGAGAGCGGCGAGACCTTCACCGAGGACATCGGCGACGAGAACCCGGTCGGCATCTACGTTCCCGGCCGCAACGCGCACGGGTTCGAGGCGATCACCGACCTTCTGTTCTGTTACCACGTGACCGAGGAGTACGACCCGGAAGATCCCGACGAGCACGAAATTCCCTGGGACGATTCTCGCGTCCGCGACCTCTGGAGCACCCAATCGCCGATCCTGTCGGCCAGGGACGCAAGCGCATCGTCATAACGGGCGCCGGCGGGCAGCTCGGCTCGGCGCTCGCCGAGGCGTTTCCCGAGGCGGACGCGCGTGACCGCGCGAGCTTCGACATCGAGGACCCGCCGGAGCTCGGTTATCGCCCCGACGTGATCCTGCACACGGCTGCGTGGACCGACGTCGACGGTGCCGAGTCCCGCCGGCGAGGCTGTGCGCGCCAACGTCCGTGGCACGCTGAACGTCGTTGCACTCGGAGTGCCGGTCGTCTTCTACTCGACCGACTACGTCTTCGACGGCCGGAAGGGCGAGCCCTACGTGGAGTCGGACGAGCCGAACCCGCTCTCCGTGTACGGCCGGACGAAGCTGGAGGGGAGCGCGAGGTGCGCGACGGCTGGGTCGTTCGCTCGCCGTGGCTGTTCGGGGCGACCGGCAGGAACTTTCTGCTGACGATGCTCGACCTCGGCGGCGGCAAGAGGAGGTGTCGGTCGTCGACGACCAGCGTGGGTCGCCGACGTTCGTCGGGCACCTCGCCGAGGCGACGAAGGCGGTGCTCGATCTTCCGTACGGCACGTATCACCTCGCCGCGGACGGGGAGGCAACGTGGGCCGAGTTCGCCGAGGCGATCTTCGAGGAGGCGGGCATCGAGTGCCGGGTGCGCCGCATCACGACTGCCGAGTTCCCGCGTGACGCCGAGCGCCCTGCCTATTCCGTCCTGCGGAGCGAGCGAGGAGCGCCAACGCTTCCCCACTGGCGCGAAGGCCTGCGCGCCGCACTGGAGCGGCTCTAAGCGGCCAACGAGCCGTGTCTGGTGCCTGGCACCGGACATCGGCTACTTCGTCCAGGCGGTCTCTTCGACCTGGAGCCGTTCCTTGAGCGGCTCCCACCACGCGCGGTTCTCGGCGTACCACTCGACGGTCTCCCGCAGTCCCGTCGTCGAAGCCGATCTCCGGCTTCCAACCCAGCTCGCGCTCGAGCTTGGACGAGTCGAGGAGGTAGCGGCGGTCGTGGCCCGGCCGGTCGGGGACGATCTGCTTCAGGTCGGAGCTCTTGCCCGTCAGCTCGACGACCACGTCGGCGATCTCCTCGATCGACTTCTCGATCGCCCGAGCCGACGTTGTAGGTCTCACCGATCCGGTCTGACTGGAGCACGAGGTCGATCGCGCGGCAGTGATCGCGGACGTGCAGCCATTCCCGTCGGTTCTGCGTAGACGCGTACATCGGCAGCGGCTTGTCGTCGAGCGCGTTCGTGACGAAGAGCGGGATCACCTTCTCCGGGAACTGGAACGGCCCGTAGTTGTTCGCGCAGTTCGTGATCGAGATCGGAAGCTCGTACGTCTCGTGGTAGGCCCGGACGTAGTGGTCGGCCGCTGCCTTCGATGCGTTGTACGGCGTGCGCGGGCGGTACGGCGACTCTTCGGTGAACGCCTCGCCCGAGTCGAGCGGCAGGTCGCCGTAGACCTCGCACGTCGAGACATGGTGGAAGCGTGAGACGCCGGTTCGCCGCGCCGCCTCGAGGAGCAGTTGCGTACCGAGGACGTTGGTCCGCGCGAAGAGGCCGGGATCGACGACGGCCAGGCTGTTGTGCGATTCGGCTGCGAAGTTGACGACGACGTCGATGTCGTGCTCACGCAGGGTCTGCTCGGCGAGCTCGAGATCTGCGATGTCGCCCTGCACGAACGGCGCCCGGTCCTCCGTCCCCGCGAGGTTCTCGCGGTTGCCCGCGTAGGTCAGGAGGTCGTAGGCGACGACGTGGTCGTCGGGATATTCCTCGAGCCAGAAGTGGACGAAGTTCGAGCCGATGAAGCCGGCCGCGCCGGTGACTAGGAGTCGCACGACGTCATCGTACGCCGCACTTGCGGCGGGCTGCCGTCACCTCCGGGTGCGGGCCAAGCAGCTGCTCACGCCGGTCGAGATACGGAAGCGCCTCGTCGCAGCGGTCGAGCTCGACCAGCGACCGGCCGACGTCGTAGTTCGCGTAGCCCTCGTAGGTCTCACCCGTGCCCGGAGCTGCTGAAGCGCGCGCTGTGCAATCGGCAACGCCTCGTCGTACCGGCCTTGCTTCATGAGGTTCGTGGCCTGGTCGGTCAGAGCGCGTGCGCTGGCACCGCCGGTCGGAGGCGGCGGAGGCGGCTGTTGCTGGGTCGTCGCAGGCGCGGTGGTCACGACCGTTTCCGTCCTCGCGGTCGTCACGGTCTGCGCCGTCGGGCCGCGCGTCTTCGCCCCCGGTCAGCGCGCGCGGCGAGGCCGACGCCGATCAGCGAAGCCGCGAGCAGACCGCCTCCGATCAGGGCAGGCAGCGGGAAGCGCTTACCGGCGGGCGCGGCGACCGGCACGAACTCCCGTGTCGTCGGCGCCGGCGCTTCTCAGCGCCTCGCGGAGCGCTGACACGAAATCCGCCGAGCTCGGGTAGCGGTCGGCACGGGTCCTTCGCCATCGCGCGGCCGGAAGATCGGATCGAGCTCGCGGGGCAGGTCGCCGCGCTCGGACACCGCGGGAACTTCGGCGTGGACGTGCGCAGCCGCCTCGGCCGTCGGGTTGTCGGCCTGGAACGGGCGCTGGCCGGTCAGGAGCTCGAAGGCGACGACCGCGAGCGCGTAGAGATCGGTCGCCGGTGTCGTCGGCTCGCCTCGCGCCTGCTCGGGAGCGAGGTAGCCGGCGGTGCCGAGGATCGTGCCCGTCATCGTGAGCGAGTCGAGGCCGGCGGCGCTGGCCACGCCGAAGTCGGCCACGCGCACGGTCCCGTCGCCGGCGAGAAGCAGGTTGCCCGGCTTGACGTCTCGGTGGACGACGCCATGGTCGTGCGCCGCGTCGAGCGCCGCGCCCGCCTCGTCGAGCCAGGCGAGCACCCGGCCGGGATCCTGCGCGCCGTGCTCGCGCAGCCGGTCCTCCAGGGACCCGCCCCGCAGGTACTCCATGACGATGAACGGCCGACCCTCGTGCTCCCCGACGTCGAAGATCGTGACCGTGTTCGGCTCGCCCGAGAGCCGTGCCGCGGCGAGCGCCTCTCGCGTGAAGCGGCCGCGAAGCGCCTCGTCGGCCGAGAACCGCTTCGCGAGCACCTTGACGGCGACCGTCCTGCCGAGCAGCTCGTCTTCCGCGCGGTAGATCTCGCCCATGCCGCCCTGCCCGATCAGCTCGGGGGCGTGGTACCGGGAGGGAAGGATGTCTGTCTTCGTCGTCATCGAGGGTGCGGCCATGGCCGCCAGAGGCCTTTTCTCCGCATCGGGCCACGCGAAACGTGACAAACGTCGCGGAGTGAAGTTCCTGTAAAGGAGGAAGACGCGCGAACCTTCATCAGCTAGCCTCAAACTGCTCGGAGGCCCAGCCTCACAATCGGCGCGCCCCACGCCAAAACCCAGGTAACGAAATGGCTTTTCGCCGTATCACGCTGACCGCCGTGCTCGCTGCCTCACTGGCGAGCCTGGCCGCGCTTGCGCTGGGCCCGGAGTCGGAGGCACGAACTTCGCAGCCGGGCCCCGCTTCGTTCCTCGTCAGCGGCCGCGGTTGGGGACACGGCGTCGGGCTCTCTCAATGGGGCGCCTACGGCTATGCGCGGCAGGGAATGCCGTTCGACCAGATCCTTGCCCACTACTACCAGGGCACGACGCTCGGCCCTGCGCCGCTCGCGCGCGTGCGCGTGTTGCTCGTCCCGGGCAAGGCGCGAGTCACCGTCAACTCCGACGCGCCGTTCCGCGTGCGCGATTCCCTCGGCGCAGACCTACGAGCTCACGGCGGGCCCGCATCAGTTCGGGCCCGGCTTCCGCCTCCGGGTCGACGGCCGCCAGCAGTTGCAGCAGCTGACAGGCCCGCTGACCTTCCTTCCTGGCACGGCACCGCTCAAGCTCGAACGGCCCTACCGCGGCCAGTTCGTCGCCTCCGCCTCCAACGGCAAGGTGCGGATCGTCAACCACGTCGGCCTCGAGGCCTATCTCTTCGGCGTCGTTCCCGGCGAGATGCCGTTCTACTGGCTGCCAGAAGCTCTCAAGGTCCAGGCGGTCGCGGCGCGAAGCTATGCGCTCGCAGTGCGCAAGACCGGGTCCGACTTCGACCTCTATCCAGATGTGCGCAGCCAGGTCTACAGCGGGATCTCCGGTGAGCGGGCTTCGACCACCGCGGCCGTACAGGCGACCGCCGGCCAGGTCGTTCTCTACCGCGGGCGGATCGCGACGACCTACTTCTTCTCCACCTCGGGAGGCCGGACCGCAACGGTCAGCGATGTCTGGCCGGGCAGCGGCTCGATTCCCTATCTGGTCTCCGTCGACGACCCGTACGACTCGCTTTCTCCGCATCACGCCTGGGGCCCGTTCTCGGTGCAGAGCCGGCGGCTCGCGCGAGCGCTCCAGGTGCGCGGTCGCCTGCTCGACGTCCGGCTCGCGGTCGGCCCGTCAGGACGAGTTCGCACCGTGACCTCGATCGGCACGGGTGGCCAGAGGACCATCTCCGGCGCCGACGTTCGCCGGGCGCTGGGGCTCCGCTCGACCTGGTTCCGCATCAGTCTCCTGGCGCTGACCGCGCCGAGCACCCCGGCGACCTTCAACACGCCGTTGACGCTCACCGGAGTCGCTCGCGGCCTGGCGGCCGTGACGCTCGAGTTCCGCCCGCTCCGAGGCTCGTGGCGCGCGATCGGGTCTGCCCGCGCGGCTCAGGACGGGACCGTCGAGCATCTCGATCCGGCCGCGCGAGACCGGGGACTACCGTCTCATCAGCCGCAGCGCCCGGAGCGAGCCGCGTTCGTGTTGCGGTGGCTCCGTACGTTCGCTTCCACGCTCTGACCGGACGCCACCACGCTGCGCGGTTACGCGCGGCCGGTGCTGCCGAGCGCCGCGCGTCGCGATCCAGCGCCTCGAGCGGCGCGACCTGGAGCAACGTCGCGTCCGACGACGGTCGACGCGAATGGGGACTTCCAGGCCCAGGTCGCGCTGACCCCGGGCGACTATCGCGCTCGCGTCTTGCCCGGCCGCGGGTTCGTGCCCGGCGTCACGCCCGTCCTGAAGGTGGGCCCGGCATGAGGAAGCTCGTCGTCCTCGCCGCAGGTCTCGCGCTCGCGCTGCCTGCTCCCGCGACCGCCGCTCGCTTCGCGCTCGGCGTCGACCGAGGCTTCTCCGCGGAGCGGGTCGCCGACCGGGTCGAGGCGGCCACCGGCCGGCCGGTCACAGTCATCGGCCCGTTCGCGGTCGCCGTGGACGTCCCGAACGCGCAGGGGCTCGCCACGGTGAAGGGCGTCACGTACGTCGAGCGCCTCCGCTCCCATCGCCGCCTGGCCTTCGTCCCGAACGATCCCCTCGTCGGGTCGCCAGTGGTACGCCGATCAAGATCCGGGCGTTCGACGCCTGGCCGAAGCTGCCGATCCTCCCCCGCGTCCTGGTGGCCGTCATCGACTCGGGCGTCGACGCCGACCACCCCGAGCTCGAGGACCGCATCGCGACGGGTCAGAGCTTCGTCAAGAGCCCCTGGTGGTGGGACTCGAACGGCCACGGGACGTTCGTCGCGGGCCAGATCGCGGCCGAGATGAACAACGCGCAGGGGATCTCCGGCCTCGCCTCCCCGGCCGACCTGCTCATCGCCAAGGTCGTGCGGAGCGACGGAACGATCTCACCCGAGGCGGAGGCCCGCGCGATTCGCTGGGCTGTCGACAACGGCGCCCAGGTCATCAATCTCAGCTTCGGCGGCATGCGCGATCCCTACGACTCGGGACGCGACACGTACTCGCAGCTCGAGGCGGCGGCTGTCGAGTATGCGGTCAGGCACGGCGTGCTCGTCGTGGCGGCCGTCGGCAACGGCGACAAGGCGCCCCATGCGCCGTGGGAGTACGCCAACTACCCGGCGGCACTGCCGCACGTGCTCGGGGTCAGCGCGATCGCGCGTGACGGTTCGGTGCCCGACTTCTCGAACCGCGATCGCGTCTTCAACGACATCGCCGCTCCCGGCCAGGACATCTTCTCGACCTTGCCCCTGGCGCTGACCCAGGATCGCGTCACGTGTGTGCTGAAGGGCTACTCCGAGTGCGGCCCAACAGAGTTCCGGCGCGGGGAAGGCACCTCGTTCGCAGCACCGCAGGTCACCGCCGCCGCGGCGATCCTGCTCGGCGAGCGCCCGCAGATGCGCCCGGACCAGGTCACGGCCATTCTCGAGCGCTCGGCGGCGGACGCAAACTTCGCCCGAGGCTGCCGGCGCTGCACGGTCGGCCGCGACGAGTTCACCGGCTGGGGCGTGCTCGACATCACTGCCGCGGTCAACTCACTCGTGTTGCCCGCTCCGCACCGCCGACCAGTTCGAGCCGAACGACGGAGCGGCAACCCGTGCCGTGAAGCTGTGGGGCAAGCGGCAGCGGAGGATCGCTGCCACTCTCGACTACTGGAACGACCAGGTCGACGTCTACCGCGTCAAGCTTCGACGGGGCCAAAGGGTCAGGGCCATCCTGCGTAGTCCGGCAGGCGTCGAGACGACTCTGCTGCTCTGGAAGCCCGGCACGAAGAGCGTGGAAGAGCCGAGAGCCGGCTCGCGTCACCTGGCCGCGAGGGCGACGGAGGGCTCTGTCAAGAAGGTCTTCCACCGCGCCGGCAGGGGCGGCTGGTACTACCTCGAGGTGAAGCTCTCGACCCCGACCGCGGTCCGCTACACCCTCCGTTTCGTGAAGACGAAGCCGGTCACGCCTCCGGTAGCAACTCGTCGTCCGGGACGGACCTGATCTTCCGGGCCGGGTTCCCGACCATCACGGCTCGAGGCTCCACGTCCGTGAGGACGACGGCTCCCGCGCCGACGAAGGCCTCCTCGCCGATCTCGATCCCGGGTAGCAGCACCGCCGCGCCGCCGATGCGCGCGCCCCGTCGAATCGTCGGCCCCTTGCGCAGCTCGTGCCGCCGCTCCGTCCTGCCCATGTAGTTGTCGTTCGTCGTCGCCACGCAGGGCGCGATGAAGACCTCTTCCTCGAGGGTCGAGTACGCAGTGATGTAGGCCATGGCCTGAATCTTCGTGCGGGCGCCGATCGTCGTGTCGTTCTCGACCAGCGAGCCGCGCCCGATGACGACGTCGTCGCCGATCTCGCACCGCTCGCGAACGCACGCCTGGTCGCCGACGATCACGCGTGCTCCGATCGTCGTCCCGGCGAAGACGATCGCTCCTGTCGAGATGATCGTCCCCGCGCCGAGCTCGAGCGGCGGCAGCTCCTCCCGGGAAGCCGTCGAGCGAGGTGAGAGCGCAGGCTGCTTGCCGAGGACGGCGTGATCGCCGACGACGCAGCCCTCTCCGAGAACAGTCCCCGGGTAGATGACGGCGGTCTCGGCGACGCTCAAGCGGCGGGTGTCCGGTCGAGTGAGTTCTGGAGCTGCTCCAGCGTGCGCACCACCGCGAGGCCGTCACGTGCGACCTCGAGGCGGTCGCCGCTGCCCTCGACGAGCGAGACGAAGTGTCGGCACTCGATCCTGAGCGGCTCCTCGGTCGCGACCTTCGGAATGTGGATGTCCCCCGTCCGCACCTGCCACTCGCTGGCCGGCCGGAGCACGGGCCCCTTGTCGTGCACGGTCAGCTTGCGCTCGGACTCCATGTCGTCGAAGACGGCCATCTTGTCGCGCCCGACCACGGTCACCTTGCGCATCTTTTGCGGGTCGAGCCAGGAGAGATGCATGTGCGCGACGACGCCGGACGGAAAGCGGAGGTAGCAGAAGACGACGTCCTCGACGCCTTCGCGCAGGAAGGACTCGCCGCGCGCCCAGGCCTCCACGGGCTCCTCGCCGACGAGGTAGAGCATCACGGACAGGTCGTGCGCGCCGAGCGACCAGAGGGCGTTCTCGTCGCGTCTGATCTGGCCGAGGTTCTGCCGGTTGCCGTAGAGGTAGAGCACGTCGCCGAGCTCTCCGGCGTCGATCAGCTCCTTGAGCTTGGCCACGGCCGGGTGGTACAGGAGGAGGTAGCCGGGCATGAAGACGAGCCCGCGCTCCTCGGCCAGCGCGAGCAGCTCCTCGGCCTCGGCGCTCGACTGCGCCGGCGGCTTCTCCACGAAGACGTGCTTGCCGGCCTGCAGCGCCTGCTTGGCCAGGTCGTAGTGCGTCACGACCGGGGTCGCGATCGTGACCGCGTCCAGCTCCGGATCGGCCAGGAGCTCTTCGAAATCGCTCGTGGTGCGCGCTCCGGGATACCGCGCCGCGTGCTCTGCGAGGAGGTCGGGCGAGAGGTCGCAGAGCCAGCGGAGGTCGGCGAGCTCGGCGAAGTTGCGGGCGAGGTTCGGGCCCCAGTAGCCGAGACCGGCGTGGCCGATCCTGATGCTCACAGCTTCCAGACCTTCCCGTTCTGCACGCCGTTCGCGCCCGTGGCGTTCCGCAGGTCGACCACGAGCTTGGCGCGTTCGACCAGGTCGTCGTAGTCGATGCCGCTGTGGGCGGTGACGATGACGACGCAGTCGGCTCCTTCGATGTCGAGCGGCGCCGAGCTGAGGCCGTGGTCGGGCAGCTCGGCCACGTTGGCGTCGTGATAGGAGACGTTGGCCCCCTCGCCCTGTAGGAGCTCGATCAGCTTGAGCGCAGGCGACTCGCGGGTGTCGTCGATGTCGGCCTTGTAGGCGACGCCGAGCACGAGGACCTTCGAGCCCTTGAGCGCGCGCTCCTGGGAGTTCAGCGCCCGCACGACCTTCCCGAGGCACCACCACGGCATGTTCTCGTTGACCTTCCCGGCCAGCTCGATGAACTCCGTGTAGAAGTCGTACTCCCGCGCCTTCCAGGTCAGGTAGAAGGGGTCGATCGGCATGCAGTGCCCGCCGAGACCCGGGCCCGGCTGGAAGCTCATGAACCCGAACGGCTTCGTGGCTGCGGCGCCCACGACCTCCCAGACGTCGATGTTCATCCGGTCGCAGAGCTGCGCGAGCTCGTTGACGAGCGCGATGTTCACCGAGCGGAAGATGTTCTCCAGCAGCTTCGTCAGCTCGGCGGCCTCCGGCGAGGAGACGGGCACGACGCTCTCGAGCACGCTCTCGTAGAGCTGAACGGCGCGCTGCGTGCAGGCGGGCGTGATGCCGCCGACGATCTTGGGCGTGTTCTGGGTGGTCCAGTCCTCGCGGCCCGGGTCGACTCGTTCGGGCGAGAAGGCGAGGTAGAAGTCCTCGCCCGCCTTGAGGCCGCCCGACTCCAGCAGCGGCAGCAGGCGCTCTCTCGTCGTGCCGGGGTAGGTCGTCGACTCCAGGACGACGAGCTGCCCCTTCTGGAGCCGCGGCGCGATCTGCTCGACGGCGCCGAGCACGATCGAGAGGTCCGGCTCGCGCTGGGGGGACAGCGGCGTCTGCAATGCGATCAGGATCGCCTCCGCGTCTTTGAGGCGGTCGTAGTCCGAGGTGGCGCTCAGCGTGCCCGCTTCGACGAGCGGCTGCAGTCCCTCGGAGGGGACGTCCTTGACGTAGCTCTCGCCACGGTTGATGGCGTCGACGCGGTCCTCGTCGATCTCCACCAGCAGCACCTGACGCCCCGCTTCAGCGAAGACCTGTGCCAGTGGGAGACCGACGTAGCCCGCGCCGACGATGCCGACAGGGCCGTTCATGGCCGCGATCCTACCGAGGGGCTACGGCCGGGCCGGCGGGCGCGCGGCTGCGGAACCAGAGCCTCGTCGTCGCGTCGTTCTTGAAGAACTCGAGCAGGAGCGTGGACACTTTCTGCGTGCCGGTCTTCGAGGGGTGCGTCCCGTCGTTGTCGACGTCCTCGCACGCCCAGGTGAAGCCGTCCCGCCTGCCCTTCATGCCGTCCGTCCAGAGGTACGGGCCCCAGCCGATCCAGGGGCCGGTGACCTTCTTCTGCATCCGGTCACGTATGAGCCACCGCACGGCGAACGCACTGTCGTACGCCTGCGGCTCGGGACTGCGCGCCGTGATCGCGTAGCCGGCATAGGTCCGGCTGGAGAGGTAGATGACGCGCAGGTTCACGAAGCGCCCTCGGAGGATGCGGACGATCGCCTTCAGGTTTGCGTGCAGAGCCCGCGCGTCTTGCGGGAACGGGCGGGCGTCGCCCGTGATCGCCTGCTTGAGCCAGACGACTTGAACCTGTTCCGGATAGGAGTTGGACTCGCTGAGCCGGTCGTCGACGAGCTGCCAGTACGGAGAGGCGGGCGACTTGATCTTCTGCGCATCCCACCCGGCCCCGGCTCCGTCGACGAGCTCGACGAGCCCGTTCTTCAGAGGGTCGCGATCGGCCCTGGACTTGAAGTCGGAGAACTCCCGCGTCGTGTTCGACATGCCGATCGAGAGCACGACGATCTTCCCGTCGACCGGCCGCACACGTCGGGCTGCCGCAAGACCCTGGCGCTGGTAGGCCGGGGAGGGGCGGTTTCGCCCATACGGATAGAGGCCGCCCCGCTGTCCGCGGTAGCGTCGCTTGCCCATGTCCGTGAGCGGGACGAGGCCGGTGGTCGTGCGCCCGCAGTCGGCGCGCGAGCGGGTCGGCTCGGCAGGTGCATCAACCGTTGCCGCCCCGAGCGCGACCGTGGCCGCAAGAGCGATCGGGACAAAGAGCTTCATGTGTCTCCCTTAAGGGTACGCCGGGCCTGTTAGCGGTCTGTTAGCTCGGTCACTCCCGCCCCTCAGAGCGCCAAATGCGCGTGGCTATACTCGCCAGCCCCGGGCCGTTAGCTCAGTTGGTAGAGCAGGGGACTCTTAATCCCAAGGTCGAAGGTTCGAATCCTTCACGGCCCATGCAAAAGCCGCGCGAACAGCGAGGCTTTCCGCCTCCCTAGAGCTCGATCAGGAACTTGATCGACTCGCGATCGTTCATCGCGCGGTAGCCGTCGGGCACGTCGTCGAGCGAGCCGGTGCGGTCGAAGACGCGCCCCGGCTCGATCCGCCCCTCGAGAACATCGGGAAGCAACTCCTCGAGGTAGGCGCGTGCCGGTGCGGGCCCGCCGCCGATGCTGACGTTCTTCCAGAACGCGATCGAAGCCGGAGTCGTCTCCTCCTGCGGAACGCCGACCCAGCCGACGGCACCGCCGGGCCGCGCGATCTCTAGCGCGGTGACGACCGCCGGTTCGAGGCCGACGCATTCCAGCACCGAGTCCGCGCCGAGGCCGCCGGTCAGTTCACGCACGCGCTCCACAGCCTCGGCGCCGCGCTCGCTGACAATGTCGGTTGCGCCGAACTCTTGCGCGAGCGCTATCCGGTCGGGGTGGCGGCCAAGGAGAATGATCTGCTCTGCGCCGAGCCGCTTCGCTGCGACCACACCGCACAAGCCGACCGCGCCGTCGCCGACGACGGCCGCCGCCTTCCCGGGCGCGACCTTGGCGGTGACCGCCGCGTGGTGGCCGGTGGACATGACGTCCGAGAGCGCGAGCAGGGACGGCATCAGCGCGTCGTCCTCGCCGACCGGGAGCACGACGAGCGTGCCCTCGGCCTGCGGGACACGCACCGCCTCACCCTGGCCGCCGTCGACGTCGTCGGAGCCGTACCTGCCACCGTGGAGGCACTCGCTCTGCAGGCCCTCCCGGCAGAACACGCAGGTCCCGTCGGACCAAAGGAACGGCGAGACGACGACATCTCCCGCCTTCACCGCCCGCACATCGGTTCCGACGGCCTCGACGACGCCGATGAACTCGTGCCCCATCCGGCGGCCGGCGTCCTCGTCCGGCATCGTCTTATAGGGCCAGAGGTCGCTGCCGCAGATGGCGGCGCGGGTGACGCGTACCAGCGCGTCCGTCGAATCCATCAGGTGGGCGTCGGGGACGTTCTCGACCCGAACGTCGCCGGCCCCGTACATGAGGGTCGCTCGCATGCGGGTACTGTCGCACCGGCGCGCTTCGGGTGACGGATTTCTTCAGTCGACAAGGTTTAGGGTCCGGCGAAAATCTCGACAAGGAGGCAGTCATGGCACTCGCACGAGTCGTGTCCTTCGATGGCGTAAGCAGTGAACGGATGGCTGAGATGCAGCGCGAAATGGAAAGCAGCGAGCGCCCGGACAACGTGCCTGCCAAAGAGATCGTGGTTCTTCACGATCCCGAAGCCGAGAAGTCACTCGTGATCGTCTTCTTTGACACCGAGGACGACTACAAGCAGGGCGACGAAGCGCTCAGCGCAATGCCGGCCGGCGACACTCCCGGCCAGCGCACGTCGGTCGCGAAATACCAGGTCGCGTTCCGCATGGCGGACTAGCGCGTCTGAAACGTGGAGGGGGCCCGTAGGCCCCCTCCATCAGTGCGTGTCGAGGGTTGTTATTCCTGGTGGATGTCGTGGCCGATCTCGACCGCTCGAAGCGCGTCCACGATTCCGTGTCCGTACCAGCCGTTGAAGACCGGTGTTCCTTCGCAGTAGCTCGTGTAGGAGGGCGGACGGCCCTGCGCCGCGTAGCTGAACGTCCCGTCCGCTTGATTCCTCATGCACGGCGTGTCCGTCGCCGAGGCCTCGAGGTACGCCTGCGCGAACAGCGGGTGGAGCGAGATCCCGGTGCCTTGCCGGTGGCCGTACTGCGAGACGATCAGGGCGACCACTCCGGTTGCGTGCGGCGAGGCCATCGACGTGCCCTGGATCCACTGGTAGTACGCGCACGTCGAGCCCCTGCAGTCGCGGACGACGAACGGCGTGTTCGGAGTCCCGTCGTCGTTGAGCTCGTCGTTGTCCTCGGCCACGTTCCTCGGATAGGCGGCGAGGATCAGGTTCGGGATGCCGTTGGCAGGCCAGCCCGCGTCACGGAACCAGCCGCCCGGAGCCGAGACCGTCGTCTCCTCGTAGCTCCAGTTCGAGTAGTCGGCCTTCGTCTTGCTCGGACCAACCGCCGAGACGCTGATCACGTTGTTGCCCTCCGTGGGCACGTCGAGGCACGTGTTGTTCACCGTGCGCGGGTGATTGGTTCCCGGCGGGAAGTTCGGGCTCTGCGTGTCGGACGTGGGCAGACCGACATCCGTATTGCTGTTTCCGAGGGCGGCGACGAGCGTGACGCCGTGCTGGTGCGCGTAGTCGAGCGCCCGCTGGGCCGCGTCGATGATCACCCTCTGCTCCGCTTGCTCCACCGGCGAGTCTTGCGGCACCGGGTGGAGCGGGTTTCCGCAGTTGTAGAGCCACGGGTCGATGAAGTAGCTCATGTTCGCGACGTCGATCCCGTGGTCGCCCGCGTAGGTGAGCGCGTCCACGCTCGCCTGCAGGAAGAAGAAGCCAGAGTCCTGGCCGGCCCGCAGGTTCACGAGCGTCACGTTGGGGGCGACGCCTGCCATCCCGAGGTTGTTGATCGGCGAGGCGACGGTGCTCGCCACGTGGGTGCCGTGTGAGTTCTCGTCGACGTCGTTCGGGTCGTTGCACGACGCGTCGCGCTCTTCGGCGCACGGGCCGTCAATGAGTGGGATGTCGACGGTGAAGTTCCGGCTCAGCGACCTGTTGAAGTTGGCCGCGATGTCCGGGTGGTTTCCGTCGATGCCCGTGTCGAGGATGCCCACGAGCACACGGTTGCTGCCCTTCTCCTTGTGGTACGAGCCCTCGGATGTCGCGTGGATCATCCGCATGTCCCACTGCAGAGGAGCCAGCGGCTCGGGCGGGTTGTGGCTACCGGGCGTCCCGCCGGGCGCCCTCTTCGGCTGAGCTGCCTGTGTCCCCCGGGCTGCACGCCTGAGCGCACGTAGCTGCTCGTCCGAGACTTTCGGCCGTAGCGACGGGCGAGCCTTGCCGATCGGAACGTTGCGCGCGACGCCGTCGATGACCGCAGAGCGAGCGGCCTCGGCGCGGAAGCGCGTGTTCGAGGAAACGACCGTGGCCACGCCGACCTTGCTGTTGGCCCGCAGGACGCGGCCGTCGGCCTGCTTGACCGCGGCCTGCAGCGCCGCGGGCGAGGCATTGGGCTCGTAGAGGACGATGTAGCGCGTCGGACGCGAGTCGGATCCTGCCTCGGTTCCGACCGCGATCGAGCCGATCATTGCGACAGTCGCCAGCGCGACGAACGCAAATAGAGCTCTTCGCATTGTGAATCTCCCCTTTCTCGACCCCTGGACTTGCGATTCCACCACCTTTCGTTTCGCGCGGTCGCCGGAACCGCCGAGCAGGGGGAGAAGCTGGGTCTACGCGACGAGCTCGTCGCGGACGCGCGTGTGCACTTCGATGAACGCCTCGACCACCTCGGCGTCGTACTGCGTCCCGGCGCAGCGCAGCAGCTCGCGGCGCGCCTCCTCGGACGTCAGCGCCCGCGCGTGGGGGCGCTCCGACGTCATGGCGTCGAAGGCGTCGCACACGGCGATGATCCGGGCGCCCAGCGGGATCTCATGTCCCTTCAGGCCGTCCGGATACCCGGTGCCGTCGAAGCGTTCGTGCGTCGAGCGGACGAGTCGGGCGACCTGTCCGAGCGCGGGTGCCGCGGTGAGAATCCGCTCACCGACCAGCGGATGCCGGCGGACGATCTCCCACTCGGCGTCGGTCAGCATCCCCGGCTTGGAGAGGATCGGCTCGGGGATCGACACCTTGCCGATGTCGTGCAGCTCCGCTGCCTGCCGCAGTGTCTCGAGCTGCTCGGTCGGCACATGAAGGCGCCGACCCACGGCCTCGACGAGGTCGGCGACGCTTGCGAGATGCCGCCCCAGCTCCGAGTCCCGCTCGTGCAGGACGCGGAGCAGCACGTCCATGCTCTGGCGTCCGGCAGTCGGCCGGTGCCGGTTCTTGTGGAGGTACATCCGGCCGTCGGCGATCCGCAGCGCGTCCGAGACCCGTTGAGCCTCCTCGGGAAGCAGGACCGAGCCGTATGAGCAGTTGATCGAGAAGCCTTCTCCCTCGATGCTGAGGGCCATGGCCGCCGCCGAGATCAGCGCGCCGGGGCCGACCCGTGCCGCGGAGGCGAGCACGCAGAACTCGTCGCCGCCCATGCGGTAGGCCCGCCCCTGTCCCTCGACCGCCGTCGCGAGATTGGCCGAGAGCCGGACCAGCAGCGAGTCGCCCGAGGGGTGTCCGAACGTGTCGTTGTAGATCTTGAACCCGTCGAGGTCGAACAGCACCAGGACAAGCGGGTGCCGGACGTCCGCCTCGCGGAGGTCCTCCTCGATCTCCTGCATGAAGCGCCTTCGATTCCCGAGCCCCGTCAGCGAGTCGGTGAGCGCCTCCCGGCGGCTGCTCTCGAGAAGCCGCAGCTTCTCGCGGAAGGTGAGGACGGCGCGGCCGATCACGGCGGCGAGCGCCGCTGCGGCCAGCACGAGCGCAAGCGTGCCGAGCCGCTGGAAGTGGTCGTAGACGAGGAGCCCAAGGCCGATCACCGCGAAGGTCGTGGGCAGGGTCAGCGTCGGCCAGCCTTCGGCGCGGACCTCCGCGATCCGCCTGATCGGTGACCACGCGGCGCAAGCGAGCAGGACCGGGCCGAGCACCCAGCCGACATCCACCAGTTGCCCCTCCACGTACGTGCCCGTGGCCGCCTGGTAGAGGTAGACGCTGTCGGCGACGCCGAAGGCCGCGAACCCCGCAGCCGTCAGCAGCCAGGTGCGGTCGAGCCTCCAGCCGTTCAGGGCGATGACTCCGACGACCAGCGCGAGGAGCAGGAGGTCGAACAGGGGATACGCGAGGTTCGTGAGGACCCCGAGCTTTGCGCCTCCGGTCGTGCTGAGCACCGGCTCCAGGACGACAGCCGCGCCGACGGCGCAGACGACCAGGCCGCCGATCACGCCGTCGAGCCAGAGGTTGCCCTGGAACTTCCCGATCCGCTTGAGCAGCAGGAGGCCGAGAGCCGCGTAGGCGACGGGGTAGAAGCCGAGGTAGAGGGCGTCGGAGATGGACGGAATCGGCACCGTCTCGAGCTCCGAGAGGAAGAAGGTGTAGTAGAGATCACCGGCCGCCCAGAGCCCCACCGCGAGCCCCAGCAGGAGCCACGGCCCGCGTTCGACGGGAGAAGCGAGGCCACGCGCGACGCAGCATGCCGCCGATCCGACGAGGATCACGTTGTAGATCCAGGGTCCGGGTGCCGACATGCCGCTGCCGGTTTCGCCGAGAAGCGTCAGAACGACGTACACGACCAGGAGCGCGACGAGTGCGAAGCAGAACATCGCCCCACCACGTGCGCCGGCGAGGGCGGCTTCGCCGACCCCAGTCGTGCGTGGATGACCGTTTGACCGCATGGAAAAAGGTGTTCGAGCTGTTTACGCCGCTTTCTCGAAGTATCGGGTCGCCCACGGGGTGGTGTCGTGCCCCTATTGAGGGATTGGAGCCCCCTGGGCGTCCCTCGATCGAGGGACGTAATATCCCCCAAAAGGGGGATGTCCAGTACCCCTTTTGGTGCCGATTTTCGACTCCGTGGGCAGAGTTTTCGCAGCGTTGGCGGCGGCCTTCGCCGCTGCGGTTCTCGCCGGGCCGGCGGCGTCTGCAGGCAATCCTGAGATTGCGGCGCTGCAGGTCGGGCTCAGCTCTCGCGGGCTCTACCAGGGAACCGTCGACGGGGTACTCGGCGCCGGGACGTCGGCTGCCGTTCGCCGGCTCCAGCGCAAGGCCGGTCTTCCTGCGGACGGCGTTCCCGGCCGGAAGACGCGGGCAGCACTCGGCCACTACGGCCGCCGGGCTCCGCTCGGGGGTCGCACGCTCGTTCTCGGCACGCGCGGCTGGGACGTGGCAGCGCTGCAGTTCGCGCTGGCGTGGCACGGCTTTCCGTCAGGCCCTCTCGATGGTCACCTCGGCCTCCGAACGGAAGCGGCTCTGCGGCGCTTCCAGGTGTGGGCCGGGCTCAAGGCCGACGGCACGGCGGGGGCCTCGACCTTCGTGGCGCTCCGCGCGCCCGTGCCGCGCTCACCGCTCCTGCTCAGTGTTCCGGTCCAGGCTCCGACCGGAGACGACTTCGGCCCCCGGGGCTCGCGGTTTCACAGTGGCCTCGACTTCAGGGCCCCGTTCGGCACGCCCGTGTCTGCCGCGGGTACGGGTCTCGTCGTGTTCGCGGGCCGGCACAACAGCGGCTGGGGGAACCTCGTCGTGGTCAAGCACACCTCCGGAGTCCGGACGCTCTACGCGCATCTCTCGCGAATCGGCGTGAAGCTCGGAGAGCATGTCTCGTCCGGGGACCACCTGGGTCTCGTCGGAGCATCGGGGCAAGCCACCGGCCCGCACCTGCATCTCGAGGTGCTCGTTCGGGGCGCGGCCGTCGATCCGCAGACGGCGTTCTAGACGAGAACCCGGGGCGGCGCGCGGCCACCCCGGGGATTGAGCTCGTCCTCTTAAGCCGGCGGACCGGCGGGGGGCCCCTCTTCGACGTAGGTCGCGCGGCGACGTCCTCCGACGCCACCCCACGACGACCAGAAGATCATCGAGAGGATGAGGCCGACGATTCCGATCACCAGCAGGATGACGCCGATCGCGTCGACGTCGAGCCCGGCAAGCTCACCGGTCACGCCCCAGATGAGGATCGCGCCGCCGGCAATCAGAAATAAGCTAGCTCCTAGTCCCATTGAACCTCCTTAGTTGGACTGAGGAGTACCCGCGGAGGCCTCCGGGCTAACTTGGCCCCGATCCTCCGGCAAACTCACAGCGGAGTCCAGTAGATTCGACCCCGGTGCGCAGGGGAGCAATCGTGCGGGTCGTCGCTATCGGACTCCTCGTCGGAGCGATCACGGCTGCGGTCGCGATCCTGATCCCGTGGCTTCCCGACCAGGCATCCGAGGAGGCGGACTGGATCGACTTCGTCTTCTGGTTCACGACCGTGATCTGCATCATGATTTTCGCGCTCGTCGCGGCGGTCACCCTCTACTCGGTCTTCAAGTTCCGCGTGCGCCCAGACGATGACTCTGACGGCCCACCGATCCACGGTCACACTGGCCTGGAGATCGTCTGGACGGCGGTGCCCGCGATCCTCGTCACGGCGATCGCCGTCGTCAGCTCCGTCGCGCTGGCGCAGAACGAGTCGATACCCGACGACCACCTGACCGTCGAGGTGACGGCCCGTCAGTTCGTGTGGAGCTTCAAGTACCCGCAGTACGGCGGGATCGAGTCGGGCATCCTCTACCTGCCGAAAGGCCGGACCGCCGAGCTCAAGCTGAAAGCGCTCGACGTCATCCACTCCTTCTGGGTGCCCGAGTTCCGCCAGAAGCAGGACGCCGTGCCCGGCACGGAGACACACGTGGCGGTGACCCCGACCAAGACCGGCCGCTACCCGCTCATCTGCACCGAGCTCTGTGGGCTCGGACACGCCGTCATGAGGACGAGGTCGATCGTGCTCGAGGAGGCCGCGTTCGAGAAATGGGCGCGGGCTCGACAGAGGCCGGGTGCGGCCGGGAGTGCTGGTTAGGCTCCGCGCCGAATGACCGAGACCGCCGTTCATCCGTCGACCCAGCCCGCTCACGGCTCGCCGAAGCCGCCGCCCACCGGCTGGCACCGTCTCCTGGCGCCCGGCTGGCTTCGCGCGCCCGTGGATGACCTTGCTCTTCTTCGCGATCGGTACCGGAATCGTCGTGGGCATCCGCTCCCTTGCGGGCTGAGGAGCCGGTTTGGGACTGGGTGGTGATCGTGACGGTGGCCGGGTTGACGGCGGCCCCGATCGGCTTCCTCGCCGGCCTCGGCGCCTTCGACTACTGGACGAAGTACGCGCTCGGCGCGCCGACGGAGCCCGAGGATCACTCGAGCCACGGCGCCTACAGCTGGCGCGACTACTTCCGGGTCAACACCGACCACAAGGTGATCGGGATCCAGTACGTGGTCACGACCGTGTTCTTCTTCCTCGCCGGCGGCCTCCTGGCGATGATCTTCCGCGCCGAGCTCGCCAAGCCGGGCATGCAGTTCCTCGACAGCCAGACCTACAACGGGACGATCTCGGTGCACGCCTCGCTGATGATCTTCCTGTTCGTGATCCCGGCGTTCGCCGGCCTCGCGAACTACGTCCTGCCGCTGATGATCGGCGCGCCGGACATGGCGTTCCCGCGCCTGAACGCGCTGTCGTACTGGCTGCTCCCGATCGCCGGCTTCATGATGCTCGGCAGCTTCTTCTGGCCCGGCGGCGCCTTCGGAGCGGGCTGGACGGGCTACGCGCCGTTGTCGGTCGTCGGCACCGACGGCAACGTCTTCTTCAACATGGGCGTCCAGTGGGCCGGGGCGTCCTCGATCATGACCGCCCTCAACTTCCTGGTCACGATCATCACCATGCGCGCGCCGGGGATGACCTTCTGGCGCATGCCGCTCCTCGTCTGGGCGAACTTCTCGACGTCACTGCTCGTCGTGCTCGCAACGCCCTTCATCGCCGGCTCGCAGTTCTTCGTGCTGTTCGACCGCGTGATGCACACCAACTTCTTCAACTTCAACGAAGGCGGCTACGTCCTCGGCTACCAGCACATCTTCTGGTTCTACTCGCACCCGGCCGTCTACATCATGATGCTGCCCGGCTTCGGCATCGCCTCGGAGGTCATCTCCGTGATGTCGCGGAAGCCGATCTTCGGCTACCGCCTGATGGCGCTCTCGCTGATCGCCATCCTCATCCTCGGCTTCTCGGTGTGGGCGCACCACATGTTCGTGTCGGGCATGGCCCCCTGGCTGCGCGTGCCGATGATGATCACGACGCTCCTGATCGCAGTGCCGACGGGCATCAAGGTGTTCTCGTGGTTAGCCACGACCTGGGAGGGGCGGATCCACCTGAACACGCCCATGCTCTGGGCCCTCGGCTTCGTGTCGATGTTCGTGATCGGCGGCCTCTCCGGGATCTTCCTCGGCGCGGTGCCGATCGACATCCACGCGTCGGACACGTACTTCATCGTCGCGCACATCCACTACGTGCTCCTCGGCGGCTCGCTCTTCACGATCTTCGCCGGCTTCTACTACTGGTTCCCGAAGATGACCGGGCGGATGTACAACGAGCGCCTCGGGAAGATCCACTTCTGGGGCACCTTCCTCGCGTTCAACGCGACGTTCTTCCCGATGCACATCATCGGCCTCCAGGGGATGCCGCGCCGCGTCGCCGACTACGACCCGCAGTTCGGCAACTGGAATCTCGTCATCTCCATCTCCTCGTTCGTCCTGGGCGCGTCGTTCCTGATCTTCATCTACAACATGATCGTCAGCTGGCGGCGCGGGCCGCTCGCGCCCGACAACCCGTGGCGGGCCAATACGATCGAGTGGCAGGTGTCGTCCCCGCCGCCCGTCTTCAACTTCGACACAGATCCCGCAGGTCGTCGGCGGCCCGTACGAGTACGGCGTGCCGGGCGCGCGCCACGCCGTCTTCAACGGCGACGAGGAGCACGCCGTCAAACCGGCGGCCGAGTCCGAGAGGCCGGAGCATTGAGCCACGTCCTGGTGATCGCGAACGAGACGGTGGCCGGCAAGGGCCTGATCGAAGCGCTGAAGCAACGCGCCGCAGGCGGTGCGGAGCTCGTGACGGTGATCGCGCCGGTGAGCAAGCCTCAGTCGGGCTATGTCGTCTACGAGGACACCAGGCGCGCGTCCGCCGGGCGCAGGCTCGACCGTACGCTGACGGCGCTGCACGAGGCCGGGATCAAGGCGCACGGCCTCGTCGTCGACGCCGATCCCGAGGACGCCGTGCGGGATGCGATGGCGATGCTCGACCCGAAGCCGGACGAGGTGATCGTCTCGACGCATCCCCAGGAGCGCTCCGGCTGGCTGCGCCGCAAGGTGATCGACCGCGTTCGAGACGCCGCAGGCGACGTGCCGGTCGAGCACATCGTGGTCGACCTCAGCGAGGAGGGCGAGGCCAACGTCCTCGTGCTCGCGAACGAAACGGTCGTCGGGGACCCGCTGCTCGCGAAGATCAAGGAGCGTGCTGCCCGCTCGCCGGCGAGCTTCCTCATCATCTGCCCGCAGAGCGACCCCAACCAGGGCACGCACCCCGAGGCCGAGCGGCGCCTACGCCGTGCCTTGACCGTGCTGCGGGGAGACGGGATCGAGGCGCACGGCCAGGTCGCGCACCCGGACCCGTACACCGCCGCGACGCAGGCCGTCCACGACGAGCGCATCGACGAGATCATCGTCTCGACGTTTGCGCCCGAGCGGTCTCCCTGGCTGAAGAAGGACCTCGTCCAGAAGCTGCACAAGGACACCGGCCTGCCGGTCGAGCACGTCGTGGTGGCGGAAGAGGTGCCTGCGTGAGCGCGCACGCCGAAGTTCACGCCGCGCATCCGCCGACCGCGCACCAGAGCTCCCGGGTCGACTGCGACGACCCTCGGGATGCTCCTCTTCATCGCGTCCGAGATCATGCTCTTCGGCTCGTTCTTCACGATCTACTTCTTCGTGCGGGTCGTGAACGACACGCCGATGTGGCCGCCCGAGGGCTTTCACCTGCCCGTCTTCGTCGCGGGCGTGAACACCGCGATCCTGCTCACCTCGAGCTTCACGATGCACTGGGCCTTGCAGGCCATCAAGCGCGGACATCGAGCCGGCATGCAGGCAGGGCTCGTCCTCACGTTCTTCCTCGGCCTCACCTTCCTGCTGACGCAGATGCTCGAGTACTCACGCATCGGCTTCTCGCCCAGCGACGGCGCGTTCGGCTCGGTCTTCTACGGGCTGACCGGCCTGCACGGGGCGCACGTCTTCGTCGGGCTGACGCTGCTCGCCTTCGCGACGGTACGCGCGTTCAGAGGGCATTTCACGCCGGAGCACCATCACGGTGTGGAGATCCCGGGGATCTACTGGCACTTTGTCGACGTAATGTGGATAGTGGTCTACACGACGATCTACATCCTCTAGCTGTGATCAACCCGCTTCGCAGCGAGGCTGAGGCGTACCGCTTCCTCCTGCTGACGGTGGGGTATTTCGCCGCGATCGTCATCGCCACCCTGGCGCTCGGGCGCTGGGTCGGGTTCGCGGTCTTCGTCCTGCTGACCGTCGCGGGGCTCGTGTATCTCGTCCGCGCCCGTCGCACGGAGCCGCCCCGGCGGGTCGCCACCCGCGAGGGCAGCGAGCACGTGCGCCGCATCCTCGTCGTCGCGAACGAGACGGTCGGCGGCGAGCCGTTGCGCGAGGAGATCCGTCGCAAGTCCGAGGGCCAGGAAGAGCAGGTGCTCGTCATCTGCCCGGCTTTGAACTCGCCCCTGAAGCACTGGGCGTCGGACGAGGACGGTGCGCGTGTCCAGGCGCAGCAGCGGCTCGACGCGAGCCTTGCGCGCCTGCGGGAGCTGGGCGTGGATGCCACCGGCGAGATCGGTGACGCCGAGCCACTGCAGGCGATGGAGGACGCCCTCCGGCTGTTCGGCGCCGACGAGATCATCATCTCCACCCATCCGCCGGGCCGCTCGCACTGGCTCGAGAAAGGGATCGTCGAGGGTGCTCGCGAACGGTTCGCCGTGCCGATCACCCACGTCGTTGTCGATCTCGAGGCCGAGCGTGAGGCTTCTGGCTAGCGCGCCGAGCTGCTGACGAACTGCGCCACCGCGCGGATCTCGGCGGCGGTCAGCTGGCCCTGGAAGGACGGCATGACCCCCTTGCCCTGCGTGACCCGCTCGATCGCCAGGGCGACGCTCGGCTTCGCCTCGTCCAGGTTGGGGCCGACCGTCCCGGTGGCGCCGGCCGCGGCGAGCGTGTGGCAGGTCGCGCAGCCGGCCGAGGCGAAGATCGCCTTCCCATCCGGCTTTCCGCCCTTGCTGGGCGGCTTTGCTGCCGCAGCCTCGATCGCCTCGGGATCCCCGGCGACCTCAGCCACGTAGGAGGCGACGGCTTCGGCGTCCTCGCCCTCGACGAGCTTCGCCGGCATCCCGCTGCCCTCGGTGGGGTAGTAGATCTGGTCGAGCACGACCGCCGCGATCGTGCTCTCCTTGAATCCCTGTTCCCGCGGCCCGGCGAACGCCTCGTCGAGGTTGGGGCCGACCTGCCCCTTGGTCCCCGCGGCGGCGAGCGTGTGGCAGGCGCCGCACTGGCCCTCGGAGCTCGTGAAGACCTCCTTGCCGCGGCTCGCGTTCCCCTCCTCGGGGAGGCCCTCCGTCCCACAGCCTGCAGCCAGGGCGGTCAGCGCGACTAGGGCTGCCGCGACGAGGAGCCGCACGCTATGACTGGGTCGACGCCCCGGCGGCCGCGAGCGCTTCGGCGCGGGCCGGATAGATCTGGAAGACACGGTCCAGACCGGTGATCTCGAAGATCTTCGCGATGTTGCGGTCGCTGCAGACCAGCGAGAGCTGGCCCTCCTGGCCGCGGAGCCGCTTGACGCCGCCGACGAGCACACCGAGCGTCGTCGAATCGATGAACGTCGTTCCCGAAAGGTCGACGACGACGTACTTGGCGCCCTTCGCAATCGCGTCCAGCAGCTGCTGCTTGAACTCCGGCGCCGTGTAGAGGTCGACCTCGCCCGTGAGCGCGATGACGAATGTCGAGTCGCCGAGTTGCTCGGTGGTTACGTCGAAGTTCATGAGCCGGGGCAGTCTAACCAGGCTGTACGTTGCCGGCGCCGGACTCGAGAGCCTTGATCTGCTGGCGTGCGTACGCGGCGTTCTGGTCGTCGGGCGACAACTTGAGGAACGCCTTGTACGCCTTGACGGCCTGCGGGATGCGGCGGGCCTGATAGGCGGAATCACCGAGCTGCAGTTGGAGCAGCGGCTCGTCGTCGGGGTGCGTGGCGACGATCTGCGAGTAGAGCGTCGCGGCGCTGCCGAACGCGTTCTGCATTCTCTGGTTCATCTCGTTCAGCCGCTCGCTGTAGATCGCCTGGAACTCCTGGTCGATCTTGCCGCCGAGAGCCCGCCCGAACTCCGATTCCTGCGGGGGGCCGAAGAGGCCGGACCCGGTCTGGGACTGGTATTCGGCGTACACGGTCGCATACTCGTCGCGGGCGTCGTTTGCCCGACCCAGGTACATGCCCGCAACCGTCCGCTTGACGTCGACGTCGCGGGGGCGCAGCTCGAGGTAGTCCTCGTAGGCGGCGATGGCCTGGTCCTGCTTGCCCTCGCCCGTGTACGCCTCTCCAAGCTGTTTGTACCCCGTCGGGTCCTCGGGGTCGTCCTTGATCTTGTCGCGCGCCTCGCCGACCGAGGGGCCTCCAGTTCCGGCGCCGGACCCTGGAGGATGTCGCCGAGGCCCGTGCCCGGGATGTTGCCGCCGACGCCGAAGGCGACGAAACCGACGCCGAAGACGAGCGCGAGGAAGACGAATACCCACTTCGCCTGCCTGATCAGGCGCGGGAAGAACATCTGCTGCTCGTAGGCAGGGCGTTCCTGGCGCTTGGGCTTTTTCGCGGGGACGTGCGCCTGGGCTTTGGGCCGTCGGCGCTTCTGGGCGGAGCGTGCCATGGTCCTAGGGTAGCGTGGCGTTCGTCGGGTGCCAGCGCTTCTCGAGGAACACGGCCGCCCAGATCGAGCTCTCCAGCAGGATCAGCAGAGGAACCGTCTCAAGCGTGAGGGAGACGGGGTCGGCAGTTGGCAGCGCGACCGCGAGCGCGACTGCGGCCACGATCAGGTATCGCCTGTTCTTGCGCAGCTGGGTCGAGTTGACGACGCCGAGCCGGACGAGCGCCAGGATGAAGATCGGAAGCTCGAAGAAGAGCGCGACCGCGATGAGCATGACCGCGACGAACGAGAAGTAGTAGCTGGCCCGAATCTGGATGTCATAGAGGTCGGCGTCGTAGTTCGTGAGGAAGTCGATGGCCTTCGGCATGAGGAGGAAGTAGCCGAACGCGAGGCCGCCGGCGAAGAGGACGGTCGCGATTCCCACAAAGACGGCAACGACCCGCTGGGCGCTCTCCTCCATCGCCGGAGCGAGGAAGCTCCAGAGCTGCCACAGCAGAACCGGGAGCGCGAGGGCGAACGCGGCGTAAAAGCTGACCTTGACGGAGGTCGTGAACGGCTCCGTCACGCCCAGGGTCACGAGCTCCTTGTCGTCCGGCAGGGGCTCGCTGAGCCACTCGATCAGGCGCTCGTGAAAGATGTAGGCGACGACGAACGCGACGATGAGCGTGCCGAGCGAGATGAGCAGGCGCGTACGCAGCTCGTCGAGGTGCTCGACGAGCGTGGCCTCCTCGCCGGGGCTGAGCCGCCTCGGCAGCCTCATGCTCGCCAAACCCTGCTAAGTGGTCTTCGTCTTGGTCTCGTCGTGCGCAGTGGCCGCGGCGACCGTCGTCTCTTCCTGCGGCGGCGGCAGCTCGGCGGGCTCGTCGTTGCCGGAGATCGAATCCTTGAACTCCCGCATCCCCTTGCCGAGCGACCGGCCCATCTCCGGCAGGCGCTTGGGGCCGAAGACGAGCAGCACGACGAGAAGAAGGAGGCCGAGCTCCCAGAGCTGGATACCGAAGGGCACATACTCAGGGTACCAGCCAAGCGGCGCGATTCCTGCCCGCAGGGGCTTCGATACCATGAGTTACGAACCGCAGCAAAAACCCGCATAGCTGAAAGGAATCAGGCAGCACAAAGTGGCACAGCTGGAGCTCAAGAACCTGCACGTCGCGCTCGAGGACGGCACCGAGATCGTCAAGGGTGTCGACCTCACCGTGAACGCGGGCGAGACGCATGCCGTCATGGGCCCGAACGGCTCCGGCAAGTCCACCCTGGCCTACGCGATCATGGGCCACCCGGCGTACGAGATCACCGGCGGCGAGATCCTGCTCGACGGGGAGAACATCGTCGAGATGGGGGCCGACGAGCGCGCGCAGCGAGGGCTCTTCCTCGCCTTCCAGTACCCGCACGCGATCCCGGGCGTCACCGTGACCAGCTTCCTGCGCTCGGCCCTCAACGCGCTGCGCAAGGCACGCGCCGGCGGCGAGGACGACCCGGTCGCGGTCAAGGAGTTCCGCACCGAGCTCCTGGCGCAGATGGAGCACCTCAAGGTGCCGAGGGAGCTCGCCATGCGCTACCTGAACGACGGCTTCTCGGGCGGAGAGAAGAAGCGCGTCGAGATCCTGCAGATGGCGATGCTGAAGCCGCGCATCGCCGTGCTCGACGAGACCGACTCGGGCCTCGACATCGATGCGCTGAAGATCGTCGCCCAGGGAGTCAAGGAGCTCGTCGGGCCCGACATGGGCGCTCTGCTGATCACGCACTACCAGCGGATCCTCAACTACGTCACGCCCGATTTCGTGCACGTCTTCGTCGACGGACGTATCGTGGAAGAAGGCGGTCCAGAGCTAGCGCACAAACTGGAAGCCGAAGGGTACGAGGCGTTCATGCCTGCACCAGTCGCCGGAGGGAAGTCCTAGTGGCCGTAACACCAGAGACCGAAGTCGTCCGCGGCATACGCGACGAGTACAAGTACGGCTTCTCGAACTCGGATGCGGCCGAGAACTACTTCTTCAAGTCGGGTCGCGGCCTCTCGCACGAGCTCGTCGAGGCGATCGCCGAGCACAAGAACGAGCCCGACTGGATGCGCAAGTACCGGCACAAGTCGCTCGACTACTTCCTGGCCCGGCCGCTTCCCGCGTGGGGCGGCAACGTCGCCGAGATCGACTTCGACAACATCTACTACTACATCAAGCCGACCGAGAATCAGGCCAAGTCCTGGGAGGACCTGCCGGCCGACATCCTCGACACCTGGGACAAGCTCGGCATCCCCGAGGCGGAGAAGAAGTACCTCGCCGGCGTCGGCGCCCAGTACGAGTCCGAGGTCGTCTACCACAAGCTCCAGGAGGACCTCGAGGCGCAGGGCGTGATCTTCCTCGACATGGACTCGGGCCTCCGCGAGCACGAGGACATCGTCAAGGAGTACTTCGGGACGGTCATCCCGCAGAACGACAACAAGTTCGCGGCGCTGAACTCCGCCGTCTGGTCGGGCGGCTCCTTCATCTACGTGCCGCCGGGAGTCTCGATCGAGATGCCGCTCCAGGCCTACTTCCGCATCAACGCGGAGAACATGGGCCAGTTCGAGCGCACGATGATCATCGTCGACGAGGACGCCTACGTGCACTACGTCGAGGGCTGCACGGCGCCCATCTACTCGTCGGACTCACTGCACTCGGCCGTCGTCGAGATCATCGTCAAGCCGCGTGGCCGCTGCCGCTACACGACGATCCAGAACTGGTCGAACAACGTGTTCAACCTCGTGACCAAGCGGGCGGTTGCCTACGAGGACGCGACGATGGAGTGGGTCGACGGGAACCTCGGCTCGAAGCTGACGATGAAGTACCCGGCGATCTGGCTGATGGGCGAGCGCGCGCACGGCGAGGTGCTCTCGATCGCCTTCGCCGGCGAGGGGCAGCACCAGGACGCGGGCGGGAAGATCCACCACATGGCTCCGAACACGACCTCGGTCATCACCTCGAAGTCGATCTCGAAGAACGGCGGGCGCGGCGGCTACCGCGGCCTGCTCGAGGTGGCCAAGGGCGCTGAGGGCTCGAAGTCCAAGGTCGTCTGCGACGCGCTGATCCTCGACGAGGAGTCGCGCTCCGACACCTACCCGTACATGAAGATCGACGAGAGCAACGTCGACATCGGGCACGAGGCCACGGTCTCGAAGATCGGGGAGGAGCAGCTCTTCTACCTGATGTCCCGTGGCCTCTCGGAGTCCGAGGCCAGCGCGCTGATCGTGTCGGGGTTCGTCGAGCCGATCACGAAGGAGCTTCCACTGGAGTACGCGGTCGAGATGAACCGCCTCATTCAGCTCCAGATGGAAGGCTCCGTCGGCTAGCGGAGGTCCTGTGCAGGTCGAGCAGGTCGATTTCCTCATCCGTGCCGACGCGCGACATCGAGCGCGCCGTCGCCTGGTATCAGCGACGTGCTCGGGCTCCCGGTCAGCGAGCACACCGAGCCGGCGAGGTCGAGACGCCGAACGTGACGCTCTGCGTTCTGGAACCCGGAGACTGAGGGCGAGGAGTTCCAGCCGAACGAGGCGGGGTTCGCGCTCCGCGTCCCGGACGTCGAGGAGGCCCGCCGCGAGCTGGAGGCGAAGGGGGTCGAGTTCATGGGCGAGACCTACGACTCGGGCGTCTGCCTGATGGGGTTCTGCAAAGACCCCGACGGGAACACGGTCATCCTCCACCGGCGGTACAAGCCCCGTGGATAGAGCAGCCGCAGCAGAGCGCTACGCCGCGCTGCCGCTCCCGGACACGACCCAGGAGCACTGGCGCTTCACCGACCTGAAGGGCTTCGATCCCGGACGCCTTCACCGCAAACGGACAGGTCCCGGTGCCAGGCACCGAGACAATGTTGGAGCTGGACGCGGCCGGTCTGGCCACGGTGACCGAGAGCGGTGTCCACATCGAGCGCGTGCCCGAGGGCGTGACGTTCGAGCTCCTCGACGAGAACCACCCGCGCCTGCACGAGCTGGTCGGCCACGACGAGAAGTTCGCCGCGCACAACGCGGCGATGTGGAAGCAGGGACTGCTCGTCCACGTACCGCGCGGGGTGGTGCTCGAACAGCCTCTGTATGTCCGCCTCGCGAACTCCGTCGACGGCGGGTCGCTCTTCTTCCGGCTCCTCGTGATCGCCGAGCCCGAGTCGCGGTTCACGCTCATCGAGGAATACACCTCCTCCACGCCCGAGCTCGCCGCCTACACGAACATCGTCTCGGAGCTCTTCGTCGAGCAGGGCGCCAGGCTCGAATACGTCTCGCTGCAGAACCTCTCGCGCGAGACGTGGCACTTCGGGAATCACCATGCCCGGGTCGGGCGCGATGCAGAGCTGGACTGGGTGGCCGGCGGCTTCGGCTCCAAGAAGGGCAAGACGTGGATCCAGAACGATCTCGCCGGCCGGGGCGCGACCTCACGCGTGACCGGGGCGTACTTCACGGACCGCGACCAGCACATCGACTACGACACGTTCCAGCTCCACCAGGCGCCCGACACGACGAGCGATTTCGCCTTCAAGGGCGCGTTGCGCGATACCTCGACGGCCGTCTGGCGCGGGATGATCCGCGTCGAGCCCGACGCGCAGAAGACGAACGCGTACCAGGAGAACCGCAACCTGATGCTGTCGCCGACGACGCATGCGGTGCCGATTCCGGGCCTGGAGATCCTCGCCAACGACGTCAGGTGCACGCACGGAGCGACGGTGAGCCGGGTCGACCGCGAGCAGCTCTTCTACGCGATGGCCCGCGGCCTGACGCACTCCGAGGCGGAGCGCCTCATCCTGCGCGGGTTCTTCCAGGACGTGCTCGACCGGATCGACCTCGAGCCGGTGCGCGAGGCGCTCAGCGAGGCCCTCGAGGCCCGCATCCCGCAGGGCTAGCCCTAGGGGTTTTTCGCGGCCCTAGCTATCCTGCTGGGCCGTGCGTCTTCCGGACAAAAGACCTCGTGCGTTGACGCTTGCCCTGACTGCGGTCGGGGTGCTCGTCGCCGCTGTGCTGCTCGTCGGCGCTTTCCTAGTTGCGACCGGCGGAAGCGATGACGGCGGCAGTTCCAAAGAGTCGCTGAACACTGATTTCAAAGAGCCCCAGGAGTTCAACCTGGACGAGGTCTACGCCGACAGCGGGTTCAGCTGCGAGGCCCGAGACACGATGTGCGTGCGCAAGTTCCTCGTCGGCGTGACTGCGGACTACGGGCCACGCGCCGCGCTTCCAGTCCTCGAGCGCCTGCAGCGCGAACAGCGCGTCGACCTGTCGGTCAACGACCACGACCTCGCCCATGCCGTCGGTCGCGAGACGGCCAAGGACTTCGGCTCCAACTTCGACGCCTTCGACCTCTGCCCGACGATCTTCAACTACGGCTGCTCGCACGGTTTCTTCGAGTACGTCCTCGCGCGCACGGACACGCCGAAGGAAGCCGCGACGACAGTGTGCGAAACGGTCAGCGGCGACAAGAAACGCCTGCTCATCTCGGGTTTCTCCTGCTATCACGGCGTTGGGCACGGCGTGATGATGGCCCAGGCATACGACGTGCAGGAGTCGCTCAACACCTGCAACACGCTCCCCAACTTCCAGGCCAAGGAGGGCTGCTGGCAGGGCGTCTTCATGGAGAACGTCAACGCCGGCATGAGCGGTCGCGCGCGCAAAGGCGTCTTCTCGCGCACGGATCCGCTCGCCCCCTGCGACAAGGTGGGGAAGCAGTACAAGTACCAGTGCTTCATCAACCATTCGGGCTGGCTCATGCTCGTCGCGAAGAATCGCGTCGAAGACGCCGCCGGGTACTGCCTCCACGTGCAGGGCAAGGAGCGAACGGCGTGCATGCAGTCGATCGGTCTCATGGTCACGAACCCGGTCTGGCAGGCACAGCTCTCACGCAACGCGGGCAAGAAATCGCAGAGCGCGGTCGCCTGGGAGCTCTGCTCCCGCTTCCCGGCCGCTGGTCGCGAAAACTGCGTGATTGCCGGCGTGGACAATCTGGCGAACTTCGACCAGTTGAAGGCTGATCGGCAGAAGGCGTTCTGCGCCCAGGTGACAGGCCGCCTCCAGGATCCGTGCTACCAGCGCATCGGGGTCAATCTGCTGAACCGGACGAAGGACCAGCCAACCCTGCGCTCGAGCTGCGCGGTGCTGGGCCCCAAGGCGGTGCTCTGCCTACGCGGGGCAGGAATACCAGCGTGAAGCGTCTCGTCTCAGTGCTGCTCCTCGTCTTCTGTGCGCTCCTCGTGGGCTGCGGAGGAGGCGGAAGCTCCTCGAACGGAGGCGACAACGTCGTGCACATGAAGGCCGACTCCTTCGACCCGGCCACCCTGACGATCAAGGTGGGGGACACGGTCGAGTTCAAGAACGAGAGCGGTGAGGACAAGTGGCCCGCTTCGAACGTCCACCCGACGCACGAGCTCTATCCGGGGTTCGACGCTCAGAAGACGATCCTGGACGGCGACTCGTACGAGTTCACGTTCGACCGCGCCGGGCGCTGGGGATACCACGACCATCTCAACCCCGACATCCAGGGAACGATCGTCGTCGAGTAGCCCGGAGCCAGGACAGGGCCCATTTCCTCGGGTCGTGCCCGACTCCGCACTGCCGTTCGGGCTCCTGCTCGGCCTCGTCTCGATCCTCGTCTACATCTCGACGGGGTACGGCGCGTCAATGCTCGCGCTCTGGGTGGCGAGCCTCGTGATGCTCGTCGTCTACTTCTGGAGCAGGAGCGCGCCTGCGCCCAGGTTTCCCCGCCGCGAGGTGATCGTGCCCCCGGCTCTGATGCTCCTCTTCGCACCGCTCTACCTCGCTGCCGTTCACCGCTGGCCGGTGCAGGTCAGCTCCGACGAGACCGCGATCATGGACGTCGCTCAGCAGTACGCCGTCCAGCCGAACGTCGACCCGTTCGGGCTGAGCACGTACCTCGCGCGTCCCGCACTGCTGTTCCTCGCCTGGGGAGATCTCGGAGAGGTGATCGGTGGCATCGACCTCCTCCACATGCGGCTTCTGCACGGAGCCTTCGGCTTGCTGACGATCGGCGCCTCGTACCTGCTCTTCCGCCAGCTGCTCCCTCGCGGCTGGGCTGTCTTCGCGGCCTGCGTTCTCGCGCTCAGCCACGCCTTCTTCATGATCAGCCGGTTGGCGATGCGGGAGAACACGGCCGTGCTCCTGGAAGTGATCGCACTCGCGCTGCTTCTGTGGGGGTTGCGGAACGACCACATGCTGTCGACGTTCCTCGGCGGCTTCGTGGCCGGCCTGTGCTTCTACGTCTACTTCCCCGCCAGGGCGACCTTCCCAGTGTGGGTGATGTTCCTGATCGTGCTCGGCGTCCTCTTCCGTAGCGAGTTCCCCGTGCGCCGCATCGTCCGGGCCGGCCTGATCGGCACCGCCGGCTTCCTGCTGATGGCCGCGCCGATCATCTACGCCGAGTCGCAGGCCCCGAATATCCCGGGCTCACTGCCGCAGAAGGAGACGCTCCTGATCTACCCCGAGGCGCGTGAGCTCCAGAAGAACTGGGTGTTCGAATCGAGTGTTGCGGGCGGGATGTGGAAGAACATCTCCTGGGGCCTGACTGCGTTCAACAACAAGATCGAGGATCACGGGTTCATCTACCTGAACAGGGGGCACGGCTTCGTCGATCCGCTGACCGGAATCTTTCTCTGGGTCGGGGTGCTCTTCGCCGGCATCCGGCTGTTCCGTCGGCGCGGGGATCCCGGCGAGCTGTTCGCGCTCTCCGGCTTCATCGTCCTCTGGCTCTCGTTCGCCTTCCTGATCAACAAGGCGCCGAGCTACACGCGCCTGCTGATCGCGCTGCCGTTCGTCGCGTACTTCGTCGCGGTGGCGACCCGTTTTCTGGCAGGAAGGGTGCAGTTGCTCGCTGCCGACTGGCGACCCCAGTGGGCCAATCGGGCACGCGTGGGCTTCGTGGGCGTGACCATCGCAGCCCTGGCCGCCCTCAATCTGGCCATCGCCTGGGACTTCATCCAGGAGGGGCGGAAGAACGGAGAAGCGATCGGAAGCACCGGCCGCTACATCGAGTCTCATCGAGACGTCCCTGGCAAGAAGTTCTATCTGGCCGCGGACGACGGGAGCTACAAGTACTACTCGTTCGGCAACAGCTACAGCCATCGGCTTACGCTCTTCGCTCACGACGGACAGGTGGGCCCACAGATCCCTCCTGAGAGCCTGAGCAGCTTCCAGGCGTCACCGCCGTTCGCGATCTTCATGACCCAAGCGCTCTGGTCGGCGGCCCGACAGGGTCTCATGACGAGCTACCCGAACGCGGAGCTGCACAACGTCATGCCCGACGCAAGCCACGTCGTCCTGGAAGTACCCGCGAGTTAAGCTGGATAGCGATGCGGGTCGTTTGGGCGCTTTTTCCGGTGCTCGTTCTCGTTTTCGGCAGCACTCTCTCCGCGCGTGCGTCGTCCTCCGAGGTCAACGGATTGATCGTCTTCGAGAGCACGCGTGACGGGAATCCGGAGCTCTACCGACTCGAATCCGACGGCAGCACGCAGACGAGGCTGACAACGCATGCGGGAAATGACTCGCAGGCCGCATGGACATCCCAGTCGCAGCAAATTGTGTTCATCCGGGACGGGGACATCTACGTGCGTTCGAGCTTCGGAATCCCCGGACCTTTCCCGATTACCAATACACCGGAGCAGGAGAGCGACCCCGTCGCTTTCGGGTGGAAGTACCTCTACGCCTCCAACCGCGACGGGAACACGGATCTCTATCGCCTCGACCCGTATACCGCGTTCGTCGAACGGCTGACGGACGATCCGGCCCCCGACACGCAGCCCACGGTCGGGTCGGCCGGCCGCATCGCGTTCACGAGCACCCGCGGCGGCTCCTCCGAGATCTGGACGATGTGGTACGACGGCACCGGCGAGATCCGAATCACGGCTCTGGGCCACGCAGATTCGCCGAGTTACTCGCCGGACGGCTCGAAGATCGCCTTCCACGCACAGGGCGACGTCTACCGCATGAATTGGGACGGCACGGACGTCCAGCTCCTCGTAGCCAACGCAAGCAATCCGGATTGGTACCCGGGGCATGTCGTTTTCCAGCGGGAGCTGGACGGCCAGACCGATCTGTTCTCAGTTCACGAGGATGGGCTCGGAGAGACCCAACTCACGTCGCATCCTGCAGACGACCGCGACCCCGCCTGGGGACAGATCCCACCGCCGCCGCCGGGGATCCCCCCGCCACCGCCGGCGCCTCCGCCGCCGCCCGCGGTGGGGCCGCCTCCCCCGCGTCCGCACGCTCCTGCCCGGTGCCGGGTGCCGCGGGTGGTCGGGCTAACCCTCAAGCGGGCACGTTCGAGACTGCGCGCGAGGCGCTGCTCACCCGGCCGGATTCGCCGCCAGCGGTCAAGGCGCGTCGGACGGGTGATCGCGCAGAACCCGCGGTCGGGCGCAGTCCGTCGGCGCGGCTTCCCGGTCAAGCTCGTGGTCGGCCGTAGGTAAGCCGTGCTCTAGCTGGCCGCGCCGCCGACGCAGTCGGCGAGGTCCTTGCCACGGGCGAACTTCGAGCAGGCCTCGCGCTTTGCTTCCGGGTCGGCGTTCTGCGTGCCGAGGATCGTGCCGAGGCCGTAGAAGCAATGTGAGCGATACGCGGTCTTGACGAGCTCGCAGAACTTGCCGGCGCGGGGATCCTGGGAGTTGTTGTTCGCGATGTCGCGAACGGCGCCGAAGATGCACTCTTTCTCGCCGCTGCCGGCCCTGGCGCAGTAGCCCTTCGCCGCCTCGGGATTCTGGGTCGCTGCGCCTGAGGCGTCACGCCCGTACGACTGGAAGCAGATGTCGACGAAGTCCTTCTCGCTCTTGCGACACCAGTCAGCCGCCTTCTCCCACTTCCAGCCCACCTCGGGGAGGATTCGCGAAGAGACGAGCAGGTAGCAGTAGAGCTTGTCCTGGCGGCTCACGATGTTGCACGGGTAGAGCAGGTTGTCCTTCTTGAGCCAGCGCGAGCGGAGCCCGAACGACGAGCTCAGGTTCTCCATGAACACGCCACCGCTGCACGAGACCTGCTCGAACTCGTCCGCGAGGCCGTGGCACATCGTCAGCGCGAGCGGCAGCTCGTAGCCGGTGTACAGCATCAGCCCATGGCCCAGTCCGTGCTCGCATTGGTAGTAGTTGAAGTTGTTGGACTTGATCTCGGGGTCGTTGCACGCCTCGCGCGCGACCTCGGCGGCCTTGTCCTCCTCGACGCCGGCGAGCTTCCACTGCAGGAGGCCGTGGTAGTAGCCAGATCCGCAGGTGTTGGTGCCCGCCACGAATGCCTTGCCGACCTGGCCGTCGAAGTGGCGTAGGCCGCCCGCCCCGATCATGTGCGCGATCGGGTGGCAGTTGCCCTGGATCGCGGGGTCGGTCTTCTGCATCTCGTCGAGCTTGGTGAGCGCGGCCTTCGGCCCCTCCTCGTAGGCGAGGTTGCCGAACGCCTGCTGGATGCACTGCGTGTCGCCCGAGCAGTCTTCGAGCTTCTTGTCGTCGGGCTCGAACGTGAACTTCTTGACCTCACCCCCGCCGGCCGAAGTGGCCACGAACTCGGCCACCTCGCGGATCTCCTCGTCGCTCAGCTTGTCCTCGAACGCCGGCATGGTTCCGCCGCCGTTTCGCACCTGGCGCTCGACGCGATCGGCGTTCGGGCGCACCTCGTCGAGGTTCGGCCCGACCGTGCCCGTTGCACCAGCCGCCTCCAGCGTGTGGCACCCGCCGCAGTTCGCGTCCGCGAAGACCTTGGCGCCGCCTGAAGCGGCGACCCCTGTCTCCGCCGACTTCTCTTCGCCCCCGCCGCAACCTGCGGACACGAGAAGCACCGCGGCCAAAGCCGCTATAGCCGAGCCATGAAGAGATCGCACGGCCTCACATTGAAGCGCATAACGCCCCCGGGGCGAACCGTTACCGGGCGATGAGGCCGATGCCCAGGAGGATGACGACGACCCCGATCGCCTTCGAGGCCGTCAGCGACTCGCCGAGGAAGAAGTAACCGCCCAGAACGACGCCTGCGTAGCCTGCTCCGACGAAGGCGGGATAGATCGCAGTCGCCTGGTAGCGCCGGAGCGCGAGCAGCCAGGTGAGGAAGCTGAGGGCGTAGAGCACGAACCCGACCAGGAACCCGGGCTCGAGGAGCACGGCGCGAATCGAGCTCGGGGTCAGCTCGTCCACGTCCATCAGCGCCCTCCGTAGAAGGAGCACGCCGCCGGTGGTGAACAGCGCGGACGCTACGACGTAAGCTGCCGCGGTCACGCCGTCACTATAGGACCGAGCCCGGAGGCGATCTTGAATGACCAGCGAGCGTCGGCCTGAGTACTCGATTGTCGTCCCCGTGTACAACGAGGAGGCGGCGCTTCCGGAACTGATTCGCAGACTGGGCCTTCTGCTCGATCGCCTGGACGGCCCGGGCGAGACCGTTCTCGTCGACGACGGGAGCAGCGATCGCACCTACGCGCTGATGGCGGCCGCCCGAGACGCGGACCCGCGCCTGAAGATCCTGCGGCTGTCCCGGAACTTCGGGCACCAGGTGGCAGTGACCGCCGGCCTGGACGTCGCGGCCGGCGACGCGGTCATCGTCATGGACGCAGACCTTCAGGATCCGCCGGAGGTCGTCCTCGAGATGGCGGCGCGCTGGCGTGAGGGCTACGACGTGGTCTATGCCGTCCGTGAGGAGCGGCACGGCGAGACGCGCTTCAAGCGAGCGACCGCCGCGGCGTTCTACCGCGTCTTCAGCGGAATGAGCGAGGTCGACGTGCCGCTGGACGTCGGCGACTTCCGGCTCGTCGATCGCCGGGCGCTGGACGCGTTCAGGTCGATGCGGGAGTCGAATCGCTACGTGCGCGGCATGTTCAGCTGGATCGGATTCCGCCAGGTCGGAGTGCCGTACAAGCGGGATGAGCGGTTCGCGGGCGAGACGAAGTACCCCTTCACCAAGATGCTGAAGTTCGCGACCGACGGAATCGTCAGCTTCTCGGCTGCCCCGCTTCGCCTGGCCCTGAAAGTCGGCTTCCTCGTCTCCGGCCTCTCCTTCCTCCTCGGCGTCGTCTTCCTGTTCTCCAAGGTGCTCGGCTTCTACTCCGTGCCCGGCCTGGCGTCGATCGCGGTCTTCGTCGCCTTCCTGGGCGGGATCCAGCTCCTGCTCCTCGGCGTCATGGGCGAGTACATAGCCCGCATCCACGACGAGGTGAAAGGCCGGCCCCTCTACGTCGTCAGCGAGGCGCACGGATTGCTGGGCCCGAGGACGGCGAGGGCGATCGAGGTTCCCGCCTCGACCCCGGAAGTACCATAGGGACGTGGCCGTTCAAACTCAGGCGAAGCTCGATGCCCGCAAGCTGCGCGGCGACTTCCCGATTCTCGAGCAGGAGATCCACGGCAAGCCGCTCGCCTACCTCGACTCCGCGGTCAGCTCCCAGAAGCCGCGCCAGGTCCTCGATGCGATCCGGACCTTCTACGAGACCTCGTACGGCAACGTGCACCGGGGCGTCTACACGCTCTCGGAGCGCGCCACCGAGGGCTACGAAGGCGCGCGGCAGAAGGTCGCCACGTTCGTCAACGCGCCGCAGTCGCGCGAGATCGTCTTCACACGGAACGCGACGGAGTCGATCAACCTCGTCGCATACGCGTGGGGGCTCTCCACGCTGGGGCCTGGCGACCTGGTCGTCGTCACCGAGCTCGAGCATCACTCGAACTTCGTTCCCTGGCAGTACGTCGCCAAGCGCACCGGTGCCGGGTTCCGGGCGATCAGGCTGACGGACGCAGGGGAGCTGGACCTCGATTGTCTCGACGAGATCGCGGCCGACGGCGACGTGAAGGTCGTGGCTGCGAACTACGTCTCGAATGCGCTCGGCACGGTGAACCCGGTCGAGCGTCTTTCGGCGTGGGCGCACGAGCAAGGGGCCGTGATGGTGGTCGACGCCGCGCAGGCGGCACCGCATCGCCGGGTCGACGTCCAGGCGCTCGGGTGCGACTTCCTCGCGTTCTCCGCCCACAAGATGTGCGGCCCGACCAGCGTCGGCGCGTTGTGGGGGCGCCACGAGCTTCTGGCCAAGATGGAGCCGTTCAATCTCGGCGGTCACATGATCCGTTCCGTGAACCTCGACGAGACGACCTGGGGTGACGTTCCGGCGAAGTTCGAGGCCGGCACGCAGCCGATCGCCGAGGCTGTCGGGTTCGGCGCGGCCGTCGACTACCTGGAAGAGATCGGCCTCGAGGCGATCGAGCAGCACGAGCACGAGCTCGTTGCGTATGCGCTCGAGCGGATGGCCGACGTGCCGGGCATCACCATGTACGGGCCTGCGCCGGAGCGCCGTGCCGGGATCGTCTCCTTCAACCTCGACGGCATCCACCCGCACGACGTGTCGCAGGTGCTCGACTACGACGGCGTCGCGATTCGGGCCGGGCATCACTGCTGCCAGCCGCTGATGCAGCGCCTCGGCGTGGCGGCGACGAACCGGGCGAGCTTCTACCTGTACACGATCCCCGAGGAGATCGATCGGCTCGTCGAGGGCCTGCACAAGGCCCGCAAGGTGTTTGGCTGAGCCCGCTCGGGTACGCTCGATTCAATGAACGAGTTCGAGCAGATGTACCGCGAAGTGATCCTCGATCACTATCGCAACCCGCGCGGGCACGGGGCGATGGACGATCCCGACGCGGAGGCGGAGGGCATGAACCCGCTGTGCGGCGACGAAGTCACGATCTTCGTCTCGCTTGCCGAGGACGGGGAGACGATCGACGACGTCAAGTTCTCCGGCCGCGGGTGCGCGATCAGCCAGGCGGCGACCTCCATGCTCACCGAGATGGTCAAGGGCCGCTCGGCCACGGAAGTGGCGACACTTCCGAAGGAGGAGCTGCTCGAGGAGATCGGCATCCCGCTGACACCGATCCGCCTCAAGTGCGCTCTGCTGGGCCTCGGTGTGCTCAAGGTTGCGCTGCACCGCGCGAAGGGCACTCCGCTGCCCGAGGAATGGGCCGGCCTCGACGACGAGTTTCAGGTCCGATAGCGGTCGTCAGCGTCTGCCCGCTCGACGAGTTGCCGCCGGGCTCGGTGAAGATCGTCCACGCCGGGGAGATCTCGGTCGGTGTCTACAACCTCGGAGGTGAGCTCTACGCGATCGAGGATCGCTGCTCGCACGACAACGGGCCGCTCGCCGAGGGCGATTTCGACGTGGACGAGGGGTATGCGATCTGCCCGCGGCACGGTGCGCGCATCGACATCAGGACGGGCAAGGCGCTGAGCCTGCCGGCTGTGTTTCCGGTCGAGACGTTTCCGGTCGTCGTCGAGGACGGGCTCGTCAAGGTGCAGCTGACCTGATGCTCGACGACCGTGTTCGCGCCGTGCTCGAGCGGCTCGAGGCCGAGGATGCGGCCGAACGGGAAGCAGGCGTAGCTCGCGAGCAGCGTGCGCGCCAGGTTGCGCGCAGCACGGGCCAGTTTCTCTTCTCGATCGTCGCGCCGCACTGGGATTGCGAGGTGCTGGAGATCGGCGGCTCGCGCGGCTACTCGTCGATCTGGCTCGGGGCGGGGGTCCGCTACTTCGGCGGGCGTGTGCTCTCCCTGGAGTCTGATCCGGTCAAGGTCGAGGCCTGGCGGCGCAACGTGGCCGAGGCGGGGCTCGAGGAGACCGTCGAGCTGCTCGAAGGCGACGCGTACCAGACGCTGCCGCAGATCGACGACGTCTTCGACCTCGTCTTCCTCGACGCCGAGAAGGAGGACTACGAGCAGCTCTTCCAGCTCGCGCGCGACAAGGTCGAGCCGGGAGCGCTCGTCATCGCCGACAACGTGCTCTCCCATCAGGAGACGCTGGGCGCCTATTCGCAGGCCCGTCAGGCCGATCCGACCCTCGAGAGCGTGACGGTCCCGCTCGACCGCGGCCTCGAGCTCTCCACCGTCCTGGCCTGATCGGCCAAGCCGACCCGCCAGGAAGACAGTCGTCTGCCGACATCACCCGTCGCGTGACCACGCGCAACGGTCAAGAAACGAGACATGTCCGGTGCCAGGCACCAGACGTGTCTCTGGTTCGCTGGCGTCCGTCCTGGTCGAGCCGCTACAGTTCGACTACCGCGGAAAGGAGGTGGTCCGGCTTGACAGATTGCAGTACGGGCAGTGGAGGTACCAGCGGGTAGAGGCGTGTCCCCGGGACCTACGGGGAATCGTCTAGCCAGCGTAGGGGACTAGCGCCACGCGCCGCCCGAGTTTCTCCGGATCGGGCCGGCAAAGCGCCTCTACCACTCCAACGTTGGTATCCGGATCAGGGGGTTGGCTAAAACCAACCCCCTTTTCTATTTCTAGGCCGCGCGGCGTAGCTGCTCGTCGAGTGGCATCAGCGGCAGCTCGAAGGTCTGCACCGCGTCGTCGTTCGTGACGACGTTGTCGCCGGCCTCGAGCATCTTCAGCAGGTCGCGCGTGAGCGGGATGTTGCCCGGGAGGCGCTCCGTCAGCAGCGCGTTGGCCCGCATGAACGCCATCGGCATGTGCACGCTCCGGCGGCGAACGCCCGAGTGCGCGCTTCAATCGCACCCAGAACTCGTTCCAGGTCACGACGTCGGGCCCGCCGAGCTCGAAGATCCGGTTCGTGGCCGGCTCGTGGTCGATCGCCTTGGCGAAGTAGGCGGCGACATCGTCGACCCAGATCGGCTGGATGCGCTGCTTCCCCGAGCCGATGATCGGCGTCACCGGAGCAATCTTCGCCAGCCGGCGGAAGGTCGGCAGAATCCCGCCGTCGCGGCCGAAGATGAAGCTCGGGCGGAAAATGACGTACGGAAAGCCCGACTCCTGGACGTCCTGCTCCATCTGCCACTTCGCCCCGAAGTACGGCACGACGTCCTTCGTCTCCTCGCTCGTCCCGAGCGCGCTCATGAACACGAAGCGCTTCGCGCCCCCCTCCTTCGCCAGCTTGAGCAGGTCGCGCGTGCCGCTGACCATGATCCGCTGGAACTGCTGGGGCTTGCCCTGGCGGATCGCGACGAGATGGACGACCACGTCGACGCTGTCGACAGCACGGTGCAGGCTGGTCGGATCGGTGACGTCGCCCTCGACCAGCTCGCAGCCCCAGTTCCGAAGCTTCTCCGCCTTGCGGACGTCGCGGACGAGGCACCGAACCGGCCGGTCCTGTTCTCGTAGCGCGTGGACGACATGCCCGCCGACGAACCCCGAGCCCCCGGTGACCAGGATCACTGCTCGAAGTTCTTCCAGTAGCGGCTAGGCGTCGGCCCGGCCTGGCCCTGGTACTTCGAGCCGAGCGCGCCGGCGCCGTAGGGCGTCTCCGCCGGCTCCGTCATCTGCACGAACGAGAGCTGCCCGATCTTCATCGCGTAGTAGATCGTGATCGGGAGGTTCGCCACGTTCGAGAGCTCGAGCGTGACGTGTCCGTCCCAGCCCGGGTCGATGAAGCCGGCGGTGGAGTGGATGAGCAGGCCGAGGCGACCCAGCGACGACTTGCCCTCGAGCCGCGCCACGAGGTCGTCGGGAAGGCGAATTCGCTCCAGTGTGGAGCCGAGCACGAACTCGCCGGGATGGAGGATGAACGGCTGCTCTTCCCCGATCTCCACGAGCTCGGTCAGCTCTTCCTGTGGCTCACGCACGTCGATGTAGGGATACCGAGCGTTGTGGAAGACCCGAAAGAACCGATCCACGCGCACGTCGACGCTCGAGGGCTGGATCAGCTCCTCGTCGAATGGGTCGATCTCGATACGGCCTTCGCCCAGGAGGCGGCGAATCGTTCGGTCGGCGAGGACCACGCGGGCACCCTAGCGTCGTCCGGAACGCAGGGATATGGTCACGCGCATGAAAAATCGAGCAGCTACCTGGGTGCACCTGATCTTCGCCGGGCCGCCGCCGCAACCGCCGGCCTAGCACTTGGCTCTCTACCACTTGCTCCGCGAGCTCCCGCTCGAGGTCGAGTCGCATGCGTTCGAACGGCTCGAGCAGGCTGTCTCGCCGGAGTTCACGCGCGTGACGACCGTCGTGCGCCTCCGCGGTCGAGGCGAGGAGGGCGTCGGCGAAGACGTGACGTACGCGGCGGAGGACCACCCGCCGCCGGACGGCCTCGCGCTGCTCGGGGTCGCACACCATCGACTCGTTCTCGGTGCTGCTCGAAGGGCTCGAGCTCTTCACCCGCGAGCCGGATCAGGCGGCCTACGGCGACTACCGCCGCTGGGCCTTTGAGTGCGCCGCGCTGGACCTGGCTCTGCGGCAAGCGGGCAGGCCGCTCGCCTCCGCAGTCGGTCGCGAGCCCGCGCCCGTGAACTTCGTCGTCTCGATGGGCCTCGGCGATCCGCCGAGCACGGAGCCGGTACGCGGTTGGCTCGAGCACTATCCAGGGCTGCGCTTCAAGCTCGACCCGCGTAGCAGCTGGACGGAGGAGCTCGTCTCCGAGCTGGTCGAGCTCGGCTGCGTCGACGTCTTCGACCTCAAGGGCCAGTACGAAGGCACGGTGGTCGACCAGCCGCCCGACCCGAGGCTGTACCGGCTCCTCGTCGAGAGCTTTCCCGACGCGTTGATCGAGGATCCCGCAGTGACCGACGAGACACGGCCGATACTCGAGCCGCACGCGGATCGCGTTACCTGGGACGCGATCATCCACTCGGTGGAGGACATCCAGGCGCTGCCCTGGGAGCCGCGTTCGATCAACATCAAGCCGTCGCGCTTCGGGAGGCTGGAGCGGCTCTTCGACACGTACGACTACTGCGCGGAGCAGGGCATCACGGCCTACGGCGGCGGCCAGTTCGAGCTCGGCCCCGGTCGCGGCCACATCCAGTATCTGGCGTCGCTCTTCCACCCCGACTCGTCCAACGATGTCGCGCCGAGCGCGTACAACGTGCAGCCGCCGCGGCCGGGACTGCCGACGAGCCCGCTCGATCCGACGCCCGAGCCGACGGGATTCCTTTGGGGCGGGGCTACGATCGAAGGAGATGTCTAAGGCCCGCCTCGCAAGCCTCGCCTCGGTGCTTCTGGCCCTCGTCCTGCTCGCGGGCCTGGGTTGGATCGGCTGGTTGCTGTACGACAGCCGGCTGCCCGGGAGCTACAACGCGATGGACCTCGCCGTCCCCGACTACGGCGGCGGCGTCCATGCGTCGCACGGGGGGATGAGCGGCCGCACGATCGAGCAGTTGCAGGGCCCGGAGGGGCTCGTGCCGGACTTCCGGAGGACCCTGACGGCGAAGAGGGCCACGGTCGAACTTCGGTCGGGCCGACGGATCCAGGCTTTGACCTACGACGGGCGTGTGCCGGGACCTGAGCTCGTTGTCCGTCAGGGTGATCTGGTCGAGGTCACGCTCGTGAACCAGGACATCTCCGAAGGCGTCGCGATCCACTGGCACGGCGTCGATGTTCCGAATCGGGAGGACGGAGTCCCCGGAGTCACGCAAGACGCGGTGCGTCCCGGCGAGCGCTACACGTACCGGTTTCGCGCGGAGCAGATCGGAACCTTCTGGTACCACTCGCACCAGACCGCCGCCAAGCAGGTACGGCGCGGCCTCTACGGCGCGCTCGTCATCCTTCCGAAGAAGACCGACGCCAAGACAGTCGACCTCACGGCGATCGCGCACACATTCCCGGGCGCAGTGGTGCTCAACTCGAGCGACCAAGCTGACCGCCGAATCGTTCGCACCGGCACGCCGGTGCGAGTGCGCCTCGTCAACAGCGACAGCTCGGCACGGCGCTTCCGGCTCGCCGGCACACCATTCCGGGTGGTCGCGATCGACGGCACCGACCTCAACGGCCCCACGCTGGTGCAGGACCGCGAGTTGGAGCTCGGCGCCGGAGCCCGCTACGACGTCGCATTCACCATGCCCCGGCTACCGGTGAAGCTCGAGGCGGCCGGCTCCCAAGCGTCCATCGTCTTCGTCACGCCGCAGGGTGGAAAAGAGCCCGTGACGACGCAGTCGCCTGTCTTCGATCCGGTTGGTTACGGCGCTGCGGCTTCCACGCCGTTCTTCGCAGAGAGCCATTTCGACCGCTCGTTCACGGTGGCGGTCGGGCGCAAGCTCGGGTTTCTCGACGGAAAACCCGGAAACCATTGGTCGATCAACGACAAGCTCTATCCCGAGGTCCCCATGTACGTCGTCCGGACTGGGGAGCTGATCCGCATGACGGTCACGAACGACTCGGGGGCCACGCACCCGATGCACTTGCACGGCCACCACGTCCTCGTCCTCTCCCGGAACGGCCAGCGGGCGACGGGCAGCCCGCTCTGGCTCGACACGCTCAACGTGCGGGATGGAGAACGCTACGAGATCGGGTTTCGCGCCAACAACCCGGGCGTGTGGATGGACCATTGCCACAACCTTCCGCATGCAGCCGAGGGCCTCACGACACACGTCGTGTACGAGGGCGTCTCCACGCCCTACCGCGCCGGCGACGCGGCGCGGAACCACCCCGAGTAGCGCTAAGCCGGTGAAGCCGGAGGCGGCTCGGGCCGTGCGCCCATTCCACCGCCCATCTTGTGCAATTTCCATTCCTGGGCCGCCAGCGACCCAAGTAGTGCTGCGATCACCAGAGCGTTCAACGGGTGAAACGCGCCGATCGCTGGAACCTCGAACCCGAACCAGGCGAGGAGGACCTGCAAGATCATGAGCCCGAACACTCCGACCGTCATCAACACCGTCCGCTTCCCGGGTCGGGCCAGCAGCGCGAGGATCACAGCGAGGAGCACGCCGAGCAGGATCAGGTACCCGAGCGCCGCGTGCGGGCCGAAGCCGTCGCTGAACGTGTCCTCGTCGATCGTCGTGTCGGAGACCTTGTTGGCGGCGTAAAAAGCCCCGTAGCCGGCGAACGCGATCTGGACGAGGACCGCAAGAGCCAGGATTGAGATCCAAAAGCGATAGATCGTTCGAAACACACTCATCTCCGCAGGGCTCCCTTCCGTTGGACGGTTGCGGCGCGATAGTAAACCGCGACTCAGACGAGTGCGAGCTGCTGGTGCGATTCGAGCCCGGAGAGCCCGACCCCGACGAGCCGTAGCGCGCCGGGCCGATCGTCGAGCGCGCGGTCGAGGCACCCGCAGGCGAGCTCGGCGATTCGCTCGGCGTCGTCGGTGCCGACCGGGATCGAGGTCGAGCGGCTGCGGATCGAGAAGTCGGAGTAGCGCACTTTCGTCGTCACGGTTCTGGCGATCTCGCCGTTTCGCTGCAGATAGCCGGCCAGGCTCGCGGACATCCGCCGCAGCTCGTCCTTGAGCTGGTCGCGGTCGGCGATGTCCTTCGGGAACGTCTCCTCGTTGCTGATCGAGACTCGCTCAGAGGATGTCTCCAACGCCCGGCGATCGATCCCGCGCGCCCGCTGGTGCAGGATGCCGCCGACCTTCCCCGGCAGGAGCCGGCGTAGCTCGTCGTCTGTGATTGCGGCGAGGGCGCCGATCGTGTCGACGCCGACTGCCCTGAACTTGGCCTCCGAGCGCGGGCCGATGCCCGGCAGCTTGCGGATGTCGAACGGGGCCAGAAACGAAGCCTCGCGTCCCGGCGGCACGACGACCAGACCGCCCGGCTTGCGGAGGTCGCTGGCGATCTTGGAGACGACCTTGCACGTCGAGACGCCGATGGAGCACGTCAGGCTCGTCGAGCCGCGGACCGATGTCTGCACTGCTTCGGCGAGCGCACGGGCCTTCCCGAAGTCCGCTGCAATCTCGCCCAGGTCGAGGTAACCCTCGTCCTTCCCGGTGCGCTCGACGGTCGGAACGACCTCGCGGATGGCTTTCCAGACCGCCTGCGAGTACTCGGAGTAGAGGCTGTGTCGCGGCCGGACGAAGACAGCGTGCGGGCAGCGGCGCAGCGCCTCGGCGCAGCTCATCGCGGAGTGGATCCCGAACTTGCGGGCCTCGTAGTTCGCCGTCGCCACGACGCCCCGGCCGTGCGGGTCGCCGCCGACGACGAGCGGCTTCGCGCGCAAGGCGGGATCCTCCAGCTCCTCGACGGCGGCGAAGAAGGCGTCCAGATCGAGGTGCCCAAGGATCACACCGCGAAGCGTAAGGATCAGTCAGGGCGACAGGCGATCGACGGTCCAGCCGTCGCCTGCGCGCCGGTAGCGCAGCCGGTCGTGGAAGCGGTTCTCGCGGTGCTGCCAGAACTCGTAGACCTCGGGCGTGAGGCGATAGCCGCCCCAGTGCGGCGGGAGCGGGACCGTCGTCCGGATGCTCGCGGTCGATCTCGGCGAAGCGGGCGTCGAGCACCTCGCGCGACTCCACCGGCTCGCTCTGCCGTGAGGCCCAGGCAGCGAGCTGGGCGCCGCGTGGCCGAGTGCGGAAGTACTCCTCCGACTCCTGCCGGCCGACGCGCTCGATGGGCCCCTCCACGCGCACCTGGCGACCCAGCTGGGGCCAGTGGAAGAGCAGCGCCCCGCGCGGATTGTCTGCGAGCTCGCGACCCTTGCGGCTCTCGTAGTTGGTGAAGAACGTGAACCCTTCGGGGTCGGCGCCCTTCAGCAGGACCATGCGAGCCGACGGTGCGCCGTCCGGGGTCGCCGTGGCAAGCGCGACCACGTCCGTGCCCGCCTCCGCGTACCACGAGTTGAACTGCTCGAGAGGGTCGGATGTATGAACGTTATTCATCTATGCATCAAGCCGATCGCTGTTGTATCTTCAGGGTATGGCTATGACACGCGCGATCGAGATTCGAACCGCGATCCCGGGGCCCCGTTCGCAGGAGATCGTCGAGCGGAAGGAACGCGTGATCGCGGGGCCGCTGTCCCTCGTCCACCCGATCGTCGTCGCCGAAGGCCGCGGCGCCACGCTCACGGACGTCGACGGCAACACGTTCATCGACTTCACCGGCGGCGTCGGCTGCCTGAACGTCGGGCACTCGCACCCCCGCCTGGTCGAGGCGGCGCAGGAGCAGCTCGCACGCTTCGCCCATACCGACTTCACGATCGTCCCCTACGAGGTCTACGTCGAGCTGGCGGAGCGCCTGATCGAGCTCGCCCCGTTCAGCGGCCCGGCCAAGGCTGCGTTCTTCAACGCCGGCACCGAGGCGGTCGAGAACTCGATCAAGTTCGCGCGTTCGCACACGAAGCGGCCGGCGGTGATCGTCTTCGAGGGCGCCTTCCACGGGCGCACGATGCTCGCGATGACGATGACCTCGAAGACGCATCCGTACAAGGCCGGCCTCGGGCCGTTTGCCCCGGAGGTCTACCGGGTCCCGTATCCGCACTCCTATCGCGGGCCCGACACGGCCGCCGCGCTCGCCGCACTGGAGCGCGCGTTCCTCACGCAGGTCGCGCCCGAAAGCGTGGCCGCGATCGTGATGGAACCGGTGCTCGGGGAGGGCGGCTTCGTCGTCGCTCCCGCGGAGTTCGTCGAGGGCATCCGCAAGCTCTGCGACGAGCACGGCATCGTGTTCGTCGTCGACGAGGTTCAGACCGGCTACGGCCGCACGGGTCGCATGTGGGCGATCCAGCATTACGACGTGGAGCCCGACCTGATGATCGTGGCCAAGTCGATCGCAGGCGGTCTACCGCTCTCCGGCGTGATCGGGAAGGCGGAGATCATGGATGCGCCGGAAGACTCGGCGATCGGCGGCACCTATGTCGGTAACCCCGTCGCCCAGGCGGCGGCGCTCGCCGTCCTCGATGTCTTCAACGAGGAGCACCTCGTCGAACGGGCAGGTGCGATCGGCGACACGATTCGCTCGCGCATGGAGGCCTGGCAGGAACGCTGGGATGCCATCGGCGACGTGCGCGGCCTCGGTGCGATGCTGGCGATCGAGCTCGTGCTCGACCGCGAGACGAAGGAGCCCGACGCGGACCGTGCCTCGGCCGTCGTCGATGAGGCCGCTCAGAACGGGCTGCTCCTGATCAAGTCCGGCGTGTACGGCAACTGCATCCGAGTTCTGACCCCGCTCGTCGTCACCGACGCGGAGCTCGAAGAGGCCCTCGGCGTCTGGGAGCAGGCGCTCGACAAGGTCCTCACCGCCTAATCGCGCCGTCAGCCAAACTTCGAGCCGTGATCGGTGAGCTGATCGCGGGCCGTTACGAGCTGCACGAGCTCGTGGGCTCGGGAGGCATGTCCAACGTCTTCCGTGCGCACGACCGGCTGCTCGAGCGTTCCGTCGCAATCAAGGTGCTGCACGAGCACTACAGCGCCGACGAGGACTACGTCGAGCGCTTCCGGCGCGAGGCGCGCTCCGTTGCGCAGCTGGCCCATCCCAACATCGTCACGGTCATCGACCGGGGTGAGGAAGACGGCCGCCAGTACATCGTCTTCGAGTACGTCGAGGGCGAGAATCTCAAGGGCCTCCTCTCGCACGGGGCGCTGCCGGTCGACGAGGCGCTTCGTTACGCGCTGCAGATCGCCGGCGCGCTGGACTTCGCGCACAAGCGCGGGCTCGTGCACCGCGACGTCAAGCCGCAGAACGTGCTCCTCACGGAGGAGGGCGAGCCCAAGGTCACGGACTTCGGCATCGCCCGTTCGGTTGACGTCAAGAGCGTGACGGAGTCGGGCACCGTCGTCGGGACGAGCGACTACATCGCTCCCGAGCAGGCGCGCGGCGAGCAGGTCGACCAGAGGACCGACATCTACTCCCTCGGAGTCGTGCTCTACGAGCTGCTCACCGGCGAGGTGCCGTACTCGGGCGACAACTTCGTCGCCGTCGCGATGCAGCACCTGCACGAGCCCGTCCCGAGCGTGCTCGACCGGCGGCGCGATGTTCCCGTTCGGCTCGACCTCGCCGTGCAGCGCGCGATGGCGAAGGACCCGGCCGACCGCTTCGAATCGATGGAGCAGCTGATCGACGAGCTCGACCTGTGCTTCGGCGAGCTGGGCTCCGACGACGAGGCGACGAGGATCGTCCGGCCGTCACGCCGGCCGCGCGCGACGAGGCCACGACGTCGGTTGCCCGGTGGTTCCGTTCCTGCTGATCCTGCTCGCCGCCGCTGCGGTGGCCGGCGGCGCCTACCTGTTCTTCGCCGACTCACCGAGCGTGCCGGTGGTGGCCGAGGACAATCCGTCCGGGCCCCGTCAGGCTCCAGGCGGTGGGCGCCTACGACCCGTTTGGCGACAACGCCGAGCACAACAGCGAGCTAGCGGAGGCCACGGACGGCGAGCAGACGACCGACTGGCGCACCGAGGAGTACCAAAACTTCACCAAGGACGGCGTCGGCCTCGTGCTGCGCGCCCCGAGGGAGGTGGCCCTCTCGAGGCTCACGATTCGAGCCGATCCGGGCTTCACGGCGAGGGTCAAGGCGGGGAGGAGCCCCAGCGGGCCGTTCGAGAACGTCTCGGGTGAGAAGGACGTCGTCGGAGAGGTCACGACCTTCGACGTCGACACGAAGGACCAGGCCTATCGCTACTACGTCGTCTGGCTGACGCCTCCCGCGAGAAGGTGGCCAGGCGCACATCTACGAGGTGACGGCTAGAACTTGAGGCGTGAGCGGCGCTCGTGCCGCTCCAGCGCGAGCGCGATCAGCTTCTCGAGCAACTCCTCGTAGGGGACGCCAGAAGCCTCGAAGAGCTTCGCGTACACGCTCGTCGCCGTGAAGCCCGGGGATCGTGTTCAGCTCGTTGACGAGCACCTCGCCGTCGGCCCGCACGAAGCAGTCCGCTCGCGCCATGCCCTCGCATTCCGTGGCCCGGAAGGCCGCGACCGAGAGCTCCTGGACCCTCTCGCTCGCCTCCGGAGAGATGCGCGGCGGCACGATCAGCTCCATGCCGCCTTCGTCGTACTTCGCCGAGTAGTCGTACCAGTCCGCATTGGCCACGATCTCGCCGGGAATCGACGCCACCGGCTCCAGGTTCCCGAGCACGCTGCACTCGACCTCGACGCCGTCGACGAACTCCTCGACCAGCACCTTCTCGTCGTGCCGGAAGGCGAGGTCGAGGCCCGCACGGAGCTCCTCCGGGCTGCGGGCTTTCGTGATGCCGACGGACGACCCCAGCCGCGCCGGCTTGATGAACACCGGAAACCCGAAGGGGCTCTCGAAGCCGTTCAGCCTCGCCGCGACGGTGGACGCTGTCCGTCACCGGGATGCCCTTGTCGCGGAGCACCGACTTGAAGAGGTCCTTGTCCATGCAGAGCGCGGAGGCCATGACCCCGGCACCCACATACGGAACGTCGGCGAGGTCGAGGAAGCCCTGCACCGTCCCGTCCTCGCCGAAGGGGCCGTGCAGGACCGGGAAGACGACATCGACCTCGGCCAAGCGTGGCCGGGACCTTCGACGTGGGCACGGGGAGCGACTCGACGTCGGCCACGCCGTCCCGTTCGAGCGCGGCCCTGGTCGCGGGGCCGATTTCCCAGTGGCCGTCGCGGCCGATCTCGACGGCCACGGTCTCGTAGCGCGCCGGGTCGAGAGCCTCGACCACCGAGCGCGCCGAGGCCAGGGAGACGTCGTGCTCGGACGAGCGCCCGCCCATCAGCACGGCGACGCGGACGCGGCTCACGGCGTCGGTAGAAGCCGGCCGACGAAGATCGTGACGGTCGTGCCCGGCCCGGCTTTGGTTCCGCCGGGCGGATCCTGGTTGACGACGATCCCGTCCTGGGTCGGGTCGGTCGTCTCCTCGTCCTGGACGGACGACGTCGAAGCCGGCGGACTCGAGCGCTGCCCGCGCAGCGTCCTCGTCCTGGCTCGTCACGTCGGGGATCGGCCGACTCCTTCGGGCCCTTGGACACGCTCAGCGTCACCGTCGAGCCTCGCGAGGCCGCAGCGCCGCCGGCGGGGCTCTGGCGGACGACGATGCCCTTTGCCTGCTCGGAATCCACATCCTGGCGCGCCACCGCGAAACCCGCCGCCTGGAGCCGCGACGATGCCGATTCGAAGGTCTCGCCGACGACAGTCGGGATCCCGATCGGCTGGAGGCCCCGCGAGACGTTGATGCGCACGCTCGAGTCCTTGTTCACGCGCCTATTCGGTAGCGGGAACTGGGCAACCACGGTGCCTTGCTCCTCCTTCGAGAAGACCTCGGCGACCGTGAACTTCAAGTCGTTTTCCGTGAGTTTGCTGATCGCCTCGTCGCGCGAGTCACCGATCACATCAGGCACGGTCACCTTCGGTGGGCCGAGCGAGACGTAGATCGTCACCGCGCTCGTCTTGTCGACACGGATGCCCGCATTCGGGTCCTGGTCGTAGACGGACCCGAGCCGGAAGTTCGGATTCGCGTTCGGAAGGCGCCTCACGTCGGGCTCCAGGCCTCTCTCCAGGAGTTTTTGGACGGCCAGGTGCTCCCGGATGCCCTCGACGTTCGGAACCGAGACCGAGCCCGAACTGCTCAGCGAGTCCTGGATCCGGCCGTACGCGAACCAGCCCGCGAGCAGCGCAGCGACGAGGCCGAGGATCGCGAGGAGCCAGGGCCAGATCGTCCGTCGTCGCGGCGGCGGATCCTGATACCGGTAGGTGCCCGGGCGACGTTCACGGCGCGGCGAGGCGATTGCGGTCGGCGCATTCGCGAGTGACGTCCCGGAGAGGACGGCTGTCGCCGCATCGGCCGTGATCGCGGTCACCGACCCGCCGTCGGCGATGTGCGCGAGCTCGGCGTCCATCTCCTCGGCGGTCTGGTAGCGGTCGTCAGGGTTCTTGGCGAGCGCGCGGAGAACGACCATGTCGAGATCGGGCGGGATCTCGGGCCGGATCGACGACGGCGGCCGCGGCGTGTCCGAGAGGTGCTTCATGGCGATCTCCACGGGGGACTCGCCCGTGAAGGGCACGTTGCCGGTGAGCATCTCGTAGAGGACGACGCCGATCGAGTAGAGGTCCGAGCGCTGGTCGACGGGCGCGCCGCGGGCCTGCTCGGGCGAGAGGTACTGCGCGGTGCCGACGATCGCGCCCGCCTCGGTCATCTGGCTCGCCCCGGCGCGCGCGATGCCGAAGTCCGTCACCTTCAGGCGCCCGTCACCGTCGACCATCACGTTGTGCGGCTTGATGTCTCGGTGGACGACGCCCTTCTTGTGCGCGAAGCGCAGCGCGTTGAGGATCTGCCGCGTGTAATGGATCGCGTCGGCGATCGGCATCGGCCCGCGCGCGATCAGGAGCTCCTTCAACGTGCGCCCGTCGAGGTACTCCATGGCGATGTAGTAGGTGCCCTCGGCCTCGCCCCGGTCGTAGATCGAGACGATGTTGGGGTGGGAGAGCCCGGCGGCGTTCTTCGCCTCGCGGCGGAAGCGCTCCACGAAGCTGTCGTCGTTCGCGTGGCGGTCGTTCAGGATCTTGATCGCGACGCGGCGCCCGAGCTCCTCGTCCTCGGCCAGGTACACGTCGGCCATCCCGCCGGCGCCGAGCTTGCGCATGACGCGGTACCTACCGTCGAAAAGCGTGTTGATGATGTTCGTAATCACGACTTACACAGGGTAGGGAGTTCGACGCTCAACCAATCAGTGCCTGCATGATCTGGCGGGCGATGGGGGCTGCCGTGGTGCCGCCGGTGCCGCTCTGGCGCTCGAGAACGACGGCGATTGCCACCCGCGCGTTCTCGACCGGGGCGAAGGCGATGAACCACGTCGTGTTGCGGCCCCGGATCCCGGTCTCGGCGGTTCCGGTCTTGCCCGCGGTCGGGACGGAGAGCTTCCCTGCGGTGCCCGTCCCGCAGCAGACGACGCGTTCCATCATCTCGGCAATCGCGCGCGCGTGTTCGGGCTGGACGGCCTCGCCGAGCTCCTCGGGCCTCTGGCGGACGACGACCGTGCCGTCCGGGGCCACGATGCGCTCGACGACGTACGGCTTCATGACGACCCCGTCGTTCGCGATCGCGGCGGAGACCATGGCCATCTGCAGCGGGGTGACCAGCATCCGCTCCTGCCCGAAGGCGAGGCGGCCGGGGTCGACCTGCGTGTCGTCCTTCGGGAAGAACAGGCGGCCCTTGTTGTACAGACCGCTCGCCGAGCGTTCGTTGACCGGCGTCTCCAGCGGCGGCACCGAGTAGAACCCGAACCGCTTGGCTGCATCGAGGATCTTGATCCCGCCGATCGCCTTCCCGATGTTGCAGAACACCGAGTTGATCGAGTTCTGCATCGCCTCGACGAGGTTGACGTTGCCGAACGGGCTGGACGGTGTCGTAGTTCTCGACCCGCTTGCCGTACTCCTCGCAGTACCCCGGGTCGTTGAAGCTCGACTCCGGTGTGTACTCGCCCGAGTCGAGCGCGGCCGACCCCGTCACGACCTTGAAGATCGAGCCCGGCGCGTAGAGACCCGCGGTGACGCGGTTCAGCAGCGGCTGGCAGCCGAACCTGGAGCGCGACGCGGCCGCGAAGTCGTTCTCGATCAGGTTCGGGTCGTAGGTCGGGCTGGAGACGCTGACGAGCACCTTGCCCGTGCGAGGCTCGAGCGCGACTGCGGCCCCGCAGCGGCCGCCGAGCGCGTTCAGGGCGATCCGCTGCGCCCCGGGGCGGATCGTCGTGTAGATGTCGTTGCCCTCCACGGTCGACCCACGCAGCTTGTCGAGGGTCGTCTCGACGACGGTGTTCAGGTTGGCGTTCGCGCCCGTGAGGAAGTCGTTCTCGGAGCGCTCGAGGCCCGCCCGTGACCGGACTTGCGTCGAGTAGCCGACGATGTGGGCCGCCAGCCCGCGCGAGGGGTACCTGCGGAGGTACAGGGTCTGCCCCGCCGACTTCACGACCGTGTTCGTGGCCAGGACCGTGCGCCCGTCGGCGGCGTAGATCTCGCCGCGCTTGACGCTGAACTCAGCGACGCGCTGGATCGAGTTGTCCTGCTTGTCGGCGAGCTCGGGCGCGGCGTAGGCCTGCCAGTACGTCGTCGCCACCATCAGCGAGGCGAGCAGGATCAGGGCGACGACGGCCACCTTCGTGATCTGCTTGTTCATGACCGGTTCTCCATGGTGGCGTTGGCTCGGTTCGAGATGAGGAGCAGTCCTGCGAGCAGGATGAAGTTGGCGACGATGCTCGATCCGCCGTAGCTGACGAACGGGAGCGTGATCCCGGTCAGCGGGATCACCCGCAGCACGCCGCCGACGATGATGAACGTCTGGAGCGCGAAGCCGAACGTCAGCCCGACGGCGAGCAGCTTGGAGAACCCGTCCTGCGCGAGCATGGCGATGCGGAAGCCCCGCAGGCAGAACAGCATGAAGACGAGCAGCAGCGCTGCGACGCCGATCAGCCCGAGCTCCTGGGCCAGGGCGGAGTAGATGAAGTCAGTGTTCAGGTACGGGATCAGCGGGTCGCCCCCTGAGTTGGCGAACGTTCCCTTGCCGAAGCCCTTGCCCCCGAAACCGCCGTTTCCGATCGAGTAGAGCGACTTGACGAGCTGGTACGAGTCGCAGTCCTGTCGCAGGGCCATGCCGCCCGTCTGCGCGCAGTAGACCTTTCCGTCGGTCCACGGATCCAGCCAGATCGTGACGCGTGACTCGACGCGGCCCACGAGCTGGTACACGACCGCCGCGCCTGCGAGGAAGAGCGCCATGCCGGCGCCGACGAACCAGGCCTTCGCCGTGGCCACGTAGAGCATCGCCAGGAAGATCCCGAAGTAGAGGAGCGCGCTTCCGAGGTCCTTGGTCACGACGAGCACGACCATCGCCGCGCCCCAGATCAAGAGCAGGGGGCCGAAGTCCTTCAGCCGGCCCTGCGCGAGCACCTCACGCTTCTCGCGGAGATACCCGGCGAGAAAGACGATCAGGAAGATCTTGGCGAGCTCGCCGGGTTGGAACTGCAGCGGCCCGGCCTTCACCCAGAGGCGGGCACCGTTCACCGTCTGCCCGACCAGCGGCAGCGCCGGCAGGAGGAGCAGGCCGATCGCCGTGACGCCGAAGATGTACTTGTACGACTCGAGGCGGCGGAAATCGTGGCGCAGCAGGATCAGCGCCGCCGAGAAGGCGGCGACGCCGACCACGATCCAGAGGCCTTGCCGAAACGCGTTGTCCGGGTTGAGGCGGTAGATCTCGGTCACGCCGAAGGCCGTGAGCAAGCCGGCCAGGGGCAACAGGTACGGGTCGGCCTGGGGCACAGTGGCCCTCGCCACGACGTGCGCCGCGACGTAGAGCCCGAAGAAGAACAGGGCGTACGACAGCGAGGCCGTGGAGACGACCTCCTGGCGCGCGATGTACACGCTGGCAAAGCCGAGGCTCGTGATCACCCCGACGACGAAGAGGTTGAGGAGCTCGCGGTTTCTGAGGGTCACAGGTACAGCGCCCAGTAGAGACCCGCGGCCGCCCGCCAGCACGCCGAGCACGATCAGGAGCACGATGAGCAGCGACACCCAGCGTCTCTGTCGCCGCCGCGGCTTGGCGACCGCCTGCGCTTCGGCCGGCTTCACGACCATCGTGTCGACGGTCGGGATGCCCTCGAGGCCGGACAGGGTGTCCTCGTCGTCCACCGCCCCGTTCTCGTCGAGCGCCGGCATCTGTGCGGTCTCCTCGGGCACGTCGGCGCTCTCGTCGGCGATCTCGAAGAAGACGACGGTGATGTTGTCCTCGCCGCCGCTCCGGTTCGCCGTCTCCACGAGCTCCCGCGCGGCCGCATCGAGGTTGTCCCGCCGCTGCTCGACGACCTCGAGGATCACGTCGTTCTCGACCATGGACGTCAGGCCGTCCGAGCAGATGAAGAAGAGGTCGCCGACCTGGGGCTCCACGATGAACGTGTCGACGTCGACATCGGGATCCGTCCCCAGTGCGCGTGTGATCACCGACCGCTGCGGGTGGATCTCGGCCTCTTCGGGTGAGAGCTTGCCGCTCCGCACGAGCTCCGCGACCAGCGAATGGTCGTCGGTCAGCTGCTCGATGCTGTGGTCGCGGATCAGGTAGGCGCGGGAGTCGCCGACGTGCCCGAACGTCACTTTCCCGTCCTCGACCAGGGCCAGGGTGATCGTCGTGCCCATGCCGGAGGCGCTCGCGTCCTCTGACGAACGCTCGAAGACACGCCGGTTCGCCTCCTGGACGAGCGCGACGACGCGCTGCTCGCCGGTGCCGTCGGCGGCAGCTCCCAGCGCGGTGGCGGCGAGCCGCGAGGCGATCTCGCCACCCTTGGCGCCGCCCATCCCGTCCGCGACCGCGAAGATCGGCGGGTCGCAGACCCACGAGTCTTCGTTCCGGCGCCGCTTGCGGCCGGGGTGGGAAATGCCTGTTGAGCGTCCGATCTTCATCGGTCGAAGCGGAAGTCGGTTTCTCCTACACGCACGAGATCTCCCGGAGTCAGCTTGCGTGGACGTGACAGCTTGACGCCGTTCAGGTAGGTGCCGTTGGTCGATCCCGCGTCCTCGAGCCAGACGCCGTCCTGTCGGGGCTCCACCCGAGCGTGCGAGGCCGAGGCGAAGTCGTCGTCGTCGAGCGCGACCGTGTTCTGCGACCCGCGGCCGATCGTGATCCCCGTCGAGTCGAGCACGTACTCGCTCTGCTCCTCGAGCGCGGGGCTGCTGACGACGACCAGACGGCCCATCGACGGCGGCGAGCTGCGCTTGCCCAGGCCGACCGCCTCGGCCTGCTGGGGCCCGAGGATGAAGCTTTCTTGCGGCAGGCGTAGATCCTTGCTCGCCGTGCGGACGATTCGCCAGATGAAGAGATACAGGAGGCCGAGGAAGCCGATTTTCAGGAGCAGGAGTACGCCGTCGACGTCGACCGAGGAGACTGCCGTCAGTCTCATTTGCGCCGGAACACGAGCTCGGTCGACCCGATCGTGATCCGGTCGTCGCTCTCGAGTCTCGCGCGCTGCTGGCGGCGGCCGTTGACCGTCGTGCCGTTCGTCGAGTCGAGGTCGACGAGCCAGTAGGCCGTGCCTTCCTGGCGCACCTCGGCGTGTCGACGGGACGCATTCGGGTCGGCGAGCCGGATGTCGCAGTCCTTCGAGCGGCCGATGACGACGCTCTGCCGGTCGATCGCGTGCTCGGTTCCGTCCACCGTGAGCGTGACGACTTCGGGCTCGACGCCGAGCTCCTCGGGGGAGACGGCCTCGGTTTGCGGTACGGCCTGCGGGCGGTAGACCATGGTCGCCCCCGGGGCGGCTTCCGGCACGGGCTCCTCGGCGCCGGGCTCGGGCTGGACCATCCGCGTTGCGATTCCGAACTCGCCCACGTCGAGGTCCTCGTCCGTGTTCATGACCACCTTCGGCGAGGAGAGCAGCACGTAGCTCTCGCGACGCGCGTGCTCGGCGAGGTACTCCTGGAGCTCGGTGACCAGGGACTCCTCGTAGGACTCGAACTGCTCGCGATCGTTCGGCGACAGGTAGACGGCGTACTCGTTCGGCGCGTACACGCGCGAGACGGAGACCATGCGGTGGTCGTCCATCTCCTTGGCGAGCTTGCGCGCCAGCTCGACTGGTTGCACGTGTGTACGGAAGGCGCGACCGAAGACGCCTTCGAACAGGGACTCGATTTTCGACTCAATGGTGCGGAGCACGGCTACAGAAGGGGGTTGCTTCCCTCGGGCAGCGAGTCTAGCGACGCGTTGCGTGCCCAAGCCGGTGCGGGTCGAGGGCCCGGGCCACCGCGGACCACCCGCCGGTTTCACCCTACCGAGGAAAAACGCACGCGTGGCGCTCAGAATCGTGCCGAAACCGTGCAGATGCAGCCGGCCGGGGCCGCCGCCCTGGCGCCGCCATTGCACGACCAGCGCCGCACACGTGATCCAGGCGGTGGCGACGAACGAAACCGCGGAGCCGCTCGGCCCTGCGAGCAGCGTTCCGGCCAGCAAACCGGCTCCGAGCGCCACGATCGCCGGCTCGCCCAGGCGGCGCGCACCGGGCAGGAGCGCAGCCCCCGCACCCAGCACGAGCCCCACCAGCGCGAGCTCGGGCCGGGCCGTGAGCGATGCCCAGAGCCACTCGCCACGGCGAGCGGGGACTCGACGTTCGCGATCCCTTCGAGCTGCGCCGCACCGGCGAAGCCGGTCACGAGCACGGCGACAAAGGCATATGCGGCGCGACGGAACCATCCGTCCACCCGCTGCAGGGCCAGCGGCAGGAGCCCGATCGCAGCGAGCGGAGCCGAGGACGGCGCCGAGCGCGAAGACAAGGCCCGTTCGCGGCCGGGGCCAGGCGAGGGCGAGCCAGGCCGTCGCGGCCACCGCGTATACGAGTGCGAGCCCGAGCGCGACGTTTCCCAGCGGGAAGACCGGCACGGCGAGAGCGAACGCGAGCCCGATGCGTGGACGAAGCGCCATCAATCCGGCCGCGAGCGCGCCGAGGAGCAGCGGCCAGCGCGGCGGGTAGAACGGCAGCGACGCCGCGACCCAGGCGACGGCGGCCCCGCCAGAGCGGGAGCGCCGACCCGCGCCGGCAGCCGGCGATCGAGCCGAAGCTGTGTCGGCCGCAGCGGCCGCTCGACGGTCTGTCGACGCGGCCCGCGCAGGGCGCGCGCGAGCGCGGCGGCCGTCGGACGCTTCGCCGGGTTCACGGCCAGCGCCCGGGCGACGGCGGCTGACGAGCGGCTCGGGGAGGTCGGGCCGCGCCTGGCGAGCGAGGCGGCGCCGGCCTGGATCTGCTTCCCCATCTCGACCGGGGAGCCGGTCAGAAGGGATGCCGGCCGGCAAGCGCTTCCCAGAGCAGGACGCCGACGGCCCAGACGTCGGCGGCGGGCGCGGCGGCCGGCCCTGAGCCGCTCGGGCGAGATGTAGGCGAGCGTTCCCGGCACGTCGCCCTGCGCGGTGAGCGTCTCGGCCTCCTCGAACTGGGCGAGGCCGAAGTCGGACAGCCGCGCACGAGATCGCGTCGCCGTCCTCGAGCAGCACGTTCGACGGCTTGACGTCCCGGTGCACGATCCCGTTCGCGTGCGCGTGCGCGAGCGCCTCGAGCACCTGTGCGGCGGCTTCGACGACCTGGAGGTCGTCGAGCGTCCCCGCGCGCATGCGCTGGCGCAGCGTCTGGCCCGGGACGAATTCGTAGGCGATGTAGACGTGCCGCTCGTCGTGGGCAAAGCGCGAATGCGCGCAGGCAGTGCGGGTGCCTCAGTCGGGCGGCCGTAGCGAGCCTCGCGCTCGGCCCTGGCGGCCGGCTTGCCCTCGCGCGGGATGATCTTGAGCGCCACGTCGAGCCCCGAAGCCTCGTCGCGGGCGAGCCAGACAGACCCGGAGCCGCCGCTTCCCGAGAGGGCGCAGCGGGCGGTAGCGGCCAAGGACGAGCTGTTTTCGGGAGGGGGGCGCAAGAGTGGTCGACACGTGGCCTCCCGGTTGGCCGTGGCCGCAGGAATCCTTTCCGAGCCGGACTATGGCGTTACAGTGCCTCGGATTCGGCGCGGATTCGCCATGAGCGAGCGAGACAGCGACATCGAGTTCGACTTTTTCGACGAGGGCGAGCCCGCGACGACGGAGGCCGACGCGCGCCGCGCCGCCGGGGCGGTCGGCCGCCGGTCAGGCCGCCGGCCGGTGTCACGCCGCTCCTGCGCCTCGTCGGGCTGATCGGCTTCGCGATCCTCGTCGTCGTCCTGCTCGTGTTCGCGGTCAGAGCTGCCGGGGATCCAGAAGCGCGAGGACGCTACGAGACTACATGCGAGAACGTGGACGAGGCTGGGAAGCAGTCCGAGCAGATCGGGCGCAAGCTGAACACGCTGCTGACGATCCGCGGCCAGAGGCTCGGCCGACATCCGAGAGCAGGCTCGGGCTCGCGCAGCAGCAGGAGCAGGGCGTCGACCAGGCGGAGGGCATCGAGGCGCCCGGCCCGCTGCGCGACATCCACCGGCCGTGATCGAGGCCTCCACTGCGGCGTCAGCGGCTCCGCGGGCTCGACCGGGCGTTTCGCGCAGACCGCGCCGATCAAGAACGCGAGCACGGCCGGCGGGCGCTGGCCGCACAGGCGCGCCGGCTGCTCGCCAGCGACGTCGTCTGGGACGACCTCTTCAAGGAGCCCGGCGCGGTCGAGCTGGCCGAGCAGGGCGTACGGGGCGTCCAGGTGCCGGACTCGAACTTCCTCCGCGAACCCCGACCTCGCCACCCGCCAGCTTGATGGCGTGCATCTGGCAGCGCATGCGCGGAGCGTCGACCGGCGGTGGCACCGGCTGCAGTCCGCGCGGCACGGGACTCGTGTCGGTGAAGGCGCTCCCGGCCGGAAGCGAGCTCTCCCCGTCGACGCTGAACACCGTCGAGGCGTCCGAGAACCTCGGGTTCGCCGTCACGATCGAGGACACGGGCTGCTCGCAGGAGGTCGGATCCCGATCACGCTCACGATCCAGAAGAGCCCGGAGCCGATCGTGAAGAAGCAGACCGTGCGATCATCAATCCCGGCGAGACGGCAGACCGTCGACTTCAGCCAGATCGGTCAGGTGCCGTTCGCGACGCGGACGTCGGTCAAGGTCGAGGTCGAGCCGGTGAAGAGCGAGACGCGAACCTCGAACAACACCGCCGAGTACCCCGTGATCTTCTCGCCTCGGGCTAAGCCGAGCCGCGCCGGCCATCGCCCGCTCGACCGCCTCGAGCTCCTCGGGCGAGAGCGCCACGGGGGCGCGGCCGCGATCGAGCTCCTTGACGTAGATGCGCGCGTAGTCGCGGCCCTGGATCGCGCTGACGACGACGCCCGAGCGCGACGAGTCGAGGAAGGCCAGCGACGCGCGACTGATGGCCGCCGGCGCCCTCGTAGGCGTCGTAGCGGACGATCGAGGTCTTCGAGACGCAGCGCATCCACGCGCCGATCGACCCGGGAGAGGCCGGTGGCGACCTCGTCCACGGCGCGGTGCAGGTCGTCGATCCGGCCCTGGAGCGAGACGGCGAAGTCGACGAGGTCGCCTTCTTGCTGCCCCCAGCAGAACCGCCTGACCCGCGCGAGACGCCGAGCCTGCGCCAGCAGAGACGCGAAGAGCACAAGCGCGGCCGCCGCCGCGCAGGCGGCTGCGATCGCGATCAGGCGGCGCAGTCAGAGCGATCCGCGGGCGACCGCGCCCGGGGCGACGTCCGAGGGACGCGAGGACACGTTGCGCTCACGAGGCGGGCATCGCAGTAGTTCGCGATCGCGGGCGCGACTGACTGGGTACATTTCGGAGGGGCATGGGGCAGGTTCTCGTCCTGAACGCGAGCTACGAGCCGCTGAATGTGTGCACGGTGCGGCGCGCCCACGTGCTCGTGTTCAAGGGCAAGGCCGAGGTGATCGAGCAGCTCGACGCAGCCGTCTGCGCGCCGCCACGGCGAGCTTCCCGTGGCCGCACGTGATCCGGCTGCTCAACTACGTGCGGGTGCCCCGGGCCATCCAGCGCAAGATCTCGCGGCGGGCGCTGTTCGCCCGCGACGGCTGGCGCTGCGTGTACTGCGGCCACTCCGGCGGCCGGCTGACGCTCGACCACGTGGTGCCGCGCGCGAGGGGGCGAGTCCGTCTGGGAGAACGTCGTCACGGCGTGCGCGCCCTGCAACCTGCGCAAGGGCGACCGTTGCTGGAGGAGAGCGGCCTGGCGCTCTCGGCGCGTGCCGAAGCCGCCGGCGCCGGTGCTGTTCATCCGCCTGGCCGCGCAGCGGATCCCGCACGGCTGGCAGCCGTACCTCGAGCGGCGGCGCGGCCACGGCCGCGGCGTAAGAGCTCTGCGGCTCAGCCGCGTTCGAGCGGGAGGTCCGCGACTCCCAGTCGCTCCACGAGCCGGCGTAGAGCTTCGCGTCCGTCCGCCCTGCCCGCGCCAGCGCGTGCAGGGGGACGCAGGCAGTGACTCCGGAGCCGCAGTAGACGACGAGCTCGTTCACCTCCAGGAGTCGGCCGGGAGGGCGCTCGCCCTCGGCCAGGGCAGGCTCACCGCGCCCGGAATCCGGCCCGGCACGCGGTCGATGGGGTTGGGCTCGCCGCGGAAGCGCGCAGGCAGCCGCGCATCGACGACGACCAGCGACGGATCGCCGAGGCGCGCTGCGATCTCGTCGGCCTCCATCGTGTCGCCGGTGCGCGGCGCTTGGCTCGAACACCGAGGGCTCGATCTCCTCCTCGCCGGTGCTGAGCGGGCCGTGCCACGTCTCGAGGCCGCCGGCGAGCACGGCGCGTCCTCGTGGCCGAAATGGCGGAGCAGCCACCACAGCCGCTCGGGGCCGCCGCCGGTGCCATAGGCGACGACAAAGACGCCGGGGCCGATTCCCGCGCGCCCGGCGGCTGCCGCGAACGCCGCCGCGCTCGGAAGCGGATGTCGTGCGCCGCCCTCGACCGGCAGGCGACGAGAGGTCAGCCTCGACGTCGAGGAACGCTGCCCCCGGTATGTGGCCCGCGAGGTAGAGCTCGCGTCCGCGCTCCGGCTTGCCCAGCTCCCAGCGGCAGTCGACGAACTGGTAGGCGAAGGGAATAAAAGCCCTACCGCCGTGAGGCCGCGACGACGAGCGAGACGGCCACAAGTTCCAGACCATCTGCCGCTCTGTACGACTCTAGGCGCGTTGCGAGGTTCGCACGGACCTCGGCGAGCGCTTCGTCGTCGAGCCGCCCGAGCGTCATGGAGATCGCTCCCGCCACGT
>CAWKBW010000007.1:0-32138 GCA_963847955.1 uncultured Actinomycetes bacterium
CCTCCTCCTCGCCGTCGACCAGCTCGAGGAGCTGTTCACCGCCTGCCGCTCCGAAGCCGAGCGCGCCGCCTTCGCCGACACGCTTGCCCGCGCGGCCGCGGATCCGGACGGTCGAGCAGTCGTCGTGGTCGCGCTGCGCGCCGACTTCTACGGGCGCTTCGCCGCCTACCCGGGACTTGCCGAGCTGCTGGGCGGAAACCACGTGCTGGTCGGGCCGATGCAGGCTTCAGAGCTGCGGCGCGCCGTCGAGCTGCCCGCGGGCCGGGTGGGGCTGCGGGTCGAGCCGGAGCTGGCCGACGCGCTGGTCGACGACGTGGAGGGCGAGCCGGGCGCGTTGCCGTTGCTGTCCACCGCCCTACTCGAGCTCTGGCAGAAGCGGCAGGACAACGCGCTCACGCTGGCCGCGTACCGCGAGTCCGGCGGCGTTCACGGCGCCGTCGCGCGGCTGGCCGAGGGCACGTACGCTCGCGTCCCCGACGGGCGCAGGCAGCTCGTGCGCGCCGTCATGCTGCGCCTGGTCGGCGAGGACGAGGGCGACGCGCCGGTGCGCCGCCGCGCTCCACTCGGGGAGCTCGACCTGGAGCGCAACGAGGACGTGGCCGATGTGCTCGCGACGCTGGCCGACAGCCGCCTCGTCACCTGTCGGAAGGGCTCCGTCGAGGTCGCCCATGAGGCGTTGCTGCGCGAATGGCCGCGCCTGCGCGAGTGGATCGAGGAGGACGCCGAAGGGCGCCGGCTTCGCCGCCACATCACCCAGGCGGCGACCGAATGGGACGCGGCGGGGCGCGATCAGGGCGAGCTCTACCGCGGCGCTCGCCTCGCCGCGGCGCTCGAATGGACCGCCGATCACGCGCTCGACCTCAACGAGCTCGAGCGCGAGTTCGTCACCGAGAGCCGCGAGATCTCCGAGCAGGAGACGAACGGGCCCGCCGCACGAACCGGCGCCTTCGCGGCGCTGCTCGCCGGGGTCGCGGTCTTGCTGGCGGCGGCCGCTCGCGGGGGGGATCTTCGCCATCATCCAGCGCGGCGAGGCGCGCGACGCGGAGACGGCCCAGCTCGCCCAGCGCCTCGGCGCCCAGGCGCTCGTCGAGGAGGACCTCGACCGTTCGCTCCTGCTCGCCCGCCAGGCGGTCGCGATCGACGACTCGCCGCAGACCCGCAGCTACCTGCTCGCCGACCTCCTGCGCGCGCCCGCAGCGATCGGGATCATGCACGGCGGCGGCGACGACCTCCGGCGATCGCCGTCAGCCCGGACGGGAAGACGCTCGCGGTGGGCGGAATCGGTGCTGACGGGCTTCGGTTCTTCGACGCCGAGACCTACGAGCAGATCGGCGAGCCGGTCGAGGTGCCGGAGGGCGGCCCGACGGAGGCAGAGCCTCGCGTACAGCCCCGATGGGGAGACGCTCGCGTTCGCACGACTTCGACGCAGACGACCGGGCTACCTCCGGGTCATCGACGTGCAAGACACGTGAAGCGGCTGGCCGAGGCGATGTGCCTTTGCCCGGATGTGGCGTTTACCGAGGACGGATCGCAGCTCGTCGTCACGCGAGTACCTGCGAGTACGGCGCGATCTGGATCACGTTCCTGGACGCCGCGACCCTGAAGCCGATCGGTCGCCCGATCGAGCCGGGAGGCTTCGCGGCGAGTTCGTCGATGGTGCTACGACCGCACCCATCTTCGCGCTCACGCCCGACGGCGGCTCCGTCGTCACCGCGTCAGCCGACGGCGAGCTCGCCTGGTGGGATCTCGGGAGCCGCAAGAAGACGAGGGCGCTCGAGATCGCAACGGGCTACCACGCGCTCGCGCTGAGCCCGGACGGGCGCACCGCCGCGGTCGGCATCGACCGCGGCATCCAGCTGGTCGACATGCGTAGCGGAGCGTGCGAACGGCAGCGGGCGTGCTCCGCGGAGCACCGAACTGGCTGCTGTTCAGCCCCGACGGCAAGACGGTCGTCTCGACGAGCCTCGACGGGACCGTGACGCTCTGGGATGCCGAGTCGGCGACTCCCCGCGACGACGCTGCGCGGCCACTCGGCCTCCGTCCAGCAGCCGGTCTTCAGCCCCGACGGGGAGACGCTCTACACGGCGAGTCACGACGGGACGGCGATCGCCTGGGACATCGGCGGGGACCGCGGGCTCGGGCGGCCGTTCACGTTCACGCACGACCGGGCGCTACGATCCAGGGTTTGACGGGCACCCGGGGAGGTTCAGCCCCGACGGACGGCTGATTGCGCTCGGCCTCAAGGAGCAGGGCATCAGGCTCTGGGATGCGGCCGATCTACCCCGGCGGGCCGGCCGCTCCTCGAGACCGGCGGCGAGGTCAAGGCGCTCGCCTTCAGCTCCGGACGGGCGAACGCTCGCAGCCGTGACCGTCGAGCGGCAAGGCGACGCTCTGGGACGTCGAGTCGCGATCGCTCCGCCGCGGGCCGTTCTCGTCGGCTCGTCGCGGGCTGTCGGCGTGAGCTTCAGCGCGGACGGGACCATCTCGCCACGGCCGGCTCGACGGCGTCGAGGCTCTGGGACGTCGCAACCGGAGCGCGCTCGACCACATCGCGGAGGCGTCGGCGCTGCCGACGATGTCGCCTTCAGCCCGACCGGGCCGCTCGTCGCGTTCGTCCTGTACCGAGCGAAGGGGGAGGGAACGCAGAGATCTGGGACGTTGCCCGGCGCTCGCGGATCGCCACGCTGCCGGTGGACACGCGCCGACACGTGTCTCGGCTACGCCGTCGCGTTCAGCCCCGACGGCCGCATGCTCGCGACCGCCGGCGACGACCCGCTCGTGCAGCTCTGGGACGTCCGTACCGGGAAGCTCATCCGCGAGCTCGAGCAGGGCGGCGCCGGCGCGCTGACGCTCGACTTCAGCTCCGACGGCACGATTCTCGCCGTCTCCGGGTTCGAGCCCGTCGCGTCGCTCTGGGACGTTGCCACCGGGCACCCAGATCGGCCCGAGGCTCACGGCCGGCAGCCGCAGGGCGATGATCGACCTGTCCGCCGACGGACGCCAGTCTGTTGCACGACCGCACGCCAACGGCCAGGGAGCCGTCTGGGACGTCGACCCGGAGTCCTGGGCACAGCGCGCCTGCGACGCTCGCGAACCGCACGCTGACGCGCGAGGAGTGGGAGGAGTTCCTCCCCGGGCGGCCCTACGAGCCGGCCTGCGCGACCTGAGTCCGACTCAGGGCGAATCGACCAGGTGAAGCGCGTCAGCGCGGCCGGCGGAGCGAGGCCGCCGGGGCGTAGACCGCGCCGGACGAGCAGCGTCGGCGGGGTGGCCTCTCTGGCGAGTCTGAGGCGGGCCGGGCCAAGGCCCTCGCGGTGCCACCTCGTCGACAGCCCGACGACGAGCAGACCGGCGTCGCGGCTCGCCTCCAGCATGCCCTCCTCGCCCGGCGGAGTCAGCAGCGGCTCGGCCGAGATGCCCAGGACCCGTTGGACGGCGAGCGCGCCGTGCGAAAGCAGGCGACTCGCGTCGCGCTTGCCTTGCTCCGGCACCGCGGCGGCGCCTGCGAGCCGGAGCGGCGCATCGTCGGCGTGCGCGAACCACGCGCCGAGCTCGACCGCCGCCCAGTCGTGCTCGGCCCCTCCGAACGGGACGAGGACGGGGCCCTCGGGCTGCGCGTCCCGAGGAACCGAGAAGCGCCACGTCGCAGGGCGCCTCCGCGAGGACGGCGGCGAGCTGCTCGTCGGGAGCGCCCTCGGCCAGGAGCTCGTCGGGGGCCTCGGCGAGCAGCAGATCGACGTCGAGCTCGGTCGCGAGCCGAGCCAGCTCCTCGCCCGGGGCCGTCGACGTGAACGAGGCCGCACGGGCCACGACGCCGCGCGCTTCGAGCTGCAGACCGGCGCTCTTCGAGCCAGGCCGACGCGGACCGAAGCTCGGCTGCGTCCGACACGAGCCTGGCCAGGATCAGGACGCGAGGCGGGTGTCGCACCAGCGGCTCGGCCACCGCGAGCAGCGCGTCGACGCGCGTCTCGTCCGTGATGGCGACGAGAATCGACCGCTCCGCGACCTCGCGGACACCGGCGGGTGCCGTCGCTTCGAGATCCAGCGACGGGTCCTGCCGAAGGATCGCCTGCTCCAGCTCCTGGAGCGCCGGGCTCGGATCGATCCCGAGCTCGTCGACGAGGGCCCGGCGCGCGTCCTGGTAGGCGTCCAGGGCCTCCGCCTGCCGGCCCGACCGGTACAGCGCCGTCATCAGATACCTCCGCAGCCGTTCGCGGAGCGGGTGCTCGGCGACCAGCGCCTCCAGCTCCCCGACCAGCTCGTCATGGCGCCCGAGTGCGAGGTCGGCGTCGATCCGGAGCTCGACTGCTGCCAGCCTGATCTCCTCGAGCCGGGCGATGGCCGTCTGGGCGAAGCTCTCGTAGGCGAAGTCCGCGAGCGCCGGGCCCCTCCACAGCGACAGCGCGTCGCGTAGCCGCTCCGACGCGTCGGCCGCCAGGCCGCGAGCGAGCAGGCTCCTCCCCTCGTCCACCAGCCGCTCGAATCGGTGGAGATCGAGCTCGTCGGGCTCGACCCGGACGACGTAGCCGGGCGATCTGGTCGTCAGCACGTCCTGCGGAAGCGCCTTGCGAAGTCGCGAGACGTTGACCCGCAGCGCGGCGGCGGCATCCTCGGGCGAGTCCTCGCCCCAGAGCTCGTCGATCAGCCGGTCAGCGGGAACGACCTCGTTGGGGTGGAGGAGGAGCACGGCGAGAAGCGCACGCGGCTTGGGCCCGCCGAGGGAAACCTCGCGCTCCTTCGTCCCACACCTCGAGCGGTCCCAGGATCCGGAACTCCATCTGGCTGGCCTCCCGGCCGGGACGCTAACACCTGTTGCCGGTCTGAAACGGACCTGAAACACCCGGAGCGCAGCCTTTGGGGCAAGACATCTGCGCTACAGGCAAAGGAGGAGCACGATGAGCGAACGAAAGAGGATCGGCGCGCTAGCCGCTGCGGCAGTAGCCGTAGTCCTGATCGCGGCCTTGCTGATCATTCAGAGCCGCGACGAGGCTTCGGCTAACGACCAAGCGGAGGGCGTCGCCACGAGTTTCCTCGAGGCGTTCGGCGCCTTCGACGTGGAACAGGCGAGGACCTATCTGGCCGACGACGCGACGATCGCGTCGATGACCGAGCAGGATGATCTTCGACTACTCATCTCGTATCTCGAAGCCACGGGCTACAAGCAGATCCTCAACGACTGTGAGGGAGTGGGCAACTCGGACTCCGGCAGCATTCGCTGCACGTTCGATTTTCACGGCCTCAGGTCCGGCGAGATCGGACGGGGTCCTTTCGGCGGCAGCTCCTTCGATCTCTTCGTTCATGACGGAAAGATCGTCCGAGCTACGCAGCACTGGGGGATCGAGAAGTTCTCGCCTCAGATGTGGGAGCCCTTCGCCGGCTGGGTGTCCACCGCCCACCCGAAGGACGCCGCGGTGATGTACACGGACGAGAGTCACAGCAACGTGCGGCTCACCGAGGAGTCGGTCCGGCTCTGGGACGCGCGCACGCGCGAGTACGTGGAGGAAGTGGGCCGGAACACCTAGTCACCGGCCCGGTGACCGTCATGGGTGTGGGTTCCCGGGCCTCAGGCCTGGGAACCCTTCCCGTCCCAGGATCCGGAACTCCTCAGCTGTTGCTGGTCTGAAACGGCCCTGAAACACCCGGAGCGCAGCCTTCGCGGCACACCTCGAAGCACTACCGAGAAAGGAAGGTCGACATGACCAGCGTCAAAGCACGAGCACGCATCACCGTGGCCTTCGGAGCAGCCGCGCTGATCGCGTCACTGGCAGGCATCGCGTACGCGCACACCGGCGCGTGGGGCCCGCCGCAGAAGATCGACGAGATCAACGGGAACAGCTCCGAGCTGAACACGCCCTACCTGGACGGCTGCCCGATCCAGTCGCCCGACGGGTTGAGCCTCTACATGGCCTCGAACCGTCCGCGCTACGTAGGCGACACGAGGACGGACCTGGACATCTGGGTCGCGCACCGCAGGAACAAGCACGCGCCCTTCGGCGCTCCGCAGAACGTCGCTTCGCCCGTCAACTCGACGGCTGACGACTTCTGCCCGACGCCGATCCGCGCACGGCGGGCTCTTCTTCGTGAGCCGGCGAGTCGTGCCCGGTGCCTGCGGCAGGGGCAGACATGTTCTTCGCACGCTTCGATCGCAGGAACGGCTGGAGCGAGCCGGAGCACTTCGCCTGTCAGTCCGACGGCGGTCCGAACGGTCCCGCTCGACGAGCAGGGCCCGTCATACCTGCGGAAGCACGGGGAGGCGGTTCTCTACTTCTCGAGCGGCCCCGACATCTACGTGAGCGACCAGCTGGCGGACGGGAGCTTCGGTCCCGCGACACCGGTCGCCGAGCTGAACACCGCATTCGGCGACCTCCGCCCGAACGTCCGCAGGAACGGGCTCGAGATCGTCTTCGACTCGAACCGCTCGGACACGCTGGGCGGCCAGGACCTCTACTCCGCAAACCGAGAGAGCCTCGACGATCCGTGGTCGACGCCCGTCAACCTCGGACCGGTCGTGAACACGACGAACAACGAGACACGTGGATCGTTCTGGCGCGGCGAGACGCTGTACTTCGGCCGCGCGCCGGGCCCGGAGGGCTCGACCGACATCTACGTGACCACCCGCCACAGCCACGGCGGACACTGATCGATCCTAATGCGCCGGTGGGCTTGCCGAGCCCGCCGGCGCAGCCTCGCTGCGGTGATGGAAGAGGAAAGGCGCCGCCCTCCTTGCCTGGGCGGCGCCACGTCCCTTTAAGTCCTCGCTCTGGCTAGCCGGTGAACGGCGGCCTCACGATGCGCTTCCTCGCCTGCACCTTCTTCGCCTTCTTCACCTTCTTGCACTGGCCTCGGACCCGCTTCGTGCCCTTGGGGCACTTCTTGGCCTTTGCCTTCCGCGTGACCGGCGGAGGCGCCGGGGGTGGCGGAGGCGGTGGAGGCGGTGGTGGCGGCGGTGGCGGCGGTGGCGGCGGTGGCGGCGGTGGCGGTGGTGGCGGTGGTGGTGGCGGAGGTGGTGGCGGTGGTGGCGGTGGCGGCGGTGGCGGTGGCGGTGGTGGCGGTAGGTGGCGGTGGCGGTGGCGGTGGCGGAGGTGGCGGAGGTGGCGGAGGTGGCGGAGGTGGCGGCGGTGGTGGCGGTGGCGGTGGTGGCGGTGGCGGCGGTGGCGGTGGCGGTGGCGGTGGCGGCGGTGGCGGTGGTGGCGGTGGCGGTGGTGGGCCGCCGCACGCGATGACTTCGCCGTCTGCGCCGACGATCGCGAAGCCGGCTACCGCGGTCGAGCCCGGCGGGCTGAACAGAGCTCGAATGATGTCGTTGTTCGAGTTGTTGCCGACGGGATTCGTCCCTACGGGCCCGTAGGCGACCACCATCGTCGAGCAGGCGCCGGCAGGCACGAACCACGTGAAGGTGATCGTGCTCCCGGACTTCGTGCCCTGGACCGTGGTGTTGCCAACGTTCGAGCTCTTGATGACAACGTCGGCCTGTGACGCACCGACCAGGTTGGCATCGGTCGCGCCTCTGATCGTGCCCGTGATCGTGTCGCCGATCTGGACCTTCCACTTCGTACGGTTGTGCGGATCCCCAGTCCCCGGCAGCCCGCCCGTAGGTCGGTCGAGACTTCCTGGTGCATGGCTGTCCGCAGACATGACGCTGTCGGATTTAGCCGGTGGTGCCAGTACGAGAACACAAAGTACGAACACCGCTATTAGCCACGATGTCGCCGCCGCGCGCGGAACCGCCGCGCGGTCCAGCCCGCGTTCAGTCATCCCCCTCATTGCCGCAACCCCTTTTCCCCTCTAATTACTGATGAAGGACGACGTGGTAAGCGCGACGCCCTTCGTCATCACATTAGGAGGTTTTTCGATTTCTGCAACCCCGGCGAACCTAGGTATGCAGCGCTTCGCATCCCCCAGGTGGGTGGTTACACCCCGCGAGTGGGCAGATTCGCCTCGTATGAGCGGCGTGTGAGGGAATCGCCCAGCTGATTTCGAGCCCGTCGACGAGCACCATGAAATGATCCGGCAGTGACGGGGCGCGCCTCCACCGAAGCGGCGACGGCCCGATGAGCGCCGTCGAGGTGCGCGGTCAGATCGGACCAGATGGTCCCGCCCTGTTAGTGCTGTACACGGGCGGAACCTTCGGCATGGGTCAGGACGCCGATGGCTCGCTCGTGCCGCTCGACCTGCGTGAGATCCGAGACCATCTGCCGTTCCTTCGTCGGCTGCCTCTCGCGCTGACCGTGGCGACGTTCCCCGACCCGATCGACTCGTCCGCCATGGGCACCTCAGACTGGCTCGACATCGCCGACGCGATCATCGACCATGCGCCCGGGCATGCCGGTGTGGTCGTGCTCCACGGCACCGACACCATGGCCTACACGGCGTCCGCGCTCAGTTTCCTGCTCGAGGGCATCGACATCCCGATCGTGCTGACGGGTGCGCAACGCCCGGTCACCGAGCTGCGTTCGGACGGCCGCGAGAACCTGGTGACCGCTCTGGCCATCGCGTCCGGGCACCTGCGCGGCGCAGCACTCGTGCCAGAGGTGACGATCTTCTTCTCCGACATCCTCATCCGCGGCAACCGAGCGGTGAAAGTGCACGCCGACGGCTACCGCGGTTTCGCGTCGCCGAACCACCCGCCGCTAGCGACCGCAGGCGTCTCGATCGACTTCGCGTCGAGCTTGATCCGGGCCCCGAGTGCCGGCCCGATCCGGCGCCGCGGAGGCATGAGCGCCGCCGTGACGGGGTTGCGGCTCCATCCCGGGATCGACGGGCACGTCCTCGGTGCGGTGCTTGCTCGGCCCGATCTGCGCGGGGTCGTGCTCGAGGCGTACGGAGCGGGGAACGGCCCGACCGACAGTTGGTTCCTCGATCCATTGCGCTCTGCCGTCGATCGCGGCGTCACCGTCGTCGTCACCACTCAATGCCGCGCGGGTAGCGTGGTCGGCGGTCTCTACGCCACGGGTTCTGCACTCCTCGCCACTGGTGCCGTCCCAGGGGGCGACATGACTTTCGAGGCCGCCCTCACCAAGCTCATGGTCCTCGCGGACCGTCACGATCCCGAGGAGGTGCGCCGGCTAATGCAGGAGGACCTGGCCGGCGAGCTCACGGTCTAGAGTGGAAACCGAGGAGGTGGGGATGAAGACCGACGTGACCGCGAAATTCTTCGACGCGCTGGACGAGCGCGGGCACGAACCGCTGCTCGAGAAGGCGAAGGGAACGGTGCGGTTCGACCTCAAAGACGGGAAGAAGACGGATCGCTGGCTCGTCACCATCCTCAAGGGGGACATCGCGGTCTCACGCCAGCATCGGCGCGCGGAGGCCGTCGTCTCGGCGGACAAGGCGCTATTCGACGGCGTCGCGAGCGGCAGGACGAATCTAATGGCGGCGCTGCTGCGCGGCGCGATGAGCGTCGAGGGCGACGTTCGACTGCTGGTGCTCTTCCAGCGGCTCTTTCCCGGGCCGCCGCGTTCCCGAAGGCGGCGCCCCAGCGCGGCTTCTGCGAGGAGGAAACGGTGAGCAACGGCCTGGTCCAGATCCTGGACGGCAACACCTTCGTCGTCAGCGACTCGAACGGCGACATCGAAGCGTCGCTCACCGACCCGACCGGCCTTTTCTCATTCGACACCCGCTTCCTGTCGAAGTGGGTCCTGACAATCGACGGCCAAAGGCTCAACGCACTATCGGTCGACGACCTCCAGTACTTCGAGACGCGCTTCTTCCTCGTGCAGGGAACAGGAACCGTGTACGTCGACGCCAAGCTGTCCGTCATCCGGCGGCGCGCGGTCGGAAACGGCTTCCACGAGGAGTTGACCATCCTCAACCACGACGACAAGTCGGTCGACCTCGCCGTCCGCATCGAGGCCGGCTCGGACTTCGCTGACCTCTTCGAGGTCAAGGACGCGCTCGCGAAGAAGGGGAAGTACTCCGCTCGCGTGGAACGAGGACGGCTTCTTCTCGGGTATGAGCGCGAGACGTTCAGGCGTGTGACCGCGATCTCGGCGACGGCCCCCGCCCGGCTCGACAAGAGCGGCCTCACGTTCAGAGTGCGGATCAAGCCGCACGGGGAATGGAGCACCGACCTGGACGTGGTCACCGCCGAGGGCCAGGGCGGGTCGTACATGCGGCCGAAGTACGCACGCGGAAAGAAACGGGCGCGGCCGAGCATGGAGCTGAGTCTCGAGAAGTGGATCGCTGACGCTCCCCGGCTCCAATGCGACCGGGACGAGCTCGAGGCGACCTACCGGCGAAGCCTCGTCGACCTGGCCGCGCTCCGCTTCGCGCCTCCGGTGGCCGGTGGGTTGAGCCTTCCGGCGGCGGGCCTGCCCTGGTTCATGACGATGTTCGGCCGGGACAGCATCTTCACGAGCCTGCAGGCGCTGCCCTTCACGCCGGAGCTGGCGGCAACGACCCTGCGGGCGCTCGGCGACTGGCAAGGCAGCTGCATCGACGACTTCCGCGACGAGGACCCGGGTCGGATCCTGCACGAGATGCGATACGGCGAGCTGACGGCCTTCGAGGAGCGGCCACATTCGCCCTACTACGGTTGCGCGGACGCGACGCCGCTGTTCGTGGTGCTGCTCGACGAGTACGAGCGCTGGACCGGTGACAAGAGGCTGGTGCGCGAGCTCGAGCACGAAGCCCGGGCGGCGCTCAACTGGATCGACGAGTACGCGGACCTGATGGGTACGGGCTACATCTGGTACCAGCGACGGAACGAGAAGACGGGCCTCGAAAACCAGTGCTGGAAGGACTCCTGGGACTCGATCTCCTACCACGACGGCACGCTCCCCGGCTTCCCACGGGCCACGTGCGAGCTGCAGGGCTACGCCTACGACGCGAAGGTGCGCGGCGCCCGACTCGCCCGTCTCGTCTGGAATGACCCTGAGCTCGCCGACCGGCTGGAAAAGGACGCCGCCGACCTGAAGCGCCGCTTCAACCGCGATTTCTGGGTGACAGACGGCGAGTACTTCGCCCTGGCCCTCGATACCGAAGGGAACCAGGTCGATTCGCTCGCGTCGAACAACGGCCACCTGCTCTGGAGCGGCATCGTCGACAAGTCCAAGGCCGACGCGGTCGCGGCACATCTGATGGGACCCCGGCTCTTCTCCGGCTGGGGCGTTCGGACCCTGGCCGAGGGCGAGGGACGGTACAACCCGATCGGCTACCACGTGGGCACGGTCTGGCCGTTCGACAACTCGTTCATCGCCTGGGGTCTACGACGCTACGGCTTCAAGGAGGAGGCGGCGCAGATCGCGGCAGGCATCCTCGATGCCGCCGAGCTCTTCAGCGGGCGGCTGCCCGAGGCCTTCGGAGGCTACGAGCGGACGGTGACGAAGTATCCGGTGCAGTACCCGACCGCGTGCAGCCCGCAGGCCTGGTCTACGGGCACGCCGCTCTTGCTGCTGCGGACGATGCTCGGCCTGGAGCCGCTCGGGGACCATCTCGTGGTCGACCCAGCCCTTCCCGTAGGCATCGGCCAATTGGAGCTGCTCGACATCCCGGGCCGGTGGGGAAGGATCGACGCCTTCGGACGTGGCCGCGTTGACGTCGCTGAGCGACGTGGCGGGAAGAGCTCCGGTGCTTCGCGTCGTCAGAGGTCGAAACGAAAAGCGGGCCGGTGAGCACTACCCGGCACGCGCCCTAGGCTTCGAGGATGGCTGCGACTCTGGCGCTCGTCGCCGCGTTCCTCTTCGCGCTGGCGGCTGCGCTTCAGCAGAAGGGCGCGCTGAATCTGCCGACGATCTCGCTCGCCCAGCCGATGTCGCTCGTGCGGCTCGCGGGTCAGACGACCTGGCTGCTCGGCACGCTTGCGCTGTTCACGGGATATCTGTTTCAGGCCGGCGCGCTCGACCGCGGCCGTCTCTCGGTCATCCAGCCGCTGCTCGTCACCACCGTCGTCTTCGCGCTGCCGCTCGGCTACTTCCTGACCAAGCAGCACGTGGGTCGCCGGGAGGTGGTCGGTGCGGTCGTGATCATCATCGGGCTCGGCTTGTTCGTCTACTTCGGCGACCCGGCTGGCGGGAACGAGAACGCGCCCAACTCCCAATGGGCGCTCACGATCGCCCTGCTCTCGGGGCTCTCCGTCCTACTGCTGGTCTTCGGTAGAGGCGGCGATCTTTCGATGAAAGCGGCCGTGTTCGGCACGGTCGCGGGCATTCTGTTCGGGCTCTCCTCTTCGCTGACGAAGCCCACCCTCGACTACCTCCATCAAAGCGTCGGCACAATGCTCTCCCACTGGGAGTGCTACGCCCTCGCGGTCGCCGGCGTGCTCGGGTTCTTGCTGCAGCAGGTGTCGCTCGGAACGGGTCGTCTCGCACCTTCCGTCGCCACGGTCTCGGTCGCGAACCCCATCGTCGGGATCCTGATCGGGATCCTCCTCTTGGACGAGCGTCTTAGCCGTCCGGGCTGGCATATCGTCGTCGCCGTGATCGGCCTCTCCCTCGCGCTCGTCGGCGCGGTTGTCATCTCGCTCGCGCGTGAGGGCACACCGGACGAACCCGCCGTGGACGCAGCGGACGTCTCTGTCGCGACGGCGTAGCGGCGATGAACGAGGGCAAGGCGCCGTGCGTTCCAATGCGTGACCGGCATGACGCGTGATCCATGCCGGCGGTCACGTCTTGCTCTACGCTCTCGCCGCGGCGGCCAGCCCTCTCGCGCTGACGGCGACATTCGTCGTCATTCGCAGCGCGCGCCCGCGCACGAACGGCATCGCCTTCCTGAGCGGATTCCTGCTCGGGACGACGATCGCGTGCGGTCTCGGCCTGCTCCTCGGCCAGGCTGCCGTCGCGCGGCTTGACTCGCACGAGACGGTCGAAGGAGTGCTGGAGCTCCTGCTCGGCGTCGCGCTGCTGGCCCTCGGGCTCCGGGCGCGGCATACGCCGCCGCGAGCGGAAGCGGGGGGGAGCCGCGCGAGTGCGATCCTTGCGGGCCTCGGCAACGTTCGGCCCGCCGCCGCGTTCTCGATGGCCGCGCTCCTCGGCTTCGGAGGGCCGAAACGGCTCTTGCTCACATTCCTCGCCATGGCGGCGGTCACCGAAGCCAGTCTTGGGGCCGTCGCGGATCTCACGCTGGTCCTCGTCTACATCGTGGTTGCCACGGTGCTCGTTTCGGTGCCCGTCGGGATCGTGATCGTTGCAGGGGAGCGTGCGGCCGTGATCCTCGCACGCGGCCAAGCCTGGCTGACCGAGCACACGGCGGAGCTGCGCGTCTGGCTCTCCCTGGGGATCGGCGCTGCGTTGATCGTTGATGCGCTCGTGCGCCTATTCGCATGAGCGTCCCGGACCGACATCAGCCCTGTGGAATGATCGCTTTCTGATGCAGCGGTTCAGAGTGATCATCGAGGGTCACGGCTTCGAAGATTTCGATGAGATCGAACTGCCGCGTCCTCCTAGCGAGGGTGAAACTCTCGAGACCAGGCTGGGGACGTGCATTGTGATCGGGGTAGATCCGATGCCGGACAGCGAGCAGTTCGCAGGCTCGATCCGCTGTCGAATGCCCTAGCTCCAGCTACCCGAGCCCGTATGCGCTCAGGTGGCGACGCGGCCTCGGCGTGAGAGCGCGTCGATCGTCACGGCGGCCAGCAGGACGAGCGCCGTCACCATGTACTTCGACGCTGCAGTGAACCCCAGTAGGCCCATGCCGTTGTCGATGCCGGCGATCACGATCCCGCCGAGCACGCCGTGAATCGCCTTCCCGCGGCCCCCGAACAGACTCGTGCCGCCGATCACCGCCGCCGCGACCGCGTAGAGCACGAGCGTGCCGCCGTCGATCGACGTCGAGATCGACCGAAGCCGCGATGCGTACACGACGCCGGCGATTCCTGCCGTGAGGCTGCACAGCATGAACGCGATCGTCCGGATCCTCACGAGATTCACGCCTGCCCGACGCGCGGCCTCGGCGTTGCCGCCGATCGCATACAGGTAGCGACCCAGCGTCGTTCGACCGAGCAGGATCGTCCAGACGACCACCACGCCGACCACGAGCAGCACGACCCATCGGGACCCCCCTGATCGGCACGAGGATGCCGCGGTCGTGGTTGCAGAGCAGGACGAGTGCGACGCCGCCCACCAGCGCTCCGCCGATCTTCAGGAGGGTTACCGCCGGCGGCGGGGCGACGAGGCCGGCACGCCGTCGCTTCCAGTCGCGACGCCAGAGGGTCAGGCCGAACACCGCGACGAGCACGAGCATGAGGATCCAACCCGCGAGCGGGCTGATGTTGGCGCTCGCGATGTTGTTGATCGTGTCGTCCTGGATCGGGATCGTCCCGCCTTCGCCGAGGATCTTCAGGAGTACCCCCTGCCAGAAGAGGAGGCCGGCGAGCGTGACGACGAACGAGGGCAGACCGATCCGCGTGATGATCGTTCCCTGGAGCACGCCGATTCCCGCGCAGGCGAGGAGCGCGGCCGGAATTGCCGCATACCAGGGCCAGCCGTGGGCCGGGCTCGCGAGGTCGGCCATGATCACCCCGCCGAGGCCGGCGACGAACCCGACCGAGAGGTCGATCTCGCCGAGGAGCAGGACGAAGACCTGCCCCATCGCCAGCAGGCTGAAGACCGCAGCCTGGACGAGCAGGTTGACGAGGTTGCCGGCGGTCAGGAACTTGTCGTCGAGGGACTGGAACAGGATCGAGATCAGGATCATCCCTGCGATGACCGGCAGGACCCCGCTCTCGCCGGCCTTGAGCCTCGCGAGCGAGGTTCTGAAGTACTCGCCGACGGAGTCAGCCGCGATCTCGGCCGGAACTGCGAGCTCGGCCTGGCGAGCCGCTTGCTCCGTTTGAACGTCCGACTCGGGCGGCCCGGCGGTCTCGTCGACCTTGGCCATCAGGCGCCGTCTCCGTTCTTGGCGAGCCGCTCCGACTTGCCCGTCGTCATCAGGTCGACCGCGATCTGCCGGTCGAGCTCCGACGCCGGACGCTGCGCGACAACTTGACCGAGGTAGAGCACGATGATCCGGTCGGCTACCTCGAAGACGTCGTTCATGTTGTGGGAGACGAACAGCGCCGCGTGCCCCTGCTCGGCGAGCCTGCGGGTGAGGTCCAGCACCATCCTCGTCTGGGCGACGCCGAGCGCAGCCGTCGGCTCGTCCATGATCACCAGCTTCGCTTCCCAGAGCACGGCCTTCGCGATCGCCACCGACTGCCGCTGGCCGCCCGAGAGCGAGGCCACCGGCTGGCGGATCGAGCGCACGGTCGTCACGGCGAGGCTGGAGAGGGTCTCGCCGGCCGATTTCTCCATCGCCTCCTCGTCGAGGAAGATGCCGTTCTCTCGCTCCCGTCCCAGGAACATGTTTTGCACGATATCCAGGTTGTTACAGAGCGCGAGATCCTGGTAGACGGTCTCGATCCCGAGCGCGGCGGCCTCGCGAGGGGTGCGAATCCGAACCGGCTTTCCGTCCCAGAGGATCTCCCCGCGCTCCGGAGCGTGGATCCCGGCGATGCACTTGATCATCACCGACTTGCCGGCCCCGTTGTCGCCGATGAGCGCGGTCACCTCGCCTGCCCGTATGTCCAGGTCCACGTCGATGAGCGCCTGCACCGGTCCGAAGTTCTTCGAGACGCCGCGGAGGCTGAGGAGAGGCTCTGCGCCGTTCCCGCTGCTCGTCATCGAGTCCCTTCTGCCGGTTGACGACCGAGCCGGGCCCCGCCCGCGGAAGGCGAGGCCCGGCCCAGTTGGGCTCTATTCGATTCCTGCTTCCTTACATAAGCTGGCCACGTTGCCGGCGCAGAGCTCGGACGCTGAGATCGTCCCGTCCTTCACGACGGTGTCGTTCATGTTCTCCTTCGTCACCCAGAAGGGCTTCGTGTACACGGACTTGATGTCCGCGTTCAGCGTCGTGTCCCGCGTCGTGTCGTTCACGAGCGAGGACGGCGGCGTCTTGTCGGCCCTGAGGTAGAGCGCGAGCGCCGCGGCCGCCTGCGCCTCGGCGAAGTACGGCTTGTAGACGGTGCCGCACTGGTAGCCCTTGAGGATGTTCTGCAGCCCATCCGTGGCGGCGTCCTGACCGGTGACCGGGAACGTGTTCGCCGGGATCTTGTTCTTCAAGAGCACGGAGATGACCGCGTTCGCGGTGTTGTCGTTGGGCATCACGACCGCGTTGATGTTGGGGTGCGCGGTGTACTGCTGCTCGAAGGTCGTGGCCGCGGTCGGCCCATCCCACGTGCCGGCCGGCGCGCCCACCTTCGTATAGGACCCGTCGTCGAAGTGCGGCTGGAGCACGCCGTTGTAGCCCTGTGCGAAGAGCTTTGCGTTGTTGTCCGTCGGGTCGCCGCTCATCACCAGGACGGCCGGCTTGCTCACCTTCCAGGCCTCGATGCAGTCGACCTCGCCCTGGCCGATCAGCTGGCCCACTTCTACGTTGTTGAAGCTGACGTAGTACCGATCCTTGGGGCCCCCGGTCACGAGGCGGTCGTAGTCGATCACCTTCAGGCCCTTCGACACTGCGTTCTCCTCGATGGCAGCTCCCGATCCTGGGTCGAGCGGATCGATGAGGAGCACCGAGGCGCCGGCGGTGATGAGAGCTTCGGCCTGCTGCTGCATCGTGCTCGTGCTGCCCTGTGCGTTCTGGATCTTGAACTGGTCGGAAGAGAGCCCAGCGGTCTCGAAGGCCTTCTTCAGGTTCGGCGCGTCGTACTGGACATAGCGCGTCGACGTCGTCGTGTCGGGGAGCAGGACCCCGATCATTCCCTTACCCTCGCTCGCAAGGTCTTTGAGCTTGGTCATTGCCGAGAAGTCCGCCGTCAAATCGGCGACGCCGATCTCCGTTGTGTCGGACGATTCCGCGGTCGAGCTGCTGCTTTCGTCCGAGTCGGATCCGCCGCACCCGGCGACCACGAAGAGCGCCATGAGCGCGAGCCCCATGACCGCGAGTCCTTTCCACCCTGAGCGCATAACTTCCTCCCTTCTAGCTCTCTGGCGCGATCCGGACACAATACTCCCGGATGATCGGGCCGTGACGACGGTGAACGCGTCGGCGCCACGCACGAAGGGAGCATCGTCTTACGAAGGGCCCCGCCGAGGCGGGGCCCTTCGAAAAAGAGCGTCAGGCGAGCGCGCCGCAGACGGCTGCGACGAAGTCCTCGCTCTCGCGGCGACCGCCGGCGACATGGAGTACCTCGAGCTGCTCGACCCAGTTCACTGGGTCCGGCGCGATGTAGACGATCAGCCCGCTGTCGGTGTAGATCGGGCCATCGCCCCTCGCGACGATGTGCGGGTCGTTGCCGGGAATCCGGACGAGCGCCCGGCCGTCCGGAAGCGCCTCCACGATGACCGGGCCCGAGAACGTGACACGGAGCATTTTCCCGTTGGCGGGATTCGTGTAGGTGGTGTGCCAACTGGTGAGATGGATCGTGAAGCGGTCGAGGCTTCCATCCGAGTTGGTGAAGGTGGTGGTCGTGCGGTGTCCCTCCGAGCGCACCACGAACTCGAAGGAGCAGAGCGCACCGGCCGGGATAGTCGTCGTCCGGTCGACGTCCTCCTCCACGCGCGTCGGTGGGTTCGCTGCCGCCGGCGCCGAGAGGATCAGCGCCAATGCGGCAACGACCGAGATGCCAAGCTTGCCCATGTCTTCCTCCTCGCTAGTCTGTCAGTACCTAACACTGTTTTGAGACTGATGAAGCGGGGGTTTGGTTAGTTGGTCATCGTCGGGAATCCGAAGGACTCAGCGGCGGACCTGGCGGTCGCGATCGCGAATACCTGGGACACGTTTGAGGCGCCCTACGAGCGGCTTGCGACTCTTGATGACCTGCGCAGGTTCCTCGACCGGGTCGGCCGGCCGGAGGCGGCGCGCGTCGCACGGAAGCGTGACCTGATCGAGATCAGGCAATTGCGCGCTCGCCTACGCCGCGTCTTCGTGGCGCAGGACGTAGGCGAAGCGGCGCGGCTGCTGAACGAGATAGCAGAAGAGGCTGCAGCCGTTCCTCACCTGGAACACGTCGACGGTACGTGGAAGGTCCGCTTCGGGCCGAGCGAACCCGTCGCGGCTCATCTCGGTGCGACAGCGGCCGCCGGCCTGATCGACATCGTGCAAGCACACGGACTCACCCGTTTCGGCACGTGTTCGGGGCCGCCCTGCACCGGCGTCTTCGTCGACGCGACCAAGAACCGCAGCAAGCGCTACTGCTGCCATTGGTGTGCGGACCGCGAGGCCCAGCGGCGGCACCGGGCGCGTTCTACCTGACGCGCTGAACGAAGCACGGCCGCGGTTCCGCCAGCACTCGCCGTGCTGGTGGCGCTGAACGTCAGGCGAGGATCGTGGCCCGTTACAGCGACCCGAAGGAGCTCCGGGCACGCGCCGCAGCGCCGCAGCCGGTTGGTCACGGCTCCGGCTCCACCTCCGCGCGCGCGGCTCCGAGGACCGGCTGCGGGCGGCGCCGGACGCGCGTTCGGGTAGTGGGTTACTTTGAAATCGCCGATGTCGCGGCTACGGCTAGCTCGGCCGACGACGACGCTTCACGGCGATGGCGATCAGAAGAACCACGATTCCGACCAAACTGATCACGTTCGTCGCCCCGGCAAACGCACCGGCGACGTTGCTCGTGTCCGCCCATATGAGACCGATAGTCGTCCCCACGACGAGCAGTGCGACCATCGCGCCTAGCCAGTAGAGAAGACGCGGTGTGGTGATGACCCCAACCATAACCTCGTTGGCGGCGACAGAGGGCAAACTGACCCACTACCCGCGTTCTGGCGTTTTCGTTGCGTCGGCCGACGGCGGACCTAAGCCGGGTCGAGGCACAACAGGCCGTTTTGCAAAGGGAACGTGCAACGGGAGCGACGGGACTCGAACCCGCGACCTCCGGCGTGACAGTTGGGCGTCGCGTTTTGCCGTTGTTCGCCGTTAGTCGTTGATGGCCGCCTGGCGGGCACTTCTGCGCTGCGCAGGTCGCCGCCAGTTGCCGTTGGTCGCCACCGCTGCGTTCCAGAACCGTTCCATGCGTGGCGCGGTCACAAATCGCGTGGAGACTGTCATATAGGAGGCATGAGTAACGCGGAGCAACGCTCGGACGCCGAGCTTCTGCTCGGAGCGCGCACATCCCCGGAGCCGTTCGGCGCCTTCTACGAGCGGCACTTCCCTTCGGTGCTTGCCTTCTTCCGCCGCCGGGTGGCCGGGCCCGAGGAAGCGTTTGATCTAGCCGCAGAGACCTTCGCCGCCGCACTCGCCTCGGTGCCTCGCTTCGAGCCGGGACCGGAGCCGCCGCAGGCGTGGTTGTTTGCAATCGCGCGCCACAAGTTCAGCGAGGCCCTGCGCAGCAGCCGTATCCAGGACGACGCGCGGCGTGCGCTCGCGATGCAGCCGATCCAGCTCGATGACGAGGCAATCGACATCCTCGAGACGACGGCACGCGCCGCAGCGGTCGAGCTCCTCGAGACCCTGACTCCCGAGCAGCGCGATGCGATCAAAGCGCACCACCTCGAGGACCGCGGCTACGCCGAGATCGCAGCTGAGCTCCGGCTGCTCGGAGAGCGTCATCCGCAAGCGCGTGAGCCGCGGCCTGGCCGCACTGCAAACCCAACTTCGAAACGGAGAGGCCTGATGAGTGATCCGGTAAGCCATTTGAAGCGAGAGCTCCTGGCAGCGGCTGAGCGCCAGCAGGGGCACACGGTTCTGGCTCCGAAGCCGCCGTCGGTGGCTCGAGCGTTTCCGTGCCGTCCCGGGCCGGCGTCGCCGGCTTGTCGTCGTGCTGGCCGCGGTCGCGCTCGCCACGGCCGTAACGGCCGCTGGCTGGGCGATCGTTCGGGAGGTCGTCCTTCATAAGAGCTTCGTCGGCCTGCCTCCGGTGGGAGCTACGCCGAGCGCGCCGGAGAGCGGAGAGCTCGTCATCCAGTACTGGCTCGACACGGATGATCTAGGCCCCAAGGGCACTGGCGAGGCTCGGGCAGTGGGTATACGCCGACGGGCGGCTGATCACACTACGCCACGTCCGAGGCTGCAACGCGCTGGTCGAGCGGATTCCTCGAGCAGCGCCTCACGCCCGAGGGCGTCGAGCTCCTGCGGTCCGAGATCGTCTCGGCTGGGCTCTTCGAGCACCATCCAGCCTGCTGCCTAGGTCCCCTGGATCCACAACGTGATCCAGGTGCGGATCGGCGACCGGCTAGTTCGGCTATCACGCGAACTTTCCTGAGCGGCTGCGTGAGCGGCTCGCGGATCCCGCGTCGTGGCTGCCGGCAAGCGCGTGGGAGAACCGCCAGATCAGGGCGTATGTGGCCTCCAGGTACGCGGTCAAGTACGACGCGCGGCCCAAGACGCTCGAACGGTCCCGCATCTTGTCCCTGCTACCTGCGCCGGCCGAGGACATGCTCCGCGCCAAGGAGGCCGTGCCCCGAGCTACGCGGCTACTGCGGCTCTCCGGGCTTCCCGCCGCTTCTTCCGCTCACCACCTACGTCTCCGACCTGACGACGAGGAGGCTCGCGCGCTCGCCCAAGCTCTCGACGATGCAGGTCTCAAACGGGACGGGCGGTGGGCGAGCTGGCGTACAGCTTCGAGATCCCAGGCACGAGCGTCGATCCACCTCGTCCCGAGAAGGGGCCAGTCCGAAACGAGGTTTTCATCTTCTTCTCGCCCTACCTCCCGAACGGCGAGACGATCTGCACGGAGTGCGGGTGAGCGCGAAAGGGCCGGTTCGACGGCAGTATGAGAGACGGGAGCGACGGGACTCGAACCCGCGACCTCCGGCGTGACAGGCCGGCGTTCTAACCAACTGAACTACGCCCCCGCGGGACGGACAGTCTAGCCGCGCTCCCGCTCCGGTCGAAGTCGATTAGCCATGGGCGTACGCTTCGCCCGTGACCAAGCGCAGGCAGAAGCATCTCGTGCTCATTCTCGCCCGCGAGTTCGCGTCGAACCTCGCTACACCGATGCTGATCGTCGACGACGAGGGCATGCTCATCTTCTTCAACGAAGCGGCTGAGGAGATCTTCGAGCAGACGTTCACCGAGATCGGTGAGGTCCCGTTCGCGGAATGGTCGACGAAGTTCGACCCGCGGACGCTCGACGCGGAGCCGCTGCCGCACGAGCGCAGGCCCACCGGGATCGCGCTCTACGAGCGGCGCGCGGCGCACGAGCGGATGCGAATCACGGGCGTGGACGGCGTCGAGCGCGAGGTCGCGGTGACCGCGTTCCCACTCTTCGCGCATGCCGACGAGTTCATCGGCATCGTGGCGATCTTCTGGCGGGAGTAGCGGCGTCGTGCGCGTGACGATCTGGGGCTGCCGTGGCTCGGTGCCGACACCAGGGCCGGAGACCGTCGAGTACGGCGGTAACACCTCGTGCGTGGAGGTGGCCCTCGATGACGGCACCGTCCTCATCTTTGACGCCGGCACCGGGATCAGGGGCCTCGGGGCCGAGCTCGCGGAGCGCGAGGTGCGCCAGATCCAGCTCCTGCTGACCCACCTGCATCTCGACCACCTCGAGGGGCTCCGGTTCTTCGCACCCCTGTGGGACGAGGGGGTGAAGGTGGACGTCTGGGGGCCGCCGTCGACGGTGTTGAGCCTCCAGGAGCGAATCGCGCGGTCGTTCTCGCCACCCCTGTTTCCGATCGATCTTCGCGACGTTCCGGCCGAGTTGTCGTTCCACGATGTTCCGCGTCGACCCTGGATCAATCGGCGGAGCGACTCTGACGGCGCGCCTGGTCATCCATCCGGGACCGACCGTCGGTTATCGAGTCGACGCCGCCGAGGCGAGTCTGGCGTACGTACCCGACCATGAACCAGCCCTCACAGGGATCGACGGCAGGTCGACCGACTGGATCTCCGGGGCGTCGATCGCCGCCGACGCCGACCTGCTCCTGCACGACGCCCAGTATTCAGAGGAGGAGTACGGCGACCGAGTCGGCTGGGGCCATTCGAGCGTCTCCGACGCGGTCGCGTTCAGCCAGGCCGTCGGCGCGCGGCGGCTCGTGCTCTTCCACCACGAGCCGCTCCACGGTGACGACTCGCTGTCGGGACTGGAAGATCGGGCCCGGTCGCTCGCAGGATCAGAGGAGAATCACGTGACCCTCGCCCGAGAGGGCATGGTCCTCGAGCTTCCTAGCCGGCGGCCCAGCTGATCTCACCCCCTCCGGATGATGCTTTGCGCCAGGAGGTGATAGACAATGACCGTGCCACCGGCTCGGCTGAACGAGCCTTGACGAAAGGATCAATGGGCATGGGCAAAATGTTGGGCGCGATCGTCCTAGTTGGGATCGGAATCGCATTGGTCCTCCTGCTTCTCGACGGCGTCTGGTACAGATTTGGAGCAATCGCCGCACTCATCTTCATCTTCGCCCTCTTCGCTGCCGGCGCCTACTTCGTCGATCGTCGTCAGCAAAAGCGCTACGAGGACATCCCCGCCTAACTCCCGCTACGCGAGAACGTCGAGGATGCCGAGGGGGCGCCGGAACGGCGCAACGAGATAGGCCCCGTGCGCCTTTTCTCGAGACTCCTCTAGCAGCCGCCGGCCGAGGTCCATGCCGACCTCGTTCGCACTCGGGCCCGCGTCGCGCAACGCGTTGAGGATCTCGTCCGGGACGATGATGCCCGGAACCTCGTTGTGGAGGCGCAGGGCCAGCTGATGGCTCCAGACCGGGAAGATCCCGACCATCACGGGGATGGGCCACTCGCCGCCGAGCCGTTCCACGAAGCGGTCCATGTAGCCGAGGTCGAAGACGATCTGCGTCATTGCAAAGTGCGCGCCGGCGTCGACCTTGCGGCGGAAGCGCTCGACCTCGGCGTCGAGATCGTCCTCCGAAGGGTTGACGGCGACCCCGATGTGGAACGACGTCTCCGCGTCGATCGAGCGGCCGTTGTAATCCTCTCCGTTGTTCATGCGCGCCATCAGGTGCGCGAGCCCGACCGAGTCGATCTCGTACACGCCGCGTGAGCCCGGGTAGTCGCCGACCTCGGGTGGATCGCCGGTCACCGAGAGGACGTTGCGGATCCCGCAGGCGTGCGCACCGAGGAGCTGCGACTCGAGGCCCATGATCGTCGCGTCACGGGTCGTCAGGTGCGGAATCGTCTCGAGCCCGATCGAGCGCTCGATCTCGACCGACAGCATCAGCGCGCTCGCCGCCGCCCGAGCGGTCGCGTTGTCGTTGATGTCGACGAGGTGAGTGTTGCCCGAAGCCTGCAGCGTCCGCGCCACGTCGAGCATGCCGTCGTAGCTGCCTCCGAGCGGAGGATCGATCTGGACCGAGACGACGAACTCGCCTTCGCGAAACATGCGCGCCAGCTCGGTCTCTTTCTTCTCCTCGGCCAGGCGGACGACCACCTCGTGCTCCGTGAAGACGAGCGGCGCGGTCGGCGCTCGGTCCCGGCCACCGCCTCGGCGATGGCGGCGATCTCCGTCGGGGTCGTGCCACAGCACCCGCCGATCACTCGCGCGCCGAGGCTGCGTGCGTGCGCGGCGAACTCGGCGAAGTAGTCCGGCGTCGCGTGCGGATAGACGATCCGGTTGCCGGCCATGCTCGCGAGGCCGATGTTCGGCATGGCCGCGAGCGGGAGGCCGTTGCCGCTCATCGCGTTCAGCGCGCGGAGGGCGGCCTGAATCCCGGCGCCGTGGTTCGCGCCGACGGCGGCGACGTCGAGCTCCTCGAGCCGGGTGATCGCGTCGCGTGCCGTCACGCCCGCGAGCGTCTCGGCGTGCTCGTCGAACGTGAGCATGGCGAGGATGGGGAGCGACGAGACGCTCCGGACCGCGGCGATTGCGCTCTCCAGTTCCGTCAGGTCGAAGAAGGTCTCGACGGAGAAGAGGTCCACGCCCCGGCCTTCGAGAATTTCCGCCTGCTCGGCGAAGATCTGCGTGCGGTCCTCGTCCGAGACCGCTTCCAGCTCGCCGAGTGGCCCGATCGAGCCGGCGATGAACACGTCCCGGCCGGCCATTTCTCGCGCGTCGCGGGCGAGCTTGACGGCGCTCGAGTTGATCGCGTGCAGGTCATCCTCGAGGTAGTTCGCAGCGAGCTTCCGGCGGTTGGCGCCGAAGGTGTTCGTCTCGATCAGGTCGGCGCCGGCGGCGATGAAGCCTGCGTGCAGCTTCACGACGGTCTCGGGCGCGCGCAGATTGGCCTCTTCGGGCACGCGTAGACGGGGCGCGGCGCTCGAGACGAGGACGCCCATGCCCCCGTCGGCCACGATCACGGGGCCGTTGGCGAGGCGTTCGACGAAGCGGTTGGCCACGCGGCCACTCTACTGACCGAAAAAAGCCGTACGCCCCACCCTGGGTGGGGTTGTGGCCACCCTCCACCCGCCGGGAGGCTAGCCCGCCACGACGCACCCATGTGTGTCGAAAACGCGCCGGTTGAGCCAAAGCTTGCCCACAGGTGGGGAATCAAGTTGGCGAGTCAACCCACAAAAGGGGATGGATCAAGCGACCCATCCTCGCCCATGCTCCAACTACCGATCAGGCCCCGATGCGGCGGGGGCTAGATCGGAAGGAGAGAGGAGCCCCGATGCGGCGTGGGCTATCTCTTCGAAACTTACTGCGGCTCTCTTCGGAGACGTTGAGCGGGGCCGGGCGGCGGCCCCGCTCGGCGATTTGCCAGAGGCGACGTTCAAGTCGCCGCGGCGAATTGCCGACAGTGAATCGGACTCCTTTCAGTGTCTGCGGGACTGACGGCAAGCTTTCCTGCGGCAGGAAGGGTTACGAGACAGCGGCGGGGATGACCCGCCGCTTCTCATTTCTCTGACGAGGGCGACCGCGCTGGGCGCCTGCGCCGCGGACGCTCACGGCCCGGAGGCAGGCCCGGCGAAACCGGGATTGCCCCTGGAAGTACTCGACGCCGGTCTGCCTGCGCGTACTCGAGGCTGCGGATAGAGCTCCCATCAGCGCCCGCTCCTCCTCCGGCACTCCGATCTTGATCGGGAACCCGAGCGGCTTCGAGGTCGGTCGACATCAACGGATGATCATGCGTCCAGACGCCGCCTGACATGAGCTTGGCGACGTCGCGGGGCGCGCTCTGGGCTCATTCGCCGCTCGAGCAGCTCGGCACTGCGAGCGCTTCGACCTGCCGCATCGCCTTCCGAGAGATGTCGCCGAGAATGAGTGAACTCGTCCTTGTTGAGCCACCGGGTCGCCTCCAGCGCGGCAAGGATCGAAGCGGCCGGGTACTGGCCGAGTTGCGGATCGATGGGGCCGAGCGCCGCATCGCTTGTCGAGCACGATCTCGTCCGCGGCGAGCGCGATCATCGTGCCGCCGCTCATCGCGTAGTGCGGGACGACGGCGGTCACGGGCTCCGTCGTGGTCGGCGAGCGCGATCGCGACTGGCTGGGCGGCGAGCACGCTGTCTCCATGCCGGAGACCTGGTCGAGGTAGGGCAGTGGGCTTCGGAGTGGTTCGTGATTCATCTCGCCATGGAGCGGACCTGGCAGGCGGCACGGGCCTGAAGGAGGGCCGCAGAGCGGTCGCGCTCATGGTTCTCGTCGGCGCCGCGGCGATCCTGTTGCTGGCGCCGTCTGTACACGCGCGGCTGCTGGACGCGATCGACGCCGTCGGACTCCTGATCCGCCACCGTCCGGTTGCCGGGATGATCGGGTTCGTCCTACTGGCGGCCCTGTCGGCGATGGTCGCGTTCGTCTCCAGTGCTGTACTGATCCCGGTAGCGGTGCACGTTTGGGGGGCGCCCCTGTGTGCCGTCCTGCTCTGGCTCGGATGGTTCCTCGGCGGTGTGGCGGCGTACGCTACGGGCCGGTACCTCGGCCGGCCGGTGGTAGAACGGTTCCTCCGACCGGCGACGATCGCGCGGTACGAACGCTGGACCAGCTCGGGCCTGGCCCTGGTACCGATCCTTCTGATCCAGCTCGCTGTGCCCTCGGACGTTGCCGGCTATGTTTTCGGCATGATCCGCTGTCGGCCCGTCCCCTTCCTGCTGGCACTGGCTCTGGCCGAGGTGCCCTACGCAGTTGGCGCCGTTTACCTGGGTGTGAGCTTCCTCGAGCGCGACATGGTGGCGCTCCTCGTGCTTGGTGTCTTGGGGATCGGTCTCGGTGCCTGGGCACTTGCCCGCCTTCACCGTCGGGTGAGGTTGTCTGAAGAGTCGATCAGCCCCGCTTCATGATCCCTCGAGGCCGCGCGCCATCTTCCGGCGCCGACGCTCGAAGGGCGTTCAGGATGACGGCCACGTCGATCGCCTCCTGCAGCAGCGCGCCGACGGTCGGGCGGGATGTGCCCAGGCCCGCCACGACCATGGCGGCGGCGCTCAGGCCGAGCCCCACCCAGATGCTCTGCCGCGCGAGGCGGACCGTGCGGCGGCTGATCGCGATCGCGTCGGCGAGCCGCGCGGGTCGTCGGCCAGGATGACGGCGTCGGCCGCCTCGGCGGTGATCCCGCCGCCGCCGCTCGCCAGCGCGATGCCGACCGTCGCGGTGCTCGAGCGCCGGCGCGTCGTTGGTGCCGTCGCCCACCATCACGACGCGCTCGCCCGACTTCACCAGGCGGTGGACGAACGCGACCTTGGCCTCCGGGAGCAGCTCGCCGTGCGCCTCGTCGATCCCGACTCGCGCGGCGACGGCGGCCGCGTTGGCCTGATTGTCGCCCGAGAGGAGGACGGTGTGGCGCACGCCCAGCGCGCGGAGCCGGCGCGAACAGCCGGGCAGGCCGGGGCGCACGCGGTCGGCGTACTCGATCGACGCCCGCGGCCCGGCCCTCGACCGCCACATAGGCGCGAAGCGCCGCGGCCGGCTCGTCCCGGCGAGGAGCTGCGCGCAGGCCCGGCCTCGGCCTCGGGTCGCGGCCCACGACGTAGCGCCAGTCCGCCCACCGTGACCCGCCGGCCCTCCACGATGCCGGTGACGCCCTGGCCCGGCGCCTCGATCACGTCGCGCTCGCCTCGGCCGGCCGAGATCCCTCGCGCGCCGCCTCCTGGACCACCATCCGCGCGAGCAGGTGCCCGGAGCCATGCTCCACCCCGCCGCGAGCCGAAGCAGCTCGGCCTCGGTGAACGCCGTCGCCGGCAGGACCCGGGCGACCTCGGGCCGGCCGATCGTGAGGGTTCCGGTCTTGTCGAAGACCGCCACGCGGACGCCGCCGAGCTGCTCCAGCGCGGTGCCGTGGCGGAAGACGATGCCCCGCCGCGCGGCGCGGTTGATCCCGCCGATGATGGCGACGGGCGTGGCGAGGATCAGGGGGCAGGGCGTGGCCACCACGAGCACGGCGAGCACGCGGACCGGATCGCCGGACAGCGAGGCACGCCAGCGGCGCAGACCACCAGCGTGAGCGGGGTGAACCAGACGGCATAGCGGTCGGCCAGCCGTTGGATCGGCGACTTGCTCGCCTGCGCCGTGCGGACCAGCTCCACGATCCTGGCGTACTGGCTCTCCCGCGCCGGCGCGGTCGCGCGGAGCGTGAGCGGGCTCTCGAGGTTGAGGCTGCCGCTCCGGAGCGCCGACGCCCGGCGCGGCCGACGACCGGCAGGGGCTCGCCGGTCAGCCGCGAGGCATCCACGTGCGAGCGCCCGCCGAGCACGATCCCGTCGCACGGCACCATCTCGCCGGGCCGGACCAGGAGCTCGTCGCCCCGGCCGACCGCGTCGGCCGGGATATCGTCGGTCTCACCGGCCGTCGCGATCCGGTGCGCGGTCCGCGGGGCCGCCGCCTCCAGCTCCCGCACCGCCTCGGACGCGCGGCCCTCGGCGTAGCGCTCGAGCGCCTCGCCGCCGGTCTGCATGAGCACGACGATGAGTCCGGCGAGCGGCTGGCCAGCAGGAGCGGCCGCGACGATGGCGAGCATCGCCACCAGGTCGGCGGCGAAGCGGCCCGAGCGATGCCGCGCAGCGTGCGCCAGACGACCGGCGCGCCGGTCAGGACGAGACCGCCGGTCCACACCAGGCGGCCACGTCCGGGAGCGGGCCAAGGCGCAGCAGCAGCCCCGTGACGATGAAGAGGAGCGCGGCCGCGGGATGGAGCGCGGCCGCTGAGAAGATCAGGGCCCGGGAGACCTCGGTGGATTCCGCGCCCCGGCGCAGCCTGAAGCCCACGCCCCGGACCGTCCGCAGCAGCGGCTCCCCCGCCGCCTGCATCAGCTTGCGCCGGAGATTGCCCACGTGCACGTCCACCACGTTGCTCTCCGGATCGAAGTGCATGTCCCATACCTTCTCCAGGAGCGTGGTGCGGCGGACGACCTCCTCGGGGTGCAGCAGGAAATACTCGAGGAGCTGGAATTCCTTGGGCGTGAGGTCGAGCCGCTTGTCGTTGACGGTGGCGATGTGGCGCAGCCGATCGAGCGTGAGCGGCCCGTAGCGCAGCACCTCGAGCCGCTCGGCCCCGCCGCGGCGGTGGAGGGCCCGGATGCGGGCGAGCAGCTCGTCGAAGCGGAACGGCTTGGCCAGGTAGTCGTCCGCACCGGCGTCGAGGCCCCGGACCACGTCCTCGACCGCGTCGCGCGAGGTCAGCATCAGGATCGGCGTGTGCCGCCCCTCGCGCCGGAGCTCGGTCGCGACCTGGAAGCCGTTCTTCTTGGGCAGCACGACGTCGAGCAGGATGATGTCGTACTCGTAGACGTGGGCCAGCATGGTGGCCTCGTCCCCGTCGGGGGCGACGTCCACCACGTAGCCCTCTTCCTTCAGGCCCTGCTCGATGAATCCGGCGACCTTCCGGTCGTCCTCCACGACGAGAATTTTCATGGATCGCAATCTCGGGGCGGAGGATGAACCGCGGCCAAGCGTGCATGAAGAGTTCTTCATGATGGTGGCGCGGCCGGCAGCTCGAGCACGAAGCGCCCGCCCCTGTCCTGGCCAGGGATACCGCCCGGAGCTCCCCGCCCGAGCAGGCGGGCCAGCCGGCGGGAGAGCGGCAGGCCAAGCCCGACGCCCTGGGCGTCGCCCTGCTTCTTGGTGACGTAGATGTCGAAGATCCGCTCGACCTCGTCGGCTGGAATCCCCGGACCCGTCGTTCTCGACCGTGAAGCACGACCGTCCCGATCCCGGGCCGAGACCTGCAATCCGCACCGTCGCCGCCCTGGGGCGAGTGCTGGATGGCGTTGCCCATCAGGTTGACCAGAATCTGCTCCACCCGGCTCGCGTCGGTCTCGCAGGCCGGCAGGCCGCGGCCACCTCGAGCTCGCAGGGCCACCTTCCCCTCGGCGGTGGGCGTCATGCGGCTCAAGGCCTGCTGCGCGATCGCCGCGGGATCCACCGCCCGGATCACCGGGCGGAGCCGGTCCTCGTCCAGCCGGCTCAGGTCGAGCAGGTCGTTGATGAGTCCGATCGCCTGCTGGGCCGAGTCGAGCACCTCGAAGGCCGCGCGCGGGTACCGTCGCCGGGTCCTTCTTCCGGACCAGCATCTCCGCCCAGCCGAACACCGCCGCGAGCGAGTTCCGCAGCTCGTGGTTCACCATCGCGAAGAACCGCTCGCGCGTGCGGTGGAGCTGCTGCACTTCCTCCAGCAGCCGGGCGCTCTCCTCGTGCAGCCGGGCGTTCTCGACGACCGCCGCCGCGGTCGGCGGCGAGCAGCACGGCGATGTGCTCGTCCTCGTCGCTGAACACCTCGGCGCCGAGCTTCTCCGTCAGATACAGATTGCCGAACGCGCCCCGCCGGCCCACGATCGGCACGCCAAGGAACGAGTGCATCGGGGGATGGTGCGGAGGGAAGCCGTAGGAGTCCGGATGCTTGTGCCAGGTCGGGCAGCCGGATCGGCCGGGCCTCGCGGATGACCAGGCCGAGGATGCCGTGCCCGCGCGGCAGCGGGCCGATCCGGGCCCGAGTGCTCGGCGTCGATGCCGTGGGTGACGAAGCTCTCGAGCAGCCGGCCGTCCGGGGCGAGCACGCCGATGGCGGCGTAGCGGGCCCCGATGATCTCCGCCGCGACCTGGACCACCCGATCGAGCACGGCTTCCAGCGAGGTCTCCGCGATCAGGGCGGAGGTGGTGACGACGAGCCGCTCCAGGCGCTCCTGCGTGGCGAGCGGATGCTGAACGGAGGTCATGGAGGAAAGGTGCGCCCGAGAGATCGGAGGCGAAACCCCTGGGGTCGTTTCGCCCGGTTTTCATCTTTCCTTAATGGTGCCCGCGGTAAAGTGCGCGGCAGAGGAGGGAACAATGGATATGCAACACTTCATGGCGGCGGTGGATGAATCCGATGCCGGGCGCGAGGCAGTGCAGATGGGACTCGACCTGGCGCGGCGGTGCTCCGCCAGGTTCACCATCATGCGGACCGTCCCGGTCGCCGCCGCAGTCGGCTGTCGTCGGCGCCCCCCGGCCGAAGTGTGCAGCGTCGGCCGGTACTGGGCTGGAGGTGGATCGCCTGTGGCGCTGGATCGCCGCCGACCTTCCGCCCCTCGACGACCGCCCGCCGCTGGACGTGGTGATCACCCGGGGGATTCCCGGGGTGGAGATCTGCCGCTTTGCCGAAGACAGCCGTGCTGACCTGCTGATTCTTGGGCGAAAGCGCCGCACACCGATGACCCGCATGCTGCTGGGGGATACCGCCGACGCGGTCGCGCGCCGGAGTCGTGTCCCCTGCCTGTTCGTGCCACCGGGCGCGCGGCCGATCCTCCGGGTGCTCGTCGCACTGGACGGCACCGAGCGGGGCGGGAAGGTCCTTGCTTCGGCCGCCGGTTCGCCGACCGACATTCGGGCGACGCTGCAGGCCGTCACCGTAGAGTCGGTCGCGGCCGGGGAGCCGGATGCCCTCGCGAGGGAGCTGCCGCGCGAGCGAAGTCAGCAGCTCCGCCAGGAAGTGCGGCTCGCGGGCAGCGAGCTGGATATTCGCCGCGGTCCGATTGTGCCGGAAATTCTCGCGGAGGCGGACGATGCCGAGGCCGATGCGCTCGTCATCGGGTATCACCGAGGGGGGCCGGCGGGGGTGATCGATGCCGGCAGCATCGCGCGCCGGCTGGCTCACGGGGCGCGCTGCGCCGTCCTCACCATTCCGCTTTGAACCGATGCATCGGAGGGCACATGCGTAATCTCTGCAGCGGCGATCGCGTCGCCCGGCTAATTCTCGGCATCCTCATCCTGGGTCTGTACGGCGCTCTCCCGGCGCCGTGGCGCAACTTTACCTTGGTGGGCCTGATGCCTTTCGGCACCGCGCTCACCGGCTTCAGCCCGATCGCGCGTGGAGGACGCGCAGAACATCCCCATGAAGATTCGCTCCATCGCCGTGCCCCTGGACGGTTCCAAGCTCGCGGAGCACGCGCTGCCCGTCGCGGGGGCCATCGCACGCGCGGCCGGAGCGCGCCTCCGGCTCGTGCTAGTCCATCAGCTGCCGCCCCCGCCGACCGACAAGGAGAGCGCTAGGCTCTACGTCTCCATCGAGGTCGCGCTGCGGAAGTCGCAGCGCGCCTACCTGCGCGGCCTCGCCGCGCGGCTCGCGGATACGTGGAAGACCAAGGTGACCACGGTATCGCCCACGGGCCCGGTCGCGGAGACGCTGAAGAGCTGGATCGAGCAGGCCGAGGCCGACCTCGTCGTCATGACCACCCACGGGCGAAGCGCCGTGGGTCGCGCGCTGCTGGGCAGCGTCGCGGATCGACTGGTGCGGACGTTGGAGGTGCCGATCATTCTGCTCCGCCCGGCGGAGGACGGGACCGCTCCGCCGGCGAAGAGCGACTGGAGCCCGCGCGAGATCGTGGCCGGGCTCGACGGCTCGCGCCTCGCCGAGGCGGTGCTGCCAACCGCCGTCGAGCTAGCCCGGCTGTTTCGCGCTCCCCTCACACTCCTCCAGGTGATCGAGCCGTTTCCGATAGCCGCCGATCCGCCGCTGCCGTTCCCGACTGGGTACGACGAGCGTATCACGGATTCGTTGCGCCGGGAAGCACAGGACTACCTGGATAGCGTGGCGGAGGGACTGAAGAAGGACGGAATTCGGGCGAGCGGAGCCGCGATGATCGGCTGGAACGCGGCGGGCACCCTGCTGGATCTGCCACCGGAGCGCGCCGGCCTGGTCGCCGTCGCCACCCATGGGCGCGGCGGCGTCCAGCGCGCCTTGGTGGGGAGCGTGCCGACAAGCTCGTCCGAGGGGCGCAGGTGCCGGTGCTCGTCGTGCGGCCGCGCGGGCGGCGCCTCTCAGGCGCCGATCGCCGCCAGGAACACCTGGGGCAGTCGCTCCTCCGCTCGTCTCCCGGGCGTACGCCCCAACCTCGCCGATCACCGTCACCATCGGCGCCTCCGAGTCCTCCCGCTCCGCCGCCTCCGCGATCGTAGCGAGCGTGGCGACCACGACACGCTGCGCGGACGTCGTG
>CAWKBW010000008.1:0-280332 GCA_963847955.1 uncultured Actinomycetes bacterium
CGGCGATGACCAGCTGGGTTGGCCGGCGAGCGCCCGGGCCAGCGCGACGCGCTGGCGCTGCCCGCCGGAGAGCGCCGGGCAGCCGCCCCGACCGTCCGGGGTCGAGGTCGACCAGCTCATCAGCCGCGCGACCTCGTCACGCGCCGCGCGCGGTCCCGGCATCGCCTCGGCGATGCTCTCCGCCGATGGTCATCCGGGGGTCGAGCGAGGAGTAGGGATCCTGGAAGACCATCTGCAGCGGCCGGGGCGGCCGCGATGCGGCACCGGCTCACCGTCGAGCAGGATCCGACCGCTGTGAACGGGGCCAGGCCGACCGCGGCCCGAGCGAGCGTGGACTTGCCCGACCCGGACTCGCCGACCAGACCGACGACCGGGCCGTCCGGGACGGTCAGGCTCACGCCGTCGACGACGGTGGAGGGCCGGCGGGCACGCCGTAGCGGACGGTCACGTGGTCGAATCGAGCTCGCTCATCGGTCTCCCCCTCCACGAGCTGCCAGTGAGCTGATCGGCACGAGCGGGCTCTCCCGCGTGCCAGCAGGCCACTGGCCCCGTCGCGGCTGGCGCCAGCGACGGCTCCTGCACGCGGCAGTGCGTCGGCGAGCGGGCACCGGGCGGCGTAGGCGCATCCGGTCGGCACCTCGGCGGGGTCGACCGGGCGGCCCGGTACGACGGCCAGCGGTCGGTCGAGGTCGGTGTCCATGTCGGGTACGGCGGCGACGAGCGCCCGCGTGTACGGGTGCTGCGCGAGGTCGGCGAGCTCGGCCGCGGGCAGGTCCTCGACGATCCGGCCGGCGTACATGACGAGCACCCGGTCGCAGACCTCGCCGACGACGGAGACGTCGTGGCTGATGAGGAGGAGCGCGGCCCCCTCGCCTCGCGGACGGACGCGAGCAGGTCGAGCACCTGCTCTGCACGGTGACGTCGAGCGCGGTCGTCGGCTCGTCGGCGATGATGAGCGCCGGGTTTCCCATCAGGCCCATGCCGATCATCGCGCGCTGGCGCATGCCGCCGGAGAACTCGTGCGGGTACTGGCGGGCCCGCCGTTCGGGTTCGGTGATGCGGACGGCGCGCAGCCGGTCGACGGCGCGGGCCAGCGCCTGCTTGCGGCCCATGCCCTGGTGGTGGCGCGCGACCTCGGCGAGCTGGGCGCCCATCCGCGTGGTGGGGTTGAACGAGGTCATCGGGTCCTGGAAGACCATCGCCAGCGAGGTGCCCAGCAACTTGCCGGTGCGCCTGGGCGTCCGCCGCCGCGCAGGTCGGTGCCGAGAAGCTCGAGGGGTCGGCGTCGACGCGGCCGGGCGTCCTCGACCAGCCGCGGCGATCGCCAGCGCGGTGAGCGACTTGCCGGATCCCGACTCGCCCACGACGCCGACGGCCTCGCCACGGCGACGGCGAAGGAGACGCCGCGCACCGGGCGGACGGGCCGGCCGGCCCGGGGAAGGTGACCCGCAGGTCGCGGACGTCGAGCACCAGGTCGTCGGGGCCGGCGTGCGGGGTCCTCGGCGGCAGGCTCGGCGGCGGTGCCGCGGCTCGTCGGTCGGCGCTGCAGCGGCGACGCCGGCGACGTCGCCGAGCCCGAGCACCCTGGCGACCGCCTCGCCGAACAGGTTGAAGGCGAGACCGGCCAGCACCACGGCGAGGCCCGGGGCGAGCGCGGCGGCCGGGTTGACGTAGATCAGCTGATGCCGTCGTAGAGCAGCCGGCCCCAGTCGTACTCCGGCGCCTGGACGCCGAGCCCGAGGAACGACAGCCCGGCGAAGGCAGCAGGGCGCCGCCGGCGGCGATGGTCGCGTTGACGACGAGCGGCTCGGCGACGTTGGGCAGCACGTGGCGGACCAGGATCCGCACCCGGCCGACGCCGGCGATCCGCGCCGCGGCGACGTAGTCGCGGTCGGCGACGCCGGCGACGAGCGTCTGGGTCAGGCGGGCGAACGCCGGTGCGACGGCGAAGCCGATCGCCAGCACCGCACCGGTGGCACCGACGCCGAAGATGACCGCGAAGAACAGCGCGAGCAGGAGGCCCGGGAACGCGACCGCGACGTTGACGCCGGCGGTGACCAGCCGGCCGGACGCGGCGCCGAGCAGCAGCGGCGCGGTGCCGAGCAGCAGTCCGACGACCACGGCGATCGCGGTCGCGGCGAGCGCGAGCTCGACCGAGAGCCGGGTCGCGACCAGGATCCGGAAGAAGATGTCGCGGCCGAGGTTGTCGGTGCCCGCCCAGTGCTCGCGCGGACGGGCCGGCAGGATGTTCGCGGTGTCGATGGCGGTGGCCTCGTCGGCCCAGAGGACGGGCGCGAACACCGCGAGCAGCAGCACGGCGACCGGCAGCACGGCCGCGGCCAGGCCCGAGCGGGGTGCGAGCACGCTCATCCAGGGACATCGCTCAGCCCTCCCGGATCGTCGAGCGGGGGTCGAGCAGGGCGAGCGCCACGTCGACCAGCGGTGTTGACCAGCAGCACGCCGACCCCGTAGACGAGCACGATGCCCTGCACGACCGGGTAGTCCTTGGCCAGGATCGACGACACGATGGTGCTGCCCAGGCCGGGCCAGGCGAAGACGTTCTCGACCAGCACGGTGCCGGCGATCATGCCGCCGAGGATCAGGCCGCCGAGGGTGAGCGTGGCCGTGAGCGCGTTGGGCAGCGCGTGGCCGAGGTAGATGCTGCGCGACGGCAGCCGCTTGGCCCGCGCCGTGCGGATGTAGTCGGCCTGCAGCACCGCGAGCATCTCGACCCGCACGATGCGGGCCAGGATCGCGGCCGGGCCGATCGCCAGGGCGAGCACCGGCAGGACGTAGGCGCTCGGGCGTGTCGTTGCCGGCGACCGGCAGCCAGCCCAGGTTGACGCCGAAGACGTAGACGAGGCCGACCCCGATCCAGGAAGTCGGGGATGATGCCGAGCATCACGCTGGTGGTGGTGAAGGCGAGCTCGGTACGACGGCCGTGGCCGCGCCGGGTCAGCACGCCCATCGCGACGCCCAGCGGAACCGCCACCACGATCGCGACGAGGAACGCCAGCAGCGCCAGCTGCAGCGTGGCCGGCAGCCGCTGCGACACGATCTCCGAGACCGGCAGCTGCGGACATCAGGGAGGTGCCGAGGTCGCCGGTGAAGAGGTGCTGGAGGTAGTGCCAGTACTGCAGCGAGCAGCGGGTCGTCGAGGCCCATGGCCGCCGCTTGGCCGCGACCAGCGCGGCCGGTGCGGTCGGCCCGAGGGCCGCCCGCACCGGGTCGCCGGGGATCAGGTGGATCATCAGGAACGACGCGGTGACCAGCACCCACAGCGAGACCAGCAGGCGGCCGAGACGTCGTACGCCGAAGCGGACCCACGGGTTGGGCGAGGCCCACCCGCCTGCGGGGCGCGAGGGCGACCGAGCTCGCCAGGGTCATGTGCTACTCCGCCAGCATCCGGATGCTGGTGGGCATGAACGTGCCCGGGTACTCGAACTCGGCACCCTTGCCGAAGGTCGTCACGAGGTTGTTGGCGAACGGGCACGATGTCGCGCCGCGGCGAACAGCGCCGCCTCGGCCTCCAGCCAGCGTGTCGCAGCCCTCGGTGCCGGTCATGGCGCTGGCCGTCGGCGACGCCGTCGGTGTAGTCCGCGTTGTCGATGCCCGAGAAGTTGGTGCCGCCGTCGGCCAGGCCGGGGCCGGAGAGGAACGGCACAGCTGGTCGGGGCTGTTGACGTTGAGCGGCACCCAGGCGATGTCCCAGTCGCCGGTGCCGAAGATGGCGCCCTGGAGCCGGTCTCGTCGACGCCCTTCGGCGGTGACCTCGGCCCCGGCGGCCTCCCACTGCTGCGACGGCGAGCTCGGCGGCCGCGGCGACGGCGCTGCCGGCGGCGCTGGAGTAGAGGAAGGTGAGCTTCTGGCCGGACAGGGCGGCCTTGGCCGCGTCCGACGTCCTGGGCCGGCAGCGCCGCCGGAGACCGTGTCGCCCGGGCAGGCGACGGGCTGGAGCGCGGCCAGCGTCGTGGCCGGCGTGCCCTCGCCGGCGGTCGCCACCGACGCGAGCTCACCGAGGTCGAGCGCCTGGGTCAGCGCCATCCGCACGGCCGCGTCGCTCGGTCGCGTGACCGGCGTCGTGGTTGTACCACTGCTCGCCGACCAGGGCCGGGGTCTCGGTGGTGAACAGGTCGGCCGCCTGCGAGGCGCTTGGCGTCCGGGCCCTGGATCGTGGCCGCGTTGATCTCGCCGGAGAGCAGCAGGTTGGCCGTGGTGCCCTCGTTCTGGACGACCTTCATGACGACGGTGTCGGGCATGCCGTCCTCCGCCGTCGTCGCGCCGTTCGGACCCCACGTGTAGCCGTCGCGGATCTGGTAGGTGTAGTGGTCGCCCGGGACGGCCTCGGTGAGCTCGTACGGGCCGGTGCCGTCGGTGCCCGGCCAGCGACGTGCGGTCCTCCATGCCCGACGTCGCAGACCATCGGCAGGCTGGCGAAACCGTTGAGCGACGAACGGCGAGGGCTGCGGCCAGCGTGACGTCACGGTGCCGGCGGCGTCGTCGGCCTTCGCGGTCGCGCCCGCCGGGAGGAAGGTGCCGAGGTAGGGGCTCTTGTTCTTCGGGTCGCCACGTAGGCGATGTTGTCGGCGACGTCGTCGCGGTGAAGGCGCTGCCGTCGGCGCAGGTGATGCCGTCGCCGAGCGTGAACGTGACGGTCGTGCCGTCGACCTCCCAGTCGGTCGCGAGCTGCGACTGGATCTCGCCGCTCTCGCCGTCGACCGAGACCAGGGTGTCGTAGGCGAACTGGTTGACGGTGAACAGCTGGGTGCTGGCCGAGGACTGCGGGTCGAGCTTGCCCGGGTCGCCGGCGAGCGCCATGGTGAACGTGCCGCCGTCGGCGTACTCGCTCGTCACCCCCCGTCGGACTTCGAGCCGCCGTCACTGCTGCCGCCACAGGCGGCGAGGAGGGCTGCGGTCGCGCAGAGCGCGATCGCGGTGATGCTGAGGCGCAGAGCGGTCGGCTTCATGTGCGGGTTCCTGTTCATCGGCGGGGCGGTGGCGGTGGCGGGTCAGGCGCCGGCGCGGCGTACGGCGCGGCCGACGTGCATGTAGAGGGCGCGGCCGTGGCCGTCGTCGCCCACGAACGCGTGCGGCATGTGCATGCCGCGGTCGGGCTCGATCGGGATCAGGCTGTCGCCGCGAGAGTGGACGAGCTCCTTGCGCTCGGCTACCTCGCCCATCTCCAGGCGAGACGCCCTTGGGCGTCATGTCGAGCCAGATCCGCCCGTCGTCGTCCTGGCTGACGACCAGGTCGAAGACCTCGGCGGAGTAGGTGCCGAGGTAGCGGGTGGCGTCGATCGTCTCGGGCTCGGCCGGCGGCGCCGGCAGCGCCGGCAGCTCGAGGTCGCCGAGCTCGGCGAGCACGTGGGACACGATGTCGCGGTAGAGCGAGAACGCGTCGCCACCGTTGGTGAGGACGCGACGGCCACGCCCTTCTCGGGGACGATCCGCAGGAACGCCGACTGGCCGATGGTGCTGCCGTCGTGGCCGACGAGCACGCCGCCGGGGGTCGTCGAACAGCTCCCAGCCCAGGCCCCAGTGGGTGCCCATCAGGCCGAGGTCGGGCAGCGTCGACCTGCGGCTGCTGCATCGCGGCGACCGTGGCGGACTCGAGCACGCGGGTGCCGTCGGCGGCGACGCCGTCGTTCATGTGCATGGCGGCGAAGGCCAGCAGGTCGCGGGGGCGCATGGCGAGCATCGCGCCGGCCGGGGCGTTGGAGCGCACGAGCGCCCACATCGGCGCCGGCGCCAGCGCGCCCTCGGCTCGGACTGGATGTGGCCGACGGCGGCCCGGAAGAGGATCGCCTCGTACGGGCCGGTCGCCGCGTGGGTCAGGCCGAGCGGGGTGAACAGGTGGTCACGCAGGCACGCGTCGTACGACTTCTCGCGCAGCACCTCGACGAGGCGGCCGAGCACGCAGTAGCCGGCGTTGTTGTAGGAGAACTGCTCGCCGGGCGGGAAGAGCTGCGGGACGTCGTGGATGACCTCGAGGTACTTCTCGACGGCAGTCGTCACCGACGCCGGTGTCGGTGAAGATGTCGCCCTCGAAGCCGGCGGTGTGGTTGAGCAGCTGGCGCGACCGTGATCGCCGCCGCCGCGTCCTTGTCGCCGATCTCGAACTCGGGCAGGTAGGTCTGCACCGTCTTGTCGAGGTCGAGCTTGCCCTCGTCGACCAGCTGCATGACCAGCGTCGCGGTCCAGACCTTGGTGATCGAGCCGATCTGGAAGACCGAGTCGGCGGTGGCCTCGACCCCGGTCGACTTGCTGAGGACGCCCGCGGCCCGGTCGACGACCCGGCCCTCGGCCAGGACGGCCACGGCAGCGCCGGGCACGTCGTACTTCTCGATCAGCGCCGGCAGCTGCTCGGCGATCCAGGTCTCGACGTCCTCAAGGGTGCTCATGCGGCCACGCTAGGGACGCCGCGCCCCGCCGTGTTCGTCCGTCGCCACAAGCGCATGCGGTGGGTTCCGTTGAAACGTACAAGTGCGCGCCGGCGGTGCGCGCGAGGAACCGACCTCACGAGCGAGCGCCGGGGCCTGCAACGAGCCCGGATCCAGGCGTCCGGGCTCGTCGGCCTCGTCAGTCGGAGAGGCGCTCCCCGGAGTCGGTGTCGAAGACGTGCACGTGCTGCGGGTCGGTCGTGACGTGGAGCGTCTCGCCCTTCTGCGGGGTGGTGGCGGCCGGCCATCCTGACGATCACGTTGGACGGCACCCCCTCCACGTCGCTGGTGCCGTAGACGAAGCTGTCGGCGCCGAGCTCCTCGACGACGGTCACGCTGACCGGCAGGCCACCCTCGCCGTCGGTGACGATGCGCCAGTTCTCGGGGCGTACGCCGACGGTGATGCGGCCCGTTCATCTTGCGCTCGGCAGCCGGGTCGACGGGCACGCTGTAGCCGCCCACGCTGACCTGGTCCCCGGACGCGACGCCTTCGAGGAGATTCATCTCGGGGAGCCGATGAACCCGGCCACGAACAGGTTGGCGGGCTTGTCGTAGAGCTCGCAGCGGCGTGTCGACCTGCTGCAGGTGACCCAGCTTCATCACCGCCACCCGGTCCCCCATCGTCATCGCCTCGACCTGGTCGTGGGTGACGTAGACCGTCGTGACCCCCAGGTCGGTCTGCAACCGGGCGATGTCGGTACGGGTCTGCACCCGCATCTTCGCATCGAGGTTGGACAACGGCTCGTCCATGCAGAACACCTGCGGATTGCGCACGATCGCCCGACCCATCGCCACCCGCTGGCGCTGACCACCGGACAGCGCCTTCGGCTTGCGCTGCAGGAACTCGGTCAGTCCCAACATCTCGGCCGCCTCCGCGACCCGCTTGCGTGCGCTCCTCGGCGGGCACCTTGGACATCTTCAGGGCGAACCCCATGTTGTCCTCCACACTCATGTGCGGATACAGCGCATAGTTCTGGAACACCATCGCGATGTCGCGGTCCTTGGGCGGCATCTCCGTCACCTCGCGATCACCGATGAGATGTGGCCCTCGTTGACCTCCTCCAGCCCCGCCAGCATCCGCAGGGTCGTGGACTTGCCACACCCCGACGGCCCCACGAGCACCATGAACTCGCCGTCATCGATCTCCAGATCGATCCCCGCCACTGCCGGCTCATCCGTGCCGGGATACCACCGCTGAGCCTTCTCGAACGTCACTGTTGCCATCGTTGACTCGCTCCTCCACCGGCAGGAACGTGCCGGACGATCCGTTGTGAAGTCATGCTGGTCTGCACCGTACGGCATCCGGGTCGATGGTCGGCGTCTCGATCACGTCGTCAGCCGCGCCCCCTCGCCGATGCTCTGGCGACTGCCCCGGCCCTCAGCACGACTGCCGTCTGGGGCGCCAGCGCCGGGAGCCGGACGCCCAGCCTCGCGAGCACCGCGCCCGCCACCTCCACCGGCTCACCGTCGAGCCAGGTCGTGCCCCGGTCCGACGCGTGCACGTCGCCCGGCGGCGTCTCCACCGACAGCAGGTAGGTGCGAGCCGGGATCCAGACCGGCAGCAGCACCGGCGGCGGGGCCTGGGTCACGGCGAGTCGACCGTCGCCACGACGTACCAGGCGTCGGCGGCATCGGGGGCGACCACCCCGGACACCACGACCGCCGGGTCGTGGTCGTCGCCGTGCACCAGCCGGCCCGTGGCCAGCACCGGTCGGACCCGCTTGTGCAGCGCGACCCAGGCCGCCAGCTCCTCGCGCTCGGCGGCAGCCAGGCGTGCGGACGTCCCACTCCATGCCGAAGTGGCCGAGCAGTGCGGTCGCGGCCCGGAAGCCGAGCGACGCATGCGACCGGTCGTGTGGGCGACCGGGCCCCCGACGTGCGCGCCCATCCGCTCCGGCGGCACCAGCAGCGACGTCCAGCGCTGGATCCGCTGGCGCTCGACGGAGTCGATGGTGTCGCTCGGCCAGACCCGGTCGGTGCGGGTGAGCACCTCCAGGTCGATGCGGCCGCCGCCACTTGCACACGACTCGATCTCCAGGCCCGGATGGGCGGCCCGCAGCTCCTCCAGCAGCCGGTAGAACGCCAGCGTCTGGCCGTGCACGGCCGGGCGGCCGCCGTGGGCGACGTCGATGAGGTCGCGGTTGTGGTCCCACTTCAGGAACGCCACCGGTACTCGTCGAGGATGGCCATCAGCGAATCTCGCACGTGCGCGTAGGCGTCCGGGTGCTGGAGGTCGAGCACCTGCTGATGGCGCCAGGCCGGCGGCAGCACCGCCGGCCACGCAGGACCCAGTCGGGGTGGTCACGGGCGAGGTCGGAGTCCTCGTTGACCATCTCGGGCTCCACCCAGAGCCCGAAGTCCATGCCCGAGCCGCTGGACGCTGTCGATCGAGCGGATGCAGACCCTGGGGCCATGCTGGCGTCGACGGTCCAGTCGCCGAGGCCGGCCCGGTCGGAGCGCCGGCCGTGGAACCAGCCGTCGTCGAGGACGAACCGCTCGACGCCGACCGCGGCGGCCGCATCGACGAGGTCCGTCAGTCGCACCCAGGTCGTGGTCGAAGTACACGGCCTCCCAGGTGTTGAGAGCACCGGGCGCTCGGCGAGCGGAACCCGCCTGCGCACCCAGCCGTGGATGCCGGTCGCTGGCGTCGTCGAGCCCGGTGGCGACTGTGCGAGCCGACCAGCCAGGGACTGGTGTAGGTCTCCCCCGCCGCAGCTCGACCTCGCCGGGACCGAGCAGCTCACCGCCACCCAGCAGGCACTCGCCCTCCGGGGTGCGTTCGGCGTACGCCGCGTGGTCGCCGCTCCAGGCGACGTGGGTCGCCCACACCTCCCCGGCGCCGAAGCCGAAGGCGGGCGTGCCGGCCACCATCAGCAGCGTCGCGTCGTGCCCGGTCCGACCGTGGCGGCCTTCGCGCAGGTGCGTGCCCGATCAGCCAGGGTCGTCGCTGGGGTGTGCGCTCGCGACACCAGCGCCCGGTGAGGTCGAGCAGCTTCGCCGCGTACGGCCCGGATCCAACGTCCAGCTCCTCGTCCACCCCCGAGGAGCTACCTCCTGCGGTCGCGAAGAAAAAGGACGCGATCGTTGCCGCCGCCCACGCCTTGGACTACAACCGCCTGGAAACGCTGCTGGATCGCAAGACCTTCTCCTACTCCTTTGGCGAGAGCGGCGACCCGGCCGGTTACTGGCGCCGGCTCGAGGAGGAAGGTGAGGTCCCGATCCTGGGCGACTACCTGCCGGTGATCCTCGGTGGGCCCTCTGCGAAGCGAGGGGACGTGTATGTCTGGCCCAGCGCCTATGGCAAGAGCCCGTCCACCTGGACCGCCGAGGACAGGCGGTGGCTGACGAATCTCTACACCGAGCAGGAGATCCGCGCCTTCGAGCGCGCCGGCGACTATCTGGGCTGGCGCGTGGGGATCCGCGACGACGGCAAGTGGTTGTTCTTCGTCGCCGGTGACTGAGGCTCGTGCGTGCGCTGGAGGTTCTCGCCGGTGGCGGGATCGAAGAAGTAGAAGCGTTCGGGATCGACTGCCAGCCGTAGTGGCCGGCCGCCCGAGGCGTCGGTTCGCGGGTCGACTCTCGCGTTGAACACCGCACGGTCCTCGGCGAGCAGCATTGCTTCCTGGCCCACCACCGCATCGCGCAGCTCATCGGTCTCCACGCGGGGGGCGTCGACCGGGAAGATGACATGGGTGTCCGAGCCGAGCTCCTCGACGACGGTCACGTCGACATCGATCTGTGGCAGCGACGACTCTGCGAACGCGGCATCCTCGAACGCTTCGGGCCGCGCACCCAGAAAGACTCGACCTTCCTGGAGCGATCCGCGCAGGGCCCCTGGGAGTGGGATCCGGTAGCCGCCGAAGGAAACAGCCTCGTCGTCGACTTCGGCCTCGACGAGATTCATCGCGGGCGAGCCGATGAAGGCAGCGACGTAGAGGTTCTCCGGGAAGTGGTAGAGCGTCTGAGGCGTGTCGACCTGCTGGATCTTTCCGTCGCGCATGACCGCCACCCGCTGCCCGAGGGTCATCGCCTCGATCTGGTCGTGCGTGACGTAGACGGTGGTCGCGCCGAGACGCGCGTGCAGGCTGACGAGCTCCGCTCGCATGCTGACCCGGAGCTTTGCGTCGAGGTTCGAGAGCGGCTCGTCCATCAGGAACGCCTGCGGCTCGCGGACGATCGCGCGGCCCATCGCCACGCGCTGGCGCTGTCCGCCGGAGAGCTCGGCGGGGCGGCGATCGAGCAAGTCGTCGAGGCGGAGCAGGCCCGCCACTCTTTCGACCCGGCGCGCGGCCTCGGACTTCTTCGTCCGGCGCACCTTGAGCCCGTAGCCGAGGTTCTGCCGCACGGTCATGTGGGGGTACAGCGCGTAGCTCTGGAAGACCATGGCCACGTCTCGTTCGCGTGGGGCGCGGTCGGTGACATCGCGGTCGCCGATGCAGACGCTGCCCCCGGTCGCCTCTTCGAGACCGGCGATCAGGCGCAGGAGCGTCGACTTGCCGCAACCCGACGGCCCGACGAGGACGAGGAACTCTCCGTCCTCGATTCGCAAGGAGATGTCGTCGACGGCCACGACGCCTCCGCCGTAGACCTTCGTGACGCGCTCCAGGACGATCTCAGCCAACGGCGACGAGCTCCTTCCCACCGACGAAGACGGCCCGGATCTCCAGCTGGTCGTCGAGGATGACGACGTCTGCCGCGGCACCAGAGCGAAGGACACCGGCGCCGCGCCCGGTGACGCGGGCCGGGACGGAGGTCGCGGCCGCTACGGCCTCGGCCAGCGGGGCGCCGAGCCCATGGAGCTGCCGGATCCCCTCGAGCATGGTCGTGACGCTACCGGCCAGCACGCCGTCGCTCGCACGGCGGGCTACGCCGTCTTTCACTTCGACGTCGACGCCGCCGAGGCGGTACTGGCCGTCGCCGACGCCGGTCGCGGCGACCGCATCCGTGACGAGAGCGACTCTCCCTGCTGCGGCGTTCCAGATCATCTTGACCACCTCGTCGGCAAGGTGCTCGCCGTCGAGAATCACCTGCACGACGACATCGTCCCGGGCGAGTGCCGCGCCGGCGAGCCCCGGGTCGCGGTGGGAGAAGGGCCGCATCGCGTTGAAGAGGTGGGTGACCGTGCGGACGCCGTGGTCGAATGCTCGCTCGGCTTCGGCAGCGGTCGCGTTCGAGTGCCCGCCGGAGACGACGACACCGCGCTCGTGCAGGAGGTCGATGAGCTCGAGCGCGCCTGCGAGCTCGGGAGCGAGGGTCATCTGGGCAACAGGCCCGGCATCGAGCAGTCGCTCGAGGAGAGCGCGATCGGGATCACGTCGCGCCGTCTCCGGGTGAGCTCCTAGACGCTCTGGGGAGAGGAAGGGCCCCTCGAGATGGGCGCCGAGCATCCGCGGGCCGATCGGCTCGGACGGCAACCGGCGTAGGGCGTTGACCAGGTCGGTCTCGGGAGCGGTGATAAAGGTGGGCTGGAACGCAGTCACTCCTGTCGCCAGGAGCGCGTCGCCGGCCTGGCGGTAGCCCTCGGTATCCGCTGCCGCGAAGTCGACCCCACCGAAGCCGTTGACGTGAAGGTCGACGAAGCCGGGGACGGCGATCCCGCGCCCATTTCGCCGGTTCAGGGCAACCTCGGCCAGGTAGCCGTCCGAGAACGCCAGGTCGCCGGGCACGAGGACGCCCTCGACGATCGCGGCTTCGACGCCGAGCCTCATCGCTCGTCGAGGCTCCGTCTGACGACGCCTCCCGCCTCCTGAAGCCTCGAGCGCGCACCCTCGGGATCGAGGCCGGAAAGCAGTGAGACGATCGCGACCTTTGCGTCTCCGCCTGCCGCCTCGAGGGCCGTCTCGACCTCCCCCTCCGAGGCGTTCGTGGCGAGCGCGACCGCGCGTCGAGCACGGGCGCGGAGCTTGGCGTTGCTGGCGACGAGGTCGACCATCAGATTGCCGTAGGTCTTGCCCAGGCGCACCATCGAGACCGTCGAGATCGTGTTGAGGATCAGCTTCTGGGCGGTCCCGGCCTTCATGCGCGTCGACCCCGCGATCACCTCGGGCCCCACCACGGCCGCCACTTCATGGTCGACCAGTCGCGCGAGCTCGCTGTCATGTGTGGAGACGACGCCGACCGTCAGAGCCCCGGCGGCCCGCGCCGCGCCGGCTGCTCCGAGGACGTACGGGGTCCCGCCGCTGGCCGAGAGGGCCACCACCGCGTCATCGGGGCCGATGTCGACCGCCGTCAGGTCCGCGCTACCGGCGCCGTGGTCGTCCTCGGCCGCCTCCTGGGCGACGGCAGCAGCTTCGGCGCCGCCGGCGATGACGGCGATGACCTGCCCCGGCGCCACGCCGAAGGTCGGGCCGCACTCGGCCGCGTCGACCAGAGCGAGGCGCCCCGATGAGCCTGCGCCGACGTAGACGAGGCGCCCTCCGCGCTCCAGCCGCTCGACGATCTCATCGATCGCCGCGGCCAGGCTGGAGGCCGCGTGGCGGACGGCTGCCGGGACCGTCGCGTCCTCCTCGTTGATCAGCTCCACGAGCTCCTGCGTCGACCGTAGGTCGAGATCTTCGTGTCCCTCGGCAGCAACCTCGGTGACCGGCTCCGGACGCCCGTCCATGGGACCAGTGTAGTACCGGTCCGGGAGGGATACAACCAAGTGGTATTGACCACCTCCGGCCAGACCGGTACAGTCCTATGCGGGGTATCTCGTTGACCACGACTCAGCGGATGACGAAGCAGAGCCAGGCGCGTGACAGCGTCATCGAACTGATCGAACAGGCAGGCGTGGGCGGCGCAATTCCGTCCGAGCGCCAGCTGACCGTCGACCTCGGCGTCTCGCGCTTGACCGTGCGGGCCGCGCTCGACGAGCTCGTCCGCGAGGGCTTTCTCGTCCGGCAGGCGGGGCAGCGGGACGTTCGTCCGCGAGCCGAAGATCGCCCAGGAGCTGACGATGACCTCGTTCAGCGAGGAGATGCGCCGGCGCGGCATGACTCCGGCCAGCAAGACGCTCTCGTTGACGACGACGACCGCGGGCGCGTACCTCGGCAGATGCCTGCACGTCTCGCCTTCGGAGTCGATCATGGTCGCGAAGCGCCTGCGGCTCGCCGACGGCGAGTCGATGGCGATCGAGACGCTCCATGTTCCAGAGTCGGTCGTCCCGGGGCTGGCTCCCAAGGATCTCGACCGCGGCTCCTTCTACGAGCTCCTGGCCGAGCGGTACGGCATCAACATCGTGGGCGGCATGCAGACGATCGAGCCCACGGTGACGAACGAGGAGGAGTCGGATGCCCTGGATGTCCCGCTGCATTCACCGGCTTTCCTCTTCGAGCGGACGACCAGGTCAGAGGCCGGAGACATCGTCGAGTTCGTCCGCTCGATCTATCGAGGCGACCGCTACCGCCTGGTCTCGGAGCTGAACAGGCGCGAGCGCACCGGCTCCACGCCGGTCTTCATGCCCCGCGACGGCGGGGCGTAGACAAGCGTGCCGGTGGCCAGGCCGGTTCCGGAGCCCACGAACGTGCCCGGCTCTCTGCTCCTGCGGGAGATTCGAGAGCAGCCCGCCGCGTTGACGCGGCTCCTCGAACATTGCGGTGAATACGCCGCTGTTGCACGGCTGGCGCGCGAGCGCGGCGTGAACATCGTGCGCCTGGTCGGCCACGGATCCTCGGACAATGCGGCTTCCTACGGGGTGTATGCCTTCGGCCTGCTCCCGGGCTGGACCGCGTTTCGGGACTCGATCTCGCTCTCGGTCTACTACGGAGCGGAGGTCGACCTCCGCGACTCGTGCGTCGTGGCGCTGTCTCAGTCGGGCCGGACACCGGACGTCCTCGAGTACGTCGAGCGCGCCCGGGCTCGCGGCGCCTTCACGATCGCGCTCACGAACGAGAGCGACTCGCCGCTGGCTGAATCGGCTGACGCGGTCCTTCCCCTCGCGGCGGGGCCCGAGCTGGGAATCGCTGCGACGAAGACCTACACCAATCAAGTCGCGGCGCTGGCCCTGCTGGCCGCCTACTCCGCCGAGGCCGGCGACCGCGTCGCCGACGGCGTTCGCGAGGTGACGCAGCTGCTCGCCGACCTTCTGCCCGTCCTCGAGCGGCGACTCTCGGAGGTCGCGGTCGCGCTTGCCTTCGTCGGGCGCATGTTCGTGATCGGGCGCGGCCCCGAGTTCGCGACGGCTCGCGAGATCTCGTTGAAGCTGCTCGAGACGTGCCGCGTGGGTGCGGCGCCGTTGACGGCCACTGATTTCGCCCATGGCCCGGTGGCGGCTCTCGACGGTCTCTTCCCTGTCTGGGCGATCGCCGCGGACGATCCCTTGTTCCCGGCGGTTCGCGACGCCGCAGCTCGCGCCCACAAGGCCGGTGCAACGCTGCTTGCCAGCGGAACCGAGGCCGCCTCGATCGCGGACGCCGACTACTACGTGCCGGTTCCGAAGCCGGCGTTGCCGCTGCTGGCTCCGCTCCTGTCGGTCGTTCCGGGCCAGGTTCTGGCGTGGGCGCTGGCGCAGGCGAAGGGCCTGGACCCTGACCATCCGAACGGCCTGACCAAGGTCACGCTCGCCAGGTGAGCTTGGTCAGTACCACTCACCGGCCCGCGAGTGGCGAGATCTTCACCATCTGGGGCGAAGCCATGGGGCTTGACAGCCACCGGTACTGTGTGCAAGCCTCTCACCGTGGCGTGGTGGTATTTACCAATTCTCTGCCAGCACACGTGGAGAACAAGCGTCTGGCGTGTCGCCGGCGCTGAGAGGAGGCTCCTATGAAAGTCCGTTTCATCGCAGTCGTCGTGATCTGCACCTGCCTCGCGCTCAGCGCGGCCACGACGGCGTCCACAAGGGCGAAGTCGGCTCAGGCCACGACCCTCACGGTCTGGCTGCAGGAAGACGCACGAGACAACTGGCCGGGCGTGGTCAACGCCGCGAACCAGGCGTTCGAGAAGTCGCATCCGGGTGTGAACGTCAAGGTCGAGTACCAGACCTGGAACCAGCATCTGACCAAGTTCGACGCGACGATCGCCGGCAACAACGTGCCCGACGTCATCGAGCTGGGCAACACCGAGATGACGAAGTACATGGACGCGAAAGCGTTCTACGACATCACGGCGCAGAAGGGCAGCATCCCGAACTCGCGCACGTGGCTGAAGGGGCTCGCCGACTCGGCGACCTACAACAACCGGGTGTACGGCGTGCCGTACTACGCGGGCGCTCGGGCCGTCATCTACCGCAAGGACCTCTACCGTGCGGCCGGGATCCGCAAGCTCCCGACGAGCCTCGCCGAATACGAGGCCGTGAACAACAAGCTGATGAAGAAGTACGGGAACGACCGGAGATTCTCGGCGCTGTACTTCCCGGGTCAGTACTGGCTGGCCGCGATGTCCTTCGTGTATGACAACGGCGGGGCAATCGCCCGCTTCAGGAACGGCCGCTGGGTCGGCACGCTCGACTCTCCGCAGGCGCTCGCAGGCGCTGAGGAAGGTCAAGTCGATCGCCCGCCGGCACTCACGGGCCAGCAAGACCACCGACGAGGCCAACCCGTTCCAGGCCGTCGTCTTCGGACAGGGCAAGGTCGGCTCGATCCTCGGGAACGGCTGGGAATGGGGCCTCGCGCTCGAGACGAAGAAGTACGGCTCCAAGCTCAAGGAGAGCCAGCTCGGCGCCTACCCGATGCCAAGCCACACGAAGGGCAAGTTCATGCCGACGTTCCTCGGCGGCTCTGACCTCGCGATCCCGGTCCAGAGCAACAGCAAGAGCCTCGCGGTCGACTGGATCAAGGCGTTCACGAGCACGAGCTCGATGACGCAGCTGGCGACCCAGGGGAAGGTGATCCCGAACACGACCTCGCTGGTGCGCCTCCACAACAGCAACCCAGCGCTCGCTCCGTTTGCGCGGGCCTCGCAGTCGAGCTGGTTCGTCCCGACTGCGAAGAACTGGGTGAACGTGGAGAACTCCCGTGTCATCCGCACGATGCTCGTCCGCATCATCAGCGGCCGCTACAGCGTGCAGAGCGAAGCCAAGAAAGCAAGCCAGCAGATCACCTCGATCCTGAACGCGAACTAGCCACCGGGTGCCGGGAGGCGCGACACTCTTTATCTCGTGAGCGTCGCGCCCCCGGCACCCCTCCCCTTCCGCGGCGACGCCGTCCATGGCGGGTGCGAATCGCTCGGGGCGGCGTCGCCTTACCTGCTGGCCGCGCCGGCCGCGATCACGGTCGCAGCCGTGCTCGGCTATCCGCTCTACTTTCTCGGCAAGCTCTCATTCCAGCGCTACGGGCTGCCCGAGCTCATCGCGCACGAGGGCACGTGGGTCGGCACCGACAACTTCTCGAGGCTCATCCACGACGACGAGTTCTGGCGCGTGCTCGTACGGACGATCGGGTTCACGGCCGGCGCCGTCTCGCTGACGATGATCCTCGGGACTCTGATCGCGCTGCTGCTCGCGCAGCTCGGGTCGTTCATGCGCCTCTTCCTGACGACCGGGCTCGTGCTCGTCTGGGCGATGCCCGTCGTGGTCGCCGTGAACATCTGGGTGTGGATGTTCGACTTCGAGTTCGGCATCTTCAACTGGGCGCTGACGGAGCTCGGCGTCGGTGACTACATCCACCACGACTGGTTCGAGAACCCGACGACGGGCCTCGCGATCATCATGGCCGTCGTCGTCTGGGGCGCGATCCCCTTCGTGGCGATCACGGTTTTCGCGGGGCTGACCCAGGTGCCGAAGGAGCTCGTCGAGGCGGCCTCGATCGACGGAGCGAACGGCGCGCGCGTCTTCCGCGACATCACGCTGCCGCTCCTGAAGCCGATCTTCGTCATCCTGACGAGCCTCTCGATCATCTGGGACTTCCAGGTCTTCAACCAGGTCTGGATCATGCGCGGCAACAACCCCTCGAGCGACTACTACCTGATGAGCATCTATGCCTTCGTGGAGTCGTTCCGCCTCAGCGAGTACGGCTACGGCGCGGCCGTCGCGCTCGTCATGGTCGCGATCATGTTCTCGGTCACGTTCGTCTACATCCGCCAGATGATCCGGATCGGAGAGGTGCGGTGAGCACGCAGACGCCCGTCGCTCCGGTGCCTGTGGCGCCGACCGTCACCCGCAGCCGGGTTGCCGTCAGGCGCTTCGGCGGAAGGCGGCTTGCCAGCCGGGTCGGGATCAACCTGCTCGCGCTGCTCGTCTTTGCGGTGATGGTCTTTCCCGTCTACTGGATGGTCTCGACCGCGTTCAAGCCGAGCTCCGAGATCCTCACCTTCTCGCCGACGGTCTTCCCCTCGTCGGCGACCCTCGCGAATTTCACCGACGTCATGGGCCGGCCCTACTTCTGGCGGGTGGCGAGGAACAGCTTGCTCGTCGTCGTCGCCGTGACGTCGCTCTCGATCGTGCTCGCCTTCCTGGCTGCTCTTGCGCTCGCGAAGTTCCGTTTCTACGGGCGGCGCGCGTTCATCATCCTGATCATCGGGGTGCAGATGGTGCCCCTGAACGCGCTCATCATCCCGCTCTACATCTTGCTCAGCCGGGCCGGGCAGGTCGACAAGCTGATCGGGCGTGATCGTGACCTACCTGACGTTCGTCCTGCCGTTTTGCGTCTGGACGCTACGAGGCTTCATCATCGGCGTTCCGCACGACCTCGAGGAGGCGGCGATGGTCGACGGGTCGACTCGCTTCGGCGCCTTCTTCCGCATCCTGCTGCCGCTCGTCGCGCCCGGGCTCGTGGCGACCTCGATCTTCGCCTTCATCCAGGTGTGGAACGAGTTCATCATCGCGTACATCGTGCTCAGCAGCCCCGAAAACCAGACCTTGACGGTCTGGCTCGCGCAGTTCACGAGCCTGCGCGGGACCCAGTGGGGCCCGCTGATGGCGGGGGCGACGTTGACCGCGATCCCGGTCGTCGTGTTCTTTGTCGCGGTGCACCGGCGGATCGCCTTCGGCCTCACGGCCGGCGCCGTCCGCGGGTGACAGCCGAGCTCGAGCGCCAAGCGGCGGCCTGCATCTTTGCGAGCTTCCCCGGGGCGGAGGTCCCGGACTGGGCTCGAGCCTGGCTCGGCCGAGGCCTCGGCGGGATCGTGCTGTTCGCAGACAACGTCGCCGACCGGTCGCAGGCCGCTGCGCTCACCGCTGCGTTGCGGGCCGAGCGTGAGGAGCTCGTCGTCGCGATCGACGAGGAGGGCGGCGATGTCACACGCCTGGAGGCTGCGAGCGGGAGCTCGTACCCGGGCAACCTCGCGCTGGGCGTCGTCGACGACACAGAGCTGACCGAGGGCGTGGCGGCTGCGATTGCCGCCGAGCTGACGGGGATCGGCGTGACGATGAACCTCGCACCGGTCGCGGACGTCAACTCGAATCCGCGGAACCCTGTCATCGGCGTTCGCTCTTTCGGTTCGGACGCGGAACTCGTCGCGCGGCACGTCGCCGCATTCGTCGCAGGCACGCAGGGCGCCGGCGTCGCCGCGTGCGCAAAGCACTTCCCCGGCCACGGCGACACGGCCGTCGACTCGCATCTCGAGCTTCCGACCGCCGCGGGGGATCTCCGAGAGGCGCTGCTTCCCTTCCGGGCGGCGGTCGAGGCGGGGGTGGATTGCATCATGACCGGGCATCTCCTCGTTCCCGAGCTCGACGACGTCCCGGCCACGCTCAGCCCGCGGGTCGTCTCGGGCGTTCTGCCCGAGGAGCTCGGCTTCAACGGTCTGGTGCTCAGCGACGCGCTCGAGATGCGCGCAATCTCAGGGACAGCGGGCCTCGTGGAGGGAGCACTGAGAGCGCTCGAGGCAGGCGTCGACGCGCTCTGCCTGGGTCGGGTGCAGGGCGGAGACGTGGTCCAGAGCGTTCACCAGGCGATGGTCGAGGCGGTGCTCTCGGGTCGCATAGGCGCGGATCGGGTCGCGGAGGCGGCCGACCGGATCGGCGGTGCCGCTCAGCCGGGCGCCGGACCAGGTCACGCCGGACCGGGCGCTCGGGGTCGCGGCCGCGCGCCGCGCGATTCGCGTCGAAGGCGAAGTCGCGGTCAGATTCGCCGCCCCTGGTCGTCGAGCTGCAGCCTGAGCCGTCGATCGCTGCCGGCCCGGGCGGCCATGGTCTCGGCCCAGCCCTCAGCCGGCGGGTGCCCGATACGGACGTGATCGTGCTGGACGGGTTCTCGGAGCACTTCGTCCCCCCGACGACCGGCAGCTCGTCCTGGTCGTTCGCGATGCCGCTCGACACGAGTGGCAGCAACGAGCCGCAAGGGCGTTCGGGGAGCGCCCGGGGCGGTGGTCGTCGAGACCGGCCTGCCCGGCTGGCTGCCGAACGGCGTGTCGGGGTGGATCGAGACGAACGGCGCCGGGCGAGTCAACCTCGAGGCCGCAGCCGAGGTGCTCGCCCCTGACGCAGTCCGTCGTTGAGTTAGGCGGCCAGCGGGAGCTCGGCGCCTCCAACTGCCGCTTCGCTCGACCCTACCGGCTCCTGTTCAACAGCACTGAAATGGTCCCACTGTTTACTCGTGACGAAGTCTGGGCTCGCGTCACCGTTCAGATCACCGACAGCGAGTCTGGACGCTTCCCCACCGGCGCGGAAGGTTACGGGTGCTCGAAATAAGCCCATTGCCTTTCCCGGCGAGAATGCCCACGCTCCCTGCACCGGGATTCGCAGTCGCGATGTCCAGCTTGTCGTCGGCGTTCAGATCGCGGACGACGAGGTCGTAGGGCGCAAAGCGCGACGGGAAGTTCATGGCGTGCGTGAACCGCCCACGTCCGACGCCAAGAAGAACAGAGACGCCGACAGGCCTCGAATTGATGTTCGCGGTCACGAGATCGTTTCTGCCGTCGCCATTGAAATCGCCCGTTGCAATCGATTCCGGGTCGTTGCCGATCGGGTATCTCAGCGGAGCGCCGAACCGTCCATCGCGGCCTCCGAGCAGCACTGCAACCTCTGCGTCGTCTCCGTTTGCGAGGGCCGCGGCGATGTCTGGATTATCGTCGCCGCTCAAATCCGAGACGACGAGCGACACGGCTCCAGCCCCAATCGGGTAAAGGACGCGAGGACGAAACGTTCCGTCGCCTCGCCCGAGCAGGACCGAGACTCGTGTCGAACTGCTGTCGGCGGCGACGAGGTCCTCCCGTTCATCTCGATCGACGTCCCCTACGGCGACCCGCCAAGTTCCGGGGTCGGAGGGATACTCCACCGGCCGAGCGAAAGTCCCATCTCCTTCTCCGAGGAGCACGGCAACGTTGCAGTCTCCTCCCAGTTGCCAAGAAGATCGTTCGCGACTGCTAGATCCGGCGCTCCGTCACGATTGAAATAGCCGAGGGTGAGGTCCGAGGGAAGACCCAGCCCGCTGAGATACGGCTTCGGTGCCTCGAATGACCCGGTTTCGTCTCCAAGCTGAAGCCGAGAGACGAAGCTGCCGACTCGAACCCAGGCCCGACGGCGGCCCTCCGTCGGTGACAAGGTCGAGATTGCCGTCACTGTCCAAGTCCTGCAACGAGCGATCACTCCTGCCCGATTCGGGAACGTCCTCGGCGCGGCAAACGACAGCTTTCCTGGCCCCGAGACCGTCGCTTTCCTCCGAGCATGCCGGGACGACGGCAACAGATAAGTGCAAGCGCGGCAACGGAGGAGACGTGATGTAGGCGAGTGAGTCCCCAATATTGTGAGCAACGATACGAAGAATATCTCGCTCAGTCCCATCCTCGGGACGTAAACGGGAAGGGACCAGTGATTCCGCTAGGCGGCCAGCGGGAGGTCGGCGGCGTCGCCCAGCTCCTCGGCGAGCTGGGCGAGCGCATCGGCCTCGAGCTGGCGCACACGCTCGCGTGAGATGCCGAGCTCCTTGCCGATCGACTCGATTGGCTGTGGATCCCCGTCGAGGCCGAAGCGGAGCTCGATCACGCGGCGCTCGCGCTCCGGCAGGCTCGCCACCGAGTTTCGAATGCCCAGGCGCTCGAGAGACTCGAATGCCCGCTCGGCGGGATCATCGGCGCTCGGATCGCTGAAGAGGTCTCCGAGCTCGCCTTCGTCGTCGGCGCCGACGGTCTGGTTCAGCGACACGCGCGCCTCGGCCACATCGAGGGCCTCGTCGACATGAGCCTTCGAGAGGCCGGTCGCCTCGGCCAGCTCCTCGCGGTGGGCTCGCGGCCCAGACGGGTCTCGAGCTGCCTCCGCGCCCGCGCCAGCTTCACGCGGCGCTCCTCGACGTGCGACGGCACGCGGATCGTCCTCGACTGACCCGCGATCGCGCGCTGGCAGGCCTGTCGGATCCACCAGGTGGCGTACGTCGAGAACTTGAACCCGCGCGCCAGTCGAACTTCTCGACCGCGCGGTTCAGCCCGATGACCCCGTCCTGGACCAGGTCGAGCAGCGGGACGTCGTGTCCCTGGTAGCGCTTCGCGATCGAGATCACGAGCCGCAGGTTGGAGTTGATCATCCGCTCCTTGGCCGCAGCGTCTCCGCGCTCGATTGCTTCGCCAGCGCGACCTCTTCGGCCGCGGTGAGCAGCGGATAGCGACCGGCCCTGTTCATGAACAGGGTCAGTGCGTCCGTCGAGACGGATCCTGGCGCGCCTCGGCGCGAACGGGCGCGAGGACGTCGATCTCACGCGCCTCGAGCTCGGCGCGCAGCGCGACGAGCTCCTCCTCGTCGAGATCGTGCTCGGCCGCGAACGTCTCGAGCGCGCTCTCCTCGAGAGAGCCGCGCTCCTCCGCGTCGGCGAGGAAGGCCTGGATGGGCTCTTCGATGATCGTGGTCAAGTTGCTCCTCACTTTCTTCCTGCAAGCTGCCGGCGCTGCTCGAAGCGCTCGATGCGGCTGACCGCTCGCGACGGCGCGCTCGACGCCTGTGTAGGCGGGATGGCAGTTCTGGCAGGTGTCGACGACCAGCTCGCTTCGGGTGGAGCGAGTGGTGAAGGTGTTGCCGCACGACGTGCAGCGGACAGCTGTGAGCCTGAGCTCAGGGTGAATGGTCTTCATCGAACTCTCCTTCTCTTGCGGCGGGGCGCGTACGTCGAGAACCGACTCGCGCCGTCCTACAAATAAGAACGCTTCCGGGCCGCCGGGTATTCCCCTGAACGAGTGGAGCGTACCGGGATCGAACCGGTGACCTCCGCCTTGCAAAGGCGGCGCTCTCCCAGCTGAGCTAACGCCCCGTTACGCCTAAGGGTAGCGGGGGAGCGGGTCGGCCTAAGCCGCCCGCTCGAGCCGCTCTTCGAGCCGAGCGCGCTTGATGATGCGGTCGCGATCGCCGAAGCGCTGCCGCACCCGCGCCTCGCGATGCTCGATCCAGAGGGTCGCGATCTGGGCTTCGAGCTCCTTGAGCTCGGCCGCGAGCACGACGTCATGGCCTTTCGCAAGTGCGTGGTACAGCTCGCCACGCCGCTCGGTGGCGCGCTCGATTTCGAGCTTTATGTCTTGGATTGTTCTCACGTCTATGTAAACGTCGAGGCGGTAGAGGACATTCCAGGAAGGAGGAACGCATGACTCACCACGAGGAGAGCAGCGACGAGCAGAAGGACGCCGAGCGCGAAGAGACCGTCAAGGACCTCGACGTCTCGCAGGACGAAGGCGAGGACGTCAAGGGCGGCCTCAAACGAGAACGTCCAGGCGAGGGCTGGAAGTAGTAACGCCTTAGCCCGCGGGCCGGGGCTGCTCCATTGTGATGCAGTGGATGCCGCCCCGGCAATGGGCCAGGTTCTCGCCCGAGATCCCGATTACTTCGCGATCGGGAAACACCTCGCGTAGCGCTTCGACAGCGGTCGAGCGTCGACTCGCCACCGGAACGATCACGCAGCCGTTCCCGAGGTAGAAGTTGGTCTCGAAGGGGCGGGCCTCGAGCTCCACGATCTCCAGCCCAGTCATGTCGAGGACGGCCCGATTGGCCGCCAGCCCAGCGTAGTTCGGGTCGGCCTGGTCGCGAACGGTGTGGCAGACGATCCGGCCCGGGCCGACGAAGCGGGCGACGTTGTCGACGTGACCGTCCTTCGGCCGCGTCCTCGACGAGGCCGTGCGGGACCCAGATCACGTGGTCGATGCCCAGGAAGCGCTGCAAGATCGCCTCGACTTCGTCCCGACCGACCCCGGGATTGCGTCGCTCGTTGACGATCGAGCTCTCGACCGCGATCAGCGTGCCGCGGCCGTCCGTCGTGATCGCCCCTCCTTCCAGCACCAGCGGGGCCAGGTGGCGCGGAACGTCGAGCCATTCGGCGAGATGCTTGCCGAGCGCGTTCTCCTGGTCGTAGGGCCGCTTCCGAGCGCCCCACACGTCGAAGCCGAAGTCGACCGCGGCCAAGCCGCCCTCGGATTCGACCAACAGCGGCCCGTAGTCGCGAAGCCAGATCTCGTCGAGCGGCAGCTCGATGACGTCGACCACGAGCGCCGAGCTCCGTCTCGGCCTCGGCGCCGAAGCCGGGCACGCGCGACCACGACGACCGGCTCGAACTCGCGCGATCGCCCTGATCGCCGCGATCCAGCCCGGCTTCGCGTACGGCACGAGCTCGGCCGGGTAGGTCTCGTGCCCGGGCCAGGCCACGAAGCACCGCTCGTGCGGCTCCCATTCCGCCGGCAGGCGCGGGGCGACTAGTTCCAACGACCGAAGAAGAAGAGGAGCAGGACGCCCGCGCCAACGACGCCGGCCACGATCGCGACCACGTTGAGGAACGTGACCACTACTCGTACCCGAGCTCGCCGATGCGGGTCTCGTCGATCCCGAAGTAGTGCGCGAGCTCGTGCAGCACCGTGATGCGGATCTGCCGCCGGAGCTCCTCGGGATCGGGGAACGACTCTTCCAGCGGCAGGCGGTAGATGGTGATCGTCGCCGGCGGGTTCGGCCCGAAGGACGATCGCTCGGTGCGCGGGACTCCGTGGAACGTGCCGAACAACCCCAGGTCGCCAGGGTGCTCATCCTCGACCACCACGGCGACGTTCTCGAGGCCGCGCGCGAGCTCAGGAGGAACCGAGTCGAGCGCCGCCCGCACCTCTTCCTCGAAATCGACAGCCATCAGTACCTGGGCCGGAGCGGCCGCCCTCCGCCGGCGAACAGATGGACCGTCAACAGGCCGAAGGCGAATCCGCCGATGTGCGCGAAGAAGGCCACGCCGCCTCCGGCCTCAGGCTCAGTCAGCGAGAGCCCGCCCGGACCAGAGCTGGAACAGGAACCAGAACCCCAGGAAGAGGAAGGCCGGCACCTCGATCAGGAAGAAGATGACGATCGTCAGCACTCGCGCTGTCGGCAGGAGCACCAGATAGGCGCCGAGCACGCCCGACACGGCCCCGCTGGCGCCGAGGTTCGGGATCGCGGTGTCGACGCCCGACGAGGTCGAGAGCGTGACGATCGTCTGCAGCGCGGTCGCCGTGAACCCTGCTGCGAAGTAGAAGAGCAGGTAGCGGATCTTGCCCATCGCGTCCTCGACGTTGTTGCCGAAGATCCAGAGGAAGAGCATGTTCCCGATCAGGTGCAGCCAGCTCCCGTGCATGAACATCGAGGTGACGGCGGTGACCGGCCAGTTCTCGCCCGTCGCCGTCCCCGGCGGGCAGGTGTCCGTCACCTCGCATGGTTGGTAGGCAAGCTCGAGTGTCGAGCCTTCGAGGTCGGGGAGCTGGTAGAAGAGCCAGACGGCGACGTTGACCGCGACGAGGAGCAGCGTGACGAGCGGGAACTTCCGCGTCGGGACGTTGTCCTTGAGCGGAAGCACTAACAATTGTGAGCGCCATCAGCGCCTTCTGTGCGTGCAGCCGGTTCTCCGCCTGGTCCCACACGGCCGACTGCGGTCCGTAGAGCACGTCCTCCGTGATCTCCTCGCCGTAGTGCGCCGGCAGGCAGTGCAGGACGATGGCGTCGTCCGCGGCGAGTTGCAGGAGGTCGCTGTCGATGCGGTAGTCGGCGAGGTCGCTCCGCCGCTTCTCCGCTTCGTCCTCCTGGCCCATGCTCGTCCAGACATCCGTGTAGACAGCGTCGGCGTCGCGCGCAGCCTCCTGCGGGTCGGAGACGAGCTCCACGGTGCCGCCCATCTGCACGGCTGCGCGGCGAGCGGCGGTGACGGCGGTGCCGTCGGGCTCGTAGCCCGGCGGCGTCGCCGCGACGAAGCGCATCCCGAAGCGGGCCGCCCCGACCATCAGCGAGACGCACACGTTGTTGCCGTCGCCGAGATAGGCCAGGCGGGTCCCGGAAAGGCGACCCAGCTTCTCGCGAATCGTCATCAGGTCGGCGAGCGCCTGGCACGGGATGCGCGTAATCCGTGAGCCCGTTGATCACGGGGATGTCGGCGGCCTCCGCCAGCTGCTCGACGTCGTCCTGCTCGAAGGTGCGGATCATGATCGCGTCGAGGTAGCGAGACAGGACGGTGCCGGTGTCGCGGATCGTCTCGCCCCGGCCCAGCTGGAGGTCGTTGGCCGCGAGGTAGAGGCCGTGGCCGCCGAGCTGGCTGATTCCGACCTCGAACGAGACGCGAGTCCGTGTGGAGGGCTTCTGGAAGATCATCCCCAGCGTGCGGCCGGGGAGGAGCTCGTGCGGCTCGCGGGCCTGCTGCGCTTCCTTGAGCGTGTCGGCGACGTCGAGCACCGTCTTCAGCTCGTCGGAGCTCCAGCTGCCGATGCGCGTGAAGTCGCGGCCCTTCAGGTGTTGCGGAACCTCGGTCATCGCGCGAGGGCGCATGCTAGCGGGATCGACCTGAGCGGCCTAGCTTATGGAGCGGCGGCTTCGAACCCCGCTTCGTCGAGCAGGGCTCGCAGCCGCTGCAGGCCCGTGAACATCCGGCTCTTGATCGTGCCGAGCGGCTCGCCCAGCCGTTCGGCGAGCTCGGACTGCGTGTAGCCGCCGTAGTACGCGAGCTCGATCGCCTCGCGCTGCTCGGGCGGGAGTCGTCGCAGCGCATCCTGGACGACCTCGCGCTTCGAGCGCCGCTCGGCATCTTCGTCCGCTCCAGGGCCGGACGGCACCGGCGCCGCCTCCTCGGGCTCCGTGCGCCGACGCTCCTCGCGGCGGACGAGATCGACGGCTCGGCGGTGAACGAAGGTCAGCACCCATGTGCTCGCCTTCGCGCGGTCGGCCTGGAAGCTCTCGGCCGAGCGCCAGACGTTGAGGAAGGCGTCCTGAACCGCGTCTTCGGCCAGGGCCGAGTCTCGGAGCACCCGCAGCGCCAGGCCGTACGCCATGCGGCCGAACCGGTCGTAGAGCTCGGCGAGCGCCGCCTCGTCGGAACGCGCGACGGCGCGCGAGCAGGGCCTCGTCGGAGAGTTGTGCGGCGGCGGTCACGTGCTCACGTGTCCTGGCTCTTCTCCCGGCTCCCACGGCGACTGCGAACTCGGCAGTGCACACGACTCACACCGCCTCCGAGCGCACCAGCAGCGGGCCGGTGGGCTGGTCGACGCCTCCCCTTGGGCTCGAGGGTGACCGCGACCTGCGCGCCCTTGGGCACAGCTCGCTCGAGGAGGACCGGCGGGCACCCACCTCCACCGCGGAAGAGACCGGCGGGGCGAGGTGTCTCGCCCTCGATCACCCAGGCCTCGTACGTCTTGTCCTTGGGCGCGGGCTGCAGGCCGCAGACGACGAGGGCTGCCTCACCGTCAGGCGCCACGAGGAGCCCGCCCTCGGCGTCGGCGAGCTGGGTTACCTCTGCGCCGCCGCCCAGGAGCTGCAGCGCGCGGGCGTACCCGGCATTCGCGCTCCGCTCGCGGTCGAGGTCGCCAGACAGTGAGTTCGCCCAGAGGCCGACGCCGATCGCAACCACGGCGGCGGCCGCCGCAGCGGCGACGGTGGCCGGGAAGAGCCAGCGGCGCCGCGGGAACTGAACCACCTTGCCGTTCTCGGACCGCGCCGCCTCCAGGATCCGCTCTCGCAATGCCGGCGGCGGCTCCGCGCTCTCCGCGTACGCAAGTGCAAGTCGTGGCCTCCTGCAGATTCGCCAGCTCCGCTCGGCAGTCGGCGCACTCGTCGAGATGGCGCTCGAACGCGGCCCGCTCGTGATCGTCGAGCGCGTCGAGCGCGTACGGGGCGACTAGGTCGTGTGGCTCCTGGCTCAAGTGAGGCTCCTGGGCGCGAATGCTAGGCGGAGCAGGGTCACGCGGCGTGTTGCCTCGCAACCCTGCTCCAGAGGATCGAAAAGTGAGGATTGATGTCGAGAGCACGGCGGAAGAGCTTCCGGGCCTCGGCGTGATTGCCGACACAGCGCTCCGCCATCGCCCGGTGGAACACCCAGCTCGCGTCCCGAGTGCCGAGTCGAAGCGCACGCCGGGCGAAGGCCAGTCCCTCCCGGCACCGACCGTTTCGGACGAGCGCCCACCCGAGGGCGTCGTCGCCGACGACGCTCGGCCGGTCTCGGTACCCGCGTCGAGCGAGAGCGAGGGCTTCGCCGAGGCGAATCCCACGGTCGACCTGGAGGGTGGCCAGGTCGAGGCTCATGTGGACGCCGTATTTCGTCTCGTACCGGAGGGACTCGAACGCCTCGCGGTAGGCGTCCTGGGCGAGGGCCTCTCGTCCCGAGAGTCGATAGAGATCGCCGAGCGCCTCCGCAGCGGACGCCGACTCGCCGGCACGCTTCATCAGCGTGATGGCCTGCGCGACGCGCCCGTGGGCCGCCGCGACATGTCCGAGCCCTTCGAGGGCCGACCCGTATCCCGGTGAGACCGCGAGCGCTGCGCGGAAGCGCCGCGCCGCTACCGCGGTCTTGCCCTGCGACGAGGGCGAGCTTCCCGAGGTGCGAGAGCACCCAGGCCGAGCGCTCCTGGTGCCCGGCTGCCGACTCGAGCGCGAGACGCATCGCCTCTTCGGCGTCCTGCGGCCTGCCGAGCAGCTCCCGTGCGTACGAGACTCGTGCGTACGCAGAGGAGCTCGGGCGAAGTTCCACCATGCGGTCGAAAGCAGCGAATGCGCCTTCGTAACGGCCGAGCTCGATCATGGCGTCGCCGATGACTCCGTAGTGCAGCGCGGAGTACGGCGCGATCCTGGCCGCGCGCCGGCCATACGCGAGCCCACCACGGAAGTCGTGGCGGGCGAGAGCGAGTGAGCCGAGCGCACCCAGCGTCGTCGCATTACGAGGCTCGAGCGCCAGCGCCCGCCGTAGAGCCCGCTCCGAGCGGGGGTAGTAGGCGGCGTCTCCGGTCTCACGCGTGAGCTGCTGGTACGCGAGCCCTAGCTCGAGGTAGGCGCGCGCGTCCTTTGCGTCGCGCCGCTCGAGCGCCGCGACGATCGCCGCGGTGCCGCCGGGGGACGAGCTTGCCTCCGCGCTCTCCGCAGGGTCGCGGAGGGCGCTGCCGGTGAGAGAGATGGTGGCGGCCAGCGCCGCCACCATCCCTGCGATTGCGAGTCGCTTGCGCATCTCGCTACGGGTTGTCGTGTTGCCTGTTGCGCCCGTCGGCGGGCGTCCCGAGGAACGGGAAGCTCGACGAGAGGGCCTGGTCGTCCGTGTTGACGCCGTCTCCGATGCGCGCCCCGACGTAGTTCGGGCCGCCGACGACGCGCACGGCGATGTCGGTCACGTCGTCCTTCGGCCGCCGGCCGTTGGGCCAGCCGGCGAGGTCCGGCGTGTCGGCGAGCACGGTCATCCGCCGCTGCGCCGCGAGGGGGGTCGGCGCCACGCCCAGGTTCAGGCGCAGGAGCTCCGACAACCGCGTGTTGCTCGGCTGGTACTTGAGCAGGAGGTTGACGAGATCCTGACGGTCGGTGGTCGCCGCCGGCACTCCGAAGACGAGCTGGAGCGACAGTGCGAGCCGTGGGTTGAGGTAGTAGTCGCGGAACCGCTGCTCCTGCTCGGGCTCCCGCGTGTTCCATTCGTCCTTGTCCTCGGTGCCGATGATCGTCTCGTTGATCAGCGGGTTGGCGAGGCGCTGGATCTGTGTGACCTGGTCACCGTGACCTCGACCCTTGAGGCCGAGCCGGTCTGCGACCTGCGCCCGCGGGCGACCGGTGCTCGCATAGGCGCCGATCGTGGACGAGCCGCCCGTGATCATCATCGCGGGCACCTCGAGCGCGATCGTCGAGACGTTGAACCCGGAGAGCATGTCGACGCCGAACGGGTTCACGTTGTCGTTCGCGTCCTCCGCGGCCGTCAGAGCCGGGACCGGCCGGCGGAAGTTGAACGTGTCGAACACGCCGCCGAGGTCGATGTAGAACGGGTCCTGCCGCTGTCCGGCGAAGACCTTCACGCCGGGCGTCGGCTCGTGGATGCCCTGCGCCGCGAGCGCGTCGTAGTTGGGCATCGTCCTCGGCCCGACGTTCGACGGCACTGCGATCAGACCACGTGCGATCCGCGTGCGGTGGTTCCCTCTGATCATCGTCACGTCGTAGCGCTGCCGCAGGCCGAGGCCCTCCGAGCCTGGCCCGTCGAGGGCCGTGATCGGTGCGAACGGCCCCGCGCCGCCGAGGTACGAAAGGAACAGATCGGCGTCGTCGACCGTCCCGCGGATCTCGGTGCGGAACTTGAACTCGAAGCTGACGTCGTCCGCCCGCCCGTCCCGGTCGTTGTCGACGTGGAACGCGTAGGTGACGCTCGGGTCGAAGTTGTAGTAGTTGGGGCCGGAGCTCGGCTCCGCGCCCGGGTTGACGTTTGCGACGAGCACGACTTTGTCCTGCTTGCCCGGCTCGTAGCTCCGGAACATGAAGAAGTCGCTGATGTCCGCCGGGCCGTCCAGCGCAATGAGCGGCGCCTCGCGGTGACTTGCGGCAAACGCCGACTCGGGACCGGTCCCGCGCGCCGCGATGACCGCCAGCACGAGGCCGACCACCGCCAGCGTTAGCGCTACGGCCCTTCTCCTGTCGATTCCCACTCCCTGCATAGCCATCCCTTCTCCTGACTGACCCCGTTGGGTTACGGCCCTGGTTCGCCCAGCGGCGGGAATCGGTTCGGAGGCGACTAGGCGGTGATGCGCGTGCCCGCGCGGCCCTCGAGGGCCGCCGAAAGAGCGCCTTGCGATGTGATCAGCGTCTCGCCGCCGGCGCGCGCGAGGTCGATCGCGGCCTCGACCTTCGGCCTCATCGAGCCGGGCGGAAGCTCGGGCAGGAGCCCCTCCGCCTCGTCGGCGGTCAGCTCACGCAGCTCTTCGGGGCTATCCGTTCCGAACGCGCGGTACACCGCCGGCACCTCCGTGAGGATCAGCAGCCGCGTCGCGCCGAGCTGCCTTGGCGAGGAGCGCAGACGCTCGATCCTTGTCGATGACTGCGTCGATGCCTTTGAGCTTCCCCTCCCGGCTGGTGACCGGAATCCCACCGCCGCCACAGGCGACGGCGATCGCGCCGCCGGCGACGAGGGCGCGAATCGAGTCGAGCTCGACGATCTCGAGCGGAGTGGGGGAGGGGACGACGCGCCGGAACCCGCGGCCCGCGTCCTCCACGAGCTGCCAGCCGCGCTCCCGCTCCAGAGTCTCCGCCTGGTCGCCGCTGTAGAAGGGGCCGATCGGCTTCGTCGGCCGCTCGAAGGCCTCGTCACCCGCATCGACCAGGACGTGGGTGAGCAGGCAGGCGACGGGTCGGCCCGCGGCGGGTGCGAGCTCGCTCTCGATCAGGGCGCCGATCTCGGCCTGCGTCTGGGCGACGGCGAGCCAGAGCGGCAGCGGCGGCACCTCGTCGGCGGCGCGTTCCTGCCGGAGCAGCTCGTTTCCGACCTGGGGGCCGTTCCCGTGCGTGACCACGACGTCGCCCTCGCGCACGAGCGGCCCCAGCGCCGCGAAGGTGTCCCGGAGCGCGGCGAGCTGCTCGGCAGCGGTGCCCCTTTCGCCGGCCCGCACGAGTGCGTTGCCGCCGAGCGCGATGACGAGGGTCACGCTAACCGGTCGCGACTGCGGCCGGCTCGGGCTCGATGAGGCCGTGCTCGGCGAGCACGTCGGCGAGCGTCGGCTCTCCGACCTCCTGCAGGCGATAGGTGACCCGCAGCGCGGGCCGGTCGAAGTCGATCAGCCGGCGGAGGTCGATCGGGGTTCCGATCAGCACGAGCTCCGGGTCGGCCTTCTTGATCGTCTCGCAAAGATCCTCGCGCTGCTTCTTCCCGTAGCCCATCGCGGGCAGGAGCGCGCCGACGTGCGGGTACTCGTCGAAGATCGCCTGGATCGAGCCGACCGCGTACGGTCGCGGGTCGACGAGCTCCGCGGCTCCGTTCGCCTTGGCCGCGAGGACGGCCGCGCCGTAGGTCATCTCGCCGTGGGTCAGGGTCGGCCCGTCCTCGATGGCGAGCACGCGCTTGCCGGCGATCTGCGTGGCGTCGCCCTCGACGACGATCGGCGAGGCGGCGAGCACGACCCGAGCCTTGGGGTTGTGCGTGCGGATCGACGCGAGGACCGCGTCGATGCCCTCGGGCTCGCGCGCTGTCGACCTTGTTGACGACGCAGACGTGCGCCATGCGGAGGTTCGTCTCGCCGGGGTGGTAGCGCAGCTCGTGGCCCGGCCGGTGCGGGTCGACGACGACGACGTGGACGTTCGGCTTGATGAACGGCGTGTCGTTGTTGCCTCCGTCCCAGAGGATGACGTCGGCCTCCTTCTCCGCCTGATCGAGGATCTTCGCGTAGTCGATGCCGGCAAAGACCAGGTTGCCCTCGGCGATGTGCGGCTCGTACTCCTCGCGCTCCTCGATCGTCGCGTCGGCCGCCTCGAGGTCCTCGTAGCGCTCGAAGCGCTGGGCGACCTGCTTCGTCAGGTCTCCGTAGGGCATGGGGTGCCGGAGGACGGCGACACGCTTGCCGCTCTCGCGGAGCAGCGCGGCGATGTGCCGGGTGGTCTGGCTCTTGCCGCTGCCGGTGCGGACGGCGCAGACGGCGACGACCGGCTTCGACGACGTCAGCATCGTGTCGTGCGGCGAGAGCAGCCGGAAGCCCGCTCCGGCCGCGAGCGTGCGCGAGGCGATGTGCATCACGTGCTCGTGGGTCACGTCGGAATAGGCGAAGACGACCTCGTCGATGCGCTGGTCGCGGATCAGGGTGGTCGAGCTCGTCCTCCGGCCGGATCGGGATGCCCTCCGGGTAGAGGTCGCCTGCGAGCTCGGGGGGATAGACGCGGCCGTCGATGTTCGGGATCTGCGTCGCCGTGAACGCGACGACCTCGTACTCCTGACGGCCTCTGTAGACGAGGTTGAAGTTGTGGAAGTCGCGGCCGGCGGCCCCCGCAATCACTACTCGCGTCCGCGCCATGTATACGGATTATGCACCTAGTCATCGGACGGAGCGCGCTAGAGTCGTTCGCGATGGCCCGTTTCCCGCAGGCATTGAACGAGCAGGTCGCACACGAGTTCGCGGCCTCTCAGCAGTACGTGGCGATCGCGGTCTACTACGACTCCGAGACGCTCTCTCAGCTCGCCGCGCACTTCTACCGGCAGTCGCTCGAGGAGCGCAATCACGCGATGATGCTCGTCCAGTACCTGCTCGACGCGGGCCAGGCGGTAGTCACGCCGGGGGTCGAGGCGCCTCAGACCGTCGTTCTCGGACGTGCGGGCGCCGGTGGCGCTGGCGCTGGAGCAGGAGCAGCGGGTGACCGAGCAGATCGCGGCGCTGGTCGCCCTCGCACGCGAAGAGAACGACCTCGTCGGCGAGCAGTTCCTACACTGGTTCCTCGCCGAGCAGCGCGAAGAGGTGGCGTCGATGTCCGACCTGCTTGCGATCGTCGAGCGGGCCTCGGAGTCGAACATCCTCCTGGTCGAGGACTATCTGGCGCGGAACCCGGTCGGCGACCAGGGCGAGAGCGCAGCCGCGCCTCCCGCCGCCGGTGGCGCGCTCTGACAGATCAACAGTCTTAGAAAGGACGGCTTTATGGCGTCGAGTTCAAAAAAGCGCACGACGATGGCAAAGATGAATCGAGAGCGGGCCGTGAAGGAAAAACAGGCCAAGAAGCAGGAACGACGCGAGCTGAAGAAGGCCATCCGCGAGGCGGAGGAACGTGGGGAGACCCTGGCCGGCGAGCAGCTCGGCGAGATCATCGTCGACGAGGTCACGGGCGAGCCGCTCCTCGACGAGGACACCGGCAAGCCGCTCCGGAAGCCTCCGATCCCGCTCCCCGTCGCCGAGGACGACGAGGATCCCGAAGCAGAAAAAGAGGAAGAGGTCTGCTAGCTCAGCGTCTCGCGGACGAGCGTCGCGACCGCGTCCATCTCGATCTCGTCCCCGGTCACGTCGCGGAGCATGTCGTCGGCGGTCTGGCTCATGCCGAGCGACCACAGCTCTCGTAGCAGCGAGCCTGCCTCGCGATTCGTGAACCAGTCGCTGCCGTAGCGCTCCTTCAGGTGCGTGCGCAGCTGGGCCTCGAACGCCCACGAGCGCAGGTAGCCCGTGACGTAGAAGCTGGCGTCGATGTCGCCCAGGTAGTCGGCCTCCGCCGGCTCGATCTTCAGCGCGTCGCCGAGGAGCGCGACGTAGCGGGACGATTGCGTCGTGACGTCGTCCGTCTCGTGGAACTCCAGCTCGTAGAGGAGCTTGGCGCAGTAGCGGCGCACCATGTAGAGGAGCTGCGTCGTCCCTTCCTCGGCGAACTCCTGGGGTCGCGGGAAGTCGAGGCGCTTCGACAGCCAGGCCGGGTCGTCCGTGAGGTGCTGCATGAGCATCGCCCAGCCCTCGGTGACCGCGACGTCGCCGAGGCGCTTCTGCTCCATCGAGAGGTTGGCCGACGTGTTCGCGTAGTGCTCGGTGTGGCCGGCCTCGTGGAAGAGGGCGCGCCAGTCGTCGGCGCCGCCCATCGGCTGGATGACGAGCACGACGCGGCCCGGCACCTCGATCGGCGCGCAGAACGCGCGCGGGCTCTTCTTCGGTCGCCGCTCGACGTCCAGCTCCACGTTCTGCTGCGAGCGCAGGTCGATGCCCATGTCCGAGAGCGTCGCCTCGAGCGCGGGCATCATGCGGTTCTCCGGGAACTGATCGTCCCACTGCGGTGCGCGGAAGCTCCGCAGGACGTCCCAGCGCTTCGCTTCGGCGAGGCCGACGCCGATGCGGGCGCGGAACAGCTTGTCGGCCGCTTCCTCGTAGAGGCGACTCCGTCGAGTCGAGGAGCGCGCGGCATTGCGAGGCCAGCTCGTCCAGGCGGAAGCCGAAGCTGCGGTAGAGCTCGGCGTAGTTCGGCGCGCCCAGCTCGCCCACGGCGCGTCGAACGACGTCGACGCCCTCCAGGTAGAGCGGGTTGATGTGCTCCTGCCGTCAGCTCGACGCGCGTGCGATCGAGCCGCTCGCGCTTGTCGCGGTCGGGCTCGTTCGCGATCGTCGGGCGCAGCATCCGGAACGGGATCTTCGTCCCGTCGACGTCGGCTTCGAGGCTCGCCTCGAGCTGTGCGACCTTCTCGCTCTGCTCGCGCGTCAGCTCGCTGAGGTAGCCCTCCGAGGCGAAGCGCCACAGCTCGCGGATGCCCCAGTCGCCGTCTGCCATCTCGCCGAGCGCCTTTGCCTGCTCGAGGTCGGTCAGCTCGGAATGGCGCTCGTAGATCGGCGCGAGGTCGAGCGTGTCCTTGAGCCCCGCGTAGTGGAGGTAGTACTCCTCGTCGAGCTCGGCGATGAAGCGGTCGGCCTGCTCGCGGAAGCGGTCCAGGTCGATGGAGGAGGGCGGCGGCACGGGCCGTAGGATAACGGCGTGCGGGAGATCAGCCTGACGACGGACCGCAAGACGCAGCTCGTCGACATCACCCAGTGAAGTGCGGGCGGCCTTCGACGGGGCGAACGGCGCCTCGGCCGCGTTGATCTACGTGCCGCACACGACGGCCGGCGTGACGATCCAGGAGCACGCCGATCCGGCGGTCGCGCGGGACCTCGAGGCGGCGATGGAGCGCATGGTCGGCGACGACTGGGGCTGGCAGCACATCGAGGACGGGGAGGAGAACGCGCCCTCGCACGTGCGAGCCGCGCTCGCCGGCCCGCAGGTGCTCGTCCCCGCAGCCGACGGGCAAGCTCGCGCTCGGCACGTGGCAGGGCATCTTCTTCTGCGAGTTCGACGGCCCGCGCTCGCGGAAGGTCTACGTCACGCCGCTCCGCTAACGGGCCATGTCCGGTGCCTGGCACCGGACATGGCGGTTCAGGCCTCGAGCTCCTTGTGGGCTCCGGAGCGGATGCCGCGGATCACCTCGCGCCAGGTCTTCTGCGTCCACTCGATCGGCACGCGCCAGATGTCCATTCCGGCGAAGATCGAGACCGCGAAAACGCGGACGAGCGGCGTGCCCGGTTGTGCGGGCGGGTCGTTCCCGTTCGCCCGCTTATGGCCGCCGAGCGCGAAGCCATGGAGGTCGACTTCGACACCTTCGGGCACGTAGATGTCGAACGTGCCGAACATGCCCAGGGCCACGATCGTGATCACGTCGCCTTCGAGAGTCGCCTGACGCAGATCGAGATCGATGTTGCCGAACACCGTCATGCCGGCGACCCAGCGGGGTATGCGGAGTCGACCCTCGCGCTCGGTTGAGCTGAACATCGAGAACAGCAAGCGCGTCGGCCGCCGCCGCCGAGCGACCGACCCCTGTGGGGATGGAAGGTCACGCGCAAGCGCCTCGAGCTCGCTGCTCGTGCGCGCCTCAGTCGCGGAAGACATCCGGTCGGTGAACTCCTCGAGCGTGAGCCGCCCTTCCACCGCGTGCTCGCGCAGGAGCGCGATCGTTCGCTCGCGATCGGCGTCTGACGCGCGGATGGGAAGGTTCTCAGTCATCCGTCTGATGCTCGTCCCTCGCTTGGAGGCATGTCAAGCCGGGCCGCTGACGACGACTCGCTCTGGCTCGGGCTCGTAGCCGAGGCGCTCGTTGACGCCTCGCATGCCGACGTTCAGCTCGTCGTTCAAGGTCGCGATCGTCTCGATCCCGGCCGCGCGCGCGGCCTCGATCTGGGCCTGCTTGAGCGCGGAGGCGATCCCGCGGCGGCGCCACGGCCGCCTGACGGCGGTGAGCCTGTTCTCGGCCTGGGGCGAGTCGGCTCCGTACCGTCGCAGCGCCGTGTAGCCGACGACCTCGTCGCCCTCGAGCGCGATGACGCACCCTTCGGGAAACGCACCCGGCCCTTCGAGGTTCTCGCGTGCCCAGTCCTCGTAGGCCATCGGCTCGTTGCGTGCCGTGGGCTGGGGACGTCGAGCGAGACTTCGGTGTCGACCGCGAACACGGCGCGGATCAGGTCGGGCCGTTCCGCGAAGGTGACGAGCGTGATTCCCGCAGGTGTGTCCGGCGCGGCAGGAGGGACCTTGCTCAGGTCGAGCAGAACCTCGCGCTCGCGACCGACCTCGCGGAACCCACGGTGCTCGGCGAAGGCGAGCGTCGCCTCGTCGTCGGCCCGGATACGACCCCAGAGCTCGCCGGCTCCACGTGCTCGCGCGTGCTCCGCGATCGCCGCCAGCAGCGCGCTGCCCACGCCGCGACCGCGCAAGTCCGGCAGCACGCGAACCGCCGCGTAGTTGGCGCCGGTCAGCGATGAGGGCCGACCGACTCCGGTTCCCGCGGGCTCGCCGTCCAGGTAGGCGAGCGCCCACAGGCTCTCGGTGTCCTGCTCGAAGTTGTGGCGGAGCTCGTCGAGGTCGATCCGGAGGTCGTCGACACGCCAGAGAATCTCGGCCCAGGCTTCGACTTGCTCGTCGCTCGAAGGCGTGCTCGATGTGGATCGCCATGCAGCACCTATGCTGGCCGAATGGCCGCCCCGATCGCAAAGGACCAGGAGCTCGAGCTCAAGATCGACTCCCTCGCCTACGGCGGCAACGGCGTCGCGCGGCTGAACGGCTTCGTCGTCTTCGTCAAGCGCGGCCTGCCCGGCGACACGGTTCGCGCGCGCGTGACCAAGGTGAAGCGAAACCACGCGGAGGCGCTCGCCGTCGAGGTCGTCGAGCCCGGCGCGCCGCGCGTGGAGGCGCCCTGCAAGCACTACCCCGAGTGCGGCGGCTGCAGGTTCCAGGACCTCGCCTACGAGGCGCAGGTCGCAGGCGAAGCACGACCAGGTGGCGGATGCCCTGCGCCGCATCGGCGGAATCGCCGACGCCGCCGCTCGAGCCGATCGTCCCGGCCAAGTCGGTCTTCCACTACCGCAACAAGCTCGAGTACTCGTTCACGCAGACCCCGGAAGGCCCTGCGTGCGGGTTCCACCTGGCCGGCCGGTGGGACGCGGTCTTCGACGTCGAGCAGTGCTGGCTGACCACCGACCTCGGCAACGCGGTCCGCGAAGCCGTCGACGCCTGGGCCCGCGCCGAGCGCCTGGAGGCCTACGACCAGGTGGAGCACACGGGCTACCTGCGCCACCTCGTCCTGCGCGAAGGCCGTAACACGGGGCAGCTGCTCGTCCAGCTCGTAACGGCGCAGGGCGAGAAGTTCGACCGCGACCAGTTCGTCGAGGAGCTCCAGCGCTTCCCGGAGGTGCGCTCGATCCACTGGTCGGTCAACGAGACCCCGGCCGAGGTGACGAACCTGCCGACCACGCTCCTCTGGGGCGAGGAGTGGATCGAAGAGGAGCTGTGCGGCCTGCGCTTCCGCGTGCGGCCGAACGCGTTCCTGCAGACGAACACCGAGATGGCGGAAGTGCTCTACGACCTCGCCGTCGAGTACGCAGGCCTGACCGGCGAGGAGACCGTCTACGACCTCTACTGCGGGATCGGGACGATCGGGCTGGCCATGGCCTCGAAGGCGCTGACGGTCTGGGGCATCGAGGTCTCCGAGGAGTCGGTCGCCTGCGCGCTGGAGAACGCCGACCTCAACGGGATCACGAACGCCGCCTTTTACGCGGGTGAGGTCGGCCAGGCTGTCGAGGAGCTCCGCGACCGGGCCGGGACACCTGACGTGGTCGTCGTCGATCCCCCTCGCGCGGGCCTCTCGGGAAAGGCGCTGCGCCGGATCGGCCGCATGGAGCCGTCGAAGATCGTCTACGTCTCGTGCAACCCGACGACGCTCGCCTCGAACGTCAAGGAGCTTCAGAGCCGAGTGGGGCTATCGCCTGGAACGCGTGCGGCCGGTGGACATGTTCCCGCACACGCCGCACATCGAGTCGGTGGCGCTACTCGTCCGTGACGGCTCGTCGCCGGCGAGCTCCTCGGATCTCCCGCCAGATCAGGTCGGCGTTCGGGATCAGGAACCCGAGCGAGAGCAGCGGTAGGGCCGGCAGGCCCGAGAGCTCGAGCCAGACCGCCAGCGCGAGCGTGGTGCCGAACGAGGCGGCCATCGCGAGCCACGTCCAGCCGACGCGAAGGCGGAAACGTGCGGCCGCCGCGAGGAACAGGCCGAAGAAGAGAATGTCGGGCGGGCCCAGACGCGCGAAGGAGCCCTCGGCAGTCGCAACCAAGTCGCGGGGAGCGCCCACCCTCACCGTCGTCGGGCGCCTTCGCTTCATCGCCCGGTTGCGGAGCCAGAACCGGTGCGCTGGCTGCTCCGCGCCCCTCCGTCCCGACGCTCTCGACGACATAGAACCGCTTCTCGTCCGTCGGTGCTCCGTCCAAGGAATACCCCGTGCCCTCGATCAGGTCGTCGCCGTTCAGCGGCTGGGTTGGGTCTTCTCCTCGCCCGGCGAAACTCTGTAGACGTTGTAACCAGTCACTTTGAGGCGCGGGCTCTCCCAGTCGAGCTTGATGTCCCGTCTCCCCGGAACGGGGAAGCCGAAGGCGATCGTCTCGAAGATGCTCGGGCCGCTCCTCGACGATGTGACCCGTCGGGCCGCGGAAGACCGAGAACGCGTCGACCGCCGGGATGATCGCGGCGACGAGCGCCACCCACAGCACCGTCTCGAAGAACCCGAGGAACCAGAACGAGATCAGCGTCAGCGCCGCGAGCTTCGAGAAGTCCGCCAGGATGTCGAGGCTCGCGACCTCGCACAAGACGGCCAGCACGCCGAATGCGGCTCCGGCGAGGCCGAGCCCCTTGGCCCGCCAGAGCGGGAGCACGAGCCAGATGATCCCGAAGATCGCCGGGATGAGCACGACGCCGAGGAACACGATCTCCCACCAGAGCGTCATGTGCGGCAGCGATGCCGCGACCGCGTAGTAGACGGTGAGCCCCGCAAGAAGCGCCACGAGCCCGGCGCCTCGCGGGGTCTTTAGTAAGGCGGAAGCTCTGCCCACCAGGGCCCGAGCGCCTTGAAAGCGTTCCAGAACGCAGTCTTCGCCGGCGCCTCGTCGAGCGCCGCGTCGATGTCGGGCACGTAGAGCGCGTCGATCGTCCCGGTCAGCTCCTGCACCTCGCCGGTCGTGGCGGCAACCTCGTTGGCCAGCGGGAGCTCGAGCCCGTTCAGGAACGCAAGCGCCTCCTCGCCCATCACGACGACGAGCTTCGGCTGCACGATGAGCAGCTCGCGTGTGAGGAACGGCCGGCACTCCTCCTCGCTCGCCGTCGGCGAACTTGAGCGCGTTCGTCCCATAGACCGCGAGCGGGTCGACGGTCAGCCGGTCGAGCGACTTGCGCAGAGCCTGGCCGGCGCGCCCGAAGAAGGCGACGCCTTCTTGCACCTCAGCCGGCTGCGGCCGGTACTTGAGCAGGAAGACGTCGGCGCGCGGATGGCCGGAGCCGAGGACCGGAACGCGCTCGCCCTTCCCCGACGCGCGCGATCTCGTCCGCGAGCTCGTTGATCTCGGCGATCGCCTTCTTGAGGTACTTCTCGGTGATTTCGTCGGTGGTCACGGCAGGCACAGGGGCAGGATCTCAATTCTCGTTTAGCGGACCCTTTCCTTGACCTGCGCCATCCATTTCAGCGATTGGAGGTAGGCGAGCGATTTGGGGCGGCGCAGGAGCTCGGCCGTGCGCAGGCTGAGCAGGAACTCGTCCCGGTCGTGGAAGGCTCGCATTCGCAGGCCGCCGGTGCCCACTCCCTGGAGGACGTGTGCGTCGGACCCGGCGCCCATCGTCAGGTTGTACTTGCGCGCGAAGCGGAGGGCCTCGTCGTTGTACGCCTCGAAGAGCAGGCGCGCGTTGTACACCTCGAACACGTCGATCTCGGCGAGGTGGCGGCGCAGGGTGGCGGCATCCGGGATCGAGTGGAGCCGGTCGAACGGGTGCGGGAGATAGACGACGCCGTCCTGCTCGCTGAATGGCGGCGATCGTGTCGCCGAAGGACATCCCGCGGGGTATCTCCTCGGAGAGGAAGAGGCCGATCACCTCGCCCTGGCCGTCGGTCTTGACCTCCTCGCCCGGGATGACGACGAGCGGCGTGTCACGTGCGAGCTCGACCGCCTCGAGGGCGCCTCCGAAGACGTTGTGGTCGGTGACGGCGATCGCGCCGAGGCCCTGGGCGATCGCATGCTCGACGAGCTCGCCCGGCTCGACCGCGCAGTCGTGCGACCAGGACGTGTGCATGTGGAGGTCGCAGAGGATCCACTCGCGGTCGGCGAGCGGATCGGCCGGCCGCGGCGTGCGGCGCCGGCCGGCGATGCCCCGGTACACCTCGTCCAGCTCGCCGGCGACATCCGCGAAGGTCCGGCCCTCGATGCTGCGGCGAGCTTCGTCGCCCAGCTGCTTGCGCAGGGGCTCGTTCTCGGCGAGCCGCGCCAGGGCGGCGGCGGCGAGCTCGGGTTGCTCCTGGACTCCGGGGGGAGAGGCGATGGCTGCACCTGCGGCGGCGGCTTCGAGCGAAACCCGCGGGAGACCGTCGAGCGCGGGCACGAAGATCGCGGTCTCCTGCAGGAGCGGAGCGCGGGAGCGCCCGTCGCGCGCGGTCCGCACGTGCACGCGCCCCCGGAGGCGCGGTGGGACCGAGGGCCGGCCGGTGAGCGGTTTCGTCCGCAGGAACGTGAGCTCCCAGTCGGGCAACTCGCCCATCGCTCGGAGCGCGGCGCGGGTCAGCGGGCGTTCTCCCGGTCGCCATTCGACCACGACGAGGGGTTGCTTGCCGTTCGGCTGAAAGAGGTCCGGGTCGACGCCGACGCCGACGATGCTGTACTCGCCCGGAAAGCGGGCCGCGGCCGCATGCGCGACCTCCGGCGAGGCCGCCACGAGCGCGTCGATCCGTGCCAGCAGCCTCGCGCGTTGCGCCTTCCCGGGCGGATAGCCGAGGCGCTCGGGCGAGAAGAAGCTCGCCACCGAGAGGGCGCGCGCCTCGCGCAGCGCGAGGTACGAGAGGCTCGGCAGGCCCGGCTCGAACCCGTGGACGACGTCGAAGCCGCCACGCTCGAGCGCGAGCGAGAGGTTGGCGCGCACGCCGACCGGGAGGCCGACCCTGCTGCGCCGGGAGATCGGGACGGCCGGGCCCAGCGCGATCAGAGGCGCGTTTGCGCCGTCCTCGAGGGCCCGGCGGCCGGCCGCGAGATCGGTCGCGCGGGTCGACGGTGCGAGCACGGTCACCGAGTGGTCGAGCGCGCGCAATTCCGCCGCGATCCCTGCAACGTGCTCGTTCACGTCATGGGGCTTCGACCAGGCGAACGGCGTGACGAGGCAAATACGCACGACCCGAGGCCGAGTGTACTCCCGGGCGTCCGGAGGTTTTCTTTTTGGCGAGAGCGGCCACAACGCGATGCATGAACCGGGGCGCGAGGAGCGCCTCCATTGACTCTGGGAGGGTCCTACATGCGGTTATTTGCAGATCGTTCGCGCGGTCTTTGGGTGTTTGCAGCCACCCTGGCCGTGCTCGCGTTGCTCGTCCCCGCCGCCACGTTCGGCGCGGGTGAGATTCCGGAAATTCACAACGCCAAGTCCGATTTCGACGCGAGGACGGGCACGGTGGCCCCGACGGCGGCGCAGCTGTCCGCGGTCGAGGCCCTGGGCGCAGAGGCGCGCTGGAACCGCTTCGGCACGCCCTCGTCGCTGATCGACCACGACGGTCTGCTCGCGACCGGTCTCGCCGCCCCCTCGGCCGAGGCCGCCGCTCGGAGCTGGCTCGCCTCGAACAGCGCCATCTTCGGCAACACCGCCGGCCTCGCCCTTCTGAACGACGCGAAGCTCGCGGAGTCCAACGGTCACGCGGTGACCTTCCGCCAGGAGTTCGGCGGCGTGCCCGCGACGCAGGACGGGCTCGTCACCGTCGGCGTGGTCGGGACGGCGGCGAGTGGCTGGAACGTCGCGTATGCGTCGTCGTCACTGAGCGGGCGACTCGGCCCTCGCCGGGCAGCCGCAGCTCTCGGCCCGAGAGGGCTGGGTCGCGGCCGCGCGCGACGCCGGGCTCGACGTGTCGCTCGGCGACATCACGAGCGCGACGACCAAAACGGCTGGACGGTGCTCGAGGCCGACGGAGTCGAGGGCGAGCAGCGCACGCGCCTCTCGGCCTTCCCGACGGCTACCGCGGGCGTCGCCCCGGCCTGGGAGACCTACGTGCTCTCCGGCCTCGGCAACGACCCGCTGGCCTACAAGACCTTCGTCGACGCGCGGAACGGCACGGTGCTCTTCCGTGAGTCGATCGTCGAGCACGTCCACCAGGAGCAGCCGGAGGCGTTCACGGGCGACCTGCCTGCCGCCGACGGCGGCTGCGGCCCCGAGCACGGGCCGTACACCGCTCCCCCGAACACGGAGTCGGTCGAGGTCGTCGCGTCGGCGACCTGCCGGCGAACGACATCGTCCTCGACCTGAAGCCAACGGCCGGTCAGGTCGGCCACTTCGACAGCGGCTACGAGCCCGGAGGCGATCCACTACGCGCCGGCGGGCGGCGTACCGCGGGCACGTACCACGCGCAGCGTCTGCGAGTACGGCGACGGCGCTCCCCGCTGCCCGTCACGACCGGTACACCGGCACGTTCGCGATCAACGACGTCGGTCGACGATCCGATTCCGTATCCGCCGCTCTGGCGCGTGTTCCCGCGCGAGCCCTGCTCCCAGGCGCTCTCGACGCCGACCCGTGGAACATCCCGAGCACGGACATCCGAAAGCTCTGGTGCTGGGAGAAGACCTGGAACGGCGGCACGATCGCCGCGTGCGACGAGGAGGTCAAGAACCCGGCCCGCCCGGCGCCGTGGGACTACGACCCGCAGACGAACACGCCGACGTTCACGACCCGCGGCAACAACGCGATCGCCGCGGAGGCGTGGACCGACCCGCTGGCGCCGGGCCCGTTCGGCTACCAGCCGTTCAGCGGCCGACCGCGAACTACGTCGTTCCCGTGGACGAACGCGTGGTACGACGAGCGGCTGCAACCCGACCAGCTCATGCCGGGCGTCGGCAACGACATCTCGGCCGCGGTCGCGAACCTCTTCGCGATGCACAACCGCATGCACGACTGGTCGTACAACCTCGGCTTCACCGAGGAGAACTGGAACATGCAGGCGTCGAACTTCGGCAACTCGCGCCGCCGCCGGCCGGCCTGCCGCTGCAGCCCGGCGGCGAGAACGACCCGGTGCTCGGCCAGTCGCAGGCAGGCGCGCTGACCGGCGGCTCGCCGAGCTTCCTCGGCCGCGACAACGCGAACATGCGGCCGCTGCCGGACGGCATCTCGCCGATCACGAACATGTACCTCTGGCAGCCGCTCGCCGGCGCGTTCTACGCGCCGTGCGTCGACGGCGACTACGACATGCCCGTCATCGGCCACGAGTACGGCCACGCGATCGAGAACCGCATGATCGGCAAGGGCTGGGCGCGGTCCGGCGACCACGCCGGCGCGATGGGCGAGTCGAACGGCGACCTGAACGGCATGGAGGTCGTGAACGAGTACGGCTACGTGCCCGGCCGCGGGCGTCAACCGCTACGCGGTCGGCGCGTACGCGACGGGGAACAAGCAGCGCGGCATCCGCAACTTCGCGATGAACTGGCCCGTCGCAGCGGCGCGCTCCCGGCGCCGGGCTCGACGCCGCAGGTCAACCCGCTGAACTTCAGCGACCTGGGCTACGACCTCACCGGCGGCCAGGTGCACGCCGACGGCGAGATCTGGTCGAAGGTGAACTTCGCGATCCGCCAGGCGCTGGTCGGCGAAGTACAACGCGGGCTTCCCGGCGTCCGACACGGCGCTGCAGCGCCGAGTGCGCGGACGGCAGCTGCCCGCGGACCAGTGCCCGGGCAACCGGCGCTGGATCCAGCTCGTCTACGACGCGTACCTGCTGATGCCGATCGGGCCGACGATGCTCGAGGCCCGCGACGCGTACCTCGCCGCCGACCTGATGCGGTCGAGCGACCCGACGCTCGGCTGGCCGTCGAACCAGAACGAGCTCTGGCTCGAGTTCGCGCGGCACGGCTTCGGCCAGGGCGCGTTCTCGACGAACGCGTTCTCGAACCACAACGACCGCGATCCGATCCCGGACTTCGCCTCGCCGCGCGCAGACCGGGGCGAAGGTCGACTTCAAGGCGGTCGCGCCGGACGACGGCAACATCCCGGTGAACGCGCGGATCTACGTCGGCTGGTACGAGGCGCCGCGTGTCGCCCGTCGCCGACACCGATCCCGACCACGCCCGGCACGGCCGCGCCACCGGGCCGCCGAGAACCTCGACGACACCGCGGCCTTCGTGCCGGGCACGTACGAGTTCGTCGCGAACGCCGGCCGGCTACGGCCACCAGCGCTTCCGGCTCACGCTCGCCGCCGGCCAGACGAAGACGGTGACGCTCGAGCTTCGCCTCGAACTGGGCGTCGAAGGACGCGGCGCGACGGCGACCGGAGACGGCGTCAACTTCGCCGAACCTGATCGACGACACCGAGGAGACGCAGTGGGAGCGGACCGGCTCGACCGACGTCCGCGGGCCGCAGGTCACGGTCGATCTCGCCGGCACGCAGGCGCGGACGATCAACCGCGTCCAGGTCAGCGCGATGCTGCTCCGGGCCAGAACCGCTTCACGGCCCTGCGCCAGTTCGCGATCCAGGCCTGCAACGCCAGCGCCCTGAACGCCGGCTGCACGCTGCCGACCGGGTTCACGACGGTGTACACGAGCCCGGCGCAACGCGTTCCCCGGCGGGACGCCGCGGCCGGTGTCGCCCGAGCTGCTGATCCGCTCGTTCGACATCCCGGCGACGAAGGCGACGCACGTGCGTCTCGTCGTGCTGACGAACCAGTGCACGGGCAACCCGGCCTTCCAGGGCGACCAGGACAGACGATCCGACCAACGACACGGACTGCCGGCTCGGGACGGCTCCGCTCCTCACGCCGAAGGACAAGGACGTGCGGATCGCCGAGCTGCAGGTCTTCAGCCGCAACTAGCACTAGCGAACGGGGGAGAGACACCGAGGGCCGGCCGAAACGCCGGCCCTCGCTCCTTTTTCCCTGCATCAACGTAAAGTGGGTACGTGGCCGTCTCGCAGGAGGAGAAGCGGCGCCAGATCCTGGACGCTGCGGTCCGTGCGTTCGCCCGCAAGGGCTATCACGCCTGCCGTGTGGGGGAGATCGCCGAGGAGGCCGGCGTCGCCTACGGGCTCGTCTACCACTACTTCAGCTCGAAGGAAGAAGTGCTGCAGACGATCTTCCGCGACACCTGGACGCTGATGCTCGCGCGCATCGCCGAGATGGAGGCCGACGGCGAGCCGGCGAGCGAGCAGGTTCGGAAGGTGACGGCGCTCCTGCTGCGGACCTGGAAGCGCGATCCGGATCTCGTTCGGGTTCTCGTGCGCGAGGTCACGCGTTCGCCCGAGCAGCTCCAGCAGGAGATCGAGGAGATCGGGCACGCCTACGAGGCCCTCGAGCGCATCATCCGGCGCGGTCAGGAGAACGGCGAGTTTCGCTCCGAGCTCGACCCGCAGCTCGCGGCCACCGTGTTCTACGGAGCGCTCGAGGAAGTTCTCACCGGCTGGGTGATGGGACTGTTGCCGGACGGTGAGGACGAGGTGGCCAAGGCCGAGCAGGCAGTGGTCAGCCTGCTCTGCGACGGCTTGCTCGCCCCCCGCTAGCTGTCCAAACCTACGTAAGTCTCTTCGAGCCTTAGCAGCAATTCTGTTGCGATTGATTCGTCAATCAATCACGCTGAATTACAGATTGATTTGTCAGTCAATCGGTGGATAGACCGGAGAATTTTTCGGCACCCCGTATCCGTTCAGAAAAGACTTGCGTTTTGCAGATGGCGCCTTAATAATCGCGCGCAGTTTTTTGCGTCGATACGCACGGGCGTGAAAAACCCCCAGGGCAAAACGGAGAACACAACGGGAGGGCAAGCGCAATGCGCATCCTGAGAGTGGTGGCAGCACTTGGAGTGGCTGCTGGTCTCGCCGCGACCCCGAGCACGGGTGTGGTGGACCGAGCCTCGACCTTCGACCTCGGTCCCAGCGCGAAGGCGGAAGCAGCCGCGCCGCTGGCGAACTTCCAGGCCAAGGGCGACAATCTGGTCCGGCTCCTCGCCGGCGCATTCGATCCGGCTAGCGGGCTCGTTGCCGGCAGGCTCGGGCATCGGTCTTCGTGACGCGCTCGACACTGCCGCCGGACACGCCGCAGTACTGGCTCGTCCAGGTGCGCGACAGCGCTACGCAGATGTCGTCAGCGCAGTGAGCAAGGCCGGCGGGCAGATCGCCGGGACGGTTCCCGACAACACGTACATGGTGCGCGCGACGCCCGCGCAGCGTGACGAGATCGCGTCCAGCGGCGCCGTTCGCTGGGCCGGCTACTACCAGCCCGCCTGGCGCGTCCCGGTCGCGGCTGCCGGCAAGCCCGGCCTGCTGGAGCTCTCAGGCCGGCAGAGCTATCGCGTACATGCCTTCTCGGACGATCCTGCGCGCGGCGCGGTCGGCGCGCCTTGAGTCAGATGAACGGCGTCAAGGTGCTCCGGGATGCAGGCGTCGTCGTCGACATCGAGGCGACAGCCGCGCAGATTCCCGGCGATCGCAGCTCTCCCGGCCGTGGAGTGGATCGGCACCCCGCCGCAGGATCGTCAAGCACAACATGAACGCCCGCTGGGTCAACGACACCGGCGTTCGCGACCTCTATGCCGCGACTGCGCCGGGGCGTCTGAACGGCGCGGGGCAGACGGCTGCGGTCGCCGACACCGGCGTCAACTACAAGCTCGACCTGAACGGCCGCGCGCACATCAACTTCCGCGACTGCGATGCGGCAGGCGTCTGCAAGGAGGCGATCTACACGCAGACGGCTCCGGGCAACACGCCGGCGGCGATGGAGAGCATCCAGAACAACAACACCGGGCACCGCAAGATGGTCGCCTACTTCGACCTCGGCAACGCGGGGCCGAACATGTTCGACGAGTCGTCGCACGGGACGCACACCGGCCGGCTCCGTCGACGGCGACAAGCCGCCGTACGGCACCTGGCAGAGCGCCGACGGCATGGCGCCGGCCGCGAGGCACGTCCACCAGAACATCGCCACGACGAGCGGCGGCCTCGGCGGCCTCCCGGCCGACGAGTACAACATGTTCCGCCAGGCCTACCGGCCGCGGAACCCGGCCGGCGTCCCGACGAGTCTGGACACCGGGCGACTACTCGAACTACCTCCCGAACGAGGACGCGCGCACCCACAACAACTCGTGGGGGTCGATCACGGGCGTCGTCGACGACGGCACCGCATGCGCTTCGACCACTTCGTCTGGGACCACGAGGACATGGTCATCGTCGTCTCCGCCGGCAACGGCGGGCCGGGCGCGTCCACGATCTCGACGCCGTCGATCGCCAAGAACGACATGTCGAGCGGCGCGTCCGCGAACGGGCGCCAGCCGATGGTCTCGATCGACTCGATGGCTGCGTTCTCGTCGCACGGCCCGACCCTCGACGGCCGCTTCGGCGCCGACCTCGCCACCCCCGGTCAGATCGTCGTCTCGTCCAAGGGCGGCACCGTCGACGACGAGCACACCGCTCAGGGCACGTCGATGTCCGCGCCGGTCCTCACCGGCCTCTCGACGCTCGTGCGCCAGTACTTCTGCGACGGCTACGGCCCCGCCGGAGGCAAGGGCGTTCGCGGGCGGCTCGGCAAACCTCGCGCGCCGCCACAACCCGAGCGCGGCGCTCGTGAAGACGTCACTCGTCAACGGCGCCGAGCGGATGCGCGGCTGGTACACGGGCGACGAGGGCGGCCAGCGTGCGCTCGACGGCCAGTGGCCTTCCGCCGGCCAGGGCTTCGGCCGCGTGAACCTCGACAACTCCCTCTACTTCTCCAACGACCCGACGAACAACTGGTACCGCGATGTCTGGCGCAGCGACGCCGAAGCGTTCGCGGCCGGTGTCGGGGCGACCCGCTCGTACACGATCAAGGTCCAGGCGGGCTCGCCGCTCGACGTGACGCTCGGCTGGACCGACGCACCGAGCCTGCTTCCCGCCGGCACGCCGGCCCTGGTCAACAACTTGAACCTGACGGTCACGGGCCCAGGCGGGACGTACGTCGGCAACAACATGAACAGCAGGGCGACCGCGACCGCGGGCGTCGCCGTCGCGGAGACCCTCCCGGGCCCCGCAGCCGCCGACGCGGTGAACCCGAACGAGCGGATCCGGATCGCAAACCCGCCCACAGGCACGTACACGATCACCGTGACGGGAGCCTCGGTCCTGCAGGGCACCCAGGGCTTCGCGCTGGCCGCCAGCGGGCAGATCTCGGCCCCGGGCTCGAACTTCACGCCCGGTCCCCCGCGGCAGCGTGACGCGTCGGGCACACCGACGATCTCGAACGTCACCGTCGAGCCGATCAGCTCGAACACCGCGGTCGTCCGCTTCACGACGAACGAGCCGACGACGGCGACGGCCACGGCCGGCGGCACCACGTACATCGACTCGTACAACGTGGGCGCGGGCGGCTTCCCGGGCCTGAACGAAGCGACGATCGAGACCTCGGCCGAGTACGGCGACAAGCCGGTGCTCGGGACGAGCCACGAGATCCTGATGACGGCGCTCTCGCCGGGCCAGACGTACTCGATCGCGCTGGCCGCGCGCGACCTGGCGTCGAACACCCGGAACGCGTCGGTCACGCACACGAGCCCGGCTCTGGCGTACCAGGCCGACGCGCCGGACATCGGGTACTTCTCGAGCGGCCCGAACGGCGCGGCGCAGTTCCGGACGGGCACGCAGATGTACGCGGGCACCGCGTACGTCGACCCGCTCGACACGGTCGCCCAGCGGCACCTCGGCGCCTGGATGTTCCGCGTGCCGCAGGCCGTCGACCCGAACGCGATCACGGGTGCAGTCGTCGAGACGACGAGCCGGCACAACTGGGTCGTGCAGTACACGGCCGATCCGCAGTTCACGGTCGACCTGCTCAACGAGTCGGTCGAGCCGACCTGGGGGTCGCAGAACTACGACGCGATCCGTAGCGCACCGCACACGGCCCGCGTCTTCCCCGAGACGGGCTACGAGCGTGGCGGCGGCCAGAAGTACGCCTTCACGTTCAACTGCTCGGACCTCGCCGCCCTGAAGGCGAGCCTCTCGACGGTCGACGGCGGTGAGCGAAAGGCCGCGTTCCGCTACCAGGCGACACAGACCGAAGCGGCATCGCTTCTGGCGATGGACTTCGGTTTCAACCGCCGCTCGAGCGGGCCTGCCTATCGGCCGCGGCTCCTGCTGTTCACGGGCACGAGCTATCCGACCGGCGAGGGCTGCGACGCGAACGCCCCGGCCCCGGTGATCAACGACATCGGGATCCAGGAGGGCCTCACCGCCGGTTCGGTGACGGTCACCTGGCGGACCGACAACGTCTCGTCCGACTCGATGGTCCTCTTCCGCGAGCGGGGGACGACGACCCAGTGGACGCAGGTCGGCACTCCGGCCCGGACGCGCATCCACCAGGTGCAGGTGCAGGGCCTCGACTCGTCCAAGTTCTACGAGTTCGTCGTCCGCTCGCGGGCGTGCAACGGCGCGACACGACGACGGACAGCAACGGCGGGGCGGGCTACGACTTCTACCGGCATGCGCCCGACCCGGGCCCGCGCACCCAGCGCGGCTCGACGTTCGACTTCGAGACCGGAGCCGAGGGTTGGACCGCGGACAGCACGACGCAAGACCAGGCCGGCCTGGAGTCGGAGTGGGCTCGCGGCCCGACCGGCGACGGTTCCGCCACCGGCTGGCACGTCACGAGCACGACGCTCGGCGTGCCGTCGTACCACAACTTCAACGAGACGACCCTGACGGCGCCCGCGCCGGTCTCGTTCGGCACCGACGGACTGGCGTCGGTCGAGTTCTCGATGGCGCTCGACTCGGAGCCGACGTTCGACTTCCTGTACGTCGACTACTCGACGAACGGCGGGACCTCGTGGACGGAGGCGGCGCACTTCGACGGGAACAACGGCTACCCGGCGTACACCGCGACCGACGCCAGGTTCGGGAATCCCGGCGGCGGGGTCCTCGTCCGCTTCCGCTTCAAGTCGGACGAGCTGATCTCGTCCCCGGCCTACATGGGCGCGTCGATCGACCGCGTCACGTATGCCTCGTACCCGAATGCGCCACCGGGGGTCACGGAGAACCTGCCGCTGACCGGCCCCGTGCCGCCCCCGTCGGCGAACGCGACCGGGCTCACCGCTCCTGCCACGCGCGGCGGGCCGGCCTCCGCGGCCGACGTCGCAGCCGGAACCGGGTCGTGCGCGGTCGCGGCCATGCGGCCGGATCTCCGCGTCAGCAACCTGGCGACGAGCGACAACCGGCCGCGTGACGGCAAGCGCGTGCTGATCTCAGCGACGGTCATCAACGCGGGTGACCTCGCGGCTTCCGCATCTCAGACCGAGATCAAGCGGGACGGGACGGTCGTCCTCGGCCGGGTCAGCACACCGGCGCTGGCGCCCGGGCAATCCGCGAACGTCTCGGTCGAATGGGACACGCGGCATCAGCAGGGCGACCACGTCATCCGCGCGACTGCGGACTGGAACAACGCGGTGGCCGAGTCGGACGAGGCGAACAACACCCGTGAGATCACGGTCACCGTTCGTGGCAACCGCGTCCGGAACGGCGACTTCGAAGCTGACGCGGACAGCAACAGCAGTCCCGACAACTGGCAGGACGAGGACGACGCCCAGGGACGGGCAGGCCACAACTCGTGGAGTCAGGGCGGCAGTCACGGGCAGCACAGCGTGTCCTCGACCGGAAACGGCGGGAACGCCGGAGTTGCAGGCTCGCCGACCTGGACGAGTGACGCGGTCGCAGTCACTCCCGGCGAGACCCTCGAGCTCGCGACCGAGGTCCGGTCGAGCGCTCTCTCCTCGGCCCCGACCGCCGGTCTCGTCTACCTGGGCTCGCTCGGCCAGGTGCTCGGAACGGTGCGGCTGATCACCGCGCCGCTCTCGACCGTCGGCTTCATGCCCCTCGACCAGACGGTGACGGTGCCACTAGGCGTCGCCCAGGTGCGCGTCTTCCTGGCTGGGTTCGCAGCCACGGATAGCGCGACGAACGGCACCGTGACCTTCGACGACGTGGGCCTCTTCGCCCAGTAAGGCCTGGCGGGCTTCTCCGCCCGAGGGGGGTGAGGGCCGGCTCCAGCCGGCCCTCACCATTTCTCGGGTCCTAGGTCGTTACCGGCGCGCGGCGGTCTTGGGCTTCGCCGTCTTGCGGCCGTACTTCTTGATGAACGCCTCGACGGCGTCGTAGGCCAGGTCGTCCTGAATCTGGTTCGGCGGTGACTTCATCAGGTACGCGCTCGGCCCCTCCAGCGCGCCGCCGACGCCGTTGTCGAGGGCGAGCTTCGCGAGGCGGACGGCGTCGATGACGATGCCGGCCGAGTTGGGCGAGTCCCAGACCTCGAGCTTCAGCTCGATGTTCAGAGGCACGTCGCCGAAGCCGGAGCCCTCCATGCGGATGTACGCCCACTTGCGGTCGGTCAGCCAGGGCACGTAGTCCGAAGGGCCGACGTGGACGTTCTTCGCGCCCAGGTCGTAGTCGAGCATCGACGTGACAGCGTTCGTCTTCGAGATCTTCTTCGACTCCAGGCGATCGCGCTCGAGCATGTTCAGGAAGTCCGAGTTGCCGCCGACGTTCAGCTGCATCGTCTTGTCGAGATGCACGCCGCGCTCGCGGTAGAGGCTCGTCAGCACGCGGTGCGTGATGGTCGCGCCGACCTGGGACTTGATGTCGTCACCGATGATCGGAAGGCCCTTCTCCTCGAATTTCTGCCCGTAGTAGCCGCCCTTCGCGATGAAGACGGGCATGCAGTTCACCATCGCGCAGCCGGCCTGGAGGATCTGCTCGGTGTACCACTTCGTCGCCTCTTCGGAGCCGACGGGGAGGTAGTTGACGACGACGTCGGTGCCGGTTTCCTGGAGGATCCCGACGACGTCGTCGGTGTCGCCGGGCGCTTTCTCGACGACCTCGGAGATGTACTTGCCGAGCCCGTCGTGCGTCATGCCGCGCGACACGGTGATGCCCGTCTTCGGCACGTCGGAGAACTTGATCGTGTCGTTCGGGTGCGCCCAGATCGCTTCGGAGAGCTCCTTGCCGACCTTGTCCTTGGTGACGTCGAAGGCCGCGGTGAACTCGATGTCGCGGACGTGATAGCCGCCGAGATCGACGTGCATGAGGCCGGGGACGAACTGGTCGGGCGCGGCGTCCTTGTAGTACTCGACGCCCTGGAGCAGTGAGTTGGCGCAGTTGCCGACGCCGATGATCGCGACGCGCACCTTGTCCTTCGAGCGCGCCTTGCCGTTCTGACTGCCGTTCCGTTGAGGCATTGGTTCCTTTCTGCGAGGTGAAGCGCCGCCGAGTTGCTCGGTGAGCGCTTCGACGATGACCTTGTTCGTGCTGCTCTTCCGCTCGCGCGCATCGGCGTCGAGCCGTTGCTTGAGCTGGGGCGGGACGCGGAGCAGGACCACGCCCGTGTCGCCCGGGACGTTTCCCTTCCGTCCGCTCGGCTCGAAGGCGACGCCGTAACGCTCGGCGAGAAGCTCGACCGCGATGTCGTTCAGCGTGCTCTCGCGTCGCGCAACTTCGCGCGCGAGGCGGCGCTTCAGGGCCGAGGGCATCCGTACGAGGACGCTGGTGAGTTCTCTTCGAGGCATTGTGCTAGCAGTGGGTCGCTGCTAGCAGAGTATCAGCGTTGCGCGCAGTTGCGAGCGAACTGATAGCACTCTTTGCAGAACGGTGAGCCACGCCGTCACTGCTAGCAGATAGATCGCCCACGGGAGCGCGCCCCATGGTGCTAGCACGAGGCCGGTCACGATCACCACGACCCGCTCGGCGCGGCTTCCGATGCCGACGTCGCCTTTGAGGCCAAGCGCTTCCGCCCGTGCCCTCGTGTAGCTCACGAGGAGCGAGCCTCCGATCGCGGCGATCGCGAACGCGAGCGCGACCTCGTTTCCATGGCGCGCAAAGACGAGCGCGATGGCTCCGAGCATGAACGCTTCGCCGACGCGGTCGGTGGTCGAGTCCAGGAACGCGCCGAACGGCGTGGCCTTGCTGCTTCGCCGCGCGAGCGCCCCGTCGAGGATGTCGAGGATCGACCCGATGGTGAAGAGCGTCGCGCCGATCCAGTACGCCGCCACCTCATGGCGGTACTCGAAGTACACGATGACGCCGGAGAGGAGGCAGAGCGCGACCCCGGTCGCGGTCAGCGCGTTGGGCGAGACTCGCGTGCGAGCCAGGCCTTCCATCGAGCGCGCGGCGAGACGGCGCGCTCCGACCGTGTAGCCCTCCTTGAGGCGCCCGAGCCCTTCCGGGCTGCTCATGGCGCGGCTACGCCGGCGCCGGCGACGGTTCGCGCGAGACGATCCGCCGCAGCTCGCGCCGGTTGACGACGGCGGCCGCTACGCCTGCGACTGCGATGCCGGCCAGGATGTCGAGCCAGAAGTGGTTGCCGGTCGCCATGACGGCGAACCAGACCCACGCCGGCCAGAGCAGCCAGAGCACCTTCAGCCAGAGCGGCCGTACGAGGAGAGCGAGGGCAACCCCGACGATCAGCGAATCCGCGGCATGCAGGCTCGGCATGGCGGCATACGGGTTCGAGCCCCACTGGATGATCCCGCTTTCGTGGCTGATCGAGAACTGGGACAGGCTGTCGACGAAGCCGAGGTCGGGGAACATCCGCGGCGGCGCCGTCGGAACGAGGACGTAGCCGACGAGCCCGATGAGGTTCGCCAGGATCAGGGTGTTGCGCAGCCGCTTGAACGACTCGTTCCGGCGCAGGTAGACCCAGAGCATGACCAGCGCGAGGACGGTGAACTGCGACTGCCAGTACGTCCACGACGTGAGGGTCAGCAGCAGGCCCGACGAATGGACGAAGCTCTGGAGCGACAGCTCCCAGAGGCCCGTGAACCCGCGCTCGACGTTCGCGACCCAGAGGCCGTTGTCGAAAGCCGCGTAGGCGTCGTGGTCCGCCATGTTGCGGGCGATGCGGTACGCGTAGATGAACCCGAACCAGATCCCGATCTGAAGGAGCAGATCGAGGATCCCGTTCGGGAGCACGCGACGGCTGGCGGCAGTGGCGGCTGACACGGTTCTAATTCTAGACTGCCGTGCGGCCATGTCTGTCGAGCATTACTCGGAACAGCTGATTCAGAAGTCTGGTTTCGCGGATGCGCGATTCCCTGCGGGGTACGACGCGCACCGTCCTTCGCCGCCGCAGGCGCTCCTCGACCTCTTGTGCCTGGAGGCACAAGTTGAGCGCCCCAGGCTCGTCGTCGATCTCGGCAGCGGCACCGGCCTGTCGACACGCGCGTGGGCTGACCGAGCCGACGAGGTGATCGGTGTCGAGCCGAGCGAGACGATGCGGTTGCGGGCCGAGGACGGCGACCGAGTCGTCGAACGTCCGGTACGTCCCGGCCTACGCCGATCAGACCGGCCTGCCGGACGCGACGGCCGACATCGTCACGTGCTCGCAGTCCTTTCACTGGATGGAGCCCGCTCCGACCCTCGCCGAGGTCGCGCGCATCCTCCGGCCCGGCGGCGTCTTCGCCGCGTACGACTACGACTGGCCTCCTGTCGCGCACTGGGAGGTAGAGGCGGCCTTCGAGGAGCTGCTCGTTCGAGTGTTGGACAGCCGGAAAGACCGCCTCGGGTACGTGAGCATCGCCGAGAAGGAGGGCCATCTCGAGCGCATGCGCGCGAGCGGGCTCTTCAGGTTCACGCGCGAAGCGCTCGTCCACAGCCGCGAGAGCGGAGGCGCCGAGCGAATCGTCGGCATGGCGTTCAGCCTCGGTCCGCTGAACGTCCTGCTCGAGGGCGGCATGACCGAGGAAGAGCTCGGGCTCGCACAGCTGAGAGAGGTGGCCGCGAAGGCCCTCGGCGACCGCCAGGTGGGGTGGTTCATGTGCTACCGGGCCCGGCTCGGCGTCAAGTAGCGCTGCTCGTCGTCGTCGCCGCGCTCGCCGGCTGTGCGGGCGCGACCGGCTCGGCGGCGCCGCGCCGAGTGAGATCCACTGGCTCGAGCGGCTGGCCGACTGGCAGCAGCGGACCAGCGAGGCGGGCGCGGACGTGGACGAGGTCTACCTCGCGATCCTCGGCGGTGACGAACGGCTGCGCGGCTCGCGTCGATGAGACGCTGCGCCCGATCCGCGAGTGCTCGAAGCGCCTCCGCGAGGACGTCGGCGAGGTGCCGACCCCGCGCTTCGAAGCCGGCTATGCGCTCATCGGGCGCGCCTGCAAGCGATTCGAGGCCTTCGCGAATGCGTTCGAGCGCTCCCTCTCCGCGGAGGATCCGAGCGCCGCGCTCCAGGAGCTCGACACGGCGAACAGCGAAGGCACCGAGCTCATCGTCCGGGCGGGTCAGCTCATCGAAGCGCGCCTGACCGCGAACCGGCCCCTACCGCGCGTCGGCGGCGACAGCGAGGAGAGCCGGGTCGAGCCACGCTTCAGCAGGGTCGGGAGCGAGCTCGCGCGCAAGCAGGTCGAGGTGCGCTGCTGGTCGGAGCGCGAATGGCCGCGCGTCGTGGGCGAGTGGGGGGCGTACATCGGCACCTACGACATCGGCGCCTTCGCTCAGCCGGACACCGACCGCGCAAGCCTGGCTCCGGAGACCTGCCGCGCGCTGGTCGGCTTCGCCTACGAGCGCGAGCGCCCCGAGCAGTGGCGACGCGCTCGACGAGGTCGGCCTACGCGGTCGGCGTCCTCGCTCACGAGTCCGAGCACTTGCTCTCGCCCGCGGCGAGCGAGGCCGAGACGGAGTGCTACGGGATGCAGGAGATCCGGAGGGTCGCCCGGCGACTGGGAGCGGATGCCGCCTACGCGAACAGGCTGGCGATGCGGTACTGGTTCGAGGTCTATCCCTCCGAGCCGGCGGACTACAAGTCAGGGGAGTGCGTCAACGGCAGGTCGCTCGACGCGAACCCGGGCAGCTCGCGCTGGCCCTAGCCGCCCGATCTGGCTCATCGACCGCGAGGCGCGGACGAAGCCCGCGTCGTTGATCTTGTGCTTCAGCTCCTTGTGCCGGACGGCGAAACGAATCGCCTGCTCCAGCTCCGCGTCGTCTGCGCCCGAGCGCAGCGGCTCCTTGAGATCCCACTCGCGCCGCGAGAAGAGACACGTGCGGAGCTTTCCGTCGGCGGTGAGCCGGATGCGGTCGCAGCGACGAGCAGAAGGGCTCGGAGACCGGGTTCACGAAGCCGATCTCGCCGGCGCCGTCGGCGAACCGATATCGCTTGGCGGTCGACGACGGCTTCGCCGGGATCTCGACGAGCGGCCAGTGCTCCTCGATCAGGGCCCGGATCTCGCCGCCCGTGAGGACGTCGTCTTGCTTCCAGGCCTCGTCGGCGTCGAGCGGCATGAACTCGATGAAGCGGACGACGTAGGGCTTGCGGCGGGCCAGCTCGGCCAGCGCGGGAACCTCCTCCTCGGTGAAGCCGCGAATCGCCACGCAGTTGACCTTGATCGGCCGCAGCTCGGGATAGCGCTCGGCCTCGGCCAGCCCGGTCAGCACCTTGTCGAGCGCGTCGCGTCGCGTGATCTCGGCGAAGCGGACGTGCGAGAGCGAGTCGAGGGAGACGTTCAGCCGGCGCAACCCCGCTTCGACGAGCGGTCCGCAGAAACGGTCGAGGAGGACGCCGTTCGTCGTCAGCGAGAGGTCGTCGACGCCCGGGATCCCGGCCAGCATCGCGACGAGGGTCGGGAGGTCGCGCCGCGCGAGTGGCTCGCCGCCGGTGAGCCGGACCTCCGACACGCCCATCCGGGCGAGCACTCCGACGAGACGGGCCATTTCCTCGAACGTGAGGAGCTCATCGCGCCCGAGCCACTCCAGGCCCTCGGCGGGCATGCAGTACCGGCAGCGGAAGTTGCACTTGTCGGTGACCGACACGCGCACGCTGGCGATCTGGCGATCCCACGAATCGACGAGCGGCTCCACGCGGAGAGCGTAGCTTGAGGTTTCGGCACCCACCACTAGGAGGAACTACCCTTGTGAACCGCCAAGTTTGCGGTGGTTACTACCTCGAAAGGAAGGAACCACATGTCTGATTGGCAACAAGAAACTCCAGCGGCCCCGGAAGAGGGCGGCACTGAAGGCGGCGGCGGCGAAGAAGCGGCGGCGGAACTGAAGAAGGCGGCACGGGTGGCGGCCAGGAAGGTGGCGGCGACTCGGGCGGCGGCGGCGACGACATGGGCGGCGAGAGCGCCTAGTCACGCTCTGCCTGCTCGTTGATCTTCGGAAGCGCCCTACGGGGCGCTTCCGTCGTTAGGGTCGCGTCGTGGCGGCAATCGACGACTGGCTGCCGCGGTACGACGTTCACGAGCGGCACGAGATCGACCTGCCGATCGCACCGGAGAGGGCGCTCGAGCTGGTGCTCTCGCTGCCTGCGGCTTCAGGCCCGATCGTGCGGCTGCTGTACGGAGCCCGCGGCTGACCGCCCGGGACGAGTCGCTCGAGCGGTTCTTTCTCGCACACCGGTTCGTCGTCCTCACGAGCGCCGACTGAGTTCGTGGCGGAGCGGTGGGCGCGGTCGGCGGCCGCGCGGTGGCCTGGTTCACCTCGACGGAGCCGAAGCCTGGCGAAACGCGGACCTGCCGCGACGATCAAGGCGGCGGTCGACTTCCGGGCGGAGCCGACCGCGACCGGCTCTCGGCTCTCGACGGAGACACGCGTGCTGGCGAGCGACGCGCACGCGCGGCGCATGTTCCGCCTCTACTGGCTCGTCGTCGGCCCGTTCTCGGCGCTATCCGCCGGCGCTGGCTCGCGGCGGCGATGGCGGCGGCGAAGCGCTCTGCGGCGCCCTCCGCGTAACCGATGAAGAGCGAGGGCTCGGTCAGCTCGACCTCGAGCACCTTCGGGCCGGGAAGGACGTCGATTCGCGCATACAGCAGTTCCTCGCGCGCGAACGGCAACGCGGCGAGCACGCGCTCGCCCAGGACGAGCTCCTGCTCGGCGGCCTCGACCGGGCTCATCTGCTCCTCGACGTAGAGCACTCTCGGCGGCCGGGCTCCCGCCCGGAGTGAGGATCGGCTCCTTGCGAACTGCATGCGAGAACTCTCCGCTCAAGTAGATGAGCGACGTCTCTCCGCGGTCGTCGACCTCCTCGACGTAGGGCTGAACCATCACCGTCTGGCCCGCCGCGTGGAGCTCGGCAACGTGTGCCGCCGCGTTGGGATCGCCCGCGTCGTACCGGGCGGCTCCGATCGACCCGGCGCCGATCGACGGCTTGACCACGTACGGATGGCCCGGCGCCACGAACCGAGCTCCAGGGTCGAGGAACGCGGTCGGGACAGCGTCGCTGCCCAGGGCCTCCAGGTATCGCTTGTCGGTGTTCCAGCGCAGGACCTCAGGCGGGTTGAGGACGTGGGGCAGACCCTCGGCCCACGCGAGGAACTCCTCGCGCTTCGCCGGGTAGTCCCAGGTCGAGCGGACGACGACGAGGTCGAAACGGCCCCAGTCGATGCTGTGGTCGTCCCACACCGCCGGCTCGGCTTCGACCCCGCGAGCGGCCAGAGCCTCGGTCAGGGGGCCGGCTTCGTCGTCACCGCTCGGAACCTCGGCGCAGGTGGCGAGCGCGACTTTCAGCTCAGAAGGTCCACTCGCCGTCTTGCTGGACGATCTCGCCGTCGCACTCGATCCGGCCGCCGTTCCGCAGCTCCTTGACCATGTCCCAGTGCGTGGCGCTCTTGTTCTTGCCCCCGACGAAGGGCAGGCCGGCGCCGACTGCGAGGTGGATCGTCCCGTACATCTTCTCGTCGAAGAGCGTGTTCTTCATGAACTTCTGGATCCCCGGGTTGCAGCCGATGCCGAACTCGCCCAGCACGCGGGCGCCCTCGTCACGGTCGAGCGCGGCGATCAGCGCATCCTCGTTCGCCGTCGCCGAGGCCTCGACGACCCGGCCTCCCTCGTAGCGCATGCGCACGCCCTCGACGACGTCCGGCTCACGCACCGCCGGGTACTCCGAGAACGTGACGACTCCCTCCGTCGAATCCTCGACCGGCGAGTAGAAGACCTCGCCGCCCGGCATGTTCACGCGGCCGTCGTCGACGTGGCCGTCGCGGCCGGCGATGCTGAAGCGCAGGTCGGTCTCGTGCCCGACGATCCGCACCTCGTCCGCCTGGTCGAAGCGCTCCTTGATCCGCTGCATCTTCTCGCCCTCGGCGTCCCAGTCCAGGAGCACGGTGCCCCAGAAGAACTCCTCGAAGGCGCGGAAGCTCATGCCCGCGTCCTGGGCCATCGCCGGAGTGGGGAAGCGGCACGTCAGCCACGGGACGTCGAAGTTGAGTCGGCGCTCGAGGAACGGTAAGGCCGCCTGGGCGAGGAGCTTTCGCCGGTCAAGCGGCAGGTCGGCCCCTTCGCGGGTGTTCTCGGGCGCGCCGACGTAGACCCACGCGTCGACGCTCTCCTCGCTCGCGACCCGGAGCGGTGAGCGCTCGCCGAGCATTTCCATGGGTGCCTCGGAGGCCCAGATGTACTCGTAGGGCCAGCGTTCCTCCATGTAGCTGAGCCGCACGATGGGCCAGGCGCCGCGCCTGGCGACCCGCCGCACGATCTCCTCCACGAGCGGACGGGCGAGCGGGCTCGACGCGATTTCCACCTGCCAGCCCGGTTTGGGGTCGAGCGACCGCTCGACGATCAGGTCTGCGTACTGGGAAATGCGTGGATCAGCCATCTACCTTGCTATACTCCCACTTAGATTTCTTACAAGCAATGACTTAGAAACGGAGGAACCTCTCTATGGCAAAGACAATCGGTATCGACCTCGGGACGACCAACTCCTGCATGGCCGTGCTCGAGGGCGGTGAGCCTACCGTCATTCCGAATGCCGAGGGCGGGCGCACCACACCGTCCGTCGTCGCGTTCACGAAGGACGGCCAGCGACTCGTCGGCCCGCCGGCGAAGCGCCAGCAGGTGACGAACCCCCAGAACACGGTCTTCTCGATCAAGCGGTTCATGGGCCGCAAGTACGAAGAGGTCTCGGAGGAGATGAAGATCGTCCCCTACGAGGTCGTCCAGGGCGAGAACGGCGACGTGCGTGTTCGTGCCGAGGGCACGGAGTACGCCCCGCCGGAGATCTCGGCGATGATCCTGCAGAAGCTGAAGACCGACGCCGAGGCGTATCTCGGCGAGCCGGTCTCGGACGCGGTCATCACCGTTCCGGCCTACTTCAACAACGCGCAGCGCGAGGCGACGAAGGACGCCGGCAAGGTCGCCGGCCTCAACGTCGTCCGCATCATCAACGAGCCGACCGCGGCCGCTCTCGCCTACGGGCTGGAGAAGGAGAACGACCAGACGATCCTCGTCTTCGACCTCGGCGGCGGCACGTTCGACGTCTCCATCCTCGACCTCGCCGAAGGCGTCTACGAGGTGAAGGCCACGAACGGCGACAACCACCTCGGCGGCGACAACTTCGACAAGGCCGTCGTCGACTGGATGGTCGCCGAGTTCAAGAAGGACCAGGGCATCGACCTGTCCACCGACAAGATGGCGCTCCAGCGCCTCTACGAGGCGGCTGAGAAGGCCAAGATCGAGCTGTCGTCCACGATGACGACGCAGATCAACCTGCCGTTCATCACGGCGACGCAGGAGGGGCCGAAGCACCTCGACCTGCAGCTCACGCGCGCGAAGCTCAACGAGCTGACCGCCGACCTGCTCGCTCGGACGGTCGAGCCCACGAAGCAGGCACTCGCCGACGCGGGCCTCGAGCCCTCGGCGATCGAGCACGTCGTCCTCGTCGGCGGCATGACCCGCATGCCGGCCGTCGTCGACAAGGTCAAGGAGCTGATCGGCAAGGACCCGCACAAGGGCGTGAACCCGGACGAGGTCGTCGCCGTCGGCGCGGCCATCCAGGGCGGCGTCCTCAAGGGCGAGGTCAAGGACGTGCTCCTGCTCGACGTGACTCCGCTCTCGCTCGGCATCGAGACGAAGGGCGGCGTGTTCACCAAGCTGATCGAGCGCAACACGACCATCCCGACCCGCAAGTCCGAGGTCTTCACCACGGCCGAGGACAACCAGCCCGAGGTGCAGGTGCACGTGCGGCCAGGGCGAGTCCGAGATGATCGGCTTCAACAAGACGCTCGGCAAGTTCAACCTCGACCGGCATCCCGCCCGCACCGCGCGGCATGCCGCAGGTCGAGGTCACGTTCGACATCGACGCGAACGGGATCATCAACGTCTCCGCCAAGGACCTCGGGACGGGCAACGAGCAGCAGATCCGCATCGAAGGCGGCTCGGGCCTGAACGAGGACGAGGTGCAGCGGATGATCTCCGAGGCCGAGACGCACGCCGACGAGGCGCACAAGCTGCGCGAGCTCGCCGACGCGCGGAACATCGGCGAGCAGCTCGCGTACCAGACCGAGCGCACGCTCAAGGAGCACCGCGAGACCCTCGACGAGGCCGAGGCCTCGACGATCGAAGGTCGCGTCATGGAGCTGAAGGCAGTGCTCGACGGCTCGGACGTGAACGAGATCAAGCAGAAGACCGAGGCGCTGCAGGAGGCCTCGCACAAGCTCGCCGAGGCGGTCTACGCGCAGGCAACCGCGCAGCAGCAGGCTTCACCCGGCGGCAACGGCACGGCGTCGGCTGACGACGAGGTCGTCGAGGACGCCGACTACGAGGTCATCGACGAAGAGGAGGCGAAGACCTCGTAATGCCGTGAGGAGGTCGAGAACAGCGAGGAGGTCGAGCAGGTCGAGGTCGAGGTCGACGAGACCGAGGCGCTGCGGGCCGAGAACGAGGAGCTGATCGACACGCTCCAACGCGTCAAGGCCGAGTTCGACAACTACCGCAAGCGGGCGGCGCGCGATCAGGAGAGCCTGGTCGCGCGCGCCCACGAGCGGCTGGTCAAGGAGCTCCTGCCCGTCCTCGACGACCTGGAGCGGGCGCTCGGCGCTGCCGAGCAGCACGAGGAGGCGAAGCTGGAGGACGGCGTTCGGCTCGTGCACCGCTCCCTGGCCGAGGCGCTGGCGCGCGAGGGCCTGGCCGAGATCGAGACCGAGGGCAAGTTCGACCCCCACGTCCACGAGGCGCTGCTCACGCAGCCGTCCGAGGCCGAGGAGGGGTCCGTGATCGAGGTCCTGCAGAGGGGCTACAAGCTCGGCGACCGCGTGCTGCGCCCGGCACGGGTGGTGGTCGCCGGCCCGAAGGAGACGGGTGGCGACCAGGCCTAAGAGTCTCTACGACGCCCTCGGCGTCCCGAAGACGGCTTCGCAGGACGAGATCAAGAAGGCGTACCGCAAGCTCGTCCGCGAATGCCACCCGGACAAGAACCCGGGCGACAAGGAGGCGGAGGACCGTTTCAAGGAGGTGCAGGGCGCCTACGACGTCCTCTCCGACCCGGCGAAGCGCAAGCAGTACGACGCCTTCGGCTCGGCCGACGGCCGCGGCCCGAGGGCCGGCAACTTCAACTTCGGCGAGGGCGGGATCAACATCGGCGACCTCGGCGACCTGTTCGGCGGGCTTCGGCGACATCTTCGGCGGCGGCGGGACTCGCGCTCAGCAGCAGCGCGCCGGCCGCGGCGCCGACCTCGAGACCGAGGTCCGGCTGTCGTTCGAGGACTCGCTGCGCGGGATCGAGACGCGGATTCCGGTCGAGGTCGAGGCCGCGTGCCGCGAGTGCGGCGGCGCGGGGACGGCCGACGGCTCGCCGCCCAAGGTCTGCCCCGAGTGCAAGGGGCGCGGGGCCACGGTCGAGAGCCAGGGCTTCTTCGGCATCTCGCAGCCGTGCCGCCGGTGCGGCGGACAAGGGACGATCGTCGAGAACCCATGCCGGCGCTGCGGCGGCTCTGGCCGTGAGCGGCGGACGAAGCAGTACGCCGTGAAGATTCCAGCCGGCGCCAAGGACGGCACGCGGATCCGGCTCAAGGGCAAGGGCGAGCCCGGCTACAACGGCGGCCCGCCGGGCGACCTCTATCGTCGTCACGCGCGTGGCCGATTCGCCGCTGTACGAGCGGCGCGGCGCCGACCTCGTGGTCGACGTGCCGATCACGTTCGCCGATGCGGCGCTCGGCGCCGAGGTCGAGGTACCGACGCCCGAAGGGGCGGTCTCGCTGAAGGTGCCGGCCGGCACGGAGAGCGGAAAGCTCCTCCGCATCAAGGGCCGCGGCGCGCCGAAGCTGCAGGGCAGCGGGCGAGGCGACGTCCTCGCGCGTGTGAAGATCGCCGTGCCCAAGAAGCCGACCAAGAAAGAGCGAGAGCTCCTCGAGGAGCTCAGAAAGGTGCAAAGGGTGCGCTGATGCGAATTGCGATCGTCGTTGCCGTCTTCGCGTGGCTGGGGTCCGTTTTCTATCTACCTGATCGGCGGCGAGGCCGGGTTCATCTTCTTCGCCGGCATCATCATCGGCCTGGTCGCCGTCGTGTTCGTAACCGTGGCCGCGATCCAGTCCGGCCGGCGCGAGAAGCGGATGTGGAGCGAGTAGTGGACGATCGGCCCCGCTACATGATCAGCGTGGCCGCCGACCTCGTGGGCATGCACCCGCAGACGCTGCGGATCTACGAGGCGAAGGGCCTCGTCCAGCCGCAGCGAACGGCCGGGAACACGCGCCTCTACTCCGAGGCCGACCTCGAACGGCTGCGGCTCATCAACCAGCTGACCACCGAGCTCGGCCTGAACCTCGCCGGCGTCGAGCACGTGATTCGCCTCGAGGAGCAGGTCAGGCGCATGCGGCGCCAGATGGAACGACTCGAGCTCGAGATGCGTGAGCGTCTCGAAGAAATGCGCCGCTCCTACAGCGCCGACCTCGTCCCCTACGACCCCGACGCGACCCGATTACCGATCAGGAGAACATGGACTTCAACAGGCTGACAGTGAAATCACAGGAGGCGATCGCCGCTGCGCAGGAGCTTGCGCGCCGCCGCGGCAACCCCGAGATCCATCCCGAGCATCTGCTGCTGGCGCTCCTCGACCAGGAGCTGCCGCAGACGCTGCTCGGCGAGCGCGCCGCGGAGATTCGTGCGCAGGCCGAGGCCGACCTGGAGCGCAAGCCCTCGATGCAGGGCGCCGACAACCTGCAGCCGCAGACCTCCGGCGCCTTCCGCAAGGTCCTCGACCGCGCCGAGGAGGAGATGCGCAAGCTCGAGGACGAGTTCATCTCGACCGAGCACCTGCTGCTCGCGCTCGACGCCGTCCCCCGCGACGAGCTGCTCGCGCGCCTCAAGGACGTGCGCGGCGGGCAGCGCGTCACGTCGCAGGACCCGGAGGGCACCTACCAGGCGCTCGAGAAGTTCGGCCGCGACCTGACCGCGGCCGCCGAGGAGGGCAAGCTCGACCCGGTCATCGGCCGCGACGAGGAGATCCGCCGCATCATCCAGGTGCTCTCGCGCCGCACGAAGAACAACCCGGTTCTGATCGGCGACCCGGGAGTCGGGAAGACGGCGATCGTCGAGGGGCTCGCGCAGCGGATCGTCGACGGCGACGTGCCCGAGGGCCTGAAGGGCAAGCGCGTCTGGGCGCTCGACATCGGCGCGCTCCTGGCCGGCGCGAAGTACCGCGGCGAGTTCGAGGAGCGGATCAAGGCCGTGCTCCAGGAGATCAAGAGCGCCGAGGGCGAGATCGTCGTCTTCATCGACGAGCTGCACACGATCGTCGGCGCCGGCGCGGCCGAGGGCGCGGTCGACGCCGCGAACATGCTGAAGCCGATGCTGGCGCGCGGCGAGCTGCGCGCGATCGGCGCGACGACCCTCGACGAGTTCCGCAAGCACATCGAGAAGGACGCGGCGCTCGAGCGGCGCTTCCAGCCGGTCTTCGTCGGCGAGCCGTCGGCCGCGGACACGATCGCGATCCTGCGCGGGCTCAAGGAGCGCTACGAGGCGCACCACGGCGTGCGCATCCGCGACGCGGCGCTGGTCGCGGCCGCGGTGCTCTCCGACCGCTACATCTCGGACCGGCAGCTCCCCGACAAGGCGATCGACCTCGTCGACGAAGCCGGCGTCGCGCCTGCGCATGGAGATCGACTCCGCACCGCTGGAGCTCGACGAGGCCGACCGGCGCGTGCGCCAGCTCGAGATCGAGCTCGCGGCGATGGGCAAGGAGTCGAAGGAGCGGCGCGAGCCGGTCGAGCGCGAGCTGGCCGAGGCGCAGGAGCTTCGCGACGAGCTCGCCGCCCGCTGGTCGCGCGAGAAGGAAGCGCTCGACCGCGTGAGCGAGATCAAGCGCAAGATCGACGAGCTGCGCATGGAGGCCGACCGCGCCGAGCGGCACGGCGAGCTCCAGCGCGTCGCCGAGATCCGCTACGGCGAGCTGCCCGAGCTCGAGCGCGAGCTCGAGGAGCGCGCCGAGCCCGAGGTCGAGCCCATGGTCAAGGAGGAGGTCGACGAGGACGACATCGCCGAGGTCGTCGCGCGCTGGACCGGCATCCCGGTGTCGCGCCTGCTCGAGGGCGAGGTCGAGAAGCTGATCCACATGGAGGAGCGCCTCCACCAGCGCGTGGTCGGCCAGGACGAAGCCGTCGCGGCCGTGGCCAATGCGCTGCGGCGCGCCCGCTCGGGCCTGCAGGACCCGAATCGCCCGATCGGCTCGTTCGTCTTCCTCGGCCCGACCGGCGTCGGCAAGACCGAGCTGGCGCGCGCGCTCGCCGAGTTCATGTTCGACGACGAGCGGGCCATGGTCCGGCTCGACATGTCCGAGTACCAGGAGAAGCACACGGTCTCGCGCCTCGTCGGCGCGCCTCCCGGCTATGTCGGCTTCGAGGAGGGCGGCCAGCTGACCGAGGCCGTGCGCCGCCGCCCCTACTCGGTCGTGCTCCTCGACGAGATCGAGAAGGCGCATCCCGAGGTCTTCAACATCCTGCTCCAGGTGCTCGACGACGGGCGACTGACCGACGGCCAGGGCCGCACGGTCGACTTCCGCAACACGGTGCTGATCATGACCTCGAACGTGCGCTCGGAAGAGGCGATGCGCGAGACGTTCCGCCCCGAGTTCCTGAACCGGATCGACGAGATCGTCGAGTTCGCAGCCGCTGACGCGCGAGCAGATCGGCGAGATCGTCGACCTCCAGCTCGAGCGGCTGCGGGCCCGGCTCGCCGAGCGCGGCATCCGCATCGAGCTCACGGACGCGGCGAAGGAGCACCTCGCCGAGGCCGGCTGGGACCCGACCTACGGAGCCCGCCCGCTGAAGCGAGCGATCCAGCGCATGGTCGAGAACCCACTCGCGCTGCGCCTCCTCGAGGGCGAGTTCGAGGAGGGCGACACCGTGCGCGTCGACGTCGAGGACGGCGAGCTCAGCTTCGCGAAGGCGCCCGCCGCCGAGCCGGCCGCCGCGTAGTACCGGGGCCGCGGGCGATAGCGTCCGCGCGCATGCCGGAGACCCGCACCGTCGGCCAGCTCGTCGCCGACACGATCCGCCTCTACGGCGAGCGCTTCTGGCGCGTGTTGCCGCTCGGCCTGAGCGTCGCCGTCGTCGACCAGCTCTTCCAGGACCTGTCACGCGAGGGCTGGGTGCTGCTGATGGTCACCGTCGGCGGGCTCCTGATGACCGCGTCGTACGCGGCCGCGAGCCTGATCGCGCTCGGCAAGAGCACCGATGCCCGTACCTGGGGACGAGCTCTCCTCGCCGGTTGGGCCGCGTTCTTTCCCGTGCCGGCGCTGCTGCTGCTCTTCGTGCTGCCGGCCGTCGCGTGGCTGGCGCTGGTCGGGCTGATCGTCCCGGTGATCCTCGCCGAGGACCTCGGCCTACGGGCGGGATTCCGCCGCGCGCTGGAGCTGGCGCGGGCCGACTACATCCACGCGCTGGGGTCACTCGCAACGCTGGTGATCGTCTACTTCCTCACGCGCACGATGCTGGTCCTCCTGCTGCGCGGAACCAGCGACCAGACCGAGCGCGTGGCGGTCTTTCTCGGCGACCTCGTGCTCGCGCCGATGCTGTTCCTGGGCGGAGCGCTCCTTTACTTCGACCAGGTCGCGCGCCACGATGCACGGCGTGGAGAACCTGTACCACGGCGGTAGCCGCAGCCTGCAGGACCGCTTCGACACGCGCAGGATCGCCGACCGGCTCGAGGAGAAGACGGTCCGCGACACGATCGACGAGGGCGACCGCGCGTTCATCGAGGCGCGGGACATGTTCTTCATCGCCACCGCCGACGCCGAGGGCCGGCCGCAGTCCTCGTACAAGGGCGGCGATCCCGGATTCGTGCGCGTGCTCGACGAGCGCACGATCGCGTTCCCGAACTACGACGGCAACGGCATGTACCTCACGGCCGGGAACATGCTCGTCAACCCGAACGTCGGGCTGCTGTTCATCGATTTCGAGGGCCGGAAGCGCATGCGCCTGAACGGGGTCGCCTCAGTGGACGAGAACGATCCGCTGCTGTCCGAGTATCCCGAGGCGCAGTTCGTGATCCGCGTGCGCGCGACCGAGGTCTTCCCGAACTGCCCGCGCTACATCCACGAGTACAAGCTCGTGCAGCGCTCCCGGTTCGTGCCGAAGGCCGACTGCGAGACGCCGGTTCCCGGCTGGAAGATGCGCGAGTGGTCGCACGACGCGCTGCCGAAGGACGACCCGGCGTACGACCCCTCGCGCGAAGTCATCGAACGCGGTTAGGCTCGCGTCATGCCGATCTTCATTCTGCTTTCCAATCTGACTGCACAGGGCGTGCAAACGCTGAAGTCGAACCCCGATCGCCTGCGAGCGGTGAACAAGGACGTCGAGGAGCTCGGCGCCAAGGTGCTTCACCAGTGGGCGACGCTCGGGCCGTTCGACTTCATCAACGTCGTCGAGGCGCCCGACGCCGCGACGATCGCGCGCGTGTCGGTCGCTCTCGGCGCCCGCGGCAGCGCGAAGCTGCAGACGCTGCAGGCGCTCGAGATCGACGAGCTGCTCGCCGCGCTCAGCTAGCCGCCGCGTACGCGACCGCGACCTCGCCGGCGAGCTCGGCGTTCGCTGCCACCAGCTCCCGGTTGGCCGTGAGCGTGCGCCCGTCGCTCTGCTCGTGCAGGCGGGAGAGGACGTACGGGGTGACGTCGGGGCCTGCGATCCCCTGATCGTCGGCCTCGGCGAGGGTGGTCTCGATGAGGTCGTCGACGTCGAGGCTCTCGTCCGGCGGCCTGGCGAGGACGAGCGCCGAATGTCGGTTCAGGCCCCAGTGCGCTCTCGCGATCCGGGCCGCCTCCTCCGCCGACTCGACCCGGGCCGAGACCGGCGGGCCGCCGGTCGCCGAGTAGAAGCGGGGCAGCGTGTCGGTGCGATAGCCGAGCACCGGGATGCCGAGCGCCTCGAGCAGCTCCGCGGTCGCGGGCACGTCGAGCAACGACTTCGCGCCCGAGCAGACGACGAGGGCCTCGGTCCGGCCGAGCTCGCCGAGGTCGGCGGAGACGTCGAGCCGCTCGCCGCGGTGGACGCCGCCGATGCCCCCGGTGGCCAGGAAGCCGATCCCGGCCGCGCGGCAGACGGCCAGCGTGCCTCCGACCGTCGTCGCTCCGATCGCCGCCTGGGCTACACAGGCGGCCAGGTCCCGGGGGCCCACCTTGCGCGCGTCGATCGTGAAGCGCTCGAGCTCGGCCTCCCCGAGCCCGACGCGCATCTTGCCGTCGAGGACGCCGACGGTCGCGGGCAACGCCCCAGCCTCGCGTACTCGTCGCTCGCTCTCGAGTGCGACCGCAACGCCTTCTCCCGGCGGGAACCCGTGTGCGACGAGCGTCGTCTCGAGGGCGACGACCGGCCCGCGGCTCCGGATCGCCTCCTCGACCTCGCGCGAGAGACGGATCACGGCATCGCTCCGAGCTGCGCCACGCACCGCGCCGCCGCCTCGGCCGCGAGCTCGGGCCCGCCGACGAGGAACCCTGCCGCCAGCGCGTCGCCGGCTCCGGTCGTGTCGACGACCTCGGCGGGGGCAGCAGGCACCTCGCGCCCGTCGACCGTGAAGCCGGCCGCACCGCGCTTCACCACCACGCTGCGTGCGGGCGGATCCGCACCAAGGGCCGCCAGTTCGCTCTCGTTCCCGAACACGATGTCGGGTTGAAGCAACTCCAGCCGCTGGAGGAACGCATCGCGTACGGCCTCGATCCCGGTCGCGCTCGAGAGGTCGACGCTGAGCCGGCCGCCGAGCGTCTGCACAGCGCCGGCCGCTTTGGCGGCTGCCTCGGCGATCGGGTTGCGGAAGAGCGAGTAGCCGGAGAGGTGGAGCACGTCACAGCCGCGGAACCAGGCCATCTCGAGCTCCTCGGCGCGCAGCTCCGGCGCGACACCGCGGTCGGTGAGCATCGTCCGCCGGCCGTCGCCGTCGACCAGCGACACGACGATGCCGTTTCGCCCTTCGGCGACCGGCCCGACGACGTCGACGCCCCGTCCCGCGAGCTCGGCCGCCACGATCCCGCCCGCGGCGTCGGCCGCCCGCTTACCGACGAAGCGCCCTTCCGCGCCGAGCTCGACCGACCAGGCAGCGACGTTCGCCGATTGCCCGCCGGCCCCCGCCCTTGTCTGCGCGGAGCCCTCCGAGTCCGACTCGACGGCGCCGTCCGTCAGCACGATCACGTCGAGGAGCAGGTCGCCGAGGGAGCAGATCAGCACTCCTACAATGCTCCCATGGACGGCGACGATCGCCGCGCGCAGCGGTTGCGCTCCTTCCTCGTCGGCGGCTTGATCGGAGCCTCGGCGGTGATTGCCACGGCCCGAAGAAGGCGCAAGCGGGAAGCTCCACGACATCCGGCGGGCCTCGCGGCGTTCGAGGACGCGCCCTGCTACCAGGAGACGATCGAGCGAGACGCGGTCACGGCCCGCGCTCAAGGCGAGCGAGCGCCCGGTCAACGGTGACCAGGTTCACGTCCGCGTCCCCGATGTAGAGCGACTTGCCGACGAGCTGCGCCGCCCGCGCCTGCTCGAGGAAGCGTGCGCGGGGTTCCGGTCCGGCTCTTGCTGCGAATGACCAGGAACGGTCCGAACACGCGGGCTTCGTACTGCTCGCGGGGCTTCGGAAACCGCTGCGGGATCGACATGCGCTGCACGAAGTTGTTCGTGTCGCTGGCGTCGAAGATCCAGATCCCGCGTCCGAGCGCGCGCGCCGACCGTAGTTCGGCGAGCGCGAGCTTCGCGTCGGCGCGGGGCACGACGGTTCTCGAAAAGCCCGTCCGCTCGCGCTCCCAGGCGCCGAGGTAGAGCGGCTCGTAGCCGAAGAGGACGTCGTCCGGTCGCGCGTCGGCGGCGAGCCACGCGGAGGCCGCTTTGCGAGCCTGCACTCTCGCGGAGGGCTCGCCCTCGTAGAGGGGCGGCGTCTTGTCCCAGCCCCAGGCGACCTCTGCCGCGAGCAGGGCAGCGAGCGCGGCCGCGACGACTCCGATCCGTCCGCGAGAGCCGTGGAGGAGCCCAAGGGCGACGAGGCACGCGAAGAACGGGAGCACGAAGACGAGGTGGCGCGACTCCGGCGAAGTGGAATCACCGAGCTCGGCCGTCAGGAGAGCGACAGATGGGACGAGGACGACGAGGGCGGTCAGTACGGCCGCAGACCTGTTCCGCAGCCACAGCCGCTGTGCTCCGACCGCGGCGAGGACGAGCACGCAGATCAGGGCCAGGGTGAACCCGGCCGTGAAGTCCCCGGCGACGCGTCCGAGGTACTCGAGGATCGAGAGCGGGCCGACGAGCCGCTCCCCGCCGGCCCCGACCCCGACGTCGAACCGACCCGCGAGGATCAGGTCCGAATACCAGAACGGGATGCCGAGAACGGCCACGGCGACCAGAGCGCCGATCGCGTCTCGTGTTCTCGCGCGCGCGAGAACGTAGAGACACTGGGACGCGAGCACGAGCGCGCCGTACGGGTGCGTCGCGACCGCCGCCAGAATCGCCACGACCCACAGCGCCCAACGGCGCCGGCCGCCGTGCTCGACAGCCACGAGGAAGGCGAGGTACGACAAGGTGCTCGTCAGCAAGAAGAGCGAGTACATGCGCCCGTAGATCCCGTGGAAAAGGAGCATCCAGCTCGCCGAGACGAGCGCGGTCGCGACCAGCGCGGCCGCCCGCCCCGCGAGGCGCGCGCAGAGAGCCGCGATCACCGGGACGCTCGCCACCGCGAAGAGCGCCGAGAAGAAGCGAAGCGCTCCGAGGCCTCCGCCGAGATGCGCGACGAGCCAGGCGAAGAGGAAGTGGAGCGGCGCGCCTCCGCGCTCGCGTTGCACCGTCTCCAGCAGGTCCGGCAGCGATTCGCGCCCGACGAAGAGGGCGAGGGTCTCGTCCTCGTGGGGCGGCCAGGCCGTCAGGCGGAACAGGAGGAAGCCGGCGACGGCGATCGAGCACGCCGCCACGCCGAGCCAGAACGTCCTCGGGGACGGCTCGAGCGTCGCTCGCGAGACGACGTACGCAGCTCGGGCGGGACGAGTCGAGGCGGGCGGGTCCCCCGGCTCTTTCTGTCGAGTCACAGGCGCCTGAGCCACGGGCCGACGAAGCTAGCACTTCAGGACCCGTTGCTAGCCTTCTCGCAGTGCCGATCTACGAATACAAGTGCCCTAAGGGGCACGTGTTCGAGCTCTTTCAAAAGATGAGTGACCCGCCGCCGGAAGTGTGCATCATCTGCGGCGAAGGCCCCTGCAGAAGGTTCTGTACCCGGTCGCGGCCCACTTCAAGGGCTCGGGCTTCTACTCGACGGATTACGGACGCAAGGGCCGGAAACCCTCCGGCGACGGCGACAAGCCCTCGAAGTCGGACTCCGGCGACAAGGGCGACAAGGGCGACAAGGGCGAGAAGAACGTCAAGAAGGTCGAGACCTGATCCGCGGCTAGCGCCGGCGCCCGCTGATCGCTTCGAGCGCGAGCAGCAGGATCACGAGCCGGCCACGGCGAGCAGGAACGGCCCGAGATCCCAACGGAAACGAACCTCCTCGCCGAACACGATCTCGCCGAGCAACCCGCCGATCAACGCCCCGATGATCCCGACGGCGATCGTCGCCAGGCAGCCGATCTCCTGCCGGCCGCGAGCGACGAGCCGCGCCACCGCGCCGGCGATGAGCCCGAAGAGGATCCACGAGAGGATGTTCACCGGCAGCCCGAGCCGAAGGTCGAGCCGGGGAGCGGTGGCTGCGGAGCGGACTGGCCGCGGAACGCGAGGATCGTGCGCCGGGCCTCCTCGTCGAGCTGGATGAACGATCCGCCGCCGAAGTTCTGCGGCGTGCCACCCAGGCGACAGCGGACCTCACGGTTGCTGCGCTTCTGCACGAGCGCGAGCTGCATGAACTGACCCGCGGAGAGGTCGGTCGTCAGTGGGCTCATGAGGTCGTCGCCGATGAACGGCAGCTTCAGGCACACGCGGAAGCTCGCCATCTCCCCGAGCAGGGCCTGGATCACGTCCTGCTGCCGTCGGCCCCGCGTGATGTCGCTCTCGGCCGGGTTGAGCCGGTTCTCGCGGATCCGCGAGTAGATCAGCGCGCGGCGGCCGTCCATCTTCTGCTTCCCCTTGGCGAAGCGCCAGCCGGCCCAGCGGTCGCAGCGCTCCTGGGTCGGATACGGGCAGTCGAACTTGTTGGAGAGGATCGGCCCCGGCACGTCGATCGTCACGCCGCCGACCTTGTCGATCACTTCCTTGAAGGCGTCGAAGTTGACGACGACGACGTGGTTGACCTCCGGGACGATCTGGCGAATCGTCCGGATCGCGAGCGCGGGCCCGCCGATCTGCATGGCCGAGTTGATCTTCTCGAAGCCGTAGCCGGGAACCTCGACGCGCAGGTCGCGCGGGATCGTGAGGTAGCCGATGCCGACCGCGCCCGGGATCGGTGCGGATGAGCATGATCGAGTCCGAGCGCCGAAAGCCCTTGCGCGCGCGCTGGTACGCCGCGTGGTCGGTGCCGAGGAGCAGGATGACGCTCGGATGTGAGAGCAGCAGGCCGTCCTGCGGCTCGAGGGCGGCCTCGGCGCGCGGCCCCAGGCGGGCGTTCGCCTCCTTGGCGCCCTGCCGGACGGACAGGAAGCCCAGCACGGTCCAGACGATCAAGAACACGAAGAGCAGGCCGAGCGCCAGCAGCACGCCCCGGCGCCAACTTATGCGTCTTTTCGGCCGCTCCTTGGCCCCTGGGCCGGGGTAGCGGAGCGGGGGGCGACGGCGTCCGTCGCGGCTCGTCGTCCGCTCCGGCTTCTGAACCGTCGGGACCCGACCCTTGACGCGCCCGCCGCGGTACACGCGGTACGGCTTGTCCTCGGGGCTCATCGGCGGCGTATCGTAGCCGCGTGGCCAGCCCCCCCGTGATCGGCGTCGACGTCGGCGGCACGAAGATGAACGCAGCGCACATCCACGAGGACGGGCGCATCGAAGACGCCCTCACGCGCAGGACGAAGGTGGGCTCGCAGGAGGCGTTCCTCGCGGAGCTGGACGAGTTGATCGAGGAGGTGCACGACGAGGGCCGGGCTGCCGCTCTGGGCCTCGGCATGCCGTCCACGATCGACCAGCGGGCCGGTCGGGTCGTCTCCTCCGTCAACGTCCCGTGCGCGGATCTCGACATCCGCGCATCGGATGACCGAGCGCTTTGGTCTTCCGACGGCGATCGACAACGACGGAAACGCGGCGGCGATCGCAGAGTGGAAGATCGGGGCCGGTCGCGGCGCGAACAACCTGGTGCTGCTGACCCTCGGAACCGGCATCGGCGGCGGGCTGATCCTCGACGGTAAGCCGTTCCGCGGCGCGACCGGGGCGGGCGCCGAGCTCGGGCACATGGTGGTCCAGTACGGCGGCCCCAAATGTGCCTGCGGCGGGACCGGCCATTTCGAGACCGTCGCTTCGGGTCAGGCGGCAGACAGGGTGGCCAAGAAGTTGCTGGGGGAGGGCTCCGGCGGGGCCGAGCTCGTCGTGGCGGCCGAACATGGGGACGAGGCCGCGCGTCGAGGCACTCGCCCAGATCGGCCGAGACCTCGGCGCCGGGATCGCAAGCCTGATCAACATCTTCGAGCCCGAGGTCGTGGTCATCGGCGGCGGCTTCGGCCAGGCCGGCGAGCTGCTGATCGGCCCGGCGCAGGAAGTCGTCGCGCAGCGAGGGCTTGCGTCCGGGCCGCGACACCGTGCGCATCGTCCCGGCCGAGCTCGGGCCGAGAGCAGGCCTCGTGGGCGCTGGGTTCGTCGCCTACGAGGCTCTCGAGTAGTGCCGCTCGCGGTCTGCGCGACTCCGATCGGCAACCTCGAGGACGTCACCCTGCGCGTGCTGCGCGAGCTGGCCGAGGCGGAGCTCGTGCTCTGCGAGGACACGCGGCACACGGGGAAGCTCCTGGAGCGGCATGGAATCCGTGCGCGGTTGCTCAGCTACCACGAGCACAACGAGGCGGCGCGGACCGCCGAGGTGCTCCCGCGGCTGCAGGCCGGCGAGCGGATCGCACTCGCGAGCGACGCGGGCCTTCCTGCCGTCAGCGACCCCGGTGCGCGGCTGATCGCCGCCGCGATCGAAGCCGGCGTGCCGGTGACCGTGCTGCCGGGCGCCTCGGCGGTCGAGACGGCGCTCGTGGCGAGCGGGCTCGTCGGCGAGAGGTACCAGTTCGTCGGCTACCTGCCTCGCGGCGAGCGCGCGCTGCGCGCCCTGTGGGAGGAGCTGGGCGCGTGGCCGCATCCGGTCGTGGCCTTCGAGTCGCCGCGGCGGCTTCCCGCCAGCCTGGCTTCGCTTGCCGAGGCCCATCCGGCGCGCCCGGTGGCGGTCTGCCGGGAGCTCACGAAGCGCTTCGAGGAGGTCGTGCGGGGGACGGCGGCCGAGGTTGCGGAGCGCTACTCGGAGCCGCCCAAGGGCGAGATCACGGTCGTCGTCGGAAGCGCGCCGACGATCGAGGCGGACGATGCGCAGGCGCTCGAGGCGGTTGCCGAGCTCGTCGCCGAGGGGGTCGGGCGCCGTCGCGCGGCGGAGATCGTCTCGCGGCTCACCGGGCGTGGCGCGCAACCGCCTCTATCGACCCTCTCTGTAGCCAGATTTGACAACAGCCGACCACCCTGTTACCGTGCCGGCTCGTGGTTTTCAAAATTGGCAACAGAATGTCCTGTGCAGCTGCTCGCCGTGGTGGCAGCCCTCGTCTTCGCACCGGCGGCCGGGGCGTGGAGCTGGCCCGTCGAGGGCCCGGTGCTCCGGGGCTTTCTCGCCGAGGACGATCCGTACCTGGACGGGCAGCACCGCGGTGTGGACATCGGGGCGCTCTCAGGCGCCGAGGTGCGCGCACCCGCGCGCGGCGTGGTCGCGTTCGCCGGTTCGTTGCCGCACGCGGGGCTCGGCGTGACGATCCGCACCGAGGACGGCTACTCGATCACGCTCATCCATCTCGGGTCCGTGGGCGTTCGGGTCGGCACCGCGGTCGAGGAGGGCGAGGGCGTCGGCACCGTCGGCCCGAGCGGAGAGGTCGAGCACGCCGAGCCGTACGTCCACCTCGGAATCCGAGTGACGGCAGAGCCTCACGGCTACCTCGACCCATTGAGCCTGCTCCCTGCGCGCGCGTCGCAGGCCGAGCCCGACCGCCGCCCCGACTGAGCCTGCTCCCTCCCAGACCTCGGTCGCAACAGGGCCGAGCAGCGCGCCCGCGCGGCGCGCCCGCTCCGCGCCGACGAAGCGCGCGCGCTCTCGATCTGGGGCCGCGCCGAGCGCCGGCCACCGCCGTCCGCCGGTCGGGCGGCACAAGGTCGTGCCCGATCGGGTGCAGGTTGTTGCGCCGGCCTCGGTTCGCTCGGCACCCCGTCGAGAAGGCCGCACAGCGCCGGTGTCCCGTCGCGATCGCGGCGCCGGCCGCGGCGCGGGAAGCTGCGCAACCCAGGTCGGCACGGCGACCGGTCCGAACCCCCGCGGAGCCCGGCAGCGCTACTCGGAGCGGTAGAAGCCGGCGACTCGAGACCTCCGTTCGCGCCCCGCGGTCACTCACCAGCGCAGGCCGGCTCTCCTGGTCGGGCTGCCGCTCGGCGTCGGGCTCGTCCTCTTCGGGCTCGTCGGGCTGAGCCGTCGACGGGTCCCGGCGCGGGCGCCGGTGAGGCCGGCGGCCAGGCCTATCATTGATCGAGATGCGCTTCTACCTGACGACACCCATCTACTACATCAACTCGACGCCGCACATCGGTCATGCGTACACGACCATCGCGGCGGACGTCCTGGTGCGCCATCACCAGCAGCGCGGCGACGAGACGTTCTTCCTCACGGGCACCGACGAGCACGCCTCCAAGGTCGCGCGCGTCGCCGAGGAGCAGGGCCTCACGCCGAAGGAGTACGCCGACCAGATCGTCGAGCACTGGCGCGCGCTTCCTGAGCGCGTCAATGCGCAGCCCGACTTCTTCATCCGCACCACCGACGAGGGCCACAAGGCGTTCGTCCAGGACTTCCTCCAGCGCATCTACGACAACGGGGACATCTACGAGGACACGTACGAGGGGCTCTACTGCGTCGGTTGCGAGGCCTTCAAGACGGAGGCCGAGCTCGTCGACGGCAAGTGCCCGGAGCACGGCGTCGAGCCCGAGTACATCCGGGAGCAGAATTACTTCTTCCGCCTCTCCGCCTACCAGGACCGGCTGCTCGAGCTCTACGACCAGCGGCCCGATTTCGTCCTGCCGAAGTTCCGCGCCAACGAGGCGCGGAGCTTCATCGAGCAGGCGGCCTGCAGGACTTCAGCCTCAGCCGCGCGGGCCAGCCCTGGGGGGTGCCGCTTCCCTGGGCGCCGGACCAGGTCACGTATGTCTGGGTCGACGCGCTCATCAACTATCTGAGCGCTCTCTCGTACGCGCGGGAGGGCGAGAACCTGGTCGAGCACTTCTGGCCCGAGGTTCGTCACCTGCTCGCGAAGGACATCCTTCGCTTCCACTGCGTGTTCTGGCCCGCCTTGCTGCTCTCCGCGGGCTACCCGGTCCCGAAGCAGCTCTTCGTCCACGGGTATCTCACGATCGACCAGCAGAAGATCTCGAAGTCGCTCGGCAACGTCATCGAGCCGCTCGACCTGATCGACGTCTACGGCGCCGACGCGCTGCGGTACTACCTGTTTCGGGCGGCGCCGGTTCGGCCAGGACGGGAACGCCTCGGTCGAGGAGCTCCACGAGCGCTACGAGCGTGAGCTCGGCAACGACCTCGGAAACCTGCTCTCGAGGACGACTGCGCTGATCGCCCGGTCGCGAGACGGAAAGCTGGTCGCTCCAGCCGAGAGCTCGGGCGTGATCGCGGACGCCGTCGTCGGAATCGGCCGCGACGTGCCGGCTCTGCTCGACGAGTACGACCTCACCGGGGCGCTCGATTCGATCTGGGACGTCGTCCGCGGGTTGAACAGGCATGTCGAGCAAACGAAGCCGTGGGAGATCGCAAAGGACGAGTCGCGAGTGGAGGAGCTCGATCGGGTGCTCTACGAGCTGGCCGACGGCCTGCGCGCGGTCGCCGTCGCACTCTCGTCGTATCTCCCCGAGACCTCCGCGCGGATCCTCACCGCGCTGCGGCAGCCCGACGATCTCTCCTGGGAGCTCGTTGCGCCAGGTCGTGCGCAGTCCGCCGAGGGGATCGAGGCCGCCGAGCCGCTCTTCCCGCGCGTCGACCTTCCGACCGCGGCCGCTTGATCGATACACACGCGCACCTCGACGCGTGCGCAGACCGGCCGTCCGCGCTGCTGCGCCGAGCGCGCGACGCCGGCGTCGATCGCGTCGTGACGGTCGGCACGGGGATCGAGTCGTCCCGGGAGGCGGTCGCGCTCGCCGACCGCCACGACGAGGTGTTCGCCGTGCTCGGCATCGACCCGCATCAGGCCGGCGGGAGCGAGGCGGACCGGATCGACGAGCTCCGCGAGCTGTTCACGCACGACAAGGCGGTCGCGGTGGGGGAGACGGGCCTCGATTTCTTCCGCGACCACGCATCGCCGGAGAGTCAGCGGCGCCTGTTCGAGGCCCAGCTCGACCTGGCGAGCGAGCTGGGGAAGCCGGTCGTCATCCACAACCGCGACGCCGACGACGACACGGCGCGTGTCCTCGCCGGGTTCCACGGCACGTCGTCCTGCACTGCTTCTCGTCGCCGGGTCTGCTCGAGCCGGCGCTCGATCGCGGGTACTTCGTCTCGTTCGCGGGGAACGTCACGTTCCCGAAGGCCGAGGCGCTGCGGTCGGCCGCCGCGCGCATTCCGGCCGAGCGCATCCTGGCCGAGACCGACAGTCCCTACCTCGCCCCGCAACCGCGGCGGGGCCGTCCGAACGAGCCTGCGAACGTCGTCCACACCGTGGAGGTGCTGGCCGCCGCTCGCGGCGAGAGCCCCGACGAGCTGGCCGCGCAGATCGACGCCAACGCCTCGGTCGCCTTCTCGTTGCCGTGACGCTGCCGACCCCGAACAAAGACCTCGGGCAGCACTTCCTGGTCGACGACAACATCCTCGGGGTCATCGGGCGCCTCGCCGAGCTCGACCAGCAGGACGTCGTGCTCGAGGTCGGGCCCGGGCTCGGAGTCCTGACCACGTACCTCGCCGACCGGGTCGCCCGGGTGCATGCGGTCGAGCTCGACCGCTCGCTCGAGCCACACCTCACCGACCGGCTGGGCGACCGGGCCAACGTCCAGATCGTCTACGGCGATGCCATGCGCACCGACCTCGCGGCACTGCGTCCGGCCCCGGAGAAGTTCGTCGCGAACCTTCCGTACAACGTCGCCACACCGCTGGTCGTCGAGAGCCTGGACGGGCTGCCGAGCCTCGAGCTCTGGACGGTCATGGTTCAGCGCGAGGTCGCCGACAGGTTCTTCGCGCGCCCCGGGACGAAGGCGTACGGGGCGGTCTCGGTCCTCGTCCAGTCGGCCACCGAGCGCACCGGCTTCCATCCCGTCTCGCGCACCGTCTTTCGTCCGCCCCCGAACGTCGACTCCGCCCTCGTCGCATTTCGGCGCCGCGAGCTCCCGGCCCACTATGCGCACGTGAAGCAGGTGGTCGAAGCCGGGTTCTCGCACCGGCGAAAGACGCTGCCGAACTCGGTCGCCCACGCCGGGCTGGCCGAGCGCGAACGAGCGGCCGAGGCCCTCGCTGCGATCGGCCGCCCACCGGAGACCCGGGCCGAGGCGCTCGAGCCCGAGGAGTTCGTCGCACTGGCCGAGGCGCTGCGGTGATCCGCCGGCCCGCGACGGCCAAGATCAATCTCGCGCTCGTGGTCGGCGCGGCCAGAGCGGACGGCAAGCACGAGGTCGCCACGATCCTCCAGCGGCTCGATCTCGCGGACCGGGTTGCTCTGCAGCCGGCGAGCGGTCTCGAGGTGCACGGCTTCGCCGAGGATTCGCTCGTTCGCGCTGCCCTCGTCGCGCTGGCGAAGGCGGCCGGGATCGAGCCAACCTGGGCAGCGACGATCACGAAGCGCATCCCGGTCGCTGCCGGTCTCGGAGGCGGCAGCTCGGATGCCGCGACTGCGCTTCTACTGGCGAACGAGACCCTGCCGCAGCCGTTGCCCCCCGAGCGGTTGACCGCGATCGCCGCGGGCCTCGGTGCAGACGTTCCGTTCTTCCTGACGCAGGGCCCGCAGCTCGGGGAGGGCGACGGGACAGAGCTCGCGCCGCTCGAGCTGCCGCAGGACTACTACGTCGTGCTCGTCCTGCCCGGCGCCGTGGTGAAGGCGTCGACCGCCGAGGCCTACACGGCCTTCGACGAGCGCCAGGGCGCGAAAGGCTTCCGCAACCGGCGGGCAGCGCTGCGCCGAGCGCTGGCGCAGATCGAGCGGCCGCGTGACCTGTCTGCGCTGCCCGCCGAACGATCTCGCCTCGTCTCCGGTCGCGGACGAGCTCCTCGCGCGCGGCGCGTTCCGTGCCGACGTCAGCGGTGCCGGTCCCACCGTGTACGGCCTCTTCACCCGGCGCGACGATGCCGCTGCTGCCAGGAAAGCCCTGGGCACTCTGGGGAAGACCTGGCTCACCGTGCCTGCTTGGTACGGTTGAGCCATGACCTACGGCAGCCCCGAGCTCGGGCGCGGCGAGGTCCTCGAGCACGGAACCACTCGAAGCGGACGCTGGCTTCGCGAGCGGCGGATCAGGCATCGCGCTGTGGATCGCGGTCGTCGAGGGCGTCCTTGATCGTCTTGGACGGATCCCATGGTGCCTCGCCATCTTGGTCGCGTCGTGGCGGCTGGCCGGCTACTTCTGGGGCGCGACCGGCTCGTCCGACACGACTCGCCAGGCGGCGTGGATCGCGGCCGCGTCGCAGGCAGTGGTCATCTTCGTTCCGATCCTGCTCACCATCGCATCGATCCTCGCGTTCACCGTCCTGGCGATCATCGCCGATCGTCGCCCTGGTTCTGCTCCTCGGCGACCGCCGCTAGCTGGGCTCGTGGCAGACTGATGTTCTGAGCAGTCCTCTTCTTTGGGGCGTAGCCAAGTGGTAAGGCAGCGGGTTTTGGTCCCGCGATCCCAGGTTCGAATCCTGGCGCCCCAGCACGTCCCTTCCACACAGTGACCGAACGCGACCTCGCAGCCGTCGTTCTTGCCGGTGGACTCGGAACCCGGATGCGTTCGGACACGCCCAAGCACCTCCATCCGATTCTCGGCCGGCGCATGGTCGACTGGGTGCTCGAGGCAACTCGTGCCCTCGAGCCGGACAAGCTCGTCGTCGTCAGCTCGCCGGAGACCCACGATGCGTTCGACGACGTCGAGGTCGCGGTGCAGGCCGAGCCACGCGGCACCGGTGATGCCTTGGCCTCGGCTCGCGACGCTCTCGAGGGATTCGAGGGCGACGTGCTGGTCGTCTCGGGTGACACGCCGCTCCTCACCTCCGAGTTGCTGGAGCGGCTCGTCGAGACCCACCGCGGTGACGGAGCCGCCGCGACCGTGCTGACCTTCGAGCCCGACGATCCGGGCGCGTACGGACGGGTCGTCCGGGGCGAGGACGGCGGGGTCAGCGAGATCGTCGAAGCGGCCGACGCGAGCGAGGAGCAGCTGAAGATCGGGGAGGCGAACTCGTCGATCTACGTCTTCGCCGCCGATCGCGTCTGGTCCGCGGTCGACAAGCTGGAGGCCGCGAACGCGCAAGGCGAGCTCTACCTGACCGATGCCGTGCGCCACCTCGTCGCGGGTGGCGAGCGCGTCGCCGCGCACGTGGCCAACCCGGCGCTCGATGCCGAGGGTGTCAACACGAGGGTCGAGCTGGCCGCCGCGGCCGCTGCTCTACGCGACCGCGTCAACGAGCAGCACATGCTCGCCGGAGTGACCATCGTCGACCCGGCGACGACCTGGATCGAAGCCGACGTCGAGCTGGAAGCCCGATGCCGTGATCCACCCGTTCACGGTCCTCCGGGGCAAGTCGCGGGTCGCCGCGGGAGCCGAGGTCGGCCCGCACGTGGTCGCAATCGACGCGGACGATCGGCCCCGGTGCGACGGTCGGACCGTTCTGTTACCTTCGCCCCGGAGCCGTGCTCGAGGCGGGCGCGAAGGCCGGGACATTCGTGGAGATCAAGAATTCGCACATCGGCGAAGGTGCGAAGGTGCCGCACCTTTCCTACATCGGCGATGCCGATGTCGGCGAGGGCACCAACATCGGCGCCGGGGCGATCACCGCCAATTACCGGCCCGAGATGGGCAGCGGCAAGCAGAGGACGACAATTGGCCGCAACGTCCATACCGGAAGCCAGAATGTCTTCGTTGCTCCGGTCACGCTTGGCGACAATGCTTGGGTTGCGGCCGGGTCGGTCGTCACCAAAAACGTCCCGCCCGGAGCGCTCGCCATCGGGCGCGCGGCGCCAGGTCAACAAGGAGGGTTATGACGATCGAAAGCGGCATGACTGAGCTGACCACCACCCTGCCGGGCCTCGAGACCGCCAGCGAGCCCATGCTGGAGCCCGAAGCGGTGCACGGCCATTTCATCGAGCGCGGCCCGTCGAAGCGCCTGATGCTGTTCTCGGGGAGGTCGCACCCGGTGCTCGCCGAGAAGATCGCCGAGCGGATCGGGGTCGAGCTCGGCGCCGTGCGAGCTGCGCACGTTCGCGAACGGCGAGACCTACTGCCGCTACGAGGAGTCGATCCGCGGCGCCGACGTCTTTCTCATCCAGACCGGCTGCGAGCCGGTCGACCGCAACCTCTTCGAGCTCCTCGTGATGATCGACGCGGCGCGCCTCGCGTCGGCCAAGAGGATCACAGCCGTCCTTCCCTGGTTCCCGTACTCGCGCCAGGACAAGAAGTCGAAGCCGCGCGAGCCGATCACGGGCAAGCTCGTCGCCGACATCCTTCAGGTCGCCGGCGCCGACCGCGTGCTGACGATGGATCTCGCACGCGGGCCAGATCCAGGGCTTCTTCCGCATCCCGGTCGACCACATGACGGCACTGCCGCTCTTCGCCCAGTACTACCGCGACAAGGGCTTCCACGGCCCGGATGTCGTCGCCGTCTCGCCCGACCTCGGTCGAGCCCGCATGGCCGGTCGCTTCGCCGAGCTCCTGGAGTCGGAGCTCGCGTTCATGAACAAGACGCGCCCCGCGCCCGATGTGGCGGCGGTGACCGAGGTGATCGGCCGCGTGCGCGGGAAGACCGTGATCCTGAGCGACGACATGATCGTTACGGGCGGCTCCTTGATCGCAGCGGCTGACGCGCTGCTCGAGGCCGGCGCGAAGGAGGTCTATGCGTGCGCAACGCACGGCCTGCTCCCGGGAGACGCCTTCGAGACGCTGCAGGAGAGCCAGTTGACCGAGATCGCGGTGTCGGACACCGTGCCGATCGACCCCGTCACGAAGCCCGAGAAGATCCAGGTGCTCAGCGTCTCCGAGATCCTGGCCAAGACGATCTTGAACGTCTTCGAGGACGAATCGGTTTCAGGGATCTTCCCTGGTGGTAATCAACTCTTCTAGTTGTTCCGACCGAGCTTCATCGGCCTCATCTACATCGTCGTCGGCGTCGCAATCGCCGCTTCGTACGACTACTTCGAGCGACTGAATACTCTGCGGCAGGTCCTGTCGGCCTTGCTCGCGGTCGCCCTCTGGCCGCTCGTTCTGCTCGGGATCGACCTCCACGTCAAGAAGTAAGCGCTCTTCTGGCTAGACTTCTCCGCCGTCATGGCTGGTGAGCGAATCAAGCTGGAAGTCAAGGAGCGCGAAGGGCGCGGTTCTGCCGACTCGCGGCGCTTGCGCCGGGAAGGCTTGATCCCGGGCGTTCTGTACGGCCGCGGCAAGCCTCCGCATGCGTTCGCCGTCGCCGAGCGGGAGCTGCGCCGGGTGCTCTCCGGTGACAGCGGCCTGCACGCCATTCTCGACGTGGTGGTCGACGGGCAGGGGACTGCTCGCCCGTCCGTCCTCAAGGACTACCAGCAGCACGTCCCGAGCGGGCGCCTGTCGCACATCGACCTGCACGAGGTGCGGCTCGACCAGCCGATCCAGACCCAGGTTTCCGTCACCCTCGTCGGCGAGCCCGCGGGCGTGAAGGAGGGCGGAGTGCTCTCCCAGATCTCGCGCGAGATCAACATCGAGGCGCTGCCGATGGAGATTCCCGACCACCTCGAGCTCGACGTGAGCGGAATGGGCATCGGGGACACCCTGCGTCTCGCCGACCTTCCGGCCCAGGAGGGCGTGACCTACCTCGACGACCCGGAAGAGACCGTGCTCGCATCGGTCCAGGTGCCGGCAGTGATCGTCGAGCCCGAGCCCGAGGAAGAGGAGCTCGAGGAGGGCGAAGAGGGTGCCGAGCTCGAGGAGGGCGAAGAGGCACCCGAGGGCGAGGGCGAGGGCGCAGAGCCGACTGCCGAGGGCGAAGCCGCCGGCGGCGAAGACCAGCAGGCCGAAGAGAGCTAGATGCGTCTGTTCCGTCGGGGCGAGCGCGCCTCGACGCTCGACCTGCTCGTCGCGGGTCTCGGGAACCCCGGCGGGGGGTACGCGCGGACCCGCCACAACATCGGCTTCCTCGTTGCAGACGAGCTCGCGCGCCGGCACGACGGTGTCGTTTCGCTCGAAGTTCAACGGCCAGCTGGCCGAGGCGCGGCTCGAAGGGCTCCGTGTCGGGATCCTGAAGCCCGAGACGTACATGAACGTCTCGGGCAAGTCGGTCGGAGCCGCGCAGCGATTCTTCAAGGTCGACCCGGAGGACCTGCTGGTCGTCCACGACGACGTCGACCTCGTGCCCGGTCGTCTGCAGGCTCGGCTCGGCGGTGGGCTGGCGGGCCACAACGGGCTGCGCTCGATCGCCTCGGCGCTCGGGAGCCAGGATTTCCTGCGGCTGCGGGTCGGAGTCGGCCGCCCCGGGAAGGGCGACCGCGCGCCCCGTTGCCGACTACGTCCTGTCGGAGTTCGAGCCCGAGCTCGACGTCGATGCGCTCGTCGGGCGAGCCGCCGACGCCGTCGAGGTGCTCGCCCGCGACGGGCTCGAGGAGACACAAGCCCGGTACAACTAGAAGCATGAACGTGATCGCGCGCGGCGATGGAGTCCCAGCCGGGGCCTCGGCGCGGGCGGACCTGGTGGGACGTTCAGCACCCGGAGGGATCGCAGGGCACGTGGCGGGATCTCCCGAGGCTGCTGGCCGACTCGCTAAGACTCGTGTGGGGCGCGGGTCGCAACGTGTTCCTCGTCACGTCCGTGCTGCAGCTCCTGACGGCGGTCGGGGTCGTCGTGCAGCTGTTCATCGGCAAGGCGGTGCTCGACACCGTGCTCGGTGCGGGCGCGAGCCCCTCGTTCGCCGAGCTCGCCCCGGTGCTCGCGGCGCTCGTCGCCATCACCGTCGCGCTCGACCTCTCGCAGGCGATCCAGAACGAGCAGAGCCGCGTGCTCGGCGAGCTCGTGGGCAGGCGCGCGCTCGATCGGGTGCTCGACGTCGCCACGCGGGTCGACCTGCTCGCCTTCGAGTCCCCTGACTTCTACGACCGGCTCCAGCGCGCCCGGGCACAGGGGCAGTACCGCGCGCTCCAGACCGTGAACGGGCTGCTCGGCATCGTCTCCGCGTCCATCACCGCTGTGGCACTCATCGTCGCCCTGGCCGCGCTCCAGCCGCTGTTGCTCCCGTTCATCCTCATTGGCTACCTGCCGCTGTGGATCGTCGCTTCGCTGAACACACGCGACCTCTACCGGTTCAGCCGCGAGATGACCCCAAACGAGCGGCAGCGCAATTACCTCGGGAACGTGCTCATGAGCCGCAACGCGGCGAAGGAGGTTCGCGCCTTCGATCTACCGGAGCTCCTGCGCCGTCGCTACGACCAGCTGTACGACGAGCGGATCTCGGAGCTGCGTTTGCTCGCGCGTCGGCGGACCGGGCGGGCGCTCATCGGATCACTCGCGTCATCGGCAGTGACCGTCGGGACGATTGCGATGCTCTCGTGGCTCTACGTGACGGATCGAATGAGCCTGTCCGCCACGGGCGCAGCGGTGTTCGGCCTCTACCAGTTGGGCGGGAGACTCCGCGGGCTGCACCTCAGTGCGACCTCGCTGTACGAGGCGACGCTCTTCATCCGGGACTACTCGTCGTTCCTCACGCTGGGGGATCACGTCGAGGAGGGGACGCAACCTGCTCCGCGCGGCTTCGAGCGCTTGACGGCGGAGGAGGTCAGCTTCACCTACCCCGAAGCGACACGGCCCGCGGTCGATCGGGTCTCGCTCGAGATCAATCGCGGCGAGGTCATCGCTCTGGTCGGCGAGAACGGATCGGGGAAGACCACGCTGGCGAAGATGCTCGCGGGCCTCTACCGGCCGGACTCAGGTCGGATTCTGTGGGACGAAACCGACGTGGCCGACGTCGATGCCGACGAGCTGCGCCGCTCGGTCGCCGTGATCTTCCAGGACTTCGAGAAGTACCTGCTGCCCGCCCGGGAGAACGTCGGCCTGGGGCGGAGGGAGCGAATCGACGACGTGGACGCGATCGTCGAGGCCGCGCAGCGCTCGGACGCGGATCAGTTCCTCGCGACCCTGCCCGACGGGCTACGAGACGATGCTGGGACGAGAGTTCTCGGGCGGCTTCGACCTCTCGATCGGACAGTGGCAGCGCGTCGCTCTCGCCCGCGCCTTCTTCCGCGACGCCCCGTTCGTGATCCTCGACGAGCCGACCGCCGCGCTCGACGCGCGGGCCGAGAGCCGTCTCTTCGAGCGGATGCGCGAGCTGCTCGAGGGCCGCTCGGTCGTGCTGATCTCGCATCGCTTCTCGAGTGTCCGCTCGGCCGATCGGATCTACGTCCTCCACGAAGGGCGGATCGTCGAGGAAGGGCCGCACGAGGAGCTGATGGAGCGAAGCGGCCTGTACGCGGAGCTCTTCACGCTCCAGGCCCGCGCCTATCTCGACCCGGCTCCGGCACAAACCGGCGCGGATTGATCCGCCATCATCTCGACCCCGTGGGTGGGTGGGGGCTAGGGATGGGAACGAGGCGTACCGCGCCGCCGGGGCACCGAACCGCACGAGTACCATGGCCCCCGCGGAACGCGTGTTCCGTCAGTCGTCATGGACCGTCCCGTCCTCAACCCGCTGGCTCTCGAGCTCGCCAACAGCGAGCGCCTGTCCGCGTTCGTCGAGGCGCTGCCCGCGCGCGCCCGCGTGTCCGAGCCGGCGCTGCCGCTCGTCCTCGCCGCGCTGCACGAACGGCTCGAGAAGCCGCTTCTCGTCCTCGCGCCCGAGGACGCTGATGCCCGCGACGCCGCCGAGGCCACCGGTTGGTACATCGGCGAGGATCGCGTCGCGCTCCTGCCCAGCCGCGGTGTCGGCTGGGAGTCCGGGCTCGAGCCCCCGCCGCACCTCGTCGGCGAGCGGGCCCGTGCGCTCGACGTGCTCGCCGCAGGCGGCCTCGTCTGCGCATCCGCGACCGCGATCGCCGAAGGCATGCCGCCTCCGGACGCACGGCCCGAGCCGATCTCGCTTGCCGTCGGCGACGAGCCGGGGCTCGACGCACTCGCCGAGCAACTGGCGCTGGCCGGGTACGAGCGGGTCGAGCAGGTCGACCAGCGCGGCCAGTTCGCCGTTCGCGGCGGCCTGATCGACGTCTTCCCGACGACCGGGCGCGAGCCGCTACGCATCGAGCTCTTCGGCGACGAGATCGAAGGGATCCGGGCCTTCTCCCCGTTCACGCAGCGAACGCTTCATCCCGTCGACGGAGCGTTCGTCTATCCCGCCGCCGAGCGCCGCGCCGATCTCGTCGAGCCCAGACTGCTCGACGACGGGGAGCTTCCGAAGGCTCCCGCCGACCTGGTTCCGATCGTCCCGGGCGGGCCCGATTTCGTCTGGCAGCCCGATGCGGTGCGCGAGGTTTGGCAGGAAGAGCTCGGCCAGGAGCTCCCGATCTTGAAGGGCGTCGCCGAGCTCGACCCCCTGCCGTCAGGCCAGCCCTTCTCGTTCGAAGCGCAGCGACCGGCCATCGCCGCCCGCGGACTGGCCGAGGCCGAGAACGAGCTCCGCGCCTTCGTCCGCGCGGGACAGCGAGTCTTCGTCGACCTTCCCGCACCGGGGCGAAGCGCTCCGCACCGAGGGCATGCTGCGCCGGGCCGAGGCGCGGGTCGTCGAGACCGACGAGGAGCTCCCGGCCGAGGCTGAGGTCCTCTTCGCGGTCAGCCCGGCCAGGCGGGGCTTCGTCTGGCGCGACCTCGGGGATCGTCCTGCTCCCCGACACGCAGGTCTTTCGCAAACGGCTCCCCCGCCGCACCGCCCCCTCCGTGGGCCGCGCGCTGCAGTCGTTCACCGAGCTGCGCACGGGCGACTACGTCGTCCACGAGGATCACGGCGTCGGCAAGCTGCTCGGCTTCGAGACCCGCGAGGTCGCCGAGGTGACGCGGGACTACCTGCTCCTCGGCTTCCGCGGAGACGACCGCCTCTACGTCCCGCACGAGCAGGTCGGAAAGGTGTCGCGGTACGTCGGCGTCGACGGAAAGGCGCCCGCACTCTCCAAGCTCGGCGGCAAGGCGTGGCACCTGCTGAAGACGCGTGCCCGGGCGAGCGTGCGCGAGCTGGCGGGCGAGCTCCTTCGGCTCTATGCCGAACGGCAGTCGGCGCCCGGATTCGCGTTCGAGCTCGACCAGGAGTGGCTCGAGCGCCTCGAGGCCTCGTTTCCCTACCGGGAGACCGAGGACCAGCAGCGGGCGATCGAAGCCGTCAAGCAGGACCTCGAGGCACCGCGGCCGATGGATCGCCTCGTGTGCGGCGACGTCGGCTTCGGCAAGACGGAGGTTGCCGTCCGCGCAGCGTTTGCTGCCGCGCTCAACGGCAAGCAGACACTGATGCTCGTCCCGACGACCATCCTCGCCCAGCAGCACTGGAACACCTTCCGCGAGCGGTACCGCGATTTCCCCGTGCAGGTGGAGATGGTGTCCCGCTTCCGCCGGCCGGCCGAGGTGAAGCAGGTGCTCGCAGATTTCGCCGAGGGCAAGGTGGACGTCCTCATCGGCACGCACCGTGTGCTCTCGCGCGACGTGATCCCGAAGGAGCTCGGCCTCGTGATCGTCGACGAGGAGCAGCGCTTCGGCGTCGCCCAGAAGGACCTTCTCCGCTCGCTGCGGCTCGAGGTCGACGTGCTCGCACTGACGGCTACGCCGATCCCGCGCACGCTGCACATGTCGCTGGCGGGCCTGCGGGACATCTCGGTCATCGAGACGCCGCCCGAGGGCCGCCGGCCGATCCGCACCCATGTCGGGGAGTACGACGAGGAGCTCGTCAAGACGGCTCTCGAGCGGGAGACGGCTCGTGGCGGCCAGTCCTTCTACCTGCACAACCGAGTCGAGTCGATCGAGGACGCGGCCGAGCGCCTGCAGCAGCTGTGTCCCGGCCTGCGGCTGATCGTGGCCCACGGGCAGATGCCGGAACGAGAACTGGAGCAGCACATGCTCGGCTTCCTGCGCGGGGACGCCGACGTCCTCGTCTCGACGACGATCATCGAGTCGGGGCTCGACATCCCGCAGGCGAACACCCTCGTCGTCGAGCGGGCAGACACGCTCGGCCTCGCCCAGCTCTACCAGATCCGCGGACGGGTCGGCCGCTCCGATGTTCTCGCCCACTCGTATCTCCTCTATCCGGACGCGTCGGAGCTCACCCCCGAGGCGCGAGCCCGTCTCTCGACGCTGGCAGACCACACGGAGCTCGGCGCCGGGTTCGCGATTGCGATGCGCGACCTCGAGATCCGCGGCGCGGGGGAGCTCCTCGGAGCCGAGCAGCACGGCCATCTCGCCGCCCTCGGCTTCGAGCTCTACGTCGAGCTCCTCGGCGAGGCCGTCGCCGAGCTCTCCGGCCAGCGCCGCACCGTGGGGCGCCCGGTGCGCGTGGACGCGCGCATCGATGCGTACGTGCCCGCGCACTACATCGACTCGGAGGCGCAGAAGATCGATCTCCACCGACGGCTTTCTCTGGGCGAGTCCGAGGACGAGCTCCGCGAGCTCGAGGCGGCGACGGTTGACCGCTACGGCCCGCTCCCCGAGCCCGTCGAGAACCTGTTCGCGATTCAGGAGGCGAAGCTCAAGCTCGCGCAGCTCGGAGCGGACTACCTGGTCTTCCGGTCCGGACGTTCAACCGTCGGGCCGCTCGTGCTGGGCTCCGACGAGCTGCGGGAGCTCCGAGAACGCGTGGATACGGCGATTTACGCCACCGGCCGCAAGGAGGTCTCCCTCCGCGACGGGGACTTCACCGGGGCGATTCGCCTGGTCGACGCGATACTCGACGCGCGCCGGGCAGCCTGAGTCTGGAAGGTCTCCGTTAAGGGACGATGAATTCCGTGGCGTGCTCGGAGGGAGCCAATGACTCGCTGCTATACTGGCCGCGCGCCAGGCAGCCAAGGTAAAACTGCTGCACCAGGCGCTATTCCTATGAAAAGAACCGTTCTAATCACCGTCCTGTTTGCTGCGTTTGCCGGCCTCGCTCTCGTCGGCTGCGGCAGCGACGAGAAGGCTGTGCCGTCGGACGCAGTCGCCGTCGTCGGTGACGAGACGATCACCAAGGACGAGTTCGACCAGCTGATCAATCAGGCGAAGGGCAGCTATACGCAGCAGAAGCGTCCGTTCCCGAAGCCCGGCTCGCAGGAGTACCAGGCGCTGCGCGGACAGGCCATGCAGTTCCTAGTCCAGCGCGCGCAGTTCGAGCAGAAGGCCGGCGACTTCGACATCAAGGTCGAGGACAAGGACGTCGACGCGCGCCTCGCGCAGCTCAAGAAGCAGTACTTCAAGGGCAGCGAGAAGAAGTATGCGGAGCAGCTCAAGCAGCAGGGGCTCGACGAGGACCAGGTGAAGGACGACATTCGCGCCCAGTTGATCCAGGAGAAGATCTACGCCGAGGTGACGAAGGGCGTCGAGGTCTCCGATACGGAGATCGAGGCCACCTACAAGAAGAACAAGAGCCAGTACGTCCAGCCCGCGACGCGCGACGTGCGGCATATCCTCGTCAAGAAGAAGGCTCTCGCCGACTCGCTCTACTCACAGCTGCAAGGCGGCGCCAGCTTCGCAGCGCTCGCCAAGAAGTACTCGCAAGACCCCAGCTCGAAGGGTCAGGGCGGGAAGCTGACGATCTCGAAGGGCCAGACCGTGCCGCCGTTCGACAAGGCCGCGTTCTCGCTGGTCAACATGGCGCTCTCGAAGCCGGTCAAGACCCAGTACGGGTACCACATCATTCAGCCGCTCAGCGCCGTCAAGAAGACGAAGACGACGCCCCTCAAGGACGTCAAGGAAGCCATTCGCCAGCAGTTGGTGCAGGAGCAGAAGCAGAAGAAGATGACCGCGTGGGTCGACGGCATCAAGAAGGACTTCGCCGACGAGACGACCTACCAGGTCGGCTACTCGCCGCCTGAGACCGGCAAGACCGGCACGCAGCAGCAGTAGCGTTGGCGCTCGCCGACGCGCTCCTCGAGTTGCAGGAGCTCACCGAGCGGCTGCGGCGCGACTGCCCGTGGGACCGCGAGCAGACAGAGCGGACGATCGTGCCGCACACGGTCGAAGAGGCCTACGAGGTCGCGGACGCCGCCCTCGCGGGTCAGCCCGAGAAGCTGCTCGACGAGCTCGGTGATCTGCTCTTCCAGGTGTACTTCCTGGCCCTGCTCCTCTCGGAGCGCGGGCACGGAGACCTGGAGCAGGTGGCCCGCGCCGTCCACGAGAAGCTCGTGCGGCGTCACCCCCACGTCTTCGGCGACGTCGAGGCCCGCACTCCGGGCCGCGTCCGCGAGAACTGGGAGGCGCTCAAGGAGGAGGAAGGGCGCGAGGGCATCTTCCACCACGTGCCCGAGACATTCCCGGCGCTGCTCCTCGCCCGCAAAGTGCAGCGCCGCGCCGCGGCGATCGGGTTCGAGTACCCCGACGTGGCGGGGGCGCTCGCCGACCTCGAGAGCGAGCTCGAAGAGGTGAAGGGCGAGCTCGGTGGGGCGGACCCGGCGCCCGAGACACCGCCCGACCAGCGCGTCGCGGAGGAGATCGGCGACCTGCTCTTTGCCAGCGTCAACGTCGCTCGGCGCCTGAACGTCGACCCCGAGCTGGAGCTCCGCCGCGCGAGCGATCGCTTCGTCGAGCGCGTCGAGCGAGCGGAACAGCTTGCGGGCCAGGCGGGAGAGCGCTTCGCCGACCTCGAGCTCGAGAGGCAAGATCGCTACTTCGACCTCGCCAAGGAGGAGCTGTGAGCACAGAGATCGCTGCTGTCCGAGGACGACAGATCCTCGATTCCCGCGGCAACCCGACCGTCGAGGTCGAGGTGGAGCTCAGCTCCGGCGAGGTGGGACGCGCGGCCGTGCCGTCCGGAGCATCGACCGGCAAGCACGAGGCCGTCGAGCTCCGTGACGGCGACCCCGAGGTCGTATCTCGGCAAAGGCGTCGAGCACGCGGTCCGCAACGTTCGCGAGGAGATCGGCCCGGCGCTGATTGGGCCTCGACGCCGCCGATCAGGGCGCGGTCGACGCTGCTCTGGTTTCCCTCGACGGCACGAAGAACAAGTCCCGCCTGGGAGCCAACGCGGTTCTCGGGGTGTCGCTCGCGTCGGCCAAGGCGGCCGCCGCCGAGGCCGGAATGCCGCTCTACCGGTGGATCGGCGGCGCCGACGCCCATGTGCTGCCCGTGCCGATGCTGAACGTGATCAACGGCGGGGCGCACGCGAAGAACTCACTCGACCTCCAGGAGTTCATGATCGTTCCCGGCGGCGCGGACCGGTTCAGTGACGGGTCTCCGCATCGCCGTCGAGACCTTCCACACCCTGAAGGCGCTGCTCGAGGAGCAGGGGCTCGTGACGGCGGTCGGCGACGAAGGCGGCTTCGCGCCGGACCTTCCTTCCAGCGAGGCCGCGCTCGATCTGATCATGGCTGCAGCCGAGCGGGCCGGTCACGGCGACCGGATCGCGATCGCCCTCGACCCCGCGATGACGGAGCTGGTTCGGGACGACGGCCGGTACGCCTTCGAGGGCCGCGAGGTGGCCCCCGACGAGCTCCCCGACTACTGGGCGGAACTCGTGGAGCGTTATCCCATCGTGTCGATCGAAGACGGCGCGGCCGAAGACGATTGGGCAGGTTGGAAGCAGCTCACGGAGCGGCTCGGCGAACGGGTCCAGCTGGTCGGCGACGATCTCTTCGTCACCAACGTCGAGCGTCTCGACCAGGGCATCGAGGAGGGGGTCGCGAACTCGATCCTGATCAAGGTCAATCAGATCGGGACGCTGACCGAGACGCTCGACACGATCGCCCTCGCACGCTCGCATGGCTACGGGTCGGTCATGTCGCATCGCTCGGGAGAGACAGAGGACACGACGATCGCCGACCTCGCCGTGGCCACCAATGTCGGCCAGATCAAAACGGGCGCGCCGTCGCGCAGCGATCGGGTCGCGAAGTACAACCAGTTGCTGCGCATCGAGGAGGAGTTGGGCGCCGAAGCGGCGTATCCCGGCTGGGATGCTTTTCCGCGCTTCAGTCGCTAGCGTCGTCGCGCTGCTGCTCCTCGTGGGCTGCGGCAGCGAGGAGCAGGACTCGGAGGAGGCATCCCCGGGCGAGACGACACCGTCCACGATCACCGAGCCAATCCAGACGATTGCGACCGTGCCGGAGACGGCGCCCGCAGTCGTGACCGTCTACTTCCTGCGTGACGGCAAGGTCGGCGCCGCGAGTCGCGCGGTCGTCGCCGGCCCGCAGATCGGGCGCGCGGCGATCATGGAGCTGCTCGAAGGGCCGGGCCAACCCGAGGAGGCCGCCGGGATCGAGAACGGCGATTCCCGCCGGCACGCAGCTCGAAGGTCTCTCCATTTCGACGGGCCTCGCCGAGGTCGAGCTCTCGAACCCGCTGGACGCGGAGGCGAGCGCCCAGGTCGTCTATCACGCTGACCCAATTCCCCACCGTGCGGAAGGTGTCCATCGAGCACATGCAGCCGCGCGGCCGCGCCGACCTGGAGGAGTTTGCTCCTTCTGTCCTCGTCGAGTCGCCGACCGTCGGCGAGCAGGTCTCGTCACCGCTCCGCATCATCGGAACCGCCAACACGTTCGAGGCGACGTTCAACGTCGAGGTCGTGGACGCGAAGGGCCGCGTCCTCGGCAAGCGCTTCGTGACCGCGACCTCGGGGTCAGGCACCAGAGGGACCTTCGATGCCGAAGTTCCGTTCAAGGCGACCGGTGCGGGCCCCGGGAAGCTCATCGTCTTCGAGCTGTCGGCCGAGGACGGATCGCAGGATCCACGAAGTGGAGATTCCCCTGCAAATCGCGCCTTAACGGCGCGTCGCGAGCACGTGCAGGAAGAGCGGGTAGCGGGACCAGCGCGGATGCTGTGGGTCGCCGATCTCACGTAGCGCCTCGATCTGGAAGCCGGCGCCGAGCAGCGCCTCGAAGTAGTCCTGCAGCGTGTAGTGGCGGCTCTCGAAGGTCATCTTCACGTCGTCGCGCTCGATGAAATCGCTGTAGCGCCGCCGGTCGAAATAGTCCTCTTCCAGCACCAGGCGATCATCCGGATGCTCGCGGTCGACGTCGTGGGCCGAGTTGATTGGATGCACGACGGCCAGACCGAGAGCTCCGCCGGGCTCGAGCACGCGGGCGACCTCGCGCACGGCGGCGGCCATGTCGTCGACGTCCATCAGCAACATGAACGCGACGGCGAGATCGGCATGACCGTCGGGGAACGGCAGCTCGGCGGCATTCGCAACGAGGTACTCGCCGCTCGGGTCTTCTTCCCGAGCGGCGGCGATCATCGTCTCGGACGCGTCGAGCCCGACGGTGCGGTGCCCGAGCTCCTGCAGGTCGCGCGTTACCCGCCCCTCGCCGCAGCCGACGTCGAGCGTCAGGCGGCCGGGAGCGGGGACGAGATCGAGGAAACGCTCGCGATGAAACCGCCAGTAGCTGTCGTGTCCGGGCTTCCGCGCCCAGCGGACCCAGTCGGCCGCGTTCCGCTCCCAGGCATCTCGAAGGTCCATCTCGGCAGTGTGACGTTCGAGTCGCGCGGTACGCTGAGACCATGGCGGCTGTGAGCCCACGCCGCACCAAGATCGTCGCCACGCTCGGGCCCGTGTCGTCGACGCGGGAGAGCGTGCTCGCGCTCGCCCGGGCGGGGATGGACGCCGCGCGCCTCAACTTCTCGCATGGGACGCACGAGGAGCATGCGGAGCGCATCCGGCTCGTCCGGGACGTCGAGCTGGAGATCGGTCGTCCGCTCGCGGTGATCGCCGATCTCCAGGGCCCGAAGCTGCGAGTCGGGGACCTCACCGAGCCGGTAATGCTCACCCGCGGGGAGAACGTCGTCGTCGCGTTCGACGAGGCCCACCGCGACGGAGAGCTGCCGATCGCGCCGGAGGCGATCGGAGAAGTACTGCAGGTCGGGCACGAGGTGCTGATCGACGACGGCAAGATCCGACTTCAGGTCGAGGAGGTCGAAGCTCGGCAGGGCCACCTGTCTGATCGTGAACGGTGGGCTCGTGACCACACACAAGGGTGTGAACGTCCCCGGGGTCCCCGTGGCGATTCCGTCGCTGACGAGAAAGGACGTCGACGACCTCGAGTTCGCGCTCGACCTCGGCGTCGACTTCGTGGCGCTCTCGTTCGTGCGCTCGGCCGCCGACGTTCGCGATCTCCGATCGCTCATCGACCAGGCCGGCTCCGAAGCTCACGTGATCGCGAAGATCGAGAAAGCCGAGGCTGTCGATTCGCTGGACGCGATCCTGATCGAGACCGACGCCGTGATGGTCGCGCGCGGTGACCTCGGCGTCGAGATCGGCGTCGCGACCCTCCCGCTCATCCAGAAGCGGATCATCCTGGCGAGCCTCCAGCGCGGGAAGCCCGTGATCACCGCGACGCAGATGCTGGAGACGATGGTGCATCAGCCCGAGCCGACGCGGGCGGAGGCCAGCGACGTGGCCAACGCGATCCTCGACGGCACCTCGGCTCTGATGCTCTCGGGGGAGACGGCTGTCGGCGAGTACCCCGTCGAGGCCGTCTCGTACATGGATCAGATCGCGAAGGCCGTCGAGCCCGCCCTCGGCTACAGGCATCAGCTCCCGGAACCGGGCGACAATCCCACCGTCGGGCAGGCGATGTCGAACGCGGCGTGTGACCTCGCCGAGGCGCTCGGCGCCAAGGCGCTTCTCGTCCCGACTTTCACCGGCGGCACGGCATCCGCGGTCGCCCGGCTGCGACCCCACAGGCCGATCGTCGCTCTGACGCACCACCTCAGGTCGGTGACCCAGTTGGCGATCGAGTGGGGGGTGACGCCGATCCTGATTCGCGAATGCGTCGACGTGGAGGATCTCTGGAACGAGTCGCTGAACGCAGCTCGGCAGGCCGGGCTCGTCGAGTCCGGCGACCTGGTCGTGATCACGGCCGGCACGGCAGTGAACATGCCCGGCTCCACGAACGTCATCAAGGTCGACACGCGCTTAGCGCGTCTGCGCCGCGCCGCCTCACGGAGGAACGGGTTTCGGCCCGCCCTTTCAAGGTGCTCCCGGCCTCCTCCCTCTGGAAATCGTACTGAGGAAATCCGCATGCGTGGGTGTCGATTTCGTGCCAAGACAAGCCGACGTCGGCAGGACGCCGACCCTTCGGCGCGAACCCCAACGCCGAGATGGCCAAGCGGCGCATCAAGCAGCGCAAACGCATTCCGCGCGGGCGGTTTCTCGTCCGCTGGCTCATCCTGGCCGTGTTCGGGTTCGTCGCATTCCTCTACTACCAACCGTTCCGGAGCTACGTCGACACGAATGACGCGGTCGAGCAGCGCGCCGCCGAGGTGGAGTCGCTGCGTGCGGAGAAACGCTCCCTCGAGCGCCGGCTCGCGGAAGCGGACACGCCGGAGGCCCTCGCGCGCGAGGCTCGGCGTCTCGGCTACGTGAAGCCCGGCGAGCGGCTCTTCATCGTCAAGGGCATCGACGCCTGGCGTCGCGCCCAGGCGCTGAAGGCCAAACACACAGACCGCCGCTAGCATCAGCGGCCCCATGGAGGATCGCGCAGTCGTCGAGCTCCAGCTCGGCCGGCCGCCACGCGCGTTTCACCGCGTCGTGGTCCGGTGCCCGTTCGGCATGCCTGCGGTCACCGAGCAGACCCCCTATGACGACGCTGACGAGCCGTTCCCGACGACGTACTACGTCACGTGCCCGTTCCTCGTGGCCGCGATCTCGCGGCTCGAGGCGGCCGGCGGCGTCGAGCGCTGGAGCGAGCGAGTCGCCACCGACCCCGGAACTGGCCGAGAGCCTGCAGCGGGCGACGCATGAGCAGCGCGACGTGCGGAGAGAGCTCGCCGGCACCAAGACAGGGCGCGACGACGGATCGTCGCTCGAGCTCGGAATCGGCGGTGCCCGCCGGCCCGAGCGGCTCAAGTGCCTCCACGCGCACGCGGCGTTCGCCCTCGCGCGCCCCGGCTACGAGCTGGGCGAGAGCGTTCTGGCGGAAATCGACTCACTCTGGCCGGAAACCTGTTGCATGAGCGCCCGCGGGGTCGCGGTCTGATGTCCTGGGGGCCGGCGATCTCCTCGGCGGCGGTCGAGCACGCGCGGCAGCAGTGGGAGGAGGGTCATCGCAGGCTCGAGTCTCGCGCGCGAGAGCGTCCCGTCTACGAGCGGTTGCACGCGCAGGTCGACTCGCTCCTGGACGAGCTCCGGAAGCGCGTGGGGCAGACCTTCACGCTCGAGCAACTGACGACCGTCTACGCGGACGCCGAGCGCTGGAGCCGAGACGCAGCTCTCGCCGGCGCGCCCGAGACGGCTCGGCCCGAAGACGTGGCGACCGTCGAGGATGCCGCCTTCCATCTCTATGCCCGCGGCGCAGTCGACTACGTGCCTTGAGCAACGGACAGCGGCGAACCAGGCAGCGGCGTCGGCCGTCGCTCATCAGATGGGGCGCTCCGATCGCGGCGGCGATCGTCCTCTTCGCGCTTGGAGTGGCCCTCGGTCAGGCGCTCGAGGAAAACCGACGCGGGGGCGAAACAAGTACCTCTATCCGCACCCTGGAGCCCGAGACCCTGCCTGCTCAAACGGTGACCGTAACCGTGACTTCTCCGTGAACGTTTAGCAATGGAAGCTATGAGGAAAGAGCATATTTAGCTAGATTCACGAGCCATGGCGAACGAGGGGGACAACAACCGCATGCCGGTTCCGGCCAACGAGCCGGATTGGTTGACATTGGGCCAGGCGGCCAGACACCTGGGCGTTGCCCAGAGCACGATCCGGAAATGGTCTGACAGCGGACGCGTCCCGGCGTTCTACACGCCCGGAGGTCATAGGCGCTACCGACGGGGCGACCTGGACTCGTTTCTGGCGAAGTCGGGCGGGACACAGCCTCGGGCGGCCAACGGCGGCCGGACCGAGGACGATCCTGATCGTTGACGACGATCCTCGCATCCGTGAGTTCGTCCGGGTCAACCTCGAGATGGAGGGGTACGCGGTCCGTGAGGCCGCGAATGCGGAAGAAGGCCTCGCGGCGCTCGACGAGGCGTCGCCGGACCTGATCCTCCTCGACGTGATGATGCCCCAGGTGGACGGCTGGGAGATGCTCCGCCGCGTCCAGGAGCGACACGGCGTCGGGTCGATCCCCGTGATCATGTTCAGCGGCAAGGTCGACGAGCAGGACTTGAAGGGCGCGGCGCAGCGGGGTGCGCAGGGCTTCATCGGAAAGCCGTTCAACCCGCAGCAGCTGATCGAGTCGACGAAGCAGCTCCTGCCGACCTAGCGTCGGCTGCGAGCTAAAGCTCTTCGCCTGCTCGTAAGAGGCCGCCGACGATCAGCGCCAGCGAGGCGGCTAACGCGATCCAGATCCCGATCCCGCGCCCGTCGTACGGGAAGAAGCGGTCTGGTACCGCGATCAGCCGGATCAGGACGAGAATCGTCGAGAGGGAGCCGAAGACGATGATGACGAGGCTCTCGGGGATCGTCGGCGGTAGCTCGATGCCCAGCTCCCGCAGCACTCCGAGAACCACGACGCGCGAGCGCCCAGTAGGAACACGAGCTTGCCGAGCACGCCGGTGTGCCAACCGATGACCGCGATCGTCAGGCCGTCGCCCGAGCCCGCGTACCAGCTCATGAAGGCCGACAGGGCGAGCGTCATGCCGGCCAGAGTCGTGATGCGCTCGCCGGCTCCCCAGATACCCGCGGGCAAGGGGACGAGCACGTCGCGCTCCTGCGGCGGCGGGCCGGGCTCGGGTGTGAATGGCTCAGGCGTTTCCACGGAGCGGGAGTCTAGACTAGAGGCCGAAGAGCCGTTCGATCTGGTGCCACACGACCACGGTCAGCCAGACGCTGAGGCCGACGAGCACGATCAGGACGAGCCAGAACCGCAGGCGGGCGCGCGCGACTTCGCGCGTGCGCTCGCGTCGCGCTCGGCGCCGCGCGCGATGCAGCCGGTACGCCTGCTGCACGGCAGCAGGGTCGAGCTGCAGCGCGTCGTCCGGATCCAGTCGTCGCGCCGGCTGGGCCATGTGCGTGAGTCTAAGGCACTCGCTTAGGACGCCGACCGCGATACTTGGCAGGAGGATGGACGTCCTCGCGCACCAAGCGCTCGGGGCGCTGGCCACCGCCGGCCGCCGCATTGCGGGGGAATCGGGGCTGGACGGGGCTTTGAGCGCCGTTGCCGACGCGGCAGCTTCGGCCGCGGGGGCGGACATCGCCGTCGTCCGCATCGCCGATCCGGGTGGAGACCTGCGCCTGCGTGCAGTCGCCGCCCGATCGGAAGCCGTAGAAGCCGAGCTGCAGGGCTCGTCGTTCGCAGGCGCGGAGCTCCCGCGTGAAGAAGGCTCCGACCTGGAGACGCTTCCATCGGCCGTGCGCGCCGCCGCCGGCCGCGTGCACGCCAACGCGGTGTGTCTCTGCCGGTCTGGATCGCCGGGCGGCCCGCCGCCAGCCTCGAGGTGATGCGCACCGGCGATGCCTTCGGTCTCGAGGAGCTCACGCTGGCGCGAGTCGCTGCGGCCCAGCTCTCGCTGGCGCTGGTCGCGTTCGGGGCCGGCAACGGCTCCGACCCGGCGCACGCCTCGCCCGAGCACGCCCTGGGAATTGCCGGCGAGGCCCTGGCGGCCGGTCACGACGAGACACGCGTTGCCAACCAGATCACGCACCTCGCCGCAGAGGCGACCGGCGCCGAGGCGGCACAACTCTGGCGCTTGACGGCCGAGGCCGAGCTCGTCCCGGTCGTCTCCACCGGAGCCCTGGGCCTGGAACAAGCCCAGGAAACAGCGGCCCGAGCCGCGCGGCGAGCGCTCGAGGGTCAATCCGCTGTCTCCGAGACGCGGGACGAGACGTTTCCCCAGGCGCCCACGCTGATCACCGTCAGGCTCGGGAATCCGCCGCTCGGTGTCCTCCAGCTCTTCTTCTCCGCCCAGACGCCGCCGTCGGAGCCCGTGCTCGAGCGTCTCGGAAGCTTCGGCGTTCGAGCCGCTCATGCCTCTGCGCGCGGGAGAGCGCGCGACCGAGATGACCGCCGACCTCGAACGCACCGAGGCCCTCCTGGCCGTGGTCGGCCAGGCGATCGCCCACCTCTCGCTCACGCACACGCTGGGCACCGTCGCCGATCGGATCACCGAGTTGCTCCGGGTGGATCGGATCGCGGTCTACCTGCGGGACCAGGGACGACTGCACGCTGCCTACGAGCGCGGGCTCATCGGGCCGCACGAATCGGTTGCCGAGCGGCTGCTCGAGCTCTCGCTCGGCCCCTCCAGGGCGCAGGGAGTGCTCCATGTCACGGACGCTGCCGCCGACCTACGGCTGGCGGCAGTCCGGGATGCCATCCTGGAGGCGGGCATCGAAGGCGTGGCTGCCGTCCCGCTGCTCGTCCGCGAGGAGCTGATCGGCATCGTGGCCGTCTACCTGCCGCTCGGTCACGTACCTTCGCCGAGCGAGTCGACATTGCTCGCTGCGCTGGCCAGCCAGCTCGCGGTCGCGGTGCAGAACGCTCGTCTGCACGAGGACGTGAAGCGCCTGGCGGTGGAGCGGGAGGGCGCCCTGGCCGCTGAAGCCGCACGGGCCCGCCAGCTGAGCGCGCTGCACGAGATCACGAGCTCGTTCGCGACGAGCCTCTCGCTCGACGCCACCCTGGAAGCCGTCGTGCGCGCGGCGGTCGACCTGCTCGGGGTCGATGCGGCCGTGATCCGCGTTCCCGAAGAGCGAGGCGACCAACTTGTCGCGCGGGCCGCCCATGTGCCCGATGCCCGCGCTGGCCGACGCGCTGCTGCCGCTGCTCGAGCGCCCGCAGCAGCTGGACGGCCTGCCGGGCCGCCGCCTCTTCCGCTCGGGCAAGGCGCTGGTGCTCGATTCGGAGAGCGCGCGGCGTCTGGGAGCATCGTACGAGTTGCTCGTTCCGTTCCTCGAGCAGGGCTCGACCGCCGCCGTGATCCCGATTGCGGTCCCCACGGAGCTACTGGCGACGCTCACCGTCGTCTCGCTCGATCCTGCGCGGAGGATCGGGCGCGAGGCGATCGAGACCGCTCTCGGGGTTGCCCGGCAGGCAGCGCTCGCGATCGACAACGCACGTCTGTACCAGCAGCAGAAGCGCTTCTCCGACACCATGCAGCGCTCGCTCCTGCCCCAGAAGCTCCCGGAGGTGAGCGGCCTCGAGGTCGGCGCGGTTTACGAGTCGTCGGCCCGGGTCGACGTCGGCGGCGACGTCTACGACTTCCTCGTGCTCCCCGACGGCCGCCTGGCGGCTGTGCTCGGTGACGTCGCGGGCCACGGGATCGAGGCGACGGCCGACATGGCCCTGGCGAAGTTCGTCTTTCGCTCGCTGGCACGCGAGCATCCCGAGCCGGGCGACTTCCTCGCGCACGCGAACGAGGTCGCGCACGAGGAGCTGGTCGGCGGCAAGTTCATCACCATGCTGTACCTCGCCGTCGATCCCGAGCGCAACGAGATCGCCGCGGCTCGCGCCGGCCATCCGCCCGCGCGACTGATCGACTCCTCGGGCAAGGTCACGCAGCTCTCGCCACAGGGCCTTCCGCTCGGCGTCGATCTGGCGCAGCACTACGAGGAAGTCCGTCACCCGTTCGTGCCGGGGACGACTGTCTGCCTCTACACGGACGGGCTCGTCGAGGCGCGTGCCGACGACGAGCAGTACGGAGATGCACGGCTCGACGCGGCGCTGGTCGCGGGGCGTGACCTCCCGGCGCAGGAGCTCGCGGAGCAGGTCGTCGCGGACTGCCGGGCGTTCGGCGGGGGCGAGCTCGTCGACGACTGCGCGATCGTCGTCATCCGGCGCCGCTGATGCGTCTCAACGCTGCTCGTCTTCTGCGCGGGCGCAGGCTCGCTGGCAACCGAGATCGCGGCCGCGCGCCTGCTCGCTCCCTACTACGGCTCGTCAACTGTCGTGTGGGCGAACGTGATCGGGCTCGTGCTGGCCTCGCTCTCGCTCGGCTACTGGCTGGGAGGCAGGCTCGCGGATCGGCGCCCGGAACCGAGGTTGCTGGGCCCGATCGTGCTCGCCGCGGCGGTCCTGATTGCGGTGGTGACTTCGTCGCCAGACCCCTGTTGGACATTTCCGTCGAGGGCCTCGACCAGCTGTCGGCGGGAGCGGTGATCGGCTCCTTCTTCGCCGTCCTCCTGCTCTTCGCGCCACCCGTGACCCTCCTCGGCATGGTCGCGCCGTTCGCGATCCGGCTGGCGATCACGAACGTCGCCGACGCCGGCTCCGTCGCGGGGCGTCTCTACGCCCTGTCGACGATCGGGAGCCTGCTGGGCACCTTTCTCTCGGCGCTCGTCTTGATCCCGCTGATCGGCACCCAGCGCACGCTCCTCGTCAGCGCTGCGATCGTCGCGCTGGCCGGCAGCTTCCTCCTCAGCCGGCGCTGGCTGCTCGTCCCCGTGGGAATCGCAGCGCTGCTCGCCGTGCCGACCGGAGCCATCAAGCCTCACGCGGGGCTCCTGCACGAGGACGAGTCGCTCTACCAGTACATCCAGGTGGTCGAGCGCGGCGACGCGCACAGGCTCTACCTCAACGAGGGCATCGCCGTGCACTCGGTCTGGCGCGCGGACGAGCTGCTCACGGGCGGCGTGTGGGACACCTTCCTGGCGCTTCCGCCCCTGCTCGGCCGCCCGGCTGAGCGAGTCGCGATTCTGGGCAATGCGGGCGGCACCACCGCTCGAGCCTTCGGGCGGCTTCTACCCGGACACGCGCATCGACGGCGTGGAGCTCGACGGGGCGGTGTCGAAGGTCGGCCGACGCTACTTCGGGCTCGACGACAATCCGCGGCTCGAGGTGCACACCGCCGACGCGCGCCCGTTCCTCCGGCGGACCGACGAGCGTTACGACTTGATTTTCGTCGACGCGTACAGGCCGCCGTACGTGCCGTTCTATCTCGCCACTCGCGAGTTCTTCGCGCTCGCCCGTGACCGGCTGAAGCCGGGCGGGATGATCGCGCTGAATGTGGCCACGGTCCCCGAGAGACCACCGGCTCGCGGAGGGGATCGCCAGGACGCTCCGCAGCGAGTTCCCACAGGTCGTGACCTGGCAACCGCTTCGCTTCAACCAGATCGTGATCGGGCTCGATCGGGTCACACCGCTGCCGGTCCTCCGGGCTCGCGCGCGGCGCACGTCTGGAGAGATTCGGTCGCTCGGCCTGCTGCTCGCACGAGGGCTGCGCGAGAGCCGACTTCGGGCAACGCCTGGACGGACGACCGTGCGCCGGTCGAATGGATCACCGACCGGATGATCGTCGAGTTCGCGGCGGGCGGAGGGAGCTTCGAGGAGTTCCCGCTGCCGACCGGGCCGTGAGACTCCGGCGACACGGCGGCCCGCTGCTGCGAATCGGCCACCGTGGGGCCGCCGCTCTGGCTCCGGCGAACTCGCTGCGCGCGCTCGAGCTTGCGCTGGAGGCCGGGGTCGACATCGTCGAGTTCGACGTTCTGGGCCTTCCCGGCCGCGGCCTCGTCCTCTCGCACTCGAGCCGCGACGTCGCCCCGGACCCGCTTCCACTTGACGATGCGCTCGCGTTGCTGGCGCAGGACGCATCCGTCGGCCTGCTCGCAGACGTCAAGAACGGGGGCTACGAGCGGGAGCTGGTCGAGGCGATACGCAGCCACGGGCTGGTCGATCGCACGCTCGTCAGCACCATGGACCTGAGCATCCTGCGGGAGGTCAAGCGGCTCGAGCCGGGTGTGAGCAGAAGCGTCACCTACCCGCGCAACCGGGCGCGGGCGGCGGCGCTGCGGCGGGTGCCGTCACTGCTGCCGTGGCGGATCGCCGCTCTCGTCCTGCGGGCGGAGGCATCGGCAGCGACTCTCAACTACCGCGTGGTGACCAGATCCGTGGTCGAGCGCTGCCACGAACTGGGCGTGGCCGTCTTCGCCTGGACGGTCAACGATCCGGCTCTGGTGGCCAGGTTGGACGGGCTGGGGGTCGACGGGGTCATCACTGACGATCCGTCTGTTTTCCAGGCTATATTCCAGGCGTGAGACGCTCCGGTCCAGCACTCGCGGCTTTCCTCGCCTGCGCCCTCGCAGGCCTCTTTTTGGCGTTCGTCGTCGCGTCCGGAGTCGGCGCTCAGGGCCTCGCGACGACCGGCTCGACCACCGAGCCGGCGCCTGGGCTCATCCCGCCGGGCGTGACCATTGGCGGCATCGCGGTCGGCGGCCTCTCGCCGGAGTCGGCGACGTTCATCGTGCAGGAGCGGTTCGACGAGGGCCTGCCGCTGATCTTCCGAGGTCGTCCCCGACTCGCCCCTTCGCCGCACGTGCTCGGCGCCACGGCTCGCATCGAGCAGGCAGTCGAGCGCGCTCTGAATGCTCAACCGGGAGTCGAGGTCGGGCTGACCGTCCTCATCAACGGCGACACGACACGCGCCTACGTCCTGTCGGTGGCGCGCCGCTTCAACCGCGAGCCGGCCGACGCCGCCCTCGTGCTCCGCAAGCTCCGCCCGAAGATCGTGCCCGAGCGGATGGGCGTCACCATCAAGCGCGCCGAGCTCACAGCCAACATCCACCGTCGCCTCACCGCGATGAGCCGCGCCCCGGTCAAGATCCGCACGGAGCTGAGCCGGCCGGAGGTGACGCACCGTTCCTTCCGCTCGACGATCGTCATCCACCGCGGCTCGAACCGACTCGAGCTTTTCAACTTCCAGCGGCTGCGCAAGCGCTTCCGCGTGGCGACCGGCCAGTCCGTCTACCCGACGCCGCTCGGCCGCTTCCGCATCGTGGTCAAGTGGCGGAACCCGTGGTGGTACCCACCGAACTCGCGGTGGGCGAAGGGCCTGAAGCCGGTCCCGCCGGGGCCGGACAACCCGCTGGGGAGTCGCTGGATGGGGCTCTCGGTCCCGGGAGTCGGCATCCACGGGACTCCGAACGGCGGCTCGATCGGCTACTCCGTCTCGCACGGCTGCATCCGCATGTACATCCCTGACGCCGAGTGGCTGTTCAACACGGTCGACATCGGCAGCCAGGTCTTCATCGTCTCGTCGTGAGACGGCTCAAGCTGGTAGGTCAGGGGGTCGCGATCGGCCTCGTGGCTTCGCTGCTCGGGCTGCTGGTGTGGAAGGTGGCCCAGGACGAGGGCGGGAACCCGGCGGCTCAGTTCGCGGAAGGGAAGACCACATCGGCTCCGTCGTTCACGCTCGAGCGGCTCGAAGGTGACGGCTCGGTCCGGCTCGACTCGCTGCGCGGCAAGGTCGTCGTCATCAACTTCTGGGCGTCCTGGTGCGAGCCGTGCAAGAAGGAGATGCCGAGGCTCGAGCAGGCGTGGCAGCGCTACCGCGGCCGCGGGGTGACCTTCATCGGCGTCAACACCACCGACTTCACGGGCGACGCAGAGCGGTTCGTCGATCGCTACCGCCTCACGTTCCCGGTCGTTCGCGACGGGAATGGGCGCGTGCTCGCCAAGTACGGCGGGCTGCCGATCCCGTGGACGTATTTCGTGAACCGGGAGGGCCTGATCGTCGGCTACATCCGCGGTGAGGTGACGGCCGAGGCGCTCGAGGACGGCCTGCAGGAAGCACTCGCGACGTGAGGCGGCTCGCGCTCGTCGCCCTCGTGGCTCTGGCAGTCGTGCCGGCCGCGCTCGCGAGTGAGGCGCGGCCCACGCTCACGGATCTGGAGGACGAGATCATGTGCCCGGTCTGCCCGGGGGAGACGCTCGAGCAGTCGAGCTCCCCGGCGGCGCAGCAGGTCGAGCGACTCATCGCCGTGCGCATCCGGGCCGGCGACTCCAAGCAGGAGATCAAGGATCGCCTCGTCGACCAGTACGGGCCGAAAATCCTCGCCGCGCCGCCGAAGGAAGGCTTCGATCTGCTGGCGTGGGTGCTGCCGTTGATCGGCGCCGCCGGGGCCGCGCTCGTGCTCGCCTTCGCCGCCTGGCGGTGGAGCCGGGGACGGGAGCCGCTGCCGCCCGAGGCCGCGCTCGACCCCGAGTCCGAGCGCCGCGTCGACCGCGAGCTCGCGCGCCTTGATTGAGCGGATCCCGCTCGCGTTCGTCGCCGGCTTCCTCTCCATCATCACGCCGTGCGTCCTGCCGCTCGTGCCCGGATACCTGTCGGCCGTTTCCGCGGTCGAGGCAGGCCGCCTCGGGCAACCCGGGACGGCCAGGCGCGTTGCGGTCGGCAGCCTGCCGTTCATCGCCGGCTTCACGGTCGTGTTCGTCATCCTCGGTGCGGGCGCGGCGGCGATCGGCGGCGTGCTCTCCAGCGAGCGGCAGGCGGAGCTCGCCGGGCTGATCCTGGTCGTGCTCGGCCTGACGTTCATCGGCCTGCTGCCCTGGCCCGAGCGCCTGCTCGCGCCGAGCCTGGTCTCGGGCGCGCAGCGAAAGGGCTCGTCGGTGCTCCTGGGAGCGGCTTTCGCGGTCTGCGCCGCTCCCTGCATCGGGACCGTGCTCGCGTCGATCCTGATTCTGGCGAGCGACACGGGCACCGTTCTTCGCGGGTCCATTCTCCTGGCCGCGTACTCGCTGGGCCTCGGCCTCGCCTTCCTGTTGGCCGGGGTCGCGTTCGCCCAGGCGATGGGTGCCTTCCGCTGGCTACGCGACCACTACACGGCGATCCGCGTCGCCGGCGGGTTGATGCTCGTCGCCCTCGGCCTGCTGCTCTTCTTCCACCGGGACTGGTGGCTCAGGGTGCTGGTCGCGCGGTTCGTCAACTGGATCGGCCTAGGGGACGTGTAGCGGCGGCAGGTCGAGCGAGCCGGCTCTGACGACCTTCCGCGCCGCCTCGACCTGAAGCAGGAACGCGGCGACGTCCACGCCCTGGTGGCCGGGCGCGAACGGGCCGAGCCTCCGGGCTGCCTTCTCGAGCTGGCGCTCGCAGCCGGGACGGTTGTCGCGCCCGGCCTGGTACCAGGCGACGACGACGTGGACGAGACCCTGGAAGAAGTCCTTCTCGGCCGGGTCCGCCGCGCGCCACGCGTCCTCGAGCGCCTCGTGCGCCTCGAAGTACTCGCCGGAGCGGGCTAGAGCGAGGCCGCGGTCGAGGTCAGACGGCGACCTTGACCTCTCCGTCCTCGACCTCCACCTCGTAGGTGCGCAACTCGATCGCGAGGTCGAAATCGTTCTTGCCCGTCCGCACGTCATACGTCCAGCCGTGCCAGGGACATCTGAGCAGGCAACCCTCGTCGAGCTTCCCCTCGCCGAGCGGGCCCTCGAGGTGCAGGCACTTGCCCTGCGTCGCGTAGAACGACCCGTCGCAGTTGGCGAGCGCGATCGGCTCGTCGCCGGCGGTGACCGCCTTCACGGTCCCGGGCGGGACCTCGTCGACGCGCGCGACGGTCACGAGCATGGCGCGACCTTAGTCCTAACGGACGGGGCGAGGGTGGAGTCTCAGTAGGTGATGAGCCAAAGGCGGCTCGCTGTGGTGGTCATCGTCGGGCTGCTCGTGTCCCCCGGGATCGCTCAGGCGGGCGGAACGTTCCGCTACAGCCTGGACACGGACATCGACTACGTCGATCCGGCGCTCGCTTACTCCACGAGCCTCGTGGGAGATCGAGTACGCGACCTGCTCGATGCTCATGAGTTATCCGGATGCGCCGGCTCCGCGCGGGTCCCGGCTCGTGCCCGACGCGGCCGCGGCAATGCCCAAGGTCTCTCGTGACGGCAAGACGTACACCTTTCGCATCCGGCAGAACCGACGGTTCGCACGATGGCACCCGGGTTACGGCAGTCAGCTTCAAGCATGCGCTGACCCGTGTGCTGCATCCGACCATGAGGTCTCCGGGGCAGCATTTCTTCGAGGACATCCTCGGCGCACAGCAGTTCATCCGGGGCAAGGCTCGGACCGTGCGCTGGGATCACCGTGCTGCCCTCGAACCGCCTCCGGATTCGGCTGACGAAGCGGCGCCGGACCTGCTCGCCCGCCTGGCGATGCCGTTCGCGTGCCCAGTGAAATCGACTACTTCCACGTACTCGGGGGGCGTCAAGACTCCGCTACCGGGCTCCGGGCCGTACTACGTCGCCGAGTGGGTCCCGAAACGCAGCCTCGTGTTGCGTCGCAACCGTTTCTACCGGGGGCCAAGGCCTCACAACGTCAACCAGATCGTCTACGACATCGGCCTTCCGACGGCCACGATCCGGCTGAACATCGAGGACGGTACGACTGATCACGGCCCTGTCCCCGCCTCTGCGCACGCCCAGCTCGGCCCTCGCTACGGAGTGCAGCGCCGCTCACCCGGCCGCTACTTCGTCAACCCCCGGGCCACCCTCCGTTACCTGACGATGAACCACGAGCGTGCGCTGTTCGGGAAGCCGGGCGGGGGAGAGAATGCTCAGCTCGGCAACGTGCCCTTGAAGCAAGCCGTCAACTACGCGATCGACCGCACGGCGCTGGTCGAGCAGCGCGGCGCGTACTCGGGCTGGACTAACGATCAGCACCTCCCGCGCGCCATCCCGGGCTTCCGCAACGCGAAGATCTACCCGTCGCGCCCTAACCTCGCGAAGGCACGGGCATTAGCGGCGGGCAACACCCGGGGCGGGCGGGGTGTCTTCTACAGCTGCAACACCGGGCCTTGCATCCCGATGGCCCAGATCATCCAGGCCAACCTCCGCGAGATCGGCGTGGACATGGACCTCAGGCCGTTCCCTCGCTGCATCGGCTGCGATAGGAAAACCAGCATCCGCGGAGAGCCTTTCGACATGTCAATGGAGCTGTGGTCAGTCGACTACTTCGACCCGCAGGACTTCATGTTCCTGCTCGACGGCCGCACGCTCCGCCCGAAGGACAACACGAACCTCTCCTACTTCAACTCGAGCGAGTACAACAAACAGTTTGCTGAGGCTTCGACGATGATCGGTCAGGCCCGCTACCGGGCTTTCGGCACACTTGACGTCAATGTCGCGAGGAACGTGGCGCCGATCGCAGCCTTCATGAACGACAACGACCGCCGCTTCTTCTCCGCGCGCGTTCGCAACTTCTTCCAGCACCCTGTCTATGGCCTCGACCTTCCCGCGATCGCGGTCGAGTAGTACTCTCCGGGCGCCGTGTCCACCATCCTCCTCGTAGGGGTGGATCTCTACATCCGGGGGAAGCTCGAGACCGGACTCCCCGGCCATCGCTTTGTGACGACGGACAGCGTTGATCCGCCCGACTGCGTGATCGCCGACGTGTCGCGCGTCGACCCGAACGACGTGGTCGAGTCCTTTCCAGACGCACCGATTCTCGGCTACACGAACCACAAGGACACGGCCGGTCTCCGCCGGGCCCACGAGGCCGGCTTCGACCAGGTCGTGGCGAAATCCGCGCTGTCGGAGCGGGCTTCGGAGCTCGTCGAGGAGCTACTGGCAGCTAGCTAGACTGACCCGCTCGTGACCTACATCATCGCCGAGCCCTGCATCGACATCAAAGACCGCTCGTGCGTCGACGTCTGCCCGGTCGACTGCATCCACGAGTTCGAGCGGATCCTGATCATCGACCCCGAGGAGTGCATCGACTGCGGCGCATGCGAACCGGAGTGTCCGGTCGAGGCGATCTTCCCCGAGGACGCGCTGCCGGACAAGTGGGAGCCCTTCGTCAAGATCAACTACGCCTACGGTGACCCTGAGGCCGTGAACAAGCTGACGGACGAGTACGCGACCGAGCACAACGTCCAGAACCCTCCGCTCGAATAGGAATCCCGGGTTCCGGGTACCCCGGTTGCTGGAAAGCAACGAAGGGGGTCACTCAATGCCACAGCAAGCATGGAGCTCGAAGCGTGAACGGCAGTACGAGCACATCAAGGAGAGCGCGAAGGACCAGGGCGCCTCGACGAAGCGCGCCAAGGAGCTCGCCGCGAGAACGGTGAACAAGGAGCGCGCGCGCACGGGCGAGGCGAGGACGTCGTCTCGCTCCTCGACGCGCGACATCTCATCGGGCCGGCGCGGCGGTCTCCGCTCGGGGACGCGGCGCTCCAAGGGCCAGACGAAGGAACAGCTCTACAACCAGGCCAAGCGCCTGAACGTCAAGGGCCGCTCGCGGATGAACAAGCAGCAGCTGCTCGCTGCCGTCAACCGCAAGAAGTAGTAGGTGGTTTTGGGCCTCGTCCTCCTAGGTAGGGTAAAAGCGGGATGAGGCCCAAGACCCTGGATCACGTCGCCCTCTGGGTCGCGGACCGTGAGCGGATCGCGGACTTCGCGACCGAGCGGCTCTCGATGCACGTCATCGAGCGCACCGACAAGTTCACGCTCGTCGGTACGGACGCGCGACGCGGCAAGCTGACCCTCTTCGAGGCCGAAGGGCCCCGGGAGCGGGGTGCGCTGAAGCACATAGCGCTTCGCGTCAACGATCTCGAGGCGTCGCTGCAAGGATTGGACGGCGTCGACATCGAGCGGACGGACGGCGCTGCGTACTTCGACGTCTACGAGGGCCTGCGGCTCGGGCTCATCGAAGCGGAAACCGAGGTCGAGTACGACCTCGACCACGTCGCGCTGTTCTCCGCCAATCCGGAGGAGACGGCCGAGCTCTACCGCCCCCTCGGCTTCTCACCCGACGGGGACCGTCGCGTGGAGGTCGGTGGCGCGTGGGTCGAGTTCCACGACGGAGAGCCTGGCGACCCGGAGCGGCCGCTCCTGAACCACCTGGCCGTGCTCGTCGACTCTTCCGACGAGCATCTGGAAGAGGCTCGCGAGCTGGGCATCGAGGTGGCGGACGTCGTCGACGCCGCGAACACGTGCGCTGTCTTTCTCTGGGGGCCGGAGCGCGTGAAGATCGAGTACGTCGAGCACAAGCCGACGTTCGCGCTGAAATAGCCGACCTCGTCGTAGCCGGCGCGGGGATGGCCGGACTTTGCGCGGCCGCGCGGGCTCGTGAGCTGGGCGCCGAGCCGCTCGTCCTGGAGAAGGGCGACCGGCCCGGAGGGTCGATGCTCCTGTCGAGCTGCGTCATCTGGCGGCACCGGGACTTCGCGGACTTTCGCGCCGAGTGTCCCGGCGGCGACGAGGAGCTGCAGCGCGACGATTTCGAACGACTGGACGAGAGCCTCGACTGGCTCGAGTCGCTGGGCGCGCCAGTCACCGAGCGCGGACACCGGCAATCCCCGCACCGTGGGCCGCCGCTTCGACCCGCGTGGCCTCACCGACGCCCTCTGCGCAGACGTCGGCGACAATCGCGTGCGCCTCTCGTTCCAGGGACGAGTCCCCGCCACTAGAGAGTGCATTTTGTGCACAGGCGGGTTTCCGGCGCGGCTGGCGCGCCAGAAAGGGTCTGCTCCTCCGGGCGAACCCTGGAGCGAGGGCGACGGGCTCGACTTCGCCGCGAGCGCGGGGCGGAGACGGCGGGTGACCTGGACGAGTTCTACGGCCGCGCGATGCCCGCCGTAGAGCACGTCGCCGAGGAGGACTTCGTCCGCTCGCCCAGCTCTACGGCCGGTACGCGACTGTCACGGCTCCGAAGACGGTCCGAGCGCTTCGAGGGCGAGCCGACGCTGGTCGGAGACCGACCTCGTGCAGCAGATCGCGCGCTGGCCCGGCGGCGCGCGCCTGGTACACGGTCGAGCCGCGCGGAGCTCGCAGGAGCGCGTTCGTGAGCGCACCGTGCGCGAGATGGTCGAGGCCGCTCGCGCAGGCCGGCGCGCCGGTCCACGAGGACGACGGACGAAATCGCCGTGCTCGTGCGCGCCGCGCGTGACCCAGACCCTCGGCGGCCTGCGCATCGACCCTCAGGCCCGCGTCAAAGGCGCGGACGACCTATACGCCGCCGGCGCCGACGTGGGCGGGATCGCTACCGGCGGCTACTCGAGCGGGCTGGCGGCGGCTCTCGTCTTCGGCCGCATCGCGGCTGAAACGGCTCTGCGCTAGGGCGTCTGCAGCAGGTACGCGCAGGGCCGCTTGTCGGACGGAAGCGGCGAGGGCCCAATACGCGTCACGAACCAGCGGCCGTCCTGACCGTCCAGTTCGACGACGGCGCCGGTCTCCGGCGGGTCGCCCTCTCCGGACACGAGCTCGTACCCGGTGGGCTTGGAGACGAAGAGGACGTGTCCGTTGGCCATCGCGGGCGCGATCCTAGCGACGGACGGCGTAGCCGGGGAAGACGACTCGAACCGCGGTGCCACCATCCTCGCCCTCGTCGACCGTGAGCCGCCCACTCAGCGAGCGAGCCCGTTCCTCGAGGGCCTCGAAGGTTCGCCGCCGCCGCTCGCCCGGTGCATCGTCCGCCACGACCGTCTCCACGCCGTCCTCCGCCTCGCCAACGCGAATCGAGATCCTGGTCAGCGGACCCCGTCGGATCGCCTGGTGAATGGCTGCCCGGATGATCTGGTAGATCGCGACCTGGGCCCGCTCAGCGAGCGCGTCCGCCCCGGCCACGTCGAGCTCGAACTCGATCGCCTCAGCGAGCCCCAGTTGCTGGGTGAGCGCCTCCACGGCAGGCGTGAACCCCTGATCGCGAAGCACAACCGGCTCCAGCTCGAACGAGAGGTCGCGGAGCGAGCGGATCGTGTCGCGCTGCCTGTCCATTGCCGAGCGGAGCACGTCCAGCGAATCCTCGCCGCGGCCGGCCTCGACCGAGCCGGCGACTGCGTCGAGCATCAGCGCGATCCCCGCGAGCGACTGCACCGGCCCGTCGTGCAGGAACAGTGCGAGCCGCCGGCGCTCCTCTTGTTCGGCGGTCATCAGCTGGTCGGAGAGGCGCGCGTGCTCAGCGGAGAGCCGCTCCATCTCCTCGTTCGTCTCGACCTCGCGCCGGTTCTCGCGGAAGAGCAGCAAGCCAGCGAGCGCCCCCGCGGCAGCGACCGCGGCCAGAAGCCCTGCCAGCGCAACCGGTGCCGCGTCCAGCGCCAGCCCGAGCACGCCGAGGACGGCGCCTGCGACGACCCCGGAGACCAGCAGGACTGGCCTAGTCGATGATCGCCTCGCGAAGCGCAATCGCCACCGCGTGCGTCCGCGTGTCCGCCTCGAGCTTCGTGAGGATGTGCCGAACGTGGCTCTTGACCGTCTCCTGGCTGATGAAGAGCTGTTTCGCCACGTCTGCATTCGACATGCCGTCGGCCAGGAGCTGGAGGATCTCCCGCTCTCGGCCGGTGAGCATGTCCTCGCCCTTGCCCGTCAGGAAGGCAGGCATCAGCGCGGGGTCGACGTACCCCTCGCCGGTCGCCACCTTCTCGATCGCGCGCAACAGGGTCTGGTGCGGCGCCTCCTTGAGGATGTAGCCCTTCGCCCCGGACTCCAGGCCCCGGCCGAGCAGGCTGCGCTCGCTGTAGGCCGTGAAGATGAGGACCGCGACGTCCGGCGCCTTCTCGTTGAGCAGCTTCGTCGCCTCGAGCCCGTCCATGCCCGGCATCCGCACGTCCATGATCACGACGTCGGGTTTCCGCCGCTCGGCGAGGGCAACAGCGCTCGCGCCGTCGGCCGCCTCGCCGATGACGCGAATGTGCGGCGCGCGCGATAGCGACAGGCGCAGCCCCTCGCGGACGACCTCGTGGTCGTCAACGATTAGACAGGTGATCTCTGGTTTTCCGTCGACGGCGGTGTCGTCTTCAGGCACGGCCCGTGGATTCTATTGGTGGATTCAGACTGCTAGCTCTAGCTGCTCCGGCTCGGGCGCCGGGTGGAGGCGATTCGTGCGGCGGTCACGGACGCCGAACTCCTTCGCGAGACCGGACACGAGCTGCTTGACAGGTCTCGCCTCGGCGGCGCCGAGGTAGGCGCTCCGGCGGTACAGCGCCTCGTACTCGGGAACGAGCTCTGGCCAGTCCCGCTGGAGGTTCGCCATGAAGTGCTCACGGGTTCCGGGTCGCAGGAAGAGGAGGTTCGTCCAGATGCCGCAGGCGCCGGCCTCGCGTGCAGCGCGGACGACCTCGGCGATCTGCTCCGGGCGGTCGGAGATGCCGGGCAGGATCGGCGCCATGCCGACCCCGGCCCTGATGCCGGCGTCGGTGAGCGCCTTGACCGCCTTCAGCCGCTGGCGCGGATGCGCGGTCGAAGGCTCCGTCTTCCGCCAGACGTCCTCGTCGAGCGTCGGGATCGAGAACGTCACGTCGACGTTCGCCCGCGTAGCCGCCTCCGCGAGGACGTCGATGTCGCGGACGATCATCGGGCCGCGGGTGATGATCGAGAACGGGCTCGAAGCCCGGGCAAGCTCCTGAATGCAGGCGCGGGTCAGCCGGTACCGCCCTTCGGCGGGCTGATAGGGATCGGTGGCCGCGCCGATGGCGACCGCCTCTCGCTTCCAGCTCGCCCGGGCGAGCTCCCGGCGCAGGACTTCGGCGATGTTGACCTTGACCCGGATCGACACCCCGTAGCGATCGTCGAACGGCCGGTCGGCGCGCTGCTCGAATGCGCGGACGTAACAGAACGTGCAGCGGTGGACACAGCCCATGTAGGGGTTCAGCGACCAGTCGAACCGCATGCCCTTGACGCGGTTCAGGGCGCTCCGGCAGGGCTCTTCGCGGTATTCAGGACCCACTGAGCCATGATAGAACATACGTTCGCACCGGCGAAGACCGAACCTGTCCCTATACTCAGATCGCTGTTGGACGACGACCACCCGCCTAGTCCTCGTGCCCCGGAGAGCGGGGCATGAGCGACGTCTACCGGTTAGCGCTGATCGGGTTGCTCGTCCTGGGCAACGCGGTCTTCGTCGCCGCCGAATACGCGCTCGTGACAGCGAGCCGTCCTCGCCTGCAAGAACGCGCAGCTGCGGGTAGTCGGGGCGCGAAGCGCGCGCTGGCCCTGATGGCCACGCCGGTCATCTTCATCGGCACCGTCCAGGTTGCGATCACCGTCTTCTCGATCGCCATGGGCGCCATCGGGCAGCCGCTCCTCACCGATTACTTCGACGCGTGGATCGCGACGACGCTCGCCTACGCGATCGCGTTCCTGGTCCTCACGTACCTGAGCGTCACGCTGGGCGAGCTCGTCCCCAAGGCGATCGCCCTCCAGAGGGCAGAGGCGCTCGCCGTGGTGCTCGCGTACCCGACCGCGCTCCTGGCGCTGGTCGCCCGGCCGCTCGTGTGGCTGCTGCAGGTATCCGCGACGTGGGTGACGCGCCTGTTCGGCATCGAGTCTTCGGCGTCGGGGATGTTCGCGCGCACGCGGGAGGACGTGCGGCTGATCGTGGCCGAGGCCGGCCAGAGCGGCGTGGTCGAGGGCGTCGAGTCAGACATGCTGTACGGCGCCTTCAAGTTCGCCGACAAGGAAGTGCACGACGTGATGGTCCCGCGGCCCGAGGTCGTCGCCATCTCGGTCGAGCTCCCGCCCGAGGAGTGCCTGGCGGCCGTCATCGACTCGCCGTACACCCGCTACCCGGCCTATCGCAGCTCGCTCGACGAGATCCTCGGGATCCTCCACGTGCGCGACCTCTTCAAAGCCCTCTACTCGCAGGGGATCGAGAACGTGGAGATCGAGACGCTCCTGCGAAAGCCCTACGTCGTGCCGGAGACGAAGGACCTCGCCGCGCTACTGGCCGAGTTCCGCAAGACGAACCAGCACATGGCGATCGTCGTCGACGAGTACGGCTCGATGGAGGGGATCGTCACGCTCGAGGACCTGCTCGAGGAGATCGTCGGCGAGATCGAGGACGAGTACGACCTGCCCGACGAGTCGATCGAGCGCGTCGACGACCGGACGATCCGCATCGACGGCACGTTTCCCATCGACGATTTCAACGAGCAATTCGGGCTCTCGATCCCCGACGAGGACTTCCACACGATGGGCGGTTTCGTGTTCGGCTTGCTCGGCCGCGCGCCGGAGACCGGCGACTCGGTGGCGTGGGACGGGCTGCAGCTCCAGGTGCTCGAGGTGGAGGGCTCTCGAATCGACCGGCTCACGATCGTGTTCGAGGAGCCCAACGAGGAGCCTCAGGCCGAAGTTGTCGCCGGCGGCTAGCGCGCGTCCCGACGGCTTTCGGTGAGTCGAGCGCGCCGGCCGAGTGGCCGCGCCCGCGAGGGATGGCTCGGCCCGAGCAGCTCGACCGGGACGTCGAGTCGCTGCCCGGCGTCGGGCCGGTCGTGAAGAAGAACCTGGCGAAGCTGGGGCTGCACACGATCCGCGACCTGCTGGAGCACCGGCCTCACCGCTACGAGGCGGCCGCGGAGGAGGTGCGGATCGCGGACCTGCTCGCGGGCGAGGAGGAGGTGGCGATCGCAGGGGAGGTCCGCAAGACGTCCGTGCGCCGGACGTCACGGCGGCTCTCGATCGTCCAGGCGCGGATCGCCGACGAGAGCGGCGAGATCACGGCCGTCTGGTTCAACCAGCTCTGGCTGGCCGAGAAGCTGCAGCCCGGGACGCGCGTGCGCCTGCGCGGCCAGCTCAAGCGAAACGAGTTCACCGTCCGCTCGTACGACCTCAACGGGTCGTCGGCGACGGCCGACTTCGCTCCGGTCTACCCGGCGAGCGAGGACGTGACGGTCAAGAAGCTGCGCGAGCTGGTCGGCAAGGCGCTGCCGCACGTGCGCGACTTTCCGGACTTCCTGCCCGCACGGATTGCGCAGCGCGCAGGGCTGCCGAGTCGAGCCGATGCGCTCCACGCTCTCCATCGGCCACGCGACGAGCAGGACGGCGAGCGGGGGCGCCGCCGGCTCGCGTTCGACGAGCTGCTCGTCCTGCAGGTCGGGCTCGCCCGGCGGCGGCTGGGCCGCGAGGAAGAGCGGGCGCCGGCTCTCGGCGAGCCCGGCGAGCTGGTCTCGCGGTACCGGGAGTGGCTGCCGTTCCAGCTCACCGAGCACCAGGAGCGCGCGATCGCGGAGGTCGACGCCGACCTCGCGCAGCCGAAGCCGATGGAGCGGCTGCTGCAGGGAGAGGTCGGGTCGGGCAAGACCGTCGTCGCGCTGTACGCGCTCCTGCGCGCGGTCGAAGCCGGCAAGCGGGGTGCGTTGATGGCGCCGACCGAGACGCTGGCCGAGCAGCACTTCCTCACGCTCGAGGAGCCCTGTCGCGAGCTCGGCGTGCGCGTCGCGCTGCTGACCCGCTCGGTCAAGGACGACGTGGCCGGCGCGCAGATCGTCGTCGGCACGCACGCGCTGATCCAGGAAGGCGTCGAGCTGGACGACCTCGCGGTCGCCGTGGTCGACGAGCAGCACCGGTTCGGCGTCGAGCAGCGCCGTGCGATTACCGGCAGCCGCACGCCGCACGTCTTGCACATGACGGCGACGCCGATCCCGCGCACGCTCGCGCTCACGGTCTACGGCGACCTCGCCGTCAGCGAGATCGCCAAGCCGCCGGCCAACCGCAAGCCGGTCAAGACGGCCTGGGTCACCCAGGAGCGCTCGAGCGAGGCCTACAAGCGGCTGCGGAGGCATCTCGACGACGGGCGGCAGGCCTACGTCGTCTGCCCGCTGATCGAAGAGTCCGAGACGTCAGTTGCACGCGCCGCAGAGCGCGAGGCCGAGCGGCTGCAGAAGGGCGAGCTCAAGGGCTACCGCGTCGGCCTGCTCCACGGCCGGCTCAAGCCCGCCGACCGCCGCGACCTGATGGCGCGCTTCAAGGCCCGGGAGCTCGACGTCCTCGTCGCGACGACGGTGATCGAGGTCGGCGTCGACGTCCCGAACGCGACGATCATGATCATCCAGGAGGCCGACCGGTTCGGCCTCGCCCAGCTGCACCAGCTGCGCGGCCGGGTGGGCAGGGGCGCCGAGCAGTCGTACTGCCTGCTCGTCTCGCGGGCGAAGGAGGAGCTGACCGACTCGGCGCTCGCCCGGCTGGAGGCGCTCGTGGCCTCGAACGACGGGTTCGAGCTCGCCGAGGTCGATCTCGAGATCCGCGGCGAGGGACAGCTCCTCGGCACCCGTCAGGCGGGGCTCTCCGAGCTTCGCTTCACGCGTCTTCGCAGCGATCGACCGGCTGCTCGAGCAGGCCCGGGAGCTCGCCGAGGAGCTGGTCGACTACGAGGGCCCGCTGAACGACGAGGTCGAAAGAGTCTTCGCCGGCCGCGACGTTCAGGCCTAGGAGGCCTTGGCGACGCCGTCGCGGGTGCGCAGCGCGCGCTCCTCGAGGATCGGCTTCAGGTACTCCGCGGAAGCCGGGCGACTGATGAAGTAGCCCTGAGCCAGCGAGCAGCCGTCTGCGCGTAGTGCGTCCCAGACTTCCTGCGATCTCGATCCCCTCGGCCACGACGCCGAGGCCGAGGTTCCGGCCGAGATCGATCGTCGAGCGGACGATCGTCGCATCGCTCGCGTCCTCGCACATGCCCATGACGAAGGACCGGTCGATCTTGATCGTGTGCACGGGCAGGTTCTTCAGGTAGGCGAGCGACGAGTAGCCGGTGCCGAAGTCGTCGATCGCGAGCCGCAGCCCCATCTCGTTCAGGCGGTTGAGCACCTGGCGGACGCGGAACGGGTCGGCGAGGATCGTCGTCTCCGTGACCTCGAGCTCCAGCTGACCCGGCCGGACGCCGGTCTCGGCCAGGAGCTCGCCGATCCGATCCGGCAGCTCGAGATCGAGCAGGTCGGGGATCGTCAGGTTCACGGCGACGTGCAGGTCGAACCCCGCTGCGCGCCACTCGCCGCACTGCCTGAGCGCGGACGCGACCACGTACTGGCTGAGCGGCTTGATGAGCCCCGTCCGCTCGGCAATCGGGATGAACTCGTTCGGCGGGATGAACCCGCGCTCGGGATGCTGCCAGCGGACGAGCGCCTCGACGCCGACGATGAGGCCGCTCTCGAGCTCGGCCTTCGGCTGGAAGTGCACCACCAGCTCTTCGTTGTCGATCGCCCCTCGCAGCTCGCCCGGCGAGCGCGAGCCGTGCCGCGTCGCTCGTGTCCTGCTCCGACTCGTAGAGCGCCGTTCCGACGTGGCCGTCCTTCGCGACGTACATCGCGACGTCGGCGTGCTGAAGAAGCGTGTCGACGCTCTCGCCGTGCTCGGGGTAGGCGGCGATGCCGACGCTGACTGCGATCTCCAGCGGGAAGCCCGAGAGGGAGAACGGCGTCTCGAGCACCCCATGGATCCGTCCCGCAAGTGCCGTGGCGTCCTCGTCCGATCCCGGCGAGAGGAGGATTCCGAACTCGTCGCCGCCGAGGCGGGCCAAGGTCTCGCTCGAGCGCACTGTCTCGCCGAGCCGGCCCGCGACCTCCTGCAGGAGGCGATCGCCGGTGTCATGGCCGAGCGCGTCGTTGACCTCCCGGAAGCCGTCGACGTCCAGAAGCATGACCGCGGCCGAGTGAGGCTCTTGCCCGGCGGCCGCGATCGCCTGCTCGATCCGGTCGCCGAACAGCGTTCGGTTCGGCAGGCCGGTGAGCTCGTCATAGAGCGCACGTCGCTCGATTTCCTCCATCTGCCGTCGAATGCGCTGCGTCACCCGCCTGAGGATCGGAACGAGCGTGAGGAAGAGGAGGAGGAGCACGACTTCGAAGATGGCTGCGACCGGCACGAAGGTCGCTTCCGCCGCCCGCGCGATCGGCCCGTAGTCCTGGAAGATCGCGACGACGCCCGTTCCGCCCGGGACGGCGACCGGTGCGTAGGTGCGCAGGGCCTTCTTCTGCTTGTCGGCCGCGCCGGGCCGGAGGCTGGTCACGTCGCCGCGGATCGTCCCGGCGAGAGCTTCGCGAATGTGCCCCGTGCTCGCGACTCGCGTGCCGATGAGCCGGTGGTCGGTGCTGTAGGTGACCGTCCCGTTCTTGTCGTAGAGGTTCACGAGCAGCACGCCCTCCGCGAGGACGTGCTGCTCGAACAGCTGGTCGAGGGCCGAGCGGCGGCGCTCTGGCGCCGCTCGTGCGAAGTCTGATGCGAGCAGGGACCCGCGCAGGACTGAGCTCGAGATCACGCGCGCCTCGGAGGTCGCCGCTCGCTCTGCCTGGACGGTGTTGTAGTGCCGGACGACGAGCAGGATGGCCGCGGCCGCAAGTGCGAGCGCGATGCAGGTCGAGACCGCGAAGCGCAGGACGAGGCGCGGCGGATCGGTGCTCGGCGCTTTGTGGGGGCGGCCCGGCACGAGGTCTACTTCCCGAGGCCCGGCAGCTTCGGGAGGATCGGCGGGGGAGGCGGGAGGAGCGGGGTGACCGGCGGAATGATCGGGACTATTTCCCTGATCGGCGCGGTCGTCCGGTCCACGAGCTCGCCGGCGCCCGCGACGGGGTCGGCCGGTGGAGGTGGGGGAGGCGGAGTAGGCGGCGGTGGGTGGAGGCGGGGGCGGAGGCGGAGGTGGAGTGGGATCGTTTCCTCGGACGGGCTCGTCGCGCGCCGGATCGGTCTGGACAGGCTCTTGTGTCGCCGGCTGGTCGCCCGCGCCGCCGCCATCGGCCGGCTTGCCTTCCTCGCTGCCGTCAGCGGAGTCCGCAGGAGTGTTTTCGCCGGGATGTCTTCGGATCGGTGCCGCCGTTCTTCCCAGGCGCATTCCGATCACCCTCAGCGCGCAGCTTCTCGCCGGCGGGTGCACTCTCGTCGCCCAGCGCGTAGGAGCATCCCTTCGCCTCGTTCGCCGCCGAGACGCACGATCGATCCGCCGGGCCCGCGCGCGAGCAACTGGTTCCCGTTGGTCGCCGCTTCGGCCCAGGGGACGAGCGCGGCGGCGAGCCGCTCGACCGACGCGGGAAGCGGGAGGGAGAGACCGCTGGCTGCAAAGAGCGGAATCGGAAGCAGCACGCCGAGGAAGACGAGCAAGCGCTCGCAGCGACGCCGCCAAGCGGTGCGCAAGGCCGGAGGCTTTGGGTGTCGTCGAGCCGCAGTCATGCCGCAAGGAGAAGGGGCTTTTCTCCCAGCCAAAACGTAGGTCGCTGCTACACCAGCGACCTACCCCGGACGGGTGATTCGACGTTGACGCCTCCTACAGTTACGCCGTGAGAATCATCGCCGGCAGCCGAAAGGGCTCGACGATCTATGCGCCGAAGACCGAGACCCGGCCGACGGGTGACCGCGTCCGCGAGGCCGCGTTCAACCTCATCGGGCCCGTCGACGAGATGGCCGTTCTCGACCTGTTCGCCGGATCGGGGGCCATGGGCCTCGAGGCCCTGTCCAGAGGAGCGTCGACCGCCGTCTTCGTCGAGTCCGACCGCGATGCCCAGCGCGCGATCGAGCGCAACGTCGAGAAGCTCGGCTTGACCGGCGCGACCCTCCTCCGCGTGGACGCCCGCCGCGCGCTCGCGTCCGAGGCGGCCGCAGGCAGGCGCTACGATCTCGTCCTCGTCGACCCGCCCTACCGGATGTTCGACTCCTTCCAGCCCACCCTGGCCACGTACCTGCCGGCTCTGCTCGCCGAGGACGGTCTCGTCGTCGTCGAGACCGCCAAGCGCGACCAGCCCGAGCTCGCACCCCTCTCGGAGCGCACGAGCAGGACCTATGGCTCCACGCGGGTCACACTCTTCGAGCAGCCGTGAGCCTCAGGACCGCCATCTACCCGGGCACGTACGACCCGGTCACGCTCGGGCACGTCGACATCATCACGCGTGCCGCGCACATCTTCGACCGGGTCGTGATCGGCGTCGTGCGCGACCCGAGCCACAAGAAGGTGATGTTCTCCGTCGAGGAGCGGGTCGCCTTTCTCGAGGAGGCACTTCGCGAGCAGGAGAACGTCGAGGTCGAGATCTTCGCCGAGCTCGTCGTCGAGTTCGCCCGCCGCTGGGGCGCGAGAACCATGGTCAAGGGCCTGCGCGTGATCTCCGACTTCGAGTGGGAGTTCCAGATGAACCACCTGAACCGGACCCTGGCGCCGGACATCGAGACCGTCTATCTGATGGCGAGCCCGCAGTACAGCTTCGTCTCCTCCAGCGGGGTCAAAGAAGTGGCTTCCTTCGGCGGCAACGTCGACGAGCTGGTGCCCCCCGCGGTCTCTGCCCGCTTCAAGGAGATGTTCCCGGACGGCAAGCCCGGCGCGCCGACCAGCCCTCAGGAATAGCGCAATTTCCGTCCTAACAACTACACTGCTGAACCTATGGACGTCCTAGTACTCATCGACAAGCTCGACGACCTGGTCCACAACGCGAAGGCCGTCCCTTTGACCGACCAGGTTCGGATCGACCGCGAGGAGATCTACGAGATCCTCGACCAGATGCGGGCCACGATCCCGGAAGAGATCAAGCAGGCGCGCTGGATCGTCAAGGAACGACAGGAGATGCTCGCCGAGGCGAAGCGCGAGTGCGACCGGCTGCTGGGCGAGGCCCGGGAGCAGGCCCAGCGCGAGGCTTCGCAGACGGAGATCGTCAAGCTCGCAGAGCGCCAGGCCCAGGACATCGTCGAGGAGTCTCGCCGCCAGGCGCGGGAGACCCGGCTCGAGATGGAGGACTGGGCCGACTCGATCCTGTCGACGCTCGAGGTCAATCTCGACAAGTTCCTCGGCGCGGTCAAGCGTGGACGCGAGCGGCTGCACGAGCGCTCGCAGGAGACCGTGGTCGCCGGGGTAGCGGCGGCGAGCACGAACTCCGACGGCGAAGAGCCGTACTAAACGCCGCAGCGAGCCGACTCATCAGCGCTACTCTGAGCGTGTGACGAGCTTCAGCCTGCGATCGGTCCGGCTGAGGCCGGGCGAGGAGCACCGCGACGAGCAAGAGGTCGAGCTGCAGCCGCTCGTGTTGGGCGGCCAGCGCTACCTGCCGGTGCCGGAGAAGGTTCCGGCCGAGCTCGCAATCACCCTGGGCACGAGCGGCATGGTCTTCGAGCTGCGCTACAAGGCGCGGCTGCACGGGCCCTGCTACCGCTGTCTCGCCGATGCCGTCCTCGACGTGCCGATCTCGGTCCGCGAGTACCAGGCCACGAATCCCGACGGGTCCGACGAGCTCACGACGCCCTACGTCGAGAACGACCAGCTCGACCTCTCCGGGTGGGCCCACGACGCGCTGGTGCTGGCTCTCCCCGACAAGATCCTCTGCCGCGAGGACTGCGTCGGCCTCTGCCCTGTGTGCGGCGTCGACCTGAACTCGAGCCCCCACCAGCACGAGGACGAGCAGCTCGACAGCCGCTGGGCCGCCCTCAGTGAGTTGAAAGACCGGCTCTAGCTAGTCGTCGTCGAAGTCGTCGCCGCCCGAGCCTTTGCCGGAGCTGTCGCTCCCGCTCCCGCTCGAGCCCTTGCCCGAGTTGTCGTCGCTGCCACGGCCGCGACCCGAGTTGTCGTCGCCGGTCGTGGTGGGAGGGATGAGCCCTCGATCCAGGCGATCGTCGACGGTCGCCGTCCGGGTGCTCGTCGTCCGCTGGGTCTGCGTCCGCGCCTGTACAGGCACGACATCTCGCGGCGCCTGCTCCAGCTTCGTCACGGGGAGGCCGACATCGTCGCGCGAGACGAGGTAGGACGCGTAGCCGATCGAAGCCGCGGCGAGCACGCCCAGGAGGCCGAGGCCGACGATGAGGAGCACGCGGCGAACCATCACGTGAGCTTAGGCACCACCGGTTAACGCTTCGTCCAAGCGCGGTTTAGCTTTTGGTAAAGCGTCGCCTTCGGCGGCCGGGAGCCACACCTCGACTCGTGCCCCGCCTTCCGGTCGGTTCCGGATCGACGCGCGCCCCCGCCAGCGTCTCGCGAGCATCTGCACGACCGCGAGGCCGATGCCCGTTCCAGGCATCGTCTTGCCGGCCCGTGCCGCGCGCAAAGCGATCGAAGAGCGTCTCTTCCTCGCCGGGCGCGATCCCGGGGCCCTCGTCCTCCACCGCGAGCCAGACCTCGGGGCCCGTCTGGCCCCAGCGGATCGAGACCGTCGTCCCAGGCGGTGAGTAGTGGATGGCGTTCTCGATCAGGTTGTCGAGCATGATCGCGACGTCGTCGTCGGAGGCGCACGCCGTGACCGCTTCCGTCCCTTCCAGCGCGATGCGGCCGCCGTCCTGCTCTGCGCGGTCCGACCAGCGGGCATGCGCGCCGGCGGCGGCCTCGTCCAACGAGACCGCGCGGCCCGGAGTGGGAGCCTGCCCCTCACGCGCGAGCGTCAGGAGGGCCGTGAGCAGGCGGGAGAGCCGGTCGACCTCGTGCTCGGCGGCGGCGAGCTCAGCCTCGAGGTCGGTGCCGGTGGCCTTCATGGCCGCCGACTCCAGTCGCAGGCGGAGCCCCGTCAGCGGCGTTCGCAGCTGGTGCGACGCGTTGGCCACGAACTCCCGCTGCGCGTCGAGGACGCGTTCGAGCCGTTCGGTCATGTCGTTGAAGGCGTGCGCCACCTCCTGCTGCTCGGTTGCGCCCTTGACCTCGGCGCGCGCGCTCAGATCGCCTGCCTCGACGCGGCGCGCGCTGGCGGCCAGCCGCCGCAGAGGTCGAGAGAGCGTCTCCGCGAGGATCCAGGCCAGGGCCAACCCGAGCAGAAGCGCGAAGACGCCGATCCCGACCAGCGCGAGCACGCTGCGGCGCACGCGATCGTTGACCGCCTCGACGCTCTGCGTCACCCGGACGGCGCCGACGGTCTGCTGGTTCTCATTCACCACCGGCACCGCCGTGTAGAGGATGTCGGCGCCCAGCTCGTCGCTGTGACGCTCACCCTGCGCGCGGAGGCCCGAGAGCGCCAACCGGATCTCGTCGCGGCTCGCGTACGACGTCCCGAGCAACTCCGTCCCCGCCGAGTCGGCCCTGAGAATGCCGCGGCGGTTGACGATGATGACGCGCGCGCCGAGGTCGCTCCCGGCCTTCTGGGCCAGGCCCTGCAGCTTCGCAGGCCTGCCCATGCTGCCCGACGCCCCTGCGGCAACGACGAAGGCCTGCGAGGCCGCATCGTTCTTGACCTCGGCGTCCACCCGCCGCGCGATGTTCAACGCGAGCGGCACCTCGAGGGCGACGATGATCAGCAGCAGGATGTAGGCGACTGCGCCGAGCAGCCGAAGGCGCAGGCTCATGAAACCTCCCGGCCGGCCTCCTCGGGCGACGCGAACCGGAAGCCGACGCCCCGCACCGTGTGCAGGTAACGCGGCTCCGAGGAGTCGTCGCCGAGCTTCTTGCGCAGGCCGCTCACGTGCACGTCGAGCGTCTTCGTCGACCCGAACCAGTTCGTGTCCCAGACCTCGTCGATCAGGCGCTCCCGCTTCACGACGGAGCCTGCGTTCTGCATCAGGAGCTGCAGGAGCTCGAACTCCTTGCGCGAGAGCTCGAGCGCATCGCCGGACTTGGTGACCTCGCGCCGGTCCGGATCGAGCCGCACGTCGCCGATCTCGACCGGCCCTTCCGTCGCCGCCGGCCCGGAGTCGGCGCGACGCAGGACGGCGCGGATGCGAGCGACCACCTCGCGCGCGCTGAACGGCTTGACGACGTAGTCGTCGGCGCCGAGCTCGAGGCCGACGATCCGATCGGCTTCCTCACCGCGCGCGGTGAGCATGATGATCGGCACCTGCGAGGTTCGGCGGAGCTCTCGGCAGACGTCGTAGCCGGAGCCGTCCGGCAGCATCACGTCGAGCAGGACGAGGTCGGGGCGGAAGCGCTTCGCGAGATCAAGCGACTCGGCGACCGTGCCCGCGATCTTGGTGTCGAACCCCTCGCGGCCGAGAGCCTCCGCGAGCGGCGCGGTGATCGATTCCTCGTCCTCGACGAGGAGGACTGTGCGCTTCGGCCTGTTCATGAGCCCTGATTGTGCCCATCGGAAGAGGAGAGGCGGCTCCGAGGAGGGTCGGAGCCGCCTCGTTCCTGCCGCCAGAGCAGCAGGAAGGTGGTCAAGCGGCGGCCCTTCGGGGCGGCGGGAGCCGGACGACCGTGTTCGGTCGGGTCAGCTCCTCGATCCGCTGCTCCAGAGCCGAGACAGCCGCCCGGAGCCGGCGTTCCTCCTGCTCCAGGTAGCTGCACCGCGGGCACGTGCCGATGTGGACGGTCTCGCTCATGCCGTCCTAGTCGTCGCCCCCGCCGCGGCCGGAGTTGTCGTCACCGCCGCGATCGTCGCGGTTGCCGGGGCCCGAGTTGTCGCCATGGCGATCGTCGTCGCCGCGGCCGGGCCCGCGGTTCGGGCCGCGCCGGTCGTCGTCGCGCTGCGCACCGGCGACACCGGTGCAGCGCGGATCGTTGGCGTGCTCGGCTTCGTCGCAGGGCCCGCTGATGTCCACGCCGGTGGTGGTACCCACCGTGGGCGTCGTGTCGGTGCCGGTCGAGGTCGAGACGGAGCTGGTAGGAGAGCCGTCGGGGATCGAGACGGTCGGGGAATCGCTCGACGAAAGGCCTCCTGTGACCGTGCTCGCCGCTGCAACGCCTGCAAGCAGGAGAATCGCGGAGATGATCACTGCTGCCTTCGTCATTAGCGTCTCACTCCTTTCGAGTGGGAGAACTGGGCTTACTCGAACAGGGTGGCGGACGGCCCGCCAAGCGCGGGCTACGCTCCGGTAAAGCCTTGGCAAACGGCGCTTCGGCTACACTCCTCGACCGGTCTTATGGCAGTCCCAAAGCGACGTCAAACGAGCACCAGGCGCGACAAGCGACGCGCGCAGCACAAGCTGCAGGCGCCGCGTGTCAACGAGTGCCCGGTCTGCCATCAGCCGAAGCGGCCGCATCGGGTTTGTCCGACGTGCAAGACCTACCGCGGGCGCGAAGTCGAGCCGCTCGGCACCCCGGCCCCGTAGCTTGAGCATTCGAGTCGCCGTGGACGCCATGGGCGGCGACCGCGCGCCGGAAGAGATCGTCGCGGGCGCCCTGGAGGCCGCTACGCCGGAGGTCGTTCCCGTCCTCTTCGGCCCCAAGGGCCTCGACACTCAAGGGCTCGAGCTCGTCGAGGCGCCCGACACGATCGAGATGCACGAGAAGCCCGTCGAGGCCGTCCGCTCGAAGCCGCAGAGCTCGCTCGTGGCCGCCTGCCGCGCGGTCGGCGAGGGGGACGCACAAGCCGTGGTCTCGGCAGGCAACACGGGCGCGATGCTCGCGGCGTGCCTCTTCGAGATCCGGCGGCTCCCGGAGGTCGATCGTCCAGCCATCGCCGCTGTCATCCCGGCCCGCAAAGGCCCGACCGTCCTCCTCGACGCCGGCGCGAATGCAGACGCGCGCGCCGAGCATCTCCTCCAGTTCGCCGAGATGGGCACGATCTTCGCCGAGGAAGTCCTCGAGCTCCCCGGGCCACAGGTACGCCTCCTGTCGATCGGCGAGGAGCCCGAGAAGGGAAACCAGCTCGTCCTGGAGGCCCACGAGCTGCTCGCGAAGAGCGAGCTGCGCTTCGCCGGCAACGTCGAGAGCCGCGCGCTGTTGGACGATGCGGGCGAGGTGGTCGTGACGGACGGCTTCACCGGCAACATCGTCCTCAAGCTGCTGGAGGGCACGATCAGGACGCTGCTCGACACGCTCCGCGACGAGATCTATGCCTCCACTCGCGGCAAGGTCGGAGGCCTGTTGATCCGCCCCGCAGCACGGAATCTGCGTGAGCGGCTCGACCCGGAGACGTACGGCGGGGCACACCTTCTGGGCCTCCGCGGAGTCGCTGTCATCGCCCACGGCAACTCGTCGCGGCAGGCGATTGCCAACGCGATTCGGATGGCCGCACGTGGAGTCGATCATCGAATGGTCGAGCGGCTATCCGAGCGGCTCGGAGCGCCCGTGTTAGCATCCGCGCGCTCTAGACCCCCAAGCCCGCAAGTGAGGTGACATGGCAGCGTCGCGCGAGGAAGTATTCGAGCGTGTGAAGGAAGTGCTGAGCGAACAGCTCGGCGTCGACGACGGCGAGATCACTGAAGAGGCTTCCTTCCAGGAAGATCTTGATGCCGACTCGCTCGACCTCGTCGAGCTGATCATGGAGCTCGAGGACCAGTTCGGGATCAAGATCTCGGACGAGGATGCCCAGAAGATCACCACGGTCGGTCAAGCGGTCGACTACGTCTCGTCCCACCAGTAGCACGGGTTCGACGACGCGTCCCAAGGCGGGCAGCCTCGAACGGCTGATCGACGCGCTCCCGCCCGACCGGCTCGAGAACGTCTTCACGCACTCCTCCTGGGCTCCCGACCGAGCCTCGTCCTACGAGCGGCTCGAGTTCCTGGGCGACAGCGTCCTCGAGCTGGCGATCGCCCGCGAGCTCTACGAGCGCTATCCGGACTTCGCCGAGGGCCAGCTCGCGAAGATCCGCTCGCACGTCGTCTCGCGCGCCAGCTGCGCGGTCGTCGCGCGTGAGCTCGGCCTGGGAGAGCGGTTGGCGGAAGGAGGGGCCGCCGTCCCGCGAGAGGAGCTCGACCGGCTCGCACGGAACCGAAACGTCCTGGCCGCCCTGCTCGAGGCTGCGCTCGGCGCCCTCTTCCTCGAGAAGGGCTTCCCGCGGATCGAGCCTGCGATCGTCGAGGCATTCGCCGGCCGCATCGAGTACGCGCTGACGACGTACGTCGACCACAAGACCGAGCTGCAGGAGACGCTGGCGCGCTCCGGGAGCAGTGTCGCGTACACGGTGCTGGACGTCGACGGCCCACCCCATAACCGCACGTTCACCTCGGCCGCGATCATCGACGGCGAGGAGCGCGGCGTGGGGAAGGGGCCGTCGAAGAAGGACGCCGAGCAGGAAGCGGCGCGTCAGGCGCTCGCGGAGCTCGCGAAGTCCTAGGAGCGCGCCGGCCCTTGAGGGGGCCTCGAAAAGGCGCTAGGTTCGACGGCAAATGAAGCGAGCGCTGCCGCTCGGGATCAGCATCTCCGTGTTCTGCGTCGCCGTGTTCCTGGCGACGGCGTTCGGTGAGGCTGCAGGGCGAAACCGCGAATCGAGTGTGCAGGCCGTCCCGGCAAGTGCGAGCGGCGAGGCGGCAACCCCGCGACGGGGCCCGAGGGGGCCGCGAGGGCGGCGGGGACCAGCAGGACCGCGTGGCCCGGCCGGGTTGCCGGGCGCGACAGGCTTGCAAGGGTTGCAAGGACTGCAAGGGCCACCGGGGGACGACGGCGGTGACGGCCCGGAGGGACCGGAAGGCCCCCAGGGCCCGATCGGGCCGCAGGGGCCGGCAGGACCGCAAGGGCCGACGGGACCGCAAGGCCCGCCGGGCCTCGGCCTGGAGCGCCCAGGATTCGCGTTGTCGACGATCGACAGCCCGAGCAGCGTGGGCGGTCGCCGTTTCGGCGACGGTCGGCGCCGACGGGCTTGGCCTCATTGCGTACCACACCTCGTCGTCGTGGCTGAAGGTCGCCCACTGCTCCAATCTCGCCTGCACCGGCTGCGACCAGAGGCATCATCAGCCCGTTCAGGCAACGGTCAATTTGCGTCGATCACAGTCGGCGCAGACGGGCTCGGGCTGATCAGCCACCGGGACCCGGCGAGCTGAGGAATTGAAGATCGCCCACTGCTCGAATGTCGCCTGCTCGGCGGCGACGTTCGCGACGCTGGACAGCGCCGGCAACGTCGGCGGCTTCACGTCGATCACGGTCGGCGCCGACGGGCTGGGCTTGATCAGCTACGAGGACTTCACGAACTTCGACCTCAAGGTCGCGCACTGCTCGAACGTCGCCTGCTCCGCCGCGACGACGCAGACGCTCGACAGCGCCGGCGGCGAGTACACCTCGATCGCGATCGGGCACCGACGGACTCGGGCTCATCAGTTATCGCGACACGACGAACTTCGACCTCAAGGTCGCCCACTGCTCGAACGTCGCTTGCCCACGGCTGCCACGACGCCGACCCTCGACAGCACCGGGTCCGTCGGCGGCTACACCTTCGCTCACGATCGGAGTCCGATGGGCTCGGCCTGATCAGCTACTACGACTACACGAGCGGCAACCTCAAGGTCGCTCATTGCTCGAACATCGTCCTGCGCCTCTGCGACGACTTTCACACTCGACAGTGCGGGCAAGGTCGGTACGGACACCTCGATCACGATCGGCGCCGACGGGCTGGGCCTGATCAGCTACCGCGACGAGACGAACGGCGATCTCAAGGTCGCCCACTGCTCGAACGTCACCTGCTCGACTGCGACGACGGCGACGGTCGACAGCCTCGAGGACGTCGGCGGAGCACACGTCGCTTCTGGTCGGCGCGGACGGCTTTGGCTTGATCGGATACGACGACACGACGACCGGCGATCTCAAGGTCGCCCACTGCTCGAACGCCTTCTGCGTGCCGTTCTTCCGGCGCCGCTGACGCGGCGTCCTAGCGCCCCCGTCAAACTTCGGTCCCGCGTGCACCTGCGAGCGATCAAGCTGCGCGGCTTCAAGTCGTTTCCCGACCCTGTCGAGGTGCGCCTCGAGCCGGGCGTTGCCGTAGTCGTCGGGCCGAACGGCTCCGGGAAGTCGAACATCTCCGACGCCATCCTCTGGGCCGCGGGGAGCATGAGCCCGAGCGAGCTCAGGGCCGAGAAGCCCGACGACGTGCTGTTCGCCGGGGCCTCGGGCCGGACGGCCGGCGACTTCTGCGAGGTCGAGCTGGTCTTCGACAACGAGGACGGCTGCGCTCGCCGAGCTGCCGTACAGCGAGGTCTCGATCGCGCGCCGGCTGCACCGCGGCGGCGAGGGCCAGTACCTGCTTAACGGCGCGACCGTGCGCCGCACCGACGTCGTCGAGCTGCTCGCCGACGTGGGTCTCGGCGGCTCGATGGGCTCGATCATCAGCCAGGGCCGGGTCGAGGAGATCCTCGGCTCCAAGCCCGACGAGCGGCGCCTGCTCGTCGAGGAGGCCGCAGGGCTCGGCAAGTTCAAGCGCCGGCGGCATCGCGCCGAGCTGAAGCTCGCGCGCGTCGCGACCGAGGTCGAGCGCGCTCGCGACCTCGAGGCCGAGGTCAAGAAGCGGCTTCGTCCTCTCGCCTTGCAGGCGACCGCGGCCGAGCGGGCCGAGAAGCTGCGCGGTGAGATCGCGGCGATTCAGGCGCGGGTCGCGCAGCTCGAGCTCGGCGACGTGGAGTCGCGCCGGGTGAGCGCCGACGAGCGGCGTTCTGCCGCGGCGCTGGCCCGGCGGCGAACCGACGGCGAGCTCGAGGCCCTCCTGCGCGAGCGCGACCGTGTCGAGGGCGAGCTGGTCGGCGCTTCCGGGAGCCGCGAGGAGGCCACCGGCGCTCTCTATCGCCTGCGGAGCGCGACGGAGCGACTGGAGCTGCGACGGGAGAGTGCCGAGGCGCTCGCCGAACGACTTCGAGCCCAGCCCATCCGCATGCGCTCACCCGAGCGGGAGCGGCTGCGCGAGGAGGCCCGCCTCGGACGCGAACGGCTCGTGGCGCTCGAACGGGCGCTGGCCGAGTTGGAAGGCCTGCCACCGGCAGCACGCGCGCTCGCCGAGCAGGGCGAGCCGCTCGTCCTCTCCTCGCTGGAGGTTCCTGCGGGCGACGAGCGCGCCGTTGCCGCAGCTCTCGCCTGGCGAACGGCTGCGATCGAGGCTCCGGACGCGCGCTCCGGCCTGGCGCTGCTGGAGCGGGCGCGGGCCGCCGGGCTGGGCAACCTCGGCGTCGTCGTCGGCGGGACTTTGCCCAAGGCGCCGATCGTCGAGAAGGAACAGCTGCTCGACGCGCAGGAGCTGTCGGTCACGCGGGAGGGATTCGCGTACGACCCTGCCCGCGGGAGAGCTCTGGTACGCGGGTGAGGCAGCCGAGGCCGTGCTGCTCGAGCTCGACGCTCGCAGGCGGGCCCTCGAGGCGGAGATCGCCTCGCTCGAAGAGCGGGCGGAGCGGGCGGCCGCCCAGCCCGTCGAGGCCCCGACCGAGCTCGTGGCCGCGGCGGAGCGGCTGGCAAGTGTGCTCGCGGCAGCCGCCAAGGACGCCGCCAGGCACGAGCCGGCTCTGCGCGCCCGCGCCGACGCGCGCGGCGGGCGCGCACGCGAGCTGGGCGACGAGCTGCGGGAGCTGGGCGGGCGCGAGGCGGAGTTGCGCCGCGCCGCCGCGGAGGCCGGAGAACGAGCTTCGGCGATCGACGTCGAGCTGGCGACGATCGCCGCCGAGGCCAAGGAGCTGGAGCGGCGCATGTCCGAGGCCGGCGCCGACCCCGCCGAGGGTGACGACCTCGAAGAGCTGACCACGAAGCTCGAACGGCTCGAACGCAGGCGCGAGAGCCTCGGCAGCGTCAACCCTCTGGCCAAGGAGGAGTACGAGCGCGAGAAGGAGCGCCTGACGGAGCTCGCCGAGCAGCGCGCCGACCTCGAGCAGAGCCTCAAAGAGCTCGCCGAGCTGCGGAACGAGCTCACCGAGACCGTCGAGCGCCGGTTCGCCGAGACGTTCTCTGCCGTCGAGCGCCACTTCGCCGAGGTCGCGGGCACGCTGTTCCCCGGCGGCGAGGGCAGGCTGCGCCTGACCGAGCCCGAGCTGGAGGGCGAGGACGAGGACATCGAAGCGGGCATCGAGATCGAGCTGCGGCCGGTCGGCAAGCGCGTGACGCGGCTGTCACTCCTCTCGGGCGGGGAGAAGGCCCTCGGCGCGATCTCGTTCCTCTTCGCCCTGTTCCTGGCGAGGCCGCACCCGTTCTACCTCCTCGACGAGGTCGAGGCCGCGCTCGACGACACGAACATCGGCCGCTTCGTCGACCTGCTCCGGCGCTACTCGGACAGCGCGCAGTTCATCGTCGTCACGCACCAGAAGCGGACGATGGAAGCCGCCGACGTCCTCTACGGCGTGACGATGGGCGGCAACGGCGTGTCGCAGATCGTCTCGCGCCGGCTCCCGCGCGAAGACGCGGTCGCCGTCTCAGCCTGACGGCAGGTCTCGGTACACGGCGCTTCCGTCGTGCACTCGCGGACGAGCCGCTGCACGTCTTCCCATTGGCCACGAGCCGAGCCAACGGTCGTACCCGGCACGACACCCTGTCCGGTGCCAGGCACCGGACATGGCCCCGCGCAGCCGCACCGGCAGCGTCTGCACAGGCCAGGTGGCTAACGTGCCCCGATGGCACGAAGCTGGGCCGAGCTCCTCGGTGACGACGAGGGCGTTCAGGAGACCGAGGATGAGCAGGCAGGCTTCTTCGGGCGCCTACGCGACTCGCTGGGCAAGAGCCGGCGGGCGCTCACCGACCAGATCGCCGAAGCGGCCTTCGACACGGGCGACGAGGAGGCCTGGGAGCGGCTCGAGGAGGCGCTGATCGCCGCCGACGTGGGAGTTCCGGCCACCGCCGAGCTCGTCAGGCGGCTGGAGGCGCGGGGTGTGGCGGGCGACCTGACCGAGGCGCTCGTCGAGGAGGCCACAGCCCTGCTCGGCGATTCGGGGACCATGAACGTCCAGGAGCAGCCGAGCGTGATCCTCGTCGTCGGCGTCAACGGGACGGGCAAGACGACGACGATCGGAAAGCTCGCGCACCACCTCAGCGAGCACGGGCGCTCGGTGCTCGTCGCGGCGGCCGACACGTTCCGCGCCGCAGCCGAGGAGCAGCTGGAGATCTGGGCGGATCGCGCCGGCGCGGACTTCGTCGGGTCAGCGCGCGGAGGAGACCCTGCCGCCGTCGCCTACGACGCCATCGAGGCGGCGACAGCCCGAGAGCGCGACGTGGCGATCGTCGACACCGCCGGGCGGCTGCACACCCAGTCGAACCTGATGGAGGAGCTGGCCAAGGTGCGACGCGTGATCGAGGGGAGGCTCGAAGGCGCCCCGCACGAGACGCTGCTCGTCATCGACGCAACCACCGGCCAGAACGGCGTCCGCCAGGCGCAGCTGTTCAGCGAGGCCGTCCAGGTCACAGGAGTCGCGCTCACGAAGCTCGACGGCTCGGCCAAAGGCGGCGTGGCCCTGGCGATCTCCTACGAGCTCGGCTTGCCGGTCAAGCTGATCGGCGTGGGGGAAGGGATCGAAGACCTCCGGCCGTTCGAGCCGGAGGCCTTCGCGCGAGCGTTGATCGCCGGCTGAGCTGTCGCCTTCGAAGCCGCGCCGTGCGCAGGCTCGAACACGAAGTCGACGTGTGGTCCGGTACTCGCTGATGTGGTCGCCCTCGACCTCGGCGGTCATCGAGACGACGTCGGCGCCCGTGATGCCGCGCAGCGTCTTCGCCGCCTCCTACGGCCACGTCGGCCGCCTTGGCGAAGCTCTCGGGGGAGGAGCCGATGATCTGACGACTTTTGCGACTGACATTCTCCCGCTCCTTTCCTCGACCGAGGACTGCGGACAATACGCCGTCTACAACTCGGTCTCCCGCGGAACGTACGGCTCGAACTGCGGTTCGAGTTTCGAGCGGCCGGAGGAATGGCCGCAGCCACAGACCGCGAGAGCGGACTCCTCGATTCCGTCGAGGCCGAGCCGGTCGTCGATGTTCTTGTCGTTGATCACGTTCGTGAAGAAGGTGCCCAGACCGAGGTCGGCGCCCACGAGATAGAGGGTCTGGCTGAGATGGGCGGCGTCCATGAGCAGGGTCGCGTAGGCGGTTGGATGCTGCCTGTACTTCCAGAAGCTGCGGCGGAAGCGGGCGGTCAGGATGAAGGCTGCAGCGGCCGAGGCGAAGTAAACCTGTCCCGCGGTGAAGGTGGCGAGCTCGTCGCGCGCCTCCGCTTCGGTGAGCTCGGCGATCGGCTCGAGCGCATGGTCGCGCACGGAGTAGTGGTAGAGACCGGGAGCCAGGCCCTCGACGTGACGCACCAGCGGGTAGGCCTCGACGGGGTGCAGGGAGCCCGCGGAGGGGCTTCCCTTCCTCAGGACGGCGATCTCAGGATGGAGGTGCGCGTGGCCTCGGCAGCCGAACACCTCGTACAGGAGGACTGCGAGCTGCTCCAGCGTCATGGGGCGGGATCGGTCGAAGCCCCGCGTCGTCTTCCGAGCTGCCAGAGCGTCGTACAGACCGCCCTGCCGGCGGACGAGCGGAGTTCTACCCTCCGTTCTCTCGGCAGATGAAAGGCGGCGGAGGAGGGCCGTGGTGGTCCACGAAGCGCGCTGGCGGCCGTATCCGAGGCGGCGGCCAGGTCGCCGAACGCCTCTGATCGTCGGCGGAGAGGCTGAGGTCTCCGCCGCGAAAGCGGGTCGCGAAGTGGTAGACGGCGGCAGCCGGCAGCCACCCGAGATCGGCCAGCTGCTCGTCGCGTCGCCGCAAGCCGGCGAACGGCTCACCTTCTTCGTCAGAGAGGAGGAGGCCGCGCTTGCAGAGGAAGGGGGCAAGACGATTGTCGTCGGCCTCGACCCACTTTTTCTGCGGCACCGAGAAGAGATACGCGAGCACGTCGCGGGCGATCGCCTCGGTCGTGCCGGTCAGAGCTAGACGTAATTAGCGGTGCGTCGCCCTCGCCGTGGACGGCGAGGAAGGCCGTTCTGCGAACTCGGGCCAGTGGTTACGGCTCGATGCCGACGAAATGCGCGCCGTGAGAAGGCCCCGGCCTCGGCGGCTCCGGCTCGGCGTTGGGGCCGGCTCCGGCTTTGGATCCGGCTTCTCGCCCAATCCGACAAAGTGCACCCCGTGGGCGGCCTCCCGTCGCCGTTATCGCCGTCGTCGGGCGGCGGCGAGTCCGGCGCGAGGTTCCGGCTGTGGCGGCGGCTCGGGCTCCGGCGACGGCGGCTCCGGCTGGTGCAATGCGCTGGTGCCCATGCATTCCTCCTTCGTAGACCAAAATCGCGGCGAACCTAACGCGTTGCCACCAGCGTCGCAAGCGACTGCGCCGCTCTGTCCCTCGCGACGATATGCCCTTTCGCCTCACAGAGCTCGATTGCGCGTTCCAGCTCGGTGGCGGCCTCGGCGTCATTTCCTCCGAGGCGCAGCGTCTCTGCGAGCGCTGAGTGAGCGTCGGCCTGCATGACGGGAGAGTCGGTCCGCTCTGCGAACACCACAGCCTCGCGCGCAATCGCCTCAGCGCGGCGCGTGCTCCCCGCTGCGGGCGAGACCAGGGCGCGCGTTCCCCGCAGGATCACGATGAGACAGGACGTCCTCAGGAGCGGCGTTCGCCTCGCTCAGGTCGGCCAGGCGTTTCGCCTCCGCAAAATCGCCTCGGGCGTACACGGTCGAAGCCAGCAGGGCCACGACCGTCGAGAGTGAGCTCTTCTCACCCATTCCCGACAACGTCTCGTAGCCGGAGCGCAGCTCCGTTTCGGCCGCCTCGAGGTCACCTGCGAGCGATTCGATGATGCCGCCGACCTGAGAGAGGACGGCGATCCACAGCCGATGGCCGAGATCCTCGAACAACATCTGGCCCTGCCGGTAGAGCGCGCGCGCCTTGTCGAAGTCCCCGAGCATTGCGTGGAGCTCGCCGATGACGACCAGCGTGCGTGCCTCGATCGTCTGGTCCTTGCGCACCTGCTCGAGGATCTGCTCGCAACGCTCGAGAGCCTCGGGCACGGGCGTCGCGCCTTCCAGCAGGACGACCGGCAAAGAGCCCAGCAAGCGCGTCGCCAGCGGTGGGTCATCAGCCCGTCGAGCGTGGACGAGTGCCTGCTCGAGGGTCGAGCCCCGCTCGCCCCAGCGCGAGGCCAGCCAGTGGACATCGCTCAGCCGCAGCCAGGCCTCGGGCCAGGCCCGCTTCGTCTCCGAGACGCTCGAAGACCTGGATTGCCCGCTGGGCGTTTGTCGTCAGCTCGTCGGTCGCACCGGCTGGATCGAGCCGGATCCGGATCGGGCCGAGAGCAGCAGGGCGTGGAGCTCCAACTGCTCGTCCCCGAGCGCATGCGCCGCCTCGATCGCTCGGTCCAGCAGCCCCTCGGCGCGAGCCAGCTCTCCGACATGGGCTATGGACGTGGCGAGATCGGGGGCGAGCTTCAGCCGGGCGGGCTCGTCGTCGCGCAGGAGCAGGGTGGCTCGTCGCAGCAGCCCGACCGCCGCCGGCATGTCGTCGCGCGCGAACGCGCGGCGGCCCGCCGACGCGAGGAGCGCGGCCGCGCGCGCGGCCAGCGTCGTCGGTCCGCGCGTCGTCGCGGGCGCGAGCTCGGCGAGGTAGCGGTGCGCCTGCTCGAGGTGGTAGCCGAGGATCTCCTCGTACTCGCGCAGCCGGTCGCGGCGCGCGTCCGCCGAGCCAGTCGGCGAGGCGCTCGTGCAGCTCGGCGCGGCGCTCCTTGGCAGCGCCCTGGTAGGCGGCGTCGCGGATCGAGGATGTGCCGGAAGCGGAACGCGTCCTCGCCGGCGCGCCGATCGGCGGAGGACGAGCTCCTTGCGCACGAGCGCGTCGAGGAGCTCGTCGACGCGCGCGCGTCTCGGGCGCGCAGCGCCGGCGCAGCGCCTCGCGCCAGAAGACTCTTGCCGATCACCGCCGCGCGCTCGAGCACGTCGCGCTCGCTCGCGCTCCAGCCGGTCGAGCCGGGCGGCGAGCAGCGCCTGGATCGTGGGCGGCGCCTGCGACCGTGCCGAGGCCGCCCGGCGCTCGTCCAGCGCCGGCCTCGCGCTGCAGACGCCCTCGTCGACGAGCATCGCGCAGCATCTCCTCGACGAAGAGCGGGTTGCCCTCGGCGGCCTCCTGCAGGCTGCGCCGGACATCGTCGCCGACGTCAGTCGCCGCCGCCGAGCAGGTTGTCGATCGAGCTGCTCGACGTCGGTGCCGCGCAGCGGCTCGAGCAGGATCGAGGTCGCGTTGAGCTTGCCCGCCGCCCCAGACGGCCGCTCGTCGAGGAGGTCCGGGCGCGCGAGGCAGACGAGCAGGATCGGCGCGTCCCGCGTCCAGTCGACGAGGTAGTCGACGAGGTCGAGGAACGTCGGACTCGGCCCAGTGGACGTCGTCGAAGACGACGACGAGCGGGCCGTCGCGGCGCGAGCGCCTCGAGCAGCCTGCGCACCGCCCAGAAGGTCTCCTCGCTCGACGTCGTGCCGCTCGCCGAGCCCAGTCGCCGCCGCGAGCCGCTCGACGATCAGGTCTCGCTCGGCGTCGTCGGCGACCAGGCGGCCAGCTTGGCGCGCGCCTCGTCGGCCGAGTCGCGCGCCACGATCCCGCCCGCGTCTCGGACGAGCTCGGTCAGCGGCCAGAACGTGATGCCCTCGCCGTAGGGCAGGCAGCGGCCGACGAGCACGCGTGCCTCGTCGCCGCAGCTCGCGCGACGCAACTCGTGCGCGAGGCGCGACTTGCCGATCGCCGGCGGTGCCGAGGACGCGTGACCAGCTGGCAGGCGCGCTCGTCGACGGCTCGTCGAAGGCCTGCTCGAGCAACGCCAGCTCGCGCTCGCGGCCGACGAGCGGCGAGTCGAGCCGCGCGTGCGAACGCGGCGAGCGCCCGCGACGACGCCGAGCAGGCGCCAGGCGCGCGACGGGCTCGCTCTTGCCCTTGAGCGTCGAGCGGCTCGAGCGGGCTCGGCGTGGACGGCGTCGCGGACGAGCCGGTACGTCGCGGCGCCGATCAGGATCTCGCCGGGCTGGCGGCCTGCTCGAGCCGCTGCGGCGACGTTGACCGCGTCGCCGGTCGCGAACGACTGCCCCTCGGTCGGGTCGCCGGCCACGACCTCGCCGGTGTTGATGCCGATCCGCGTCGCCGAGCCGACGCCGTACTGCGCCTCGAGCTCGTCGTTGAGCGCGCCGAGACGCCTCGCGCATCTCGGCTGCCGCGCGCACGGCGCGCAGCGCGTCGTCCTCGTGCACGGCCGGGACGCCGAAGACGGCCATGACCGCGTCGCCGATGAACTTCTCGACCGTGCCGCCGTGCCGCTCGAGGACGGCGCTGACCTCGATCGAAGTAGCGCGAGATCACGCGCCGCAGCGTCTCGGGGTCGAGCTGCTCGCCGAGCGGCGTCGAGTCGATGACGTCGCAGAAGAGGACCGTGACCGTCTTGCGCATCTCGCGCCGCGGTCGGTGAGCGGCTTGCCGCAGGCGAGGCAGAACCTGGCGTGGGCCGGGTTGGCCTCGCCACAGGTGGGACAGGCGGCCATGTCCAGTCTACGCGAGCGTAGGCCGAAAACGCGCGTCCGTACACTGTCGCGCTCGTGTTCGACACCCTCTCAGACAAGCTCCAGGGCGCCCTCGGCGAGCTCCGCGGCCGCGGCAAGCTCGACGAGGAAGCCGATCTCGCGAGCGATGCGCGAGATCCGTCTCGCGCTGCTCGAGGCGGACGTCAACTTCAAGGTCGTCAAGGAGTTCGTCGCGCGCGTGCGCGAGCGCGCGCTCGGCCAGGAGGTGACTGAAGAGCCTCACGCCCGGCCAGCAGGTCGTGAAGATCGTCCACGAGGAGCTGACCGACGCTGATGGGGAGCGGGAGCTCGAAGCTCGCCTTCGCCGGGCGGCCGCCGACGGTGATCCTGCTGGCCGGCCTCCAGGGCTCGGGCAAGACGACCGCGGCCGCCAAGCTCGCGCTGCTCCTGCGCAAGGAGGGCAGGAAGCCGGCGCTCGTCGCCGCCGACCTGCAGCGCCCGGCCGCCGTCGAGCAGCTCGAGCAGCTCGGCAAGCAGATCCAGATCCCCGTCTTCCGACGAGGGTCCGACCCCGTTCAGGCGGTCGCGCGAGCGGCATCGAGCAGGCGCAGGCAGCAGGGCCGCGACGTCGTGATCCTCGACACCGCCGGCCGGCTGCACATCGACGAGGCGCTGATGGAGGAGCTCGCGGCCGTCCGCAACGCGGCGAAGCCGCACGAACGTGCTGCTCGTGCTCGACGCGATGACGGGCCAGGAGGCGGTCAACGTCGCGGAGGCGTTCCAGGAGCGCATCGCGTTCGACGGCGTCATCCTGACGAAGCTCGACGGCGACGCGCGCGGCGGCGCGGCGCTCTCGGTGCAAGGCGGTCACCGGCAAGCCGATCAAGCTCGCCTCGGTCGGCGAGAAGCTCGACCAGCTCGAGTAGTTCCACCCCGACCGGATGGCCTCGCGCATCCTCGGCATGGGCGACGTGCTGACGCTGATCGAGAAGGCGGAGGCGGCCGTCGAGGAGGACGAGCAGGCGCGCGCTGGAGCAGCGGATGCTGCGCGGGCGAGTTCACGTTCGACGACTTCCTCGCGAGCTACCGAGATGCTGCGCGGATGGGCCCGCTGCAGGGCGTGCTCACGATGATGCCCGGGCATCGGCAAGCAGCTCAGGGCCTCGACATCGACGAGAGCAGATGGGCGCGGGTCGAGGCGATCGTGCTCTCGATGACCCCGCACGAGCGGCGCATGCCGCACCTGATCGACGGCTCGCGCCGGCAGCGGATCGCCGCGCGGCAGCGGCACGACGATCCAGCAGGTCAACCAGCTGCTCACGGCCCGCAAGCAGATGCAGAAGATGATGAAGCAGATGGGAAGAAGGGCAAGATGCCGGCGACCTGCCGCGCCGGAGCTGCTCGCAGCGCACGGCACGAACGAACAAGAAGAGGAAGGAGATGAGGTGACATGGCAGTAAAATGAGGCTGACGCGCGTCGGGTCGAAGAAGAACCCGATCTACCGCGTCGTCGTGGCCGACTCGCGCTCGCCGCGCGACGGCAAGTTCATCGAGATCGTCGGGCGCTACAACCCGCAGACCGATCCGTCGACGATCGAGTTCGACGAGGACAAGGTGAAGGACTGGCTCGGCAAGGGCGCGCAGCCGATCGAACGCGGTCTCGCGCCTGCTGAAGGCGAAGAACATCGTTGAGCTGACAGCTGCTCGAGTACCTCGCGCGGCAGCTGGTGGACGAGCCGGACGCGGTGCGGGTCGAGGAGGAGGAGCGCGACGGCGCGATCGTGCTGCAGCTCCACGTCGCCCCGGACGACGTCGGCAAGGTGATCGGCCGGCAGGGCCGCATCGCGCGCGCGCTGCGCCCGTCGTGCGCGCCAGCGGCGCCCGGCCGCGCGGCGCGTGCTGCTCGAGATCGTCGAGTGACGCGAGCCTGGGACTGAGGTCGTCCGGTCGGCCGCGTCGGCCGGCCGCACGGGCTCGGCGGCGCGTTCGTGGTCGAGCACGCCGAGCGAGGACCCGAGCGGCTTCGCCGTCGGCGCGACGGTGCATCGTCGACGGCGAGCCCGGCGAGATCGTCGAGTCCAAGCGCGCCGGCGGCCGGCCGGTGATCCGCCTCGACCGGCCGGTGGAGCGCGGCGCCGAGCTCCAGGTCGAGCGCGCGCGAGCTGCCCCCGGCCGAGGACGGACTCGTACTACGTCTTCCAGCTCGTGGGCCTCGCCGTCGAAGAGGAGGGCGGGCGCGTTCTCGGCCAGCGTGTCGGAGGTCGCGCCCGGCGTCGCGAACGACGTGCTCGAGCTCGACTCCGGCCTCGCGCTGCCGCTCGTCGATGCCTGCGTGCGGGAGGTCGACCTCGCCTGCGGGTCGAATCGCTTGTCCGACCCGGCTTCGCAGGTGCTGAGTAACCTCGAGCTTCTTTGCAGATCGATGTCTTCACCCTCGTTCCGCACGCGTTCGCCTGGCTCTGTCGAGCAGCGGCCGCTCGCGGCCGTGCTCGGCTCCGAGCTCGACCTGCGCCTGCTCAACTACCGCGACACGACGCCGCTCACGGGCGGCCAGGTCGACGACGAGCCCTACGGCGGGGGCGCGGGCATGGTGCTGCGGGTCGACGTCGTCGCCGCCGCGCTCGACGCGACCTACGGCGGTCGGCCGGAGCACCGCGTGATCGCGTTGACGCCACAGGGGCGCCAGCTCGACCAGGCGCTCGTCGAGGAGCTCGCGGGCGAGGAGCGCGTGACGATCCTGTCGGCGCGGTTCGAGGGCTTCGACGAGCGCATCGTCGAGCACCTGGCGACGGAAGCCGATCTCGATCGGCCCGTACGTCCTCTCCGGCGGCGAGCTGCCCGCGATGGTCGATCGTCGACGCGATCGCGCGCCGCCTGCCGGGCGCGCTGAGCGAGGGCTCCGGCGACGAGGAGACGTTCTCGGCCGAGCTCGAGGGTGGCCTCGAGTACCCGCACTACACGCGTCCCGCCGAGTTCCGCGGCTGGCAGGTGCCCGACGTGCTGCTCTCGGGCGACCACGCGCGCATCGCGGAGTGGCGGCGCGAGCAGAGCCGGGCGAGGACGGCGCGAGAGGAACCCGATCGACTACCTGACGCGCGGGCTGCCGCGCGAGTGGCGGGTCGCCATCGACTGGGCGGTCACGATCATCGGCGCGGTCGCTGATCGTCCTCGGCATCAAGGCCTTCGTCGTGAACCCGTATCGAATCCCGTCCTCGTCGATGGAGCCGACGCTGCACTGCGCGATGCCCGGCGCAGGGTGCGAGTCGGGCCGTTCTCCGACCGCGTCCTGGCCAATCGCTTCATCTACCACTTCCGCGACCCCAAGCGCGGAGAGATCGTCGTCTTCAAGACGCCGCCGCGAGCGCAGGCGCAGTGCGGGGCGGGCGGCACCTTCGTCAAGCGCCTCGTCGGGCTGCCGGGCGACCGCTGGCGCGAGGAGAACGGCGAGATCTACATCAACGGCAAGAAGCTGAAAGAGACGTACATCCCTCCGAACCGCCGCGACGCCGACACGCTTCCCGAGCGGACGATCCCCAAGGACAGCTACCTCATGCTCGGCGACAACCGGCAGTCGTCATGCGACTCGCGGCGCTGGGGTTACGTCCCGCGTGCCAACCTGATCGGCCCCGTGTTCGCGGTGTACTTCCCGCCGAAGCGGATCACCTTGTTCTGAGCCGATGTCGAGGCTGCTCCGCTTCCTGCTGATCGTTCTCACGATCGTGGGCGTGCTCCTCGTCCTGGCCGCGATCACCTCGAAGCTGTACCGGATCCCTAGCTCTTCGATGGAGCCGACACTGCACTGCCCCAAGCCCGGGGCGGGATGCCTGGGCGAGGAGGCAGATCGGATCGCCGTCTCGAAGGTGCTCTACAAGGTGCGAGACCCGGAGCGCGACGACATCGTCGCGTACAAGCTTCCCCCGCGGGCGGCGGAGCGTTGCGGGGCGCCAACCGGGTCGACGTTCGTACACCGGATCATCGGAGTCCCCGGAGAGACCGTTGCGGTTCGGAGCGGCGTCGTCTTCGTGGACGGCCGCAAGCTCACGGAGCCGTACATCGCGGCGGGTCGCCGTGACCGTGTCTCGTCTGCGGCACGCGTGATCACGAAGGACCAGTACTACGTCCTGGGCGACAACCGGGCCCAGTCGTGCGATTCGCGAGTCTGGGGCCTGGTTGCGCGGGATCGGCTGATCGGACCGAGGATCGCCACTTACTGGCCCTGGGACCGGATTTCGATCCGCTAGCATGCCGACGGCCCTCCGGGCCATTTCCTCGCCATGACGAACCCCATCGAGCTACTCGAGCAGCGTCAGCTGCAGTCCGACCGGCCCAGGTTCAAGGCCGGCGACACCGTGCGCGTGCACTTCCAGGTGATCGAGGGCACGCGCCGGCGCGTCCAGGTCTTCGAGGGCATCGTCATCAAGCGCCAGGGACAAGGTGTGCGCGAGACGTTCACCGTGCGCAAGCAGTCGTTCGGCGTGGGCGTCGAGCGGACGTTCCCGCTCCACTCGCCGAAGATCGAGAAGATCGAGGTCCAGGCGATCGGGGACGTCAACCGCGCGAAGCTGTACTACCTGCGCGAGAAAGTGGGGAAGAAGGCGCGCGTCCGCGAGCAGCAGCATGTCGCGCCGGTATCCTCGCCCGGTGCCTCCGCCGGAGCGCCAGAGCAGCCTGACGCCGTCGCCGAGCCTGCCGAAGATCATCCGGAGGTCGAAAGCGGCGAAGAGCAGGTTGCTGAAGTCGAAGCCCCTGCCGAGGAGGAGCGGAGCTAGGCTCCTAGCTTCGACCGCAAGCTCGGCGCGCGCTTCGTGGCGGGTGCCGACGAAGCGGGTCGAGGATCGCTTGCCGGGCCGCTCGTCGTTGCGGGCGTCCTGCTGGATTACGCGTGTCTGCGGGAGCATCGAGTGCGGCCTCTCGCGCGGCTGAACGACTCCAAGCAGGTCGCGCCGGCCGATCGCGAAGAGCTTTTCCGTGCAGTCATGAGCTGCGCGACGCGCGTCTCGGTCCAGGTGATCTCGCCGGGCGAGATCGACCGTGAGGGCCTGCACCGCTCGAACCTCGCCGGCCTGCGGCGTGCGCTCGCCGCGCTGACCCCGCCCGCCGAGGCCTGTCTCGTCGACGGCTTCCGGCTGGGGCCGGCTGCGCCGGAGCATCACGCGGTGATCGACGGCGACGAGCGCAGCGCCGCCATCGCGGCAGCGTCGATCGTGGCGAAGGTCGTCCGCGACCGGTACATGCGCCGCGCCGACGCGCTCTATCCGCAGTTCGGCTTCCGCTCCCACGTCGGTTACATCACGCCTTCGCACTCGGCGCTCGTCCGTAGGCACGGGCCGTCGGAGATCCACCGCCGCTCCTTCCAGGCGCTCTGCTACCTCAGTGAGGAAGAAGCCGCCGCCAGGCTCTCGGCGTAGGGGCGCGCAGGCCGAGCGGCGCGCGAAGTGGCGCTACCGGCTGCGCGGCTACCGCGTGCTGGCGACGAACGAGTGGGTCGGCGGCTACGAGCTCGATCTCGTCCTGCGCCGCGGGCGAACGGTGGTCTTCTGCGAGGTCAAGTCGAAGAGCGGGGAGGGCTCGGCGACCCGCTGGAGATGGTCACGGCGGAGAAGCAGCGCCGTCTGACCCAGGCTGCCGAGTCCTGGCTCGCCGCGCATCCGGAGCACGTTGAGTGCGAGGCGCGGTTCGACGTCGTCGGCGTTGGCGCCGGCCGCGTCGAGCATCTGAGACAGGCGTTCTAGCGCGCGCGTCGAAACCGGGCCGGGATGGCTCCGACGCAGGAAGCGCTCTACCGCGACATCGACCTCGACCTTTCCTGGTCGGAGCGCGACCTCCCCGAGCGCGAGCGGACGAAGCACGTCCATCGGTTGCACCCGTACCTGGGGAAGTTCGTGCCCCAGCTCGTGGAGGCGCTCCTGACGCGGCATTTGCCGCAGGCGCGGACCGTGCTCGATCCCTTCGCCGGCTCCGGCACGACGCTCGTCCAGTCGCTCGAGAGCGGTCGCCGGGCGACCGGGGTCGACATCGCGGCCTTCAACTGCCTGCTGATGGACGTCAAGACCCGCGCCTACAACCTCTTCGCGCTGGAGCGCGACATCCGAGACGCCCTGCGGCGGCTCGAAGGCTTCGACGGCCGCCCGCCCGAGCGTCCGTCTCCGTACGTAAAGGCCTGGTTCGCCCCGCGTGCTGCAGATGAGCTCCTCTTCTTCCGCTCGATCGTGGACGACTACGAGCACGCAGACGTGCTCCGCGTGGTTCTGACGCGAGCTGCACGCTCCGCGCGGCGCACGACGCACTTCGACCTCGACTTCCCGAAGGAGCCGCAGCGTGGGGAGTACTGGTGCCACAAGCATCGGCGCCACTGTCGTCCTGTCGAGAAGGCCGAGCACTTCCTGCGGCGCTACGCGCTCGACACGCTGGCGCGCATCCACGAGTTCGCTCGCGTGCGCGCGCGCGGGAAAGAGGCGACCGTGTTGCATGCCGACGCCCGGGACGCGGAGCTGCCGAGCGCGGACGGGGTCGTCACGTCACCGCCGTACCCGGGCTCATCGACTACCACGAGCAGCATCGCTACGCCTACGAGCTCCTCGGGCTGGACGATCGCCGGGAGCTCGAGGTCGGTGCGGCGGCGGCAGGGACGAGCGTCGCGGCGATTGCCGCCTACGTGGACGGAACCGCCGAGGTCTTTGCCAACGTCAGTCGCGTCCTCCCGCGCGCGCGCCTGTCGTCATCGTCATCAACGACCGCCGCGACCTCTACCCGAAGATTCTCGAGCGCGCGGGGCTCAGCGTGGAGACCCGCTACCAGCGCCACGTCAACCGGCGAACCGGCCGGCGCGCGGGCGAGTACTACGAGGACGTCATCGTGGCGAGGACCGGATAGCCAACGGCGGCGGGGGTGGCCCCCTCCCGGTCCTCGACCCGGAAGATGTCCCAGAGGTTCCGTCCGCAGCGAACGCGGTCGAAATAGACGTCGGTGATCGAGGGCGTCGGGCCCCTCGGAGGCCTCAGGTTCGCGTAGGTCACGTCCGCGTCGTAGCCGTTCGGGAGCGCGAGTAGCACCACAGCGCTTCCGGCAAGAGGTGCCTTGACGAGCTCCACGTACTTGCCGCAGCCCCGGTTGCTGCGGATGTAGTACGTCGTCCCGGTAGCGGTGACGGAGGGGCTGTAGACGACCTTCCCGGTGGGCACCGGCAGGATCGTCCTCGTGCCGGCGACGATGTCGTACCGGCGGATCTGGCAGCGCGGATGGGGGGAGCAGCGGGCCCAGACCGCGTAGTTGCCGCTCACCTGGCCGGCGCTGAGGAGCCCGTTCTTGTTCTGCAGCCGGTCGAGGACGCGCACCTCGCCGGTGACGAGGTTTCGCAGGAGCAGAAGCTGGATGTTCCGCGTGTAGACGAGCCCCCGGCTATGGAGCAGCCAGTCGCCGGAGATCGTCCCGCAGCATTCCCAGCGGGTCGTGTTCACGCCGCGAGGCAGGGGAACGTGCCGGCGCGTGGCCAGGTCGAAGAGGCGCAGATCCGACCGGTTCGCGTTCGCGCCGCGTATGAGTTGGTAGACCAGCCGCGTACCGTCGGTGCCCCCTGTGTAGCCCTGCGTGTTCCGCGGATTGACCTTGAACGCGCGCTCGGTACCGCGCTGGGCCCAGACATCCAGCAGGCTGCCGCTGTCGTTCCCGCGGCTCTTCGTCCACGCGAACCACTCGCCGCCGGCTGTCGGCGCGAGCTCGCTGCGGGAGCTCGTCTTGACCGGGATCGGGGCCACGACAGCCGCCGAAGCAAGTCCGACAACGAGAAAAGCCGCGCCGACCGCGAGGCTCGAGGCCTTCAGCACACCGACAGGCTAACGCCGTCCGCGGCTGATGACGAGATTGACGCGCGAGCCAACCCGGGCCCTAGTCCTGGCCGCAGGCGATTGGGAGATCACGCGACCAGGGCGAACGCGTTTCGAACGCGCCTGCCGGACACGGCCGACCCGGCACCGGGCGGCGGTAATCGATCGGCGGGCCACTGCGAGCTTCTTCCAACGGACGTTCGGCACCACGCATCGCGCCGGCGGAGGCGTGGGGGGCGGCGGAGCGGCAACCGTCGGCTCGTGGACGAACACGTCACTGAACCCATTGGTGTCGGCGTTGACCAGGCTCACGGCGTCGGACTCGAACGCGACGACGGCGCCGGTCTCGCTGACTGCCGGCCTGAGGCTGTCGCCGCTGGCCTGGGTGCCGCCGTTGCCGACGCTCACCCTCGTCGTCGCACCGCTGCGGCGGTCGTGAAGGAAGACGTCGGAAGCGCCGTTGGAGTCTCCGCCGACCAGAGTCGAGGCATCCGAGTAGAACGCGACGAAGCGGCCGTCGGCTGTGATCGACGGCCTGAGGCTCGCTCCGTTCGCCTGCGCACCGCCGTCGTCGACGCTGACGCGGGTGGTCAGGCCGTTTGCCGGTCGTAGACGAAGACGTCCCGGGCCTCGTTCGTGTCGCCCCAGATCAGGAGCCAGGCATCCGAGTCGAAGGCGACGAAGCGGCCGTCGGCGCTGATCACCGGCGCCAGGCTGTCTCCCTCGACTTCGGTTCCGTCGCTGTACACGCTGACGCGTTTCGTGGAGCCGTCTTGCCGGTCGCGCACGAAGACGTCGGCCGATTCGTTCGTGTCTCCGTCGACGAGGTTCGCGGCGAACGAGGAGAAGGCGACGAAGCGCCCGTCGTCGCTGATCGCCGCGCTCAGGCTGTGGATGTTCCCCTGGTCGCCGGCGGTGCTGACGCTGATCCTGGTCGTCGTGCCGCTAAGGCGATCGTGCAGGAAGACGTCACGGGCCGCGTTCGTGTCGCCGGTGACCAGGTTGGTCGCGTCCGAGACGAAGGTGACGAACCGGCCGTCCCCGCTCAGCGCCGGCGCGGAGCTGCTGCCGTTTGCCTCGGCGCCGCCGGTCGCCACGCTGACCCGCGTCGTCGCCCGGCTTTGTCGATCGTGGACGAAGACGTCGCTGGTGTTGTTCGCGTCTCCGGAGACCAGGTTCGACGCGTCGGAATGGAACGCGATCATGCGCCCGTCTCGGCTCACCGCCGGCGCGAAGCTCTGTCCGTTGGCCTGCGCCCCTGTGCTGTCGACGCTGACCCGCGCGGTGGTGCCGGCAGGGCGATCGCGGACGAAGACGTCTCGGGCGTTGTTGGTGTCGCCGGCGACGAGGTTGGTCGCGTCGGAGTAGAACGCGACGATCCGGCCGGCGCCGTCGATCGCCGGTAGCAGGCTGTGGCTGTCCGCCTGCGCGCCGTTGCTGGCGATGCTGATCCTGGCCGTCGCTCCCGGCCCGGCGCTCGCTCCGGGCAGCAGAACCAGCGCGAGCAAGCCGCTCGTCGCCAGCACCCTCAGGTCCATCTGTGCCCTCCCACGCCCTCGGCCATCGTGACACGAAGGCCGAAAATTTACGAGGGGTTAGCGGCGCCCTACGCGGAGGTTGACCCTGAAGTTGACCCGCCGCACCGAGCCGCCCCGCGGGCTCTGGCCGACGACCTTGCCGACACGCCTGGAGCCACCCTTCGCACCGTGCCAACCCGACAGCGCCGTGCCCGGATCCGTGCCTTCGCCGTTGCCAGTCGCAGCCCGATCACGTTCGGCACGCGACAGCGGGCAGGCGGTGGGGCCGGAGGCGGCGGCGGAGGCGGAGGCGGTGGAGGAGGTGGCGGAGGCGGCGGAGGTGGCGGAGGTGGCGGCGGAGGCGGAGGTGGCGGAGGCGGAGGTGGCGGCGGAGGAGGCGGAGCGGCGGTCGAAATGTAGTTCACAGCCAAGCCGCTCGAAAGGATCGCGGCGTTGCAGGAGAACTGCGTCGACGCACTGTTCCCGAAGCTCTGGACGCCGACGGTTGCCGACGCACCGAAACCGTTGACGGTTCCGTAGATCGTGCGCAGAGTTCGCGAGCCCTCATCGAAGAGGACCTCGAAATTCGCCGTTCCGGATCCTGCGAAGTAGCTCGCGCGCCACTCGATCACGAACGTGCGATTCGGCGCCGTGCCGAGGGTGGCTGTGTAGATGCCAGTGCCGGCGCGACATCGGTACGAAGGTCGTCCCACATCGGGGCGAGCATGCGACCCATGAGCGTAGGGCGTGACAGGCATGTATTGCCGTACTCGTAGTCGTGGTTCGAGAACTGCACGTTGCCGTTCGAACTGACCTCGATCCGGTTGTAGATCGTCCCGTACACGTCAACCGGAAACGGCAGGGTCACCGGCGTCGTGCAGTCGTCGCAATGAAGGCCGATATCGGTTGTCCCGGGAACGATCGTCTGGCCTGAGAAGAACTGAGTCGTGTACCCCCAGGGAGGGAGGCAGCAAGGCGGCGGCGGACCAGGAGGCGGAGGAGGCGGAGGCGGCGGCGGTGGCGGTGGCGGTGGGGCGGCCCATGAAAGACCAGGCCCTGGGTGATCGTCCCGCGTGCTCGGCCGTCGACGAGCGTGCCCGCGCTTTCGTTGGAGAGCACGAGCTCCGAAGGTCTCGGGCCCTTCCGGGATCGATCGGCGTTGACAGTGACGTCGATCGTCCGCGTCCGCACGTTCGCGCGGGAAGGTGACCGTCCCGGAGGTCGCGACATAGTCGTCGCCGGCGGTCGCGGTCTCGTCGACCGTTGCGTAGTCGACCGTCACGGGGTTCTCCTCTTGGCTCGAGAGCCGGACCGTAAAGGTCGCAGTTGCGGTCCCCGAGGCCGGCTCCGCTACCTGTGCGTCGTCGATCGTGATCTCGGGCCGCAGGCAGAGCATCACAAGGTTGACGTTGTCGGAGATGCCGTTTTGCCGCTGGCAGCCGATGCGGCGCGAGAAGAATTCGCGCGTGTTGTCGTTAATGAACGCTGCCAGGGGCGCTGCGTCCCGCGCCAGATCGACGTCGAGTTGCCCCAACGCCTGGTATCGCTCGGGTCCGAACGGCATCGCCTGGGCGGCGTCCATACGCGCGTTGAAGCCCTCATCGTTGAAGTACGAGAAGTTCACGTTGTTCGCCGGCTTGATCGTCGTCCCGTCCATGAGGGAGATGAAGTCGAACGGGTCGTAGTAGTCCTCGTGCCAAGCCTCGAGCGTGATGTCGAAGGGCTCGCCTCGCGTCCCGGTCTTCGTGAACTGCACGGCGCGCGGGAAGGTGCATGATCTGGAGGTCGATGCCGATCTGAAGCAGGTTGTCCCGGACGAGGTTGGCGATCGGGACACAGGGGCCCGTGTTGCACGTGTACATCACGCCGGGCCTCATCGGATCCCCGGGATTCCAACCCGCCAGCTGACGTGCGACGACGATGTTCGGCCCATTGAGCGGGTAAATCGCCTCGTCCTGGAAGCCGGCCATCAGCGGGGGGAGGTACTGGTCGTGGCGACTCCGGCGTGTGCCCCTCGAAGAGCGATCATGCCCGGCCGGTCGATCGCGAAGTTGACGGCCTTGCGCATGTTTGCCGTTGCGAAGAGGGGCCGCTCGGTGTTCATCGCGAGGTACCGGAACGCGATGCTCGGGATCGCGAACCACTGCTGGTGGCCCGTCAGTGCTGCCGGGCTGCCGGGGCCATAGAGGGTCGCCAGCTCGCTGTGCGCGGCTGCCGGCACCGGCCCGTAGTCCGAGATGCCCTGCTCGACTCGCTCGCCGGATGGTCTGTAGGGGCAAACCGATCGTGTAGTCGATCGAGCTCCACCGGCGCGGTCGGGGCCCCGTGTAGTTCGGGTTTGGAGTCACGGTGATGCTGTTGTGGGGGCTCCACGCAGAGATGTAGTAGGACCGGCCGACGGTATCGGCGCGGGGACGCCGTCCGGGTTGATGGCGGGAAGTTGGCACCGCGCACGTAAACGGCATCGCCACCCTGGCCACGAAGTCGGCTGCAGGCCGGACGAGCTGGAACGTCAGGTGTCGCCGGACGCGACGATGCCCGAGACCGACGCGGCCTCCCCCGAATGTACTTTCGCGCGCCCACGATGTCTTCGAAGAAGTACTGCGCCGGCGAGGCCATCAAGCGGTTCAGCAACCGTTCGAACGTGTACTTCATGCTCTGTGCAGTGACACTTCCTGTCGCCGGCGGCGAGAAGGCGAACCCGCTGCGGATCTGGAATGCGTGAGGTCGCCGTCCGCCGTGAGACGGTCGGCATCGCTGCCGCGATCTCCGGCTCGAGTGCGCCGTTCGACGATGAGGAATCCGGCTGGTTGAGAAGCTTGGCGCAGGTGGCCTGCTCGATCTGCCAGGTAGGGAGGTAGTAGGCGAGCGCGGGATCGACGTAGTCGATGTCCGTGTCCAGGTCGATCCTGCAGGGGACCGAACGGTGGCGACGTCGTTCCGGTCGCCGGTGCTGACCCGAGCCCCGCCAGAACGATCAGTAGGGGAAGGAGCACCGTTGGCGCCCACCTCCGAGCCGCGTTTGCCCCCACGAGCCCTCCTGTTCGGGTCTGGGCGCGGGATGTGTCAGAACGCGCGTCATTTGTCACTACGTCGGCGCTGTTCCTTTGCAGATTTCTTACCTAGCGTCGTCGACCCGTGCTGGCACGAACGATCACCCACGCGTCGTCGGCCTCGAGGCCCGTCGGGTCGAGGTCGAGGCTCATGTCGAGCGCGGCGTGCCCGGGGTTCTCGATCGTCGGGCTGGCCGACCGCGCCTGCCAGGAGGCGAAGCACCGCGTGCGCAGCGGCATCGCTTCCGCGGAGCTCGAGTGGCCGCTGCGGCGGATCACCGTCAACCTGGCGCCGGCCGGCCTGCGCAAGGAGGGCTCGGGCTTCGACCTGCCGATCGCGCTCGCGGTCCTCGCCGCCTCGCGGCAGGTGCCCCGCGAGCGCCTCGCGGCCACGCGGCGGTCGGCGAGCTCGCGCTCGACGGGCGGCTGCGGCCGGTCGGCGGCGTGCTCGCCGTCGCCGAGGGGCGCGGCGGGCCGGGCTCGAGCGGCTGCTCTGCGCCGCCGAGTCGGCGGCGGAGGCGGCGCTGGCCGGCATCGAGCCGGTTCCGGTCCGGCACCTCGCCGAGGCGGCCGCGTACCTGCGGGGCGAGGCGGACCCCGCGCCGTACGAGCCGAGCCGGCGACGCGCCGGCGCCGGCCGTACCCCGATCTCGCCGACGTCCGCGGCCAGGAGCGCGCCCGGCGCGCGCTCGAGATCGCCGCCGCCGGCGCGCCACAACCTGCTGCTCGCCGGCCCGCCCGGGACCGGGCAAGACGATGCTCGCCCGGCGGCTGCCCGGGCATCCTGCCGCCGCTCGACGCGCGAGGAGGCGCTCGAGGTGACGCGCATCCACTCGGTCGCCGGGCTTGCTCGCCGCCGGAGCGGCCGCTGGTCGCGCGACCGCCCGTTCCGCGCGCCGCACCACAGCGCGTCGATGGCCGCGATCGTCGGCGGCGGGCCGCGGCCGCGGCCGGGCGAGGTCAGCCTCGCGCACCGCGGCGTGCTCCTGCTCGACGAGCTGCCGGAGTTCCTGCGCCCGGCGCTCGAGGCGCTGCGCCAGCCGCTCGAGGACGGCGTGGTCGCGCGTCGCGCGGGCGGCGGGCGGGCGGTCTTCCCGGCCCGTTTCCAGCTCGTCGCGACGATGAACCTGTGCCCGTGCGGCGCGCGAGGCGACCCGGCCGCTCGAGTGCTCGTGCTCGCCGCAGCGGCTCGCGTCGCTTCCGCGACAAGCTCTCGCGCGCGCTCCTCGACCGCTTCGACCTCGTCGTCACGGTCCCGCGTCCGCGGGCCGACGAGCTCGCCGCCGGGCCGGCCGAGGCGTCGGCCGCCGTGCGAGCGGGTGGTCGCGGCTCGCGCACGCGCTCGCCGCCGGCATCGCCGCGCGCGACGCCGGAGGCCGACGAGCTGCTCGCTCGTGCGGTCGAGCGGCTGCCGCTCTCGGGCCGAGGCCGCGCCCGCGTCGCCCGGGTTGCGCGGACGGTCGCAGCGCTCGCCGGCTCCGAGCGGTCGAGCCCGAGCACGTCGCCGAGGCGCTCGCGTATCGCTCGCCGCGCGAGCTGGAGCCGACGTGAGCGAGCTGGCGCTCGCCGCCTTCGCCGCCGAGACCGGCCGCACGTCGTCTCCGAGCCGAGCGACGCGCCGGTTCGCGCGCTTTCGTCGGCGGCGTTCGACGAGGAGCGCTACGGCGTGCGGCTTGACCGGCCGCGGCATGCGCTGGCTCGGCCGCTCGGATCCGCGTTTCCGTCGCTGCTGCGGCTCGATCTTCGACCCGCCGCCCGGCCTCTTCCTGCGCGGAACGGCGGAGCTGCCGAGCTGCTCGAGCGGCCCGCGGTCGCGATCGTCGGCGCCCGCGCCTGCTCGGCGTACGGCGCACACGTCGCGCGCATGTTCGGCCGGGAGCTCGCGGCCGCCGGGCTCGTCGTCGTCAGCGGCATGGCGCGCGGCGTCGACGGGGAGGCGCACCGCGGCGCGCTCGAAGCCGGCGGGCGCACGGTCGCCGTCCTCGGCTGCGGGGTCGACCGCGACTACCCGGCGCGCGCACGCGGAGCTGCGCGGCGGATCGCGCGAGCGGGCTGGTCGTCTCCGAGTACCCGCCGGGAGTGGAGCCGGCGCCGTGGCGGTTCCCGGCACGGAACCGGATCGTCGCCGGCCTCGCGCAGGCGACCGTGGTCGTCGAGGCGCGGGAGCGGAGCGGCGCGCTGATCACCGCCGACCTGGCGCTCGAGGAAGGGCGGCGAGGTGTTCGCCGTTCCCGGCGAGATCACGTCGGCGCTCTCGGCCGGGACGAACGAGCTGCTTCGGCTCGGCGCGACTCCGCTCACGACGAGCAAGGACGTGCTCGAGGTGTTCGGGATCGAAGTCGGCCCGGCCGCAGACCCGGACCTGAGCCGAGGAGGGCCAGAAGGTGCTCGCCCGGGTGCGCGACGGCCCCGCGGGAGTCGACGAGCTCGTCGCGCGCAATCGGGTCCGAGGCCGGCGCCGTCGCGACGGCGCTCACCGAGCTGGAGCTCGCGGGCCTGATCGTCCAGGGAGAGGGGGTGTACCGGGCGCAATAGCATCGGCGGCGATGACCCTCGGTTACTCGCGCTCGTACCGAGCCTACTGGCTGTGAGCCCGCCTGCAGCCCCGCAGAACCGGCTCGACGGCCGTGTGGACGTCGCGGTCGTCGGCGGCGGTGTCACCGGCTGCGCGGCGGCGCTCGTCGCCGCGCGTGGCGGCCTCCGCGTGCGCCTGCACGAGGCGCGAGAGATCTCGTCGGGAGCCAGTGGCCGCAGCGGCGGTTTCGCGCTGCGAGGAGGGGCGATGCTCTACGACGCTGCTCGCCGCCACCTTGGGCCGGAGCGCGCCAAGCAGTACTGGCAGCTCGACCGAGCGAGCCCTCGATCACCTCGAGGAGCTCGCCGGTGACGCTCTGCGCGAAACGGCAGCCTGCGAGTCGCAGTCGACGAGGCCGAGCGCGAGGAGCTCGAGAACGAGTACGCGGCGCTGCGCGAGGACGGCTTCGCGGCCGACCTGGTCGACGCGCCCTTTCTCGGCGGGATTCGCCACCCCACGGACGGCTCGCTCCGGCCCGCACGCTGGGTGCGCCGGCTCGCTGCGACTGGCTGCCGACGCGGGCGTCGACCTGCGCGAGCAGAGCCGCGTCGAATCGCTCGACGAGCTGGACGCCGAGCACGTGATCATCGCCACCGACGGCTACACGCAGGGTCTTCTGCCGCGCCTGGACGAGGTCGTCGTCCCGTGCGCGGCCAGGTGATCGTCACCGAGCCTCTGTCGCGCCGCCTCTTCGACTGCCCGCACTACTCCCGGCACGGCTTCGATTACTGGCAGCAGACCGACGACGACCGCCTCGTCCTCGGTGGCCGCCGCGACACCCAGGCCGACCACGAGTTCACCGCCGAGGAGACGATCACAGAGCCGATCCAGCGCGAGCTCGAGACCTTCGCGGCCGAGCTGATCGGCGAGCCGCCGAAGATCACGCACCGGTGGGCGGGCATCTTTGGCCACACGCCTGACCTCATGCCGCTCGCCGGACAGGTTCCCGGCCACGACGGCGTCTGGGTCGCGGCGGGCTACTCAGGTCACGGAAACGTGCTCGGGCTCGCGTGCGGTGAGCTCGTGGCGCAGGCCATCCTCGGACGGCCTGCGCCAGAGCTCGAGCTCTTCGATCCCGCGCGGCTGCTCTAGGAGCCGGCCGCCTCGCCGGACTGCATTCCGGCCGGAACCGGTGCGTTCTCGTCGTTCTGCCAGAACGAGAAGCGATTGCCTTCGGTGTCGCGGACGTGGGCGAACCAGCCCATTCCAGGCACCGGCATCTTGTCGTTCTCGGCGGTGCCGCCCGCCTCGCGCACCTTGTCGAGCGTCGCGTCGATGTCCTCGGTAGCGAAGTAGATGACCAGGCCCTCCTGGCCCTCCATCCGGGGCATCAGCCCGCCGCCACTCTGCTTGTCGTCGTTCTGGAACATGTGGTACTCCATCGGCCCGTCGTAGCTCTCGAACTCGACGCCGAACATCTTCGTCCAGAACTCGCGGGCGCGACTGGTGTCATCCGCAGGAATCTCGAAGTGCACGACCTTGGCATTGGCCATTTCGACCGTCCTTTCTAGTTGGAGTTCTCGCGGCTTTGCAACTCCGCCGAAATCGGCACTGAGTCGTCTGCCTGGAAGATAGAGAACGAGTTGCCCTCCGTGTCCTCGCAACGTGCGTACCAGCCGGTCCCAGGGATCGCCTGCTTGTCCTCGGCCGAGCCTCCCAGCTCATTCACTCGCTCGACCGAGGCGTCGATGTCGTCGCTCTCGAAGTAGATGATCGCGCCCTTTTCACCGGTCTGCGACGGGTAGATCGCCCCACCGGGGTCGGCGTCCTCATCGAGCATGTGGTAGTCGAACCCTTCTTGCACGGGGCGGAACTGCCACCCGAAGAGCTCCGCGTAAAAATCCTCCGCCCGCTGGGTGTCGTCCGCGGGCAGTTCGAAGTACACGAGTCTCCCTGCCATCCGTGGCTCCTCTCATCGGGGTCGAATCAGAGGGCTTCGATCAGTGAGACGCCTTCGAAGGCCTCCGAGTTGGCTTCGTAGGCCTCGAGTGCGGCGAGCGCGATCGCGAGATCCTGGATCGCGAGGCCGGTCGAGTCGAAGACCGTGATCTCGTCGTCCGCTGCGGCCGGGCGCATCGCCGGCGAGGACCGCGCCGAGCTCGGTCACGTCCCGCGCTCGAGCGCGCCCGCCTCGACGGCATGGACGAGCTCGCCGTTGTGGCTCGCCTGCTCCCAGTCGTCCGCGAAGACGTGCACGCGGGCCAGCTCCTCGACGGCGATCTCCGCTTTGCCGGGCCCGTCGGCGCCCATCAGGCTCACATGCTGTCCCGGGCGCAACGAGCCGGGTCCGAGGAGGACCTCATGTCCCGGCGTCATCGTCACGAGTAGGTCGGAACCAAGCGCTTCCTCGCGCCCAACAGACTTAGTAACACTGTGTTGCAAAGTGTTCAGAGAGGCGGCTGCGGCCTCCGCGCGGGCCTCGTCCACGTCGTAGATGGAGACGTCGCGCCCCCGCGCGAGAAACGTCTTCGCCGCGGCATGCCATTGACGCCCGCGCCCACGACCGCAGCCGACTCTGCATCGGCCCGGCCCAGCGTCTCGGCCGCGAGCACGGCCGCCGCCCCGGTTCGCAGCGCCGTGACCGCACCCGCGTCGAGCACCGCGCGGAGAACGCCGTTCGAAGCGTCCGACAGCAAGACGAGCCCCATCACCGTCGGCAGCCCCTGCGCCGGGTTGCCCGGGAACGAGGTGACCCACTTCAGCAGCGCGTGGCCGCCGCCGAGCGCGGGCATGGCCCTGAAGTCGCCGGCCGGGTACGCGGGGACGTAGACCTTCGGCGGCATCGTCCACTCGCCGCGCGCGTAGTGCGACGAAGGCGTCACGAACGGCCTCCAGCGCGCGCTCCGGCGACACGGCCGCCTCCACGTGCCGCCCCGACAGGAACGGGACGCTGGTCAAACCGCTTTGACGGACGCGATGAGCGCCTCGAGCTGCCGCCTTCGCGTCGTCGAAGAGCATCACGGTCTTCGGGTCGTAGAAGAGCGGGTTGTCGACCCCCGCGAACCCCGGCGACATCGAGCGCTTGATGACGACGACGTTCCGTGCCTTGTCGACGTCGAGGATCGGCATCCCGTAGATCGGGCTCCCCGGCGAGTTGCGCGCCGCGGGGTTGACCACGTCGTTGGCGCCGACGACCACCACGACGTCGGTCTGCGGGAACTCCGGATTGATCGACTCCATCTCGAAGAGCTCGTCGTAGGGAACGTTCGCCTCCGCGAGCAGCACGTTCATGTGACCCGGCATGCGCCCGGCGACCGGGTGGATCGCGTAGCGCACGTCCACGCCCTTCTCCTCGAGCAGCTCGCCCAGGTTTCGCACGTCGTGCTGCGCCTGCGCGACCGCGAGCCCGTAGCCGGGGACGAAGACGACACGCCCTGCGTAGGCGAGCATCATCGCGATGTCGTCCGCCGTCGCGGTGCGCACGTCTCCGCCGTCGCCTGCCGCAGCAGCAGCGGCGGCCGCCGGTTGAGCTCCGAACGCGCCGAAGAGGGTCTGGCGCAAAGGCCGGCCCATCCCGCGGCCCATCATGATCGTGAGCAGGGTTCCCGAGGCGCCGACGAGAGTCCCGCCGATGATCAGCGCCGTGTTGTCCAGCACGAAACCCGTGGCGGCCGCGGCGAGGCCCGTGCACGCGTTCAGCAGCGAGATGACGACCGGCATGTCCGCGCCCCCGATCGGCAGCACGAACAGGTTGCCGAGCAGGAACCCGCCGACCAGCAACAGTGCCAGCCAGACGCCGCTCTCTGTCGTCGCAGTCAGGACGACCAGTGCGCCGAGCCCGAGCGCCGAGCGCGGCGTTGATGAGGTTCTGCCCCGGGAACACGATCGGCTGACCGGGGAAGAGGTCCTGCAGCTTCCCGAAGGCGACCAGGCTGCCCCAGAAGCTGACGGAGCCGATCAGCGCCGAGAAGAGGATGCCGATCAGGAGCTCGCCTCCCAGCCGGTCCGGATCGGGCGCGTTCCGGTGGAACTCGGCGGTTGCGATCAGTGCCGCAGCGCCGCCGCCGACCCCGTTGAAGAGCGCGACCATCTGCGGGATCGCAGTCATCTGCACCGCCCGCGCGGAGAGGACGCCGATCACCGTCCCGACGACAATTCCGGCGAGGATCAGCCAGTACTGGTCGATCTCCTTGCTCGCGAACGTGAACCCGACGGCAATTGCCATGCCGACCGCGGCGATCCAGTTCCCCGACCGCGCCGTGCGCGGGTGCGAGAGCCGCTTGATGCCGATGATGAACAGGATCGCCGCCACCAGGTAGGCGAGGTCGATCCAGGTCTTACTCATCCGGCCGATCTTCCGGACGTCGCTTGAACATCTCGAGCATCCGGTCCGTGACGAGGAAGCCGCCGACGATGTTGATCGTCCCGAAGACGACCGCGACGAACCCGAGCACCTGCTCCAGCGTCGAGTCGGCGCTGCCCACGACCAGCATCCCCCCGATGAGCACGATCCCGTGGATCGCGTTCGTCCCGGACATCAGAGGCGTGTGCAGCATCGACGGCACCTTGGAGATGACCTCGATGCCGACGAAGATCGCCAGGGCGAAGACCGTCAGCTCGGCAACCAGTTGCGCAGTCACGCCGGGGCCTTCTGCTTGGTGACGCAGGCGCCGCTCGTGATCTCGTCCTCGAAGTCGAGCTGGAGCTCGCCCTCGGGAGCTAGGTGCTGGAGCAGGGCCGACACGTTGCGCGCATAGAGCTGGCTCGCGTGGAACGGCATCGTGCTCGGCAGGTTCGTCGGGCCGATGAGGGTCACGCCCTGATGGACGACGTCCTGGTCGGCCTCGGTCAGCTCCGCGTTTCCGCCTGCCTCTGCTGCGAGGTCGACGATCACGGAGCCGGGCCGCATCGACTCGATGGCCGAGCGCGGGATCAGCTGCGGGGCCGGGCGGCCGGGGATCAGAGCAGTGGTGACGACGAGGTCGAAGTCGCCGATCCGCGCCTCGAGCGCCTCCTGCTGGCGCTTCTGCTCGTCCTCGGTCAACTCGCGCGCGTAGCCGCCCTCCGTCTCCTCGCCGACGACGCCCAGGTCGAGGAAGGTCGCGCCGAGACTCTCGACCTGCTCCTTCACGGCCGGGCGCACGTCGAACCCGGATACGACGGCGCCCAGGCGACGTGCGGTAGCGATCGCCTGCAGGCCGGCGACGCCGGCGCCGATGACGAGCACCTTCGCCGGCGCGACGGTGCCCGCCGCTGTCATCAGCATCGGCATGAACTTCGGCAGCCGGTCGGCCCCGGTGAGGATCGCCTTGTAGCCGGAGACGGTCGCCTGCGAGGAGAGCGCGTCCATCGACTGCGCGCGCGTGATGCGCGGGATCGACTCCATGGCGAACGCGGTCACGCCGCGAGCGGTCAGCCGCTCGATGCCTTCGGCGTCGGTGAGCGGCTGCAGGTGGCCGATCAGGACCTGTCCTTCATGGAGACGATCGACCTCGTCGGCGGTCGGCTTGCGCACCTTGGCGATGAGCTCGGCGTCCCAGGGATCGCCGAGAGTCGCCCCGGCCTCGCGAAACGCGTCGTCGGTGAAGGAGGCAGCTTCTCCGGCGCCGGGCTCGACGATGACGTCAAAGCCGGCCTGCGTGAGCTTGGCGACGATCTCCGGCACGAGTGCCACGCGGCGCTCGTCCGGCGCCGTTTCCTTGGGCACCCCGACTTTCATCGAGCCGCAACTCTACGAGGGAGGGAACTGGAGGAGCCGTCTTGAACGGTCCAAGTCCGTGGCTTTCCTCACCGCTCTGTCTGCCGCCATCGAGGAGCGCGACCCCTTCGCACGGGGCCATGCGTCGCGCGTAGCGGTGCTCGCGCACAGCCTCGCGCGCCGTGCCGACTTCGATCGCGAGCGCATTGCCCGCCTGCGCACCGGAGCCGTGTTGCACGACATCGGGAAGCTCGCCGTGCCGCGGGAAGTGCTGCTCAAGGAAGGCCCGCTGGACGAGATCGAGTTCATGCAGATCCGGCGGCACCCGACTGCCGGTGCGAGCATGCTGCGCGCCGTCGGCGCGGCCCTCGATGCGCTCCCGTGCGTCCTCTTCCACCACGAGCGCTGGGACGGAGCCGGCTATCCGAGCGGCCGCGCCCGCGACGACATCCCGCTCGAAGCCCGGATCCTCGCCGTCGCCGACTCGTTCGACGCCATGACGTCGGATCGCCCGTACCGCGCGGCGTGCCCGGCCGAGGCGGCGCTCGAGGAGCTGCAGCGCTGCGCGGGGACGCAGTTCGACCCGGCAGCTGGTCGAGGCGTTCATCGCGGCGTGCTACGAGGGCGACCTGGGCTGGGACGAGTCCTTCGCCGCCGCTTCGTGAGACGATAGGCCTGCGATGAGGTGGAGACGCCTCCTCCTGCTGGCGGTGATCGCGTCGCTGGCTGTGACCGCGGCGCTCGCGATCGGGATCCTCCTGCTCGGGGACTTCGACGACACCGAGTGGCGCGTGCTCGGGACGACGTTCGCCATCTCCGTGGCCAGCCTGCTCGCCTTACCCGGAGCGCAGCTGCTCGACCAGCGCCGCGCGGTGCCGCTCGCCTGGGCGACGGTCGCCCTCGCAGCCGTTGCGTTCGTCCTCTTCGAGCACGCGTTGTGGACGGACGAGGACAGCGAGACGGCGTGGAAGCGGGTTGGCACCGCTGCCGTCTTCGCCGTCGCGACCACCCAGATTGCTGCGCTGACGAGCCGGCTCAAAGCCGACGACCGGAAGAGCGTTGGTGTCCTCTACTTCGGCACGGTCGGGCTCGGGCTCCTCCTCGCCACGCTCGCCACCACGGCGATGTGGAAGGAGATCGACAGCGATGTCTTCTACCGCGTCCTGGCCGCGCTCGCCGTCCTCAACGTCTTCCTCGTCGTGCTCCAGCCTTTGTTGCGGCGCCTGGGCGGCGCGTCGCAGAGCTACCGCGTCAGGTTCGCCCTGGAACCGGAGGGATCGGAGGAGCTCGAGTTGTCCGGTCGGGACTTCGCAGCGGCTCTTGCGGACGGGGTTCGCCGCCTGGAACGTGGCGGTGGGAAGGTCGTCCGCGCAGAGCGACTCTAGAGCGTGGCCCAGACCTCGAGCTTGGCTTTCGTGCGCTCGATGACCTCGTCGGTGAACTCCGTCGTGCCGGAATGGCCGCCGAGATCGGCTGTGCGCACTCCCTGGGCGACGGCTTCGAGAGCCGCCTCGCGCACTGCGCGGGCCGCGTCGTCGCCACCCTCGACGTAACTGAGCAGCGCCGCCCCGGCGAGGATCATCGCCATCGGATTGGCCACGTTCTTTCCCAGCAGCGAAGGCGCGGTTCCGTGGGCGGCTTCGGCCATGACCACGGTCAGCTTCTCCGGCTCGTCGTCGTCGAAAGCGACGAGCAGCGACTCCGCGCCCGCGATCGAGCCGAAGAGCGGAAGCACGAGGTCGGACAGGATGTCGCCGTCGCGATTCAGCGACGGAATCACGAGCGGATCGCCCGTCGAGGCGATCAGCAAGGCGAAGGTCGCGTCGATCAACTGCGGCTCGTACGGCACGTCGGGATGGCGCTCCGCAGCCGCATCCATCTCCTCTTTCAGCATCCCCTCGTAGATCGGGCTGACCGTGTACTTCGGGCCGCCGAAGACCTTGGCATTGGTGCGCTCGGCCTGCATGAACGCGAACTCGGCGACGGCGCGGCAGATGCGGCGCTCGATGCGCTCGGTCCGGAATGCGACCTCGTCGTCACCCTCGCCCTCGCGCCACTCCTTCGCGCCGTAGGCGTCGCCGACTGCCATGCGCACGACCGAGATCGGCGCGTGCACTCCGCCGAACGGGACGACTCCTGGAATGCGCCGGCCCGTGCGGACGATGACCTTCCCGCCGATCTCTTCGCGCAGGAGCCGGTTCGGCGACCCGACGTCATCAGCGCCCTCCGGGGTGACCGTCGCCGCCTTCAGGCCGAGCCCCGCCTCGCGCATCGCGGCGGCCGCTTCGTGGACGACCTGGTTCTTCGTCGCGCGGCGGTTCTCGAGCGAGAGGTCGTAGCGCTCGAACTCGAGGTCGAGGCCGGTGACGTCGGGCGCGAGCACGCGCAGCGCCTCCTCGAGCAGCTCCTGCCCGGTCTCGTCTCCCTCGAGGACGACGATCTTGGCCACGGCGCGATCTTACTTCCGGTGTTCGCCCTTCCCCGTGGGCGGGTAGGGCGCTCGTATGGCACGTAAAGGAGGCTGGCGGCGCAAGGGGCGGAAGGGGAACTTCCACTACGTCAACTCGCGCGGGAAGAAGATCACCGACCCCGAGAAGGTCGAGCGAATCGAGGCGCTGGTCATCCCGCCCGCCTGGAAGCGACGTCTGGATCTCTCCGCGCCCGAGAGCGAAGCTCCAGGCGACCGGAGTCGATCGCGCCGGTCGGCGCCAGTACCTGTACCACCCGGACATTTCGCGCGCAGCAGGAACAGGCGAAGTTCGACAACCTCGTCCGCTTCGCCGAGCTTCTGCCCGGATTTGCGAAAGGCGATGAGCGATCACATCGGCGAGTGAGCCGCTCAGCGCCGAATGGACGTGCGCAGTCGCGATCAGGCTCATCAACATGGGCTGGTTCCGTGTCGGCACGGAGCGCTATGCGCGCACGACCCGCACGTTCGGGATCACGACCCTCCGCAAGAAGCCACGTCTCGATTCGCGGCAGCCGGATCGCTTTCAAGTACCGGGGGAAGCATCGAGTCCTGGTTCGAACGGCGGTTGCCGACGCCGAGCTCGCGGACGCGCTCAAGACACTGCGTGACCTACCCGGCGGAGGGCGTCTCTTCCGCTACGAGCACGAAGGCTCGTATTCCAACCTCACCGGCGCAAGACTGAATGAATACATTCGTCAATACATGGGCGAGGAATTCACCGCCAAGGATTTCCGAACCTGGGGCGGGACGCTCCTCGCTGCGATCGCGCTCGCGGAGAAGGGCGTTCCGGAGACGGAAACCGAGGGAAAGCGAAGAGTCGCCGCGGTCGTCGCGAATTGTCGGCGACAAGCTCGGTAACACGCCGGCGGTTGCGCGCGCGTCGTACATCAGTCCCGCCGTCATCGAGCAATATCTCGACGGTCGCACGATCGACGATTTCCGGCCGCGACATTTACGCGTCGTAGGCGCGCGCGATACGGGACTCGATCGCGAAGAGCGCGCCCTGCTTGCCTTGCTACGTTCGTGGCGAATTCGACGCGCGCGAGTTGCGGCCTGAATTCCGTCGCCATTTCGGCTAGGCTCGCCCGGTTCCCCTTTCCATCAGGAGGCCTTCATGGCTAGAAAGACAGTTCTCGTTTGTGACAGCTGCGGCCGTGAAGTCGGCGAAAACAAGGGCGCAACGCTGCGCATGACGTTCACCGATGCACGTCGCGGGGCCAAGCAGGCCGACCTCTGCGACGACTGCGCCGCCGGCATGCCCGGTCGCGCCACGGCTCGCCGCGGGCGACGCCCGAAGTCTGCGTCAGCCGCTGCCTAGGGCTTAACAAAGGGGCCGACTTTCGTCGGCCGAGGGCGGGTCTACGATAGGGCCGGTGAGCCTTTCGGTCCTCGCCGGCCCCGCGAACGCGGGAAAAGTCGCGCTGCTGCTCGAGCGCTACCTCGCCACGCTCGACCAAGATCCGGTGCTCATCGTGCCCTACCGGTCGGACGTCGACCGGGTCGAGCGCGAGCTCCTGGCGACGTGCGGCGCGCTCGTCGGCGGCTCGATCGGCACCTTTGACGACCTGTTCGAGCGGGTCGCGCGCGACGGCGGATCTCGTCGTCCGATTGCGACCGACGCGCAGCGGAACCTGATCGTCCGCAGCGTCGTTTCCGGCGCATCCCTGAACGGGCTCGGCCCCTCGGCGCGCTTCGCCGGCTTTGCGGAGGCGCTCGGCGGTGCCCTGCGCGAGCTGGAGGCGGGGCTGGTCGATCCGGACGAGCTCGACGGCGATCTCGGCCGTCTGTACGCCGCCTACCGCGCGGAGCTCGACCGCCTCGGCCTCTGGGATCGCGATCTCGAGCGCCGTTACGCGGTGGACCGGATCAGCGGAGAGCTGGAGTCCTGGGCCGGGCGGCCGGTCTTCGCGTACGGGTTCGAAGATCTGACCGGCACCCAGTGGGCACTGCTCGACGCGCTGGCGGGCCGGGCCGACGTCACGGTCTCGCTTCCCTATGAGCCGGGGCGCGCGGCGTTCGCGTCGCTGAGCGGCACGATGGACGACCTCGGGGCGCTCGCCTCGGGGCGGATCGAGGAGCTCGCGCCACGCTACGGCGAGATCGCGCCGGCCGCGCTGGCCCATCTCGAACGCCATCTCTTCTCGGAGCGGCCCGACCCCGGCCCGCAGCTCGAGGGCGCGATCCGCTTCCTCGAAGGCGCAGGGCAGCGCGGCACGCTCGAGCTCGTCGCCGAGGAGCTGCTCGACCTGCTGCGCGCGGGGGTCCCGGCGGAGGAGATCGTGCTCGTCTGCCCGGCACTCGACCGCGTCCGCGCGCCGCTCGAGACGGCACTCGGCGGGCTGGGCGTCCCGTACGCGTTCGAGGGGCGCATTCGTCTCGGCCAGACCGCTTTCGGCCGCGCGCTGCTCTCGCTCCTCCGCTTCGAGTGGCTCGGCGGAGACCGCAACGACCTCTACGCCTTCCTGCGCTCGCCGTTCTCCGGGCTGCCCCGCGCGCACGTCGACTATCTCGAGGGGCGCTTGCGCGGGCGGGCGGTCAACGAGCGCGAGCGTGTGATCGAGGAGACGCTGAAGCTGCGAGGAAAGCGGCTGCCGATCCTCGACGCGTTTTCGCGAGGAAGCCCAGCCGGCGGAAAGCGGTGCAAGGCCTGGCGACTGCCATGGTGCGGGCCGCCTACGGCCTCGACTCGCCGCCGGTCTCGGACGACGCGAAGCTCGACCTGCGCGCCCACGAAGAGGTCGAGTCGCTGGTCGCCGAGCTGGCGGCGTGGATCGACCTCGGCGGCACGCTCACCCGCGAGGAGCTGTTCGGCGCGCTGGAGCACGCAACAGTCCGGCTCGGCTCACCCGGTGAAGCAGGCCGCGTCGCGGTCGTCGATCTCCTGCGCGCGCGAACTCGCCGGGTCGAGGTCGTCTTCGTGCTCGGGCTCGAGGAAGGTCGTCTGCCGAGACGGGCTCACCCCTCGCCGTTCATCGACGACGACCTGCGTCGAGGAGTGGACGAACGCTCCCGCCGCGCACGGCTCACCCGGCCCGACGCGGTGTCCCGCGAGCGCTACTTCTTCTACGCGGCGTGCACCCGACCCTCGCGGCGCCTGTACCTCGTCCGCGAGGCGGCCACCGACGAAGGCTCGCCCCGGGAGGCGAGCCCGTTCTGGGATGAAGCACGCGACCTGTTCGACGTCGACGACGTCGCCCGCTGGACGAAGCGCCGGTCGCTTGCCGCGCTCACCTGGCAGGTCGACCGCGCGCCGAGCGAGCGAGAGCGGCTGCGTGCGCTGAGTGCGCTCGCGGCCATCTCTTCGTCCGAGGCCTCCGCGCTCGCCGAGGCGAACGGGTGGGAGCGGCGTCTGGAACGCGCCCGCGGAGCCTTCGAGCGCCCGACCGTCATCACCGATCCCGCGGTGCTCGCCGAGCTGCGGGGCCGCACGACGTTCGGGGTGACCGAGCTCGAGTCCTTCGCCACGTGCTCGTCGATCTGGTTCCTCGAGCGCGTGATCAGCCCGCGCACGATCGATGCGGAGGTCGATGCGCGGATGCGCGGCTCGGTTGCGCACCAGGCGCTCTTCAAGTTCTTCTCCGGGCTCCCCAAGCGGCTCGGCATCGACCGGCCCGACCCGGCGCGCATCGACGAGTGCCTGACCTTCCTGGACGAGTGCCTCGAGGAGGCCATCGACGGCGGCGTGTGGATCGAGCTGACCGGCCTCCAGCGCCGCGAGCTCCGCGAGACGCTCTGGCGCGACCTGGGCCATTTCGTGCGCTCCGAAGCGGAGTCCGATCTCGTCCTCGTCCCGCAGAAGTTCGAGGTCTCGTTCGGCTCCGAGCGCTCGGCCCCAGAGCTGCAGCGCGGCCTGCAGGTCGGCGACTTCAGCGTCTCCGGAAAGATCGACCGCATCGACGTCGCGCCGATGAGCGCGCGGGGAATCGTCCAGGACTACAAGTCGGGGAAGACCGCGCACTCGGCCGCCAAGATCGAGACCGAGCTGAAGCTCCAGATCCCGCTCTACATGCTGGTGCTGCGCGACCTGGTCGGCATCGAGCCCCTCGGCGGCCTCTACCGCGCCCTCGCCGGCGAGCGGCACGCGCGGGGGCTGCTGCGGGCGGAGGCCGAGGACGACATCCCCGGCTTCTCCAAGCGCGACTACCTCGACGAGGAAGCGTTCTGGGCGCAGACCGAGCGCGCGAAGGAGCACGCGGTCGAATTCGTCGAGCGCATCCGCTCGGGCGACGTCAGGCACGACCCGCGCGGCGGCCCGCCTTGCCCGAGCTGGTGCACGCTCGCTCCGATGTGCCGGGTGGCCCGCACGTGAGCACGGCGCCGAATCCCGAGCAGCTGGCGGCGATCGAGGCCCCGGGTCTCGTCTTCGTCTCCGCGGGCGCCGGGACCGGCAAGACGACCGTGCTCGTCGAGCGCTTCGTGCGTGCCGTCTGCGAGCGCGGGCTCGACATCGACTCGATCCTCGTCATCACCTACACGGAACGCGCCGCGGGCGAGCTGCGGAGCCGCATCCGGCGGCGGCTGCTCGAGATGGATCGCGCCGATCTGGCACGCGACCTCGACTCGGCCTGGATCTCGACGATTCACGGCTTCTGCCACCGGCTGCTGAAGGCCCACCCGTTCGAGGCCGGCGTCGACCCCGGGTTCCGCGTCGTCGACGACAACCAGTCCCGCGTGCTCGCCGGCGAGGCATTTCGCGAGGCGCTGACGGCGTTCTGCGTCGACGAGCAGCCCGAGCGGCTCCGCCTGCTTGCCACGTACGGCGCGCGCGGGTTGCGGCGGATGCTGACCGGGGTCTACGAGACCCTGCGCTCGGCCGGCCGGGAGCTCGTGCTCGACGTGGCAGCTCCGCACAGCCTCGAGGAGCGGATCGTGGAGCTGCGCGAGGCGGCCCGGTGCGTGGTCGACGAGACGGGCAACGAGAACGCAGCCCGGATGCTCGAGCTCCTGGAGCATCCGCCGGAAGCGGAGCACCTCGTCGACCTCTCCGAGCTCGCTGCGCGCGGCGGTCCGCGGGAGCGCTACGCGACGTACGAGGAGGCACGCCACGAGGTCGAGCAGGCGGCGCTGGACGCTCTCGCCGTGCACGACCGCGATCTCCTCCAGGAGCTGCTGACCGCATACGCCGCCTCCTACGGGGCCGCGAAGGAGCGGGAGTCGGCCCTCGACTTCGAGGACCTGCAGCTGACCGCCCGCACGCTTCTCTCCGAGCACGCGTCGATCCGCGAGCGCGAGAGCTGGCGGTTCCGGGAGGTGCTGGTCGACGAGTTCCAGGACACGAACAGGCTCCAGTGCGAGCTGATCGACGCGCTGGCGAGCGAAGAGCTGTTCTTCGTCGGCGACGAGTTCCAGTCCATCTATCGCTTCCGGCACGCCGACGTCGAGGTCTTTCGCGAGCGGCGCGAAGCCTCGGGCGGCGTGCTCGCGCTCACCCAGAACTACCGCTCCCGGCCCGAGGTGCTCGCAGTCATCAACCACCTCTTCAAGACCGACTTCGGCGATTCGTTCCAGCCGCTCTCCGCTGCGGGCCGGTTCGCCGATCCGGCCTTCGGGCCCGCCGTCGAGCTGCTCGTCACCGACAAGGGGGCCTACAAGGACTCGGGCACGCACTGGCGCAAGGCCGAGGCGCGTCACGTGGCGGCGCGCGTCAAGGACATCGTCGACTCGGGCGAGGCCGCCCCCGGCGAGATCGTCCTGCTCTTCGCGGCGGGCACCGACGCGCGGATCTACGAGGAGGAGCTCCGCGCGGCCGGCCTCCCGACCTTCCGGGCGACCGGCCGCGACTACTACCACCAGCAGCAGGTCGTCGACCTCCTCGGCTATCTCCGGCTGCTCCACAACCGCTACGACGACGAGGCGCTCGTCACCGTGCTCGCCTCGCCGTTCGTCGGCGTCTCGAACGACGCCCTCGTCCTGCTGCGACGGGCCGCCGAGCGCCGCCCGCTCTACGTCGGCCTCGAGAAGTCGCTCCCGGAGGGGCTGTCAGCCCGGGACCAGCGGCTACTCCAGGCGTTCCTGCAGCGGTACGAGCGGCTCGCCCGCGCCTCGCAGCGCACCTCGCTCGAGCGGCTCTGCGAGCAGATCCTCGTCGAGCACGACTACGACCTGGCGGTCTTGGCCCAGTGGGACGGTCGTCGCCGCTACGCCAACCTGCGCAAGCTCGCGCGGCTTGCGCGCTCCTACGAGGAGCTGCGCGGCCCCGACGTCGAAGGCTTCGTGCGTTTCGTCCAGGAGCAGGATGCGGTCGGCGCCTCGGAGCTCGAGGCTGTCGCCGAAGAGGAAGGGACCGACGTCATCCGCCTGCTCACGATCCACGGCGCGAAGGGTCTCGAGTTCAAGGTCGTCGTCGTCGCGGACGCGGGCCGCGACACGGGCCGCCGCGATGCCGACGAGATCCTCTGTCTCCCCGATGGACGGCTTGGCTTCCGGGTGGCCGATCCGGCGACGGGCCGGCGTCACTCGACCTCCGAGTACATGGCCGTGCAGGAAGCCGAGAAGGAGGCCGTGGAGGCGGAGCGCCGGCGCCTCTACTACGTGGCGATGACCAGGGCGATCGACCGGCTCATCGTCTCGGGCTCGATCGACCCCGAGCGCGGCGCGGATGCCTCGACGCCGATCGGCTGGGTGCTCGAGCGGATCCAGGCCGGCGGGCTCGACGAGACCGGGAACGGCCCGGTCGAGATCGAGCGCGACGGCGCCCGGCTCTTGCTCCGTCTCGACCGGGGTGGTGAGGAGCCGCAGCTCTCGGCTGTCTCGCCGCTCGACGACGAGGAGCAGCTCGCCCTCTTCGCGAGCGAGGACGGCGCCCTGGCGGCCGGCCCGGCGCCGCAGCTGGCCGAGCTCGTTCCCGTGCCGGGCCCGCCGCTCAATCGCGTCCGGAAGCTCTCGTTCACCGCTCTTCGACGTTACGAGCGCTGCTCCTACCGCTTCTACGCGGAGCGAATCGTCGGGCTTCGTCCCGTGGAGCGACAGCGAGCCGCTCGGTGGGCGAGGCGGCCTCGCCGCGACCGAGATCGGCAGCGCCGTGCACGACCTACTGGAGCATCTAGACCTCGGCGGAGCCGCGCGGCTCTGAAGGCGACGAGCTGGCGATCGCGGTTCGCAATCTCTACCCGAGCGCCACCGCCGACGAGATGGAGCGGATCGGCCGCTTCGTCGTCTCGTATTGCGAGTCCGAGCTTGCCGCTCGTGTGGCTTCGATCGCCGGCGCAGGCCACGAGCGGCCCTTCGCCTTCGAGCAGGACGGGGTGCTGATCCACGGCTTCCTCGACGTGCTCCACCGCGACGGATGCGCGGCTCGTCGTCGACTACAAGACGAACTCTCTCGCGGAGGGTGCCCCTGAGGAGATCATCGAGCACGACTACCGGCTCCAGCGCCTCGTCTATGCGTTGGCCTGCCTCCGTGCCGGGGCCGACCAGGTCGAGGTCGTCTACCACTTCCTCGAGCGGCCCGATGCGGTGGTCTCGAGGACATTCTCCCGCGCAGGAGTTGCCCCAGCTCGAGGCCGAGCTGTCGGCGGCGATCGCGGCGATTCACGAGGGCGCGTTCCGGCCGACGCCGAGCGAATTCGTCTGCGCCGACTGCCCGGCCCTCGACGTCGTCTGCGCGGGCCCGCGCCTGCGCGGAGCGGCGGCGGCGCCGGCACCCGCCGCGGTCGCGGCCGGGTGAGGAGCTTCGTCGCCGAGGCGCGCCGGCGCGTCGGCCCCAAGCGCAACCGCATCGTCCCGATCATCGAGCGCCTCGCCGCCGAGCACGAGGACGCCACGATCGCGCTCCGCTTTCGCAACCCGCTCGAGCTCCTCATCTCGGTGATGCTCTCCGCGCAGACCACGGACGTGAGCGTCAATCGCGTGACGGAGAAGCTGTTCGAGAAGTACCGCCGGCCCGAGGACTATCTCGCGGTGCCGGTCGAGGAGCTGGAGCAAGACATCCACGCCACGGGCTTCTTCCGCCAGAAGGCGAGAGCGCTGCGAGGGACGATGAAGATGCTGATCGAGGAGTTCGACGGCGAGGTCCCGAGCCGCCTCGAGGAGCTCGTCCGCCTACCCGGTGTGGCCCGCAAGACGGCGAACGTCGTCGCCGCCGAGCTCGGCGAGCCGCAGGGAGTCGTCGTCGACACACACGTGCGCCGCCTCTCGCAGCGGCTCGGTCTCACCCGGCAGGAGGACCCGGTGAAGATCGAGCGCGACCTGATCAAGCTCGTGCCGCGGCCCGACTGGGGGCGTTTCCCGCACCTGCTGATCTGGCACGGCCGCCGCGTCTGCCTCGCCCGCGCGCCGCGCTGCGAGGAGTGCGTCCTGAACGATCTCTGTCCCGCGAGCCGGGTCTAATAGCAATAGAGGGATTGCCGGCAAGCGCCCAGGTGTCGAAGAGAGGGCCATGTCCATCCTCCTCGCCTTGGTTTTCGTGTGCGCCTTCACATTCGGCACCGGCTGGGTTGCGAGCAACAAAGGTCGCAACGTCGTCGCGTGGAGCCTGATCGGCCTCTTCTTCGGTGTCATCGGCCTGCTGGTCGCAGCGCTGATGCCGTCCAAGAAGCCGGCCTTCCGGTAGCTCCTCAGCTGCGTGGCGTGAGCGCGACCAGCATTCCGCCGTCCTCGTCGTAGGCGGGGAAGAAGTCGGCGGTCACCTTCTTCGGCCGGCCGGAGCGCGTCGTGATCTCCAGCTGCTGACCGAGCTTCCGAACGCCCCACTCGAGCACCACGCGGGCGGGGTGCTCGCCGTCGCCGTTGCCCGAGAGCTGGAAGGTCTCGATGAGGTCGCGGCCGAGCACGTCCTTCTCCTGGAAGCCCGAGAGCTGGAAGAGGTCGCGTCCGGTGGCGAGGATGCGTCCGTTCGCGTCGCAGACGACGAAGCCGGTCGTCGGGGCCGGGTAGTAGTCGTCCATGAGCTGGAAGAGGAAGCCGAAGCCGCAGCTTCGGCACTGGAGTGCGTTCTCAGCCGAGAAGCCGTCGACGCCGTCGATGTCGACCGACCGCTTCTTGCAGTTCGGGCAGATGTAGTAGGGCAACGCCGTTCCTTAGGCGCGCGGGGCTGTCAGGGCCGCTTGCGGGTGGCCCTCCTGCGCGGTGAGCCAACGCTCGGCATCAAGGGCCGCCATCGTCCCTGTGCCCGCAGCGGTGACCGCCTGGCGATACGTGTGGTCGGCCACGTCTCCGGCGGCGAAGACACCCTCGATGTTCGTCTCGGTCGAGCGGGGCTTCGTGACGAGATAGCCCGCCTCGTCGTGGTCGAGCTGGTCGAGGAAGAGGCTCGTGTTCGGGTCGTGCCCGATGGCGACGAAGAGGCCGTCGGCGGGGAGGTGCGTGATCTCATCGGTGTTGACGTCGCGGAGATTGACGCCGGTCACCTTGTGCTCGTCGCCCCCGATGACCTCGTCGACGACGGCGTTCGTGACCCATTCGATCCTGTCGTTCGCCCGCGCACGGTCCAGCATGATCTGCGAGGCGCGGAAGTCCTCGCGCCGGTGGACGATCGTCACCTTGGTCGCGAACTTGGTGAGGAAAGTCGCCTCCTCCATCGCGGAGTCGCCGCCGCCGACGACGACGATCTCCTTCTCGCGGAAGAACGCCGCGTCGCAGACGGCGCAGTACGAGACTCCCTTGCCCTGGAGCGCGCGCTCGGACTCGAGCCCGAGCTTCCGGTTGGTCGCGCCCGTCGCGACGATGACCGCCTCCGCGAGGTACGTGTCGTCGCCGACCTCGACGCGGAACGGCCGCTCCGAGAAGTCGACGGACGTCACGTCGTCGGTGAGGAACTCGGCGCCGAAGCGGCCGGCCTGAGCGCGGAAGTCGCGCATCATCTCCGGCCCCAGCACGCCCTCGGGATAGCCGGGGTAGTTCTCGACATCGCTCGTGATCATCAGCTGGCCGCCGAACGTGACGCCCTCGATGACGAGCGGATTCAGGTTCGCGCGCGCAGCGTAGAGCGCGGCCGTGTACCCGGCCGGCCCGCCTCCGATGATGATCAGCTCGCGCACGTTCTCTTCTGACAAGTCGTCCTCCAAAAGGGGTGGTGAGGCCCTGTTCGGGCCTTCAATGTATTCAACGAATCGGACTACTTGATCCTTCCCAAAAACGTGGCACTATGCACTTGCTGCGGTGATACGTACTTGGGGTCGGATCGGGATCTTGATCACGTTCGCGTGTGCAAGCGCCTTGGCTTGCGCACAGGCGGTCGAGGCCGGGTCGGACGCTTCCTCCGCGCGCTTCAATGTAACGCTGACGGCGCAGGTCACGAAGAGCTGGGATTACGTCACGACCCGCGTGGAAGGCGAGTGCACGATCATCGACGCATGTCGTGGGCAACCGGGTCGTGACGCTGCGCAGCTCCCGGCCGACGAGCGTGACGGCCACGTCGAGCGCAGGCCGCATCCGCTTCAGCCCCGCGGTCGTTCGCTCCGTGACCGCGCGGGCGACACAGAGCGGGTCTGTCACGACGACCGAGCGTGGCCTCGGGTGCGGGCGGCGCACCCACTCCAACTGCGCGAAATCGCGCCGGACGCTGGCCAACCAGACGCTCGCCTTCTTCCGGAGCCGTCGAAACGAGATCTCGTTCAGACGGACGCGGGACTTCGGGAGCGGCCTCTCGACGACCTGTCCGCCCGAGGCTCAGGAGGTGCGCGTCGAGCGCCCCGGGCTCCATCAGGCCCAGGGCGAGCTGTCCGAGCAGGATCTCTTCAACCGGGGGGTCCGCTTTCAGACGGCGACCGGAAGCTCCGAGGAGACGTCTGAGCTCTCGGGCAACCCGGACGGCAAGGTCATCGCCCGCGCCAGCTGGTCGCTGACGTTCCGCCGAGGCCGTCCTAGAGCCATCACGGGGAACAGGTGGTTCCCGCGGTGCTTAGAATCGCGCCGCGATGGCTGAGACCGTTACCTGGGACGTCCTGCGCGAGCTCGCGGAGTTCCGCGCAGAGAAGGGTTGCGCGATCAGCCTCTACGTAAACCTGGACCCGAGCGTCTCGCCGACCGCGGACGACGCCGATACGCGGATCTCGTCACTGATCGACGAGGCCGAGCGCAGCCAGGGCGCCAACTCGAGCCACCTCACGCACGAGCAGCGCGTCGGGCTCAAAGCCGACTTCGAGCGGATCACCGATTACTTCGAGAACCAGTTCTCCCGCGACGGGACGCAGGGCGTCGCCATCTTCCTCGCCGGTCTCGACAACGCCTGGCGTGCGCTGTCACTTTCCGACCCGGTCCCGGACAAGGCCCGGGTCTCGGGTGAGTTCTACCTCGCTCCGCTGGTGCCGTTGATCGGGCGCGGGGACGGTGCGATCGTCGCGGTCGTCGGTCGCGAGCGCGGCCAGCTGTTCCGGCTGCAGAACGGCCAGCTCGTGGAGATCGCCGACCAGACCGAGGAGACGCCGGGCCGGCACGACCAGGGCGGCTGGGCGCAGGCGCGTTTCCAGCGCCACATCGAGAAGCTCGTGGCGGAGCACCTCCGTGACGTCGCGGACGAGCTCGATCGCCACCTGCGCCGACTGCGCACGCCGAAGATCGTCATCGTCGCCTCCGAGGAGACGCATTCCGAGCTCGAGCATCTCCTGTCGAACGACGTGCGGAACGCCGTGGTCGGCTGGACGACGGCCGAGGCTCACGCGAAGCCCGCCGAGCTTCTCGAGCTGGCGAAGCCTCTGCTCGACGAGGCCAGAGCCGAGGAGGAGGCCGCGACGATCGAGCGCTGGCGCGAGGAAGCCGGTCGCGGAGGGCGCGCCTCATCAGGGTGGAAAGAGACGCTCGAGGCTGCATCGGATGCGCGCGTGGAGGTGCTGATCTACCAGGACGGCGCCGACCATGAAGCCTGGCAGTGCCCCGCCTGCGGCCGGCTTGCGCTCGAGGGCAAGAGCTGCCCGCTGGACGGAACCGCGATGGATCAGCGCGACGACGGGCTCGACCTCGCCGTCCACCAGACCCTCGCCCACGGCGGCACGGTCTGGGCCGTGACCAGCCATCGCGACCTCGAACCTGTGGAAGGCATCGGCGCGCTCTTGCGATACTGAGCCCTAGTGGCTTCGCTCGCGCGCACGATCTTCGAAGAGCACCTCGTCCGGGGTGAGCTCGTCCCGGGCCAGGAGATCGGCATCTCGGTCGACCAGACGCTCGTGCAGGACGCGACGGGGACGATGGCGATGATGCAGTTCGAGATGTTCGGCAAGGACCGGGTGCAGGTCGACACCGCGGTCGTCTACGTCGACCACAACATCCTGCAGATCGATTTCAAGAACCCGGACGACCACCGATTTCTCCAGGCCATGTCGGCGAAGTACGGCGCCTGGTTCTCGCGCCCGGGAAACGGGATCTGCCACTACATCCATTGCGAGCGGTTCGCGAAGCCGGGCCAGACCCTCGTCGGAGCCGACAGCCACACGACCCAGTCGGGCTCTTGCGCGATGATCGCGATGGGCGCCGGCGGCCTCGACGTCGCGGTCTGCATGGCCGGCCACCCGTTCGAGCTGCCGTGCCCGAAGTTCGTCGGCGTCTTCCTCGAGGGCGAGTTGCAGCGCCCGTGGGTTCAGGCGAAGGACATCATCCTCAAGCTGCTGCAGGACAAGGGCGTGCGCGGCGGGCGCGGTTGCCTCTTCGAGTTCACGGGGCCCGGCGTGGCCACGCTGAGCTACACGGAGCGGGGCACGATCGCGAACATGATCGCCGAGCTCGGCGCGACCGGTGGGATCTTCCCGTCGGACGACACGACGCGGCTCTGGCTCGAAGAGCAGGAGCGCGCGGACGACTTCGAGGCCATGCCGACCGGCGACACCGGCGACTTCGACGAGGAGATCCACATCAACCTCAGCGAGCTCGGGCCGCTGGTCGCGCAGCCCTCGAGCCCGGGCAACGTCGTTCCCGTCGAGGAGGTCGTCGGGACCCCGCTCGCGCAGGTCTGCATCGGCTCCTCCGTCAACTCGTCCTACGACGACATGGCGATCGTCGGCGCCGCCCTCCGCGGCAACCGCCTGGCCGAGAACCTCGTGTCGGCCACGGCGACGCCGGGCTCGCGGCAGATCCTCGACCAGATCACGCGCTCCGGCACCTACGTCGACCTGCTGATGGCCGGGATTCGGATGCTGGAGCCCGCGTGCGGGCCGTGCGTCGGGATGGGCCAGGCGCCGCCGTCGGGCGCGAACTCGCTGCGAACGTTCAACCGCAACTTCCCGGGGCGAAGCGGCACGGCCGACGACAAGGTCTATCTCTGCTCGCCCGCGGTGGCCGCCGCCTCGATGCTGAAGGGCGAGATCGCGGATCCGCGGGAGCTGGCCGTGCCGGAGATGCCTGAGCGTCCCGAGGCGCGCCCCGCCGTCGTCCAGGCGCACATCCTCGGGCCCGTGCCGGCAGAGGAGGCCGGGTCGATCGAGGTGCCTCGTGGGCCGAACATCAAGCCTCCGCCGGAGCCGAAGGAACTGCCGGACACCCTGGAGATGAAGGTGCTGATCGTCGCGCCGGACGACATCTCGACCGGCGATCTCTCTCCGGACGGGGCGACCGTGATGGCCTTCCGCTCGAACGTCCCCGCGATCGCAGAGTTCACGTTCCAGCACCGAGACCCGGAGTTTCCGCGCCGTGCGAAGGAGTGGGGCGGAGGCTTCATCGTCGCCGGCGACAACTACGGCCAGGGCTCGAGCCGCGAGCACGCGGCGCTGGCCCCTGCGCAGCTGGGCGTGCGCGCCGTCATCGCCAAGAGCTTCGCGCGCATCCACCGGCGCAACCTGATCGCGCAGGGGATCGTGCCCCTCCTCTTCAAGGACGAGAACGACTACGACAAGGCCGGGCTCGGGCAGACGTGGCGGGTCTCGGGCCTCCACGAGATCGCGGAAGGCGGGGACGAGCTGCCGACGGAGATCGAAGGTGTCGGGGAGATCACGCTGACCCACGATCTGCTCCCGCGCGAGCGCGAGATCGTCGTTGCAGGCGGCCTGATCCGCTACCTCAGAGAAGAGGAGCCCGCAGCGGTTTAGGCCGCGTCGACCGCGCGGGGGAGCTCGTGAGCGGTCTCGGCGGGCTCCACGACGGCCGCGTCGTCCCAGTCCGTAGCCCGTTCGAGCCGCGTGCCGAGCCGTTCGAGCCGGCGGTCGGCCTCGCCGTACTTCGACTGTGCGTTCCCGATGTGCTTGCCGACGACCTCGAAGTCGGTGCGGAAGCGCTCGAAGTCCTTCGCCAGCTGCGAGACGTAGGCCATCACTTCCTCGGCGTGCTGCTCGATCTGGAGGCCCTTGAGCCCGAGGACGATCACCTGTAGCTGCGACGTGAACGTGGTCGGCGAGACCGGGAACACGCGCTTGGCGTGCGCGTACTTGAGGAGCTCGCCGGTCTTGCCGCAGACGAGCTCGTAGTACACGGACTCGGAGGGCAAGTACATGAGGGCGAAGTCGAAGGTGTTCTCCGACGGCCGGATGTACTTCTGCGAGATCGCGTCGACATGGCCCTTCAGGTCGCGCGCAAACGCCTTCTCGTGCAGCGCGCGCGAGTCGTCGTCGCCGGCCTCGACCAGCCGCTCGAAGTTGTCGAGCGGGAACTTGGCGTCGACGGGGACGAGCTTCTCGACCTTGATCACCGCGTCGACACGCTCGCCGTCGCGGAACGTGTACTGGAGCTGGTAGGCGTCGGGCGGGAGCCGGTCCTGGAGCAGGTTGCCGAGCAGCAGCTCGCCGAACCCGCCGCGCGACTTGGGCGGGCGGAGCGCCTGCTCGAGCTTGGCCAGGTCGTTCGCGCGCGCCAGCATCTGTGCCGTCGCTCCCTCCATGCGCCCGAGCTTCTCGGCGATGCTGGACGCAGTCTGCCCGGCGCTCTGCTGGCTCGTCAGCAGGCGGCCGTCCAGGCCTTCGAGACGCCCGTTCACGCGCGTGTCGAGGTCGCCGAGCCTGCGATCGAGCTTGTCTTCCATGCCGGTCAGGCGCTGGTCGAACGACGCTCCGCAGGAGCAGGGCGAGCCCGCCGAGGCCGACGATGAGGAGGACTGCAAGGAGTGCGGTCGTCATGGACCGCAAAACGGTAGAGGACAGGGTCGGACGTCGGAAACGCGCGGGCCCCGCTCGGGCCCGCGCGTTTGCGGTAGCTAGCTAGCTGTCGCGCTCCACCCGGTGCTCGGCCGCATCTTCACGCGCTTCCTGCGCCTGGTCTTCGTGCATCGAAGCGCGGTCTTCGGCCATGCCTTCCTTCTCCTGGTGCATGCCTTCGCTTTTCATCTCGGCGCTGCCGGCCACGTCGCCTGCTGCTTGCTTTCCGCGTCCGAGGATCTTGTCTAGGAAACCCATGTTGTTTTCTCCTGATTCGTTGGGGAGGGGGAGTATAGGGCCGGCCCTCGCTGGTACCCTGGCGCGGACTTTGGCCAGGAAAGCGCGTACGCCGCCGCCTCCACGGCGGCCGGTGCAGGCACCGACGAGGAGGGTGGACCCCCGTGACCCGGGGGACAGCCGCCGCGCGCTGATGATCCTCGCCGGCATCGCGCTCGCCGGCCTCGTCATGCTCGGCGGCGTCCTGTTCTGGCTCAGCCAGCGGAGCGGAGGGGACTCGCAGAAGGTCGCCGAAGCGATGCGAGCGGCCGGCTGCACGTACCGGACGAGCGAGTCCGAGGGGCGTGAGCACGTCCGTGACGGAACGAAGGTCAAGTACAAGGTCTTCCCGCCCACGAGCGGGAACCACTACGCGGTTCCCGTCGTCTGGAACGCCTATGACGCGCCGGTCGAGGAGGCGCGGGTCGTCCACAACCTCGAGCACGGCGGGATCGTCATCCAGTACGGCAAAGACGTGCCTCCGGCGACCGTGGCCGAACTGCGCGAGGAGTACCAGTCCGACCCGAACGGGCTCGTGCTCGCGCCGCTCCCGAGCCTCGGCAACAAGATCGCGTTCACGGCCTGGACGCACCTCGCCGAGTGCCGGACGTTCGACCAGGACGCGTTCGAGACGTTTCGCGATGCGTTTCGGGCCAAGGGGCCTGAAGCCACGCCGCGTCAGCGACCTGGCTCCAGGCTCGGCGAACTAGTCCTGGGCTACGATCGCCCCGCCGGGGTGGCGAAACTGGCTATACGCGCCTGACTTAAAATCAGGTGTCCCCCGAGGGGGCGTGCGGGTTCGAGTCCCGCCCCCGGCACTGCGATCTGCGGGGCCCTGCTTCCTAGGCCGCGAAGCGCTGCTCGGCCCGGGCGCGCGCCTTGGCGGCCTCGACCTCGCGGTCCTTCGGCGGCGCCGAGGTCACGAGCTGGCCCAGGAGCCGCGCCGAGACCTCTGCAACGGCATCGACGGCCTGCTCGAACGCCTGCTCGTTGGCCTTCGAGGGCTTCGTGAAGCCGCTGATCTTGCGGACGTACTGGAGCGCCGCTGAGCGGACCTCTTCGTCGGTCGCGGGCGGGTCGAAGTTGTACAGGCTGCGAATGTTTCGGCACATGGCTGCGATCCTAGCCACGCAAGGCCCGGCCCGCTCGGTCGAGGGAAAAGAAGGATTCCGCTTACTATTTGGAGAATGAAACGGGTTTTCGCGTCCTTTGCGCATGTGCACCTGAGCGCGCGGCTCGCGATCTCGCTGGCGCTCGTGCTCTTTGCAGCCGTCGCGATCGCACCCGCGGCCGGGCCTCAGAAGCGCATCCGCGAGAACGTGCGCATCGCCGGGCTCAACGTGTCGGGGCTCGACGTCGGGCAGGCGCGCCAGCGCGTGCGGACCTCGTTCGCGCAGCCGGTCAGGTTCCGCTTCGGCAAGCTGCGCTGGCAGGTCGCGCCCGCCAAGCTCGGCGGCGAGGCGCTCGTGGACGAGGCCGTTTCGAAGGCGCTGCGATCCGACAGCGGAGACAACGTCCAGGTGCGCGTCGCGGTCGACAAGCAGCAGGTGCGCAGATACGTGGACGCACTCGACCGGCGATTCGGCGTGCAGGCGCAGGATGCTAGGCTCGTGGGGCTGAACGGCATCAGGCCCGCGATCAGCGACGAGCGCTGGGGACGCACCGTTCGCCGCGGCGCCATGACCGCGGCCATCACGCGCGCGCTCCGAACCCGGATCAGGGGACGAATGCCGGTCGTGCTGAGGGCGATCCGCCCCTCCGTGACGAAGGCGGGCTTCGGCCCGGTCATCGTCATCCAGCGCGGGTCGAACCAGTTGACGCTGTTCAACGGGTCCACCGTCGTCCGGACCTTCGGCGTCGCCACCGGCACGGCGCAGTACCCGACTCCGTCCGGCACGTTCAGCATCGCCAACATGCAGAAGAATCCGTGGTGGCGCCCGCCCGACTCCGACTGGGCGAAGGGCAAGAAGCCGATTCCGCCCGGCCCCGGGAACCCGCTCGGCACCCGCTGGATGGGCCTGAGCGAGCCGCTCGTCGGCATCCACGGCACCCCCGACGCGGCTTCGATCGGCTACTCGGCCTCGCACGGCTGCATCCGCATGCTCATTCCCGAAGCGACCTGGCTCTTCGACCACGTGGACGTGGGCACGCCGGTCGTGATCCTCTAGCAACTGCTCCTAGCGTTCGCCATCGTCGCGGCGATCTTCTGGCTGCCGACCGGCTGGGGCATCGTGGCGATCGTGGTCGGGCTGACGATCGAGCTCGGTGAAGCCGGCTTCTGGGTCTGGCTCTCGAAGAAGCGGAAGCCGACGACCGGGGTCGAGGCCCTGGCGGGGGCGGAGGGAATCGTCGTCACCGAGTGCCGCCCTTCCGGCCGGGTGCGGGTCGCGGGCGAGGTCTGGCGCGCTACCTGCCCCGAAGGAGCGGACGTCGGAGACGAGGTCGTCGTCGAGCGCGTCGAGGGCGATCTGACCCTGCTCGTGAGCCGGAAATAGACTGCAGCCGTGGCCAAGGTCGACGAGGTAACGGTCGATCAGCCGCCCCTCGAGTGGGATACGCCGCTCTTTCGCACAGCCGTAGCCCAGTTCGAGGAGGCGCTGACCCATGCTCCGGAGATCGATCCGGGGATCGCCGAGCGTTTGCGCAACCCCGAGCGCGCGCTGATGGTCAGCGTCCCGGTGCGGATGGACGACGACTCGTGGCGCGTCTTCCCGGCCTACCGCGTCCAGCACTCGAGCGTGCTCGGCCCGACCAAGGGCGGCATCCGCTACGACTACCACGTGTCCCTCGGCGAGTGCGCTGCACTCGCGATGTGGATGACCTGGAAGTGCGCGCTCCTCCGACTGCCGTACGGCGGCGCGAAGGGCGGCGTTCGCTGCACACCCCGGGAGATGTCGCCCGGCGAGGTGCAACGCCTGACCCGGCGCTACACGTCGGAGCTGCTGCGGTTCATCGGCCCACAGTCCGACATCCCTGCTCCTGACATGGCCACGAACGAGCAGACGATGGCCTGGATGATGGACACGTACTCGATGCAGATGGGGTACGCGGTGCCCGAGATCGTCACCGGGAAGCCGGTCTCGATCGGCGGCTCGGTCTTTCGCAGCGAGGCGACCGGTGCCGGCGTCGTGATGGTGATCGAGCGCGCGTGCCAGCGCCTCGGATGGCCGTTCGCCGAGCAGCGCTTCGTCGTCCAGGGTTTCGGGAACGTCGGCGGCGTCGCTGCGCGCGAGATCGCCTCTCGCGGAGCCAAGGTGGTGGCCGTCTCGGATATCTCCGGGGCGATCCACGACGTGAACGGCCTCGACCTCGCCCATGTAACCGCCTGGGTCGCCGAGCACGGCTCGCTCGCCGAGTACCAGGCCATGCACGTGTCGAACGAGCAGCTACTCGAGATCCCGTGCGACATCCTCGTCCTGGCCGCGCTGGAGGATCAGATCACGTCCGAGAACGCAGGCCGGATCACGACGAAGATGATCGCCGAGGGGGCGAACGGGCCTACGTCGTTCGACGCGGACGCGATCCTCGCCGACCGCGGGATCATCGTCCTTCCCGATGTGCTCACGAACGCGGGCGGCGTCACCGTCTCCTACTTCGAGTGGGTCCAGGACCTCGGTCGGCTCTTCTGGACGCGAGACGAGATCCGAGCTCGCCTCGCCGAGAAGCTGAACGACGCGTTCGACCGGGTCTGGGAGCTAGCGGAGCAGAAGAGCGCTGACGCTGCGCAGCGCAGCGCTCGTCGGCGGGATCAGAGAAGTTGCGGGCGCGCTCGCCTCTCGAGGGATCTACCCGTGACGGTCGTCCGCGAGGCGATGATCACCGACCCGCGGGTGTGCAATGCGGACGCGACCGCACAGGAGGCGGGTGAGGCGCTCTCGCGTCCCGAGGTGCGGGCCGTGTTCGTGTGCGACGACGGCCGGCTGGTCGGGGTGGTGACGCGGAAGACGCTCGTCCGCGAGGTGGTCGCGACCGGCCGGGATCCGGGCGCGACGCCGCTCGCCGAGATCGCCGAGGAGCCGCACTGGACGATCGAAGCGGACATGCCGGTCGAGGAGGCTTTCCGCTTCCTCGAGGAGCACGACGCCGAGCGTGTGCCCGTCGTCGACGGCGGGAGGCTCGTCGGCGTCCTCTCGCGCGAGCTCCTGCAGCGGCGCCTGGCCGAGGACGAGCCTCAGCCCGAGGTTGAGTAGCCGGCTTCTCGGCGGCGCGCTGTCGGCCTCGGCGCTCGCGCTATTCGCGGCGACCTTCGCGCCGTGGTTCGCCCACGAGGAGCTCGACGGGCCGAACGGCGACCGTCTCCGCGACTCCGATTCGCTCATCCTCACGCTGAGCGGATGGGAGCTCGAGGGCAAGGTCGCCGCGGTCGTTCTCCTCGCGGTCTTCCTGGGCATCGGAGCGGGCATCTGGAGCGTCCGCCGCCCTCTCCACCGACTGCTCCCGGTCGCCTGTGGGCTTGCTTGTGTCGCCGCGCTCGCCGCAGGGTGGGTCATCGGCTCCGAGATTCGCACTCCCTCGGACGCGATCTACAACGACGCGCGACTCGGGATTCGACTCGCCCTGGCCGCGGCGGTCGTTGTCGCGGTGACGGCGCTGCTCGCCGGAGCCGTCGCGGTCAGCCGGAGGCGTGAACCGCGATCTGGCGGTGTCGTCTGGCCGCTCGTTGTGGGCACGGCCGCCCTCTACGCACTGGCCCTCGGCATCAACGAGAGCGCGGTCTGGCAACCCCAGGCCATTGCAGCCTGCTGCGTCGCCGGCTTGCTCGGCTACCTCGTCCCGCGCTGGTGGATCGCGCTCGTTCCAGTCGTCTTGCTGGCCGCAGTTCTCGCGCTGACTCCCGACTCCAACTGCGACTCCACAATGTACGACTGCGGCGAGTCGCTGCAGGGCTTCTTCTACGCGTTCATCGCAGCGGTCCTCGCTCTGGCGCTTCTGATCGGAGTTGGCACGCGAGCCTTGCAGCGTCGCGCGGTGCGTCAGCAGCAGGTGTAGGCGCCGGGCGGGGCGTCGCCTTCGACCGGCTCCGGCAGGGCGGCGGCCTCGAGCGCGGCGCCGTGCAGGATGTCGCGCTCGCTCGCCTCGATCTCTTCGAGCCCGAAGTGGGCGAGCACCTCGTGCAGGATGACCGCGCCGGCGACGATCACCGGCGCACGATCGGGATCGAGCGCCGGCACCTCGCGTCGCTCGGCCAGCGGCATGGAGGCGAGCCGGGACAGCTGCTGCTGCACGCCGTCGAGGGTCAGCCTGTGACCGTGGACGCGCTCCGGGTCGTACTCCGCGAGCCCGAGGTCGAGGGCCGCCAGCGACGTGATCGTGCCGGCGACGCCGATCGCCCGCTCCGGGCGTGGCCCGTCCGGCAGCACGCTGCGCACGGCCGCGGCGCAGGCCTCGAGCTCCGTCTCTGTCGGCGGATCTGAGGGGAGATGGCGCTCGGTCAGGCGCACGGAACCGATGTCGAGGCTCACCCGCTGGTCGCTGCCGATCAGCTCGGTCGAACCGCCGCCGATGTCCACGACCACCGTCGAGTCGCCGGTCTCGCCGACTCCGCGCAACGTGAGCTCGGCCTCCTCGTCTCCGGAGAGGAGCCGCGTCGTGAACCCGTAGCTCCACTCGATCTCGCCGAGGAACGCTTCGCCGTTCTCCGCGTCACGGACGGCGCTCGTCGCCACGAGGAGCGTGCGCTCGGCGCCGAGTGACTCCAGCTCGCGCCGGTACTCGGTCAGGCAGTTCCGCACACGCGCGATCGGCACGGGCAGGAGTTGGTGGCGCGTATCGACCCCTTCCCCGAGCCGGGTGATGCGCGTCCGCTTCACCACCTCGTCGATCTGGCTCCCGTCGACGTCCGCGACGAGGAGTCGCGTGGTGTTCGTGCCTTGGTCGATTGCGGCTACTCGCATCAGAAAGAGTCAGTTTCCAGCGGTTCTGCGACTTGGAACCGTGGGCTTACAATCGGTTGCATGCGACGCGCATGGGCCGCGTTCGAGCGCCACGACGGCTTCAAGCAGACTGCCATCGTACTGGTGGCGCTAGGGGTCTACGAGACCGCGCGCAGCCTCATCGAGCCCGATTGGGCCGCCGCGATCGCGAACGCGGAACGCATCGCCGAGCTCGAGCGTGGGCTCTCGTTTGCGCTGGGAGCAGTCGCTCCAGCGCGCGTTCCTCGGCGTGCCCGAGCTGGTCGAGGCGATGAACGTCTTCTACTTCGTCGGTCACTTCGTGCTGACCGGTGTGTTCTTCCTGTGGCTCTACCGGTCGTCGAGCGAGGGCTTCCGCAGCTTCCGTAACGGGTTCATCGCTGCGACCGCGATCGCGGTCGTCATCCACTGGTGGTTCCCGACGGCGCCGCCGCGTGTCGTCGGCGACCTCGGGATCATGGACACGCTCCGCGTCTTCTGGGACGTCGACATCGGCTCGCCCCACGCGTCGGCTTTCTCCAATCCGGTCGCAGCCGTGCCGAGCCTGCATGCCGGCTGGGCGGTCGGCGTGGGCGTGGGCCTGGTTCGGTACGCCAAGCAGCCGGCGTGGCGCGTGCTCGGGGTCGTCTATCCGGTGGTCGTGATGCTGACGATCGTGGTCACCGGGAACCACTTCATCTTCGACGCGCTGGCCGGGATCGCCGTGCTCGCAGCGGGTTTCATGGTCATGGAAATCCCCAAGATCCGGCGCCGCGCGCTGGTTTGGCATACTTGAGAAAGCGACGCGGGGTGGAGCAGTCAGGTAGCTCGCCGGGCTCATAACCCGGAGGTCGCAGGTTCAAATCCTGCCCCCGCTACTGCGAAAGGCGCTGGAAACGGCGCCTTTCGCTTCTTGTGCACGGCCGCGCGATGAGTGTCCGGATCCCCGCGGGTCTGATTTCGTGATCCCGGTAGCGTCCGATGCGACGATTGATTCGGCTGGACGGGAGTCTTCGAGTCCGACTGGAGGGAGATGAGATGCCTGAACACACGATCGGAACCCGCGAGGAATGGCAGGCGGCCCGGGACGAGCTCGCCAAGCTCGAGGCCGAGCAGGCGGAGCGAAACGAGGAGATCAAGAGCAAGCGTCGCGATCTCCCCTGGGTCCCCGTCGAGAAGGAATACGAGTTCGACACCCAGGACGGCAAGAAGACCCTCGCCGAGCTCTTCGACGGACGATCGCAGCTACTCGCCTACAACATCATGTTCGGCCCCGACTACACGAACGGCGCCTGCCCCGGCTGCACCAACTTGGGCGACGGGCTCGACGGCTCGCTCATCCATCTGAACCACCGCGACGTCACGCTGCTCTGCTTCTCGCGGGCGCCGATCGAGCGGCTGACCGCGTACAAGCAGCGGATGGGCTGGCAGTTCCCCTACGTCTCGACCTACAACACCGACTTCGCCTTCGACTTCGGCCTTGCGCTGACCGAGGAGCAGGCGCAGCAGATCCCCGAGATCAAGGAGACGCTCGACAACCCGCCCGACTGGCTCCAGGAGTGGTCAGGCCAGGTCGGCGCCGAGCTCAAGGACGGGATGCGCGAAAATCCGAGCTGGATCGCCTTCGCGCGCGAGAACGGGACCGTTTACCACACCTACATGGTGGCGGCGCCCGATCCGTTCGTCGCGCCGTACTACGACTTCCTGCTCGCCCGAACGCCGAAGGATCAACCCGCCGAGCCCCGCGCTTGGCGGAAGGACGAGTACCCGGACTGACCACGCCAGCCCCGACCGTCACCGACCACGACGACTTCGAGCGACAGCTCCTCGAGCTGCGCAAGCGCGAGAAGGCACACACCCGCGAGGGCGACGCGATCGCCGCGGCCCGGCGCCGGCTGCCCATGACAGAGGTGCCGCCCGACACCACCGTCATCGGCCCCGACGGCCCGGTCCCGTTCGGCGATGTCTTCGAGGGGCGCGACGAGCTGGTCGTCTACAGCCACATGTTCCACGACGGGAAGCCGTGGGAGTGGCAGTGCGAGGGCTGCACCAGGAACTCCTGGCCGATGCAGCACGCCGCCGACGCGGCCTACCTCAACGCCAACGGGATCACCTTCGCCATCCTCGGCGACGGGCCATACGAGGAGATCGCGGCCTTCCGCGACTTCATGGGCTACACGGCGCCGTGGTACTCCATCGCCCACCTCGACGACCCCACCGTGGGCGTCGCAGGCCGGATCTCCTGCTACCTGCGGCGGGAGGACAAGATCTACCTGACGTACTGGACGACCGGCCGGGGCGACGAGGTGATGAGCCCCTCGTTCGGGCTGCTCGACTTGACCGCCTACGGGCGGCGGGAGGAGTGGGAGGACTCGCCCGAGGGGTGGCCGCAGCTCCCGACCCACTCCGTCATGCGCACCGACGAGCACGGTGCGCCGATGGGGCCCAGAAAGGGCGGTCGACCGGTGCCCCAGTGGACGCGCCCGGGCGTCACCGGGGTCGGCGTACCAACCGGGTCTTCCGGCTAGGCGCTCACGCGGGTGTCTCCGGCCGGCGGGGTCGATCTGCGTTTCTTCGCGCGCCGGCTGCCGAGTGCACGGAAGCGGCGCTGAGCCAAGATCTCGCGGGCGGCGTTGAGGCCGGGCGTGCCCATCACGCCGCCGCCGGGGTGGGCGGCCGCGCCGCAGAGGTACAGGCCGCGGATCGGCGTCCGGTAGCGCGCGTAGCCGGGCACCGGACGGAAGGCGAAGAGCTGACCGGGAGTCATCGCTCCCTGGAAGATGTTGCCGCCGGTGAGGTTGAAAACGCGCTCGAGGTCGAGCGGCGTCAGCACCTGGCGGTCCGATCACCGATCGCTTGAAGTTCGGCGCGTACTCGTCCAGCAGGTCGAAGCAGCGATCGGCGAAAGCTTCGCGCTGGTCGTCCCAGGAGCCATCGCGAAGGTCGTACGGCGCGTACTGCACGAACATCGACATCAGATGACGGCCGGGCGGCGCGACCGTCGGGTCGACCACCGAGGGAATCGTGCACTCGAGCACCGGCTCCGCGGAGGGCCGGCCGTACTTGGCGTCGTCGAAGGCGCGCTCGATGTAGTCCTGGTCCGGACAGATGTGGATCGTGCCGCGATGCTGGGGGCCCGGCTCCGTGCCCGGCAGCGCCCGGAAGCTCGGCAGCTCGGCCAGCGCGACGTTGATCTTCAGCGAGGCGCTGGCGTAGCTGATCCGCTCGACGTCGGCCACGAACGCCTGCGGGAGCACGTCTCGGTCGAGCAGGTTCAGAAACGTCACGTGGGCGTCGGCGTTGCTGGCCACGACCGGCGCGTAGAACTCGTCGCCGCCGGCCAGCGCGACGCCGGCGGCCTGGCCGTCGCGCACGAGGATGCGTGCCACCTCGGCGTCGCAGCGGATGTCGGCGCCGAGGTCGCGGGCGGCCGCGGCCAACGCCTGCGTGATCCCGCCCATGCCGCCGCGCACGTAGCCCCACACGCCTCTGCGCGCCGCCGGCCTCGCCCATGACGTGATGGAAGAGCACGTAGGCGGTGCCCGGCATCGACGGGCTCGCCATCGCGCCGATGATCGCGTCGGTCGCCAGCGTCGCCTTGAGCTCCTCGGACTCGAACCAGCGGTCGAGGATCGGGCGCGCGGCGCCGGTGAGGATCTCCACCGCCTCGCCGGCACCGTCGCCCAGCCGCCGGAAGGCGCGTCCCAGCGAGAGCAGCGTCCGGAGGTCGCCGATGTCGCGGCCTCAGCAGATCGGGCGGCGCCATCGTGAGCGTGGGCTCGACCACCGCCGCCACCCGCTCGAGCATCGCCTCGTACTGCGGATAGCGCTCGGCGTCGCGCGCGCTGAACTTGGCGATCTCCTTGCGGGTCAGCTCGGCGTCGGGGCCCATCAGCAGCGAGCGGCCGTCGGGGAACGGCGTGAACGACGAGGGGTCTCGGGCGAGGACCTCGTAGCCGTAGGCGGCCAGCTTCAGATCGCGGACGATCGCCGTGTGGAAGAGGCTGTTGACGTAGGCGGCGGTGGAGACCTTGAAGCCGGGGAACGTCTCCTCGGTGACGCAGGCGCCGCCGACGACGTAGCGCCGCTCGAGGACGAGCACGCGCAGCCCGGCGCGCGCGAGGTAGCACGCGGTCACCAGCCCGTTGTGCCCGGCGCCGATCACGATGGCGTCGTAACGCGAGGGGCTCATGGCCTCAGCAATCATGCAGAACGATGACCCAGTACGTGCACGGCTACGGGACGCCCGAGCAGGAACGGCTCGTGGTGCAGGCGGAGCACTGGCGCCACCGGCTGATCCGCGACGGCACTCAGCTCGAGCCCGGGACGCGGCTGCTCGAGGTCGGCACCGGCGTGGGTGCGGTACTGGCGGTGCTCGGGCAGGAATTTCCCGGCGTCAGCCTGACGGGCGTCGACATCGAGCCGAAGCAGCTCGAGTTCGCCCGGGGCCACCTCGAGCGGTCCGGAGTCGAAGCAACCCTCCTGCAAGCCGATGCGCTCGCGCTCCCGTTCGGGGACGAGTCGTTCGACCACGTCTGGATGATGTGGTTCCTGGAGCACATCGCCGATCCGCACGCGACGCTGCGCGAGGCTCGGCGCGTCCTCGTTGCCGGCGGTGCCATCACCGCGATCGAGGTCGACTACTCGACGGCTCATGCCGAGCCGTCGACGCCTGCGATCGAGTCCTTGTTCAGCGCGATGGTCCAGGGCATGGCAGCCTCGGGCTGGAGCGACGCCGGCACGCGGTTGCCCGGCTGGCTCCGCGAAGCCGGCTTCCGCGAGGTCGACGACGGCGAGCGGCCGTTCTGGTGGCAGGGCGAGGACCTGTCTCGCGAGGCGCAGTACGCGGCCGACGTGTTGGAGAGCGCGCTCAGCGCGATCGCGCGAACTGCCCGGCGTCGCCGAGGAGGAGTTGCGCGCGGGGCTTGAGGACCTACGCCACCTCGCAGATCAGCCAGGCGCCGGCCTCGGCTGGGTCGTGCACAAGTCAACGGCCCTGCGCTAGCTCCTGCCAATTAGTTCTTGCTTGCAGCCGCCTTGACCTGGTCTGCGCTGTCCGTGTCGATCTTCTCCTTCGTGACGTTGCTGGCGTTGGAGATTGCCTTGTCGATGTCGTCCGCCCACTGCTCCTCGAAGACCGCCACGATGGCGGAGCTGTTGAGCGGCAGCGTCTCTTCCACGTCGTCCTTGATCTCCTCTTTCCGGGCGTGCGACACCAGGGCGCCGGCGCCCGCTCCGATACCCGCGCCGACCGCTGCGCTGGCAAGCAGGGCAGGCGGGAAGATCAGCCCGACGACTGCGCCTCCGACCGCGCCCCAAGTGGCGCCCTTGCTGGTCTCGTGGAAGTCGTCGTCGACGTGGATCTTCCCGTCAGCGCGGCGGCTGACGAGAATGAGACCCTCGACTTTGATCGCGTCGTCCTTGGCGAGCTCCTTGATGGCGTCCCAGTCGCCCCGGGCGGCGTCCGGATCGGGGTAGGCCGCGATATAGAGATCGACTGGCGCTTCGCTAGTAGATGCCATGGGTTTCCTCACCTTCCTTGGGCGACCGGCGCAGGGCGGACGCATTGCTCCCTGAGCGCCCAAATAGCTCCATGGGGCTCCATCAGCAAGCTATCCGGCTGTTCGCGACAACGCGTCATCCGATCCGGATGAAAGCCCGTACCGGCCAGCGTCACAGTGGGAGCGGGCGGGCTACTGGTCGAGTAGCTCGTCGATCGCCGCATCCACGGCGTCGTCGAGCGGTTGAGTTGTGTAGCCGACGAGCTTCACGTTCGATTGCGCCTGCAGCACCTCTACGAGGTTCTCGAGGCCGTCCTCGTCCCCCAGCGCGACAACGTGCTCCGACCGCCAGGTTGCGACGACGTGTACCTGTCTCATAGCCCTCCTATCGGCGTCGGTAGGCGCTTGGTAAAGGAGAAATCGTGCGTTCCGCTCGAATCCGCCCGAGATGCCCGCGACGCCGTACGACTCGGCCCTCTTAGTCGAGTAGCCGGAAGTAACGGGCGATGGGCAGGAGCGTGAACCCCGCTGCCTCGTAAGCCGCCCGCGCAGGTTGGTGTCCCGGGTCGCCGCCGGTTTCCACGACGGCGATGTCCATGCCACGGCTGCGCATGTGCTCAGCCGCGAACTCGGTGAGCCGCGAGCTGATGCCGCGCCTTTGATAGTCGGGGTCGACGCCGATGATGTCGATCGCGCCCATCCCCTCATGAAAGGCGTTCAGGGCGATCGCGACGAATCCGATCGGCCGTTCGTCCGTGACCGCGACGAACACGTCCCGCTCCTCGTTCGTGCAGGCGGATCGGACCGCCTCAGCCTGGTCTTCCTTCCAGTCTGCGTGCAAGCGGAGGAAGATGTCGTCGCCTAGGACCTGCCGTAGTGACGCGAAGACGGGTTCCCAGGCGCGCAGCGAAAACTCAACGATCGCCGTGACGTCGTCCTTGCGGAGCTCGCGGATGATCGTCTCTTCGGGCACGGCGTCGATACGCTAAACGTAGTCGGGGCCTGGCTCTCCGACTCAAACCAGAGGCTTTTCGACACGTTGCTCGGATCGCTGCTACGTTGACTCCATCGCGTTCGGCTCTAGCGTTGTAGCCGCCGAGGCTCTGCACGTTCCTTCCTCTTCGTCTGTCACACGTTGCCTGAGCGCAGCAGGAGTTCGTTTGGGCTCCCTGCCCTGTGAGATGAACAGAAGGAGCATCACATGCATGCGACCATTCGCCGCTACGACGGTGTGGACCAGAATCGCGTCGTCGAGCTGACCGACAAGGTCAACGAGACCCTCGTCCCCAAGCTGAGCGAGCTCGAGGGCTTCAAGGGCTACTACCTGATCGAGGCCGGCAACGGCATCTGGAGCTCACTCGGGATCTACGAGACGTCCGAGCAGGCTGACGAGTCGACGAAGGTCGCCGAGAGCTGGATCCGCGACGAGGACCTTCAGAGCGCGTTCCCGAATCCGCCCAAGATCACGAGCGGCACGGTCGTGACGCACAGCAACGGCGTCACCGTCTAGTAGCACCACAGAACTGATTCGCTGGGGAGGGCTCGCAGGACCGGGGCCCTCCCTTCGCGTTCCCGGGGCGGGATCCCAGCTTGACATGTGACCGTATGGTCACCTATTATTGAGCCGTGACCGACGACGACCGTGTGTTCAAGGCGCTCGCCGACCCGACGCGCCGCTTCCTGCTCGACCGGCTCTTCGTGCGTGACGGCCGTACGCTCACGGAGCTCGAGTCCGAGCTGGAGATGACCCGCTTCGGCGTCATGAAGCACCTGCGTGTCCTCGAAGACGCGGGTCTCGTCGTCGCACGCCGGTCGGGCCGGGAGAAGCTCCACTTCCTGAATCCCGTGCCGATCCGGCTGATCCACGACCGGTGGATCGACAAGTACACGGAGCGCCAGGTGTCGGCGCTCGCGGACCTCAAGACCCAACTGGAGAAGGAGACTGCATGACTACTGCTACGGAGACTGCAACGCAGGTCTACCGGATCTACATCAAGGCCACTCCCGAGGCGATCTGGGACGCGATCACGAAGCCCGAGTGGACGGCGAAGTACGGCTACCGGGGAATCGCCGACTACGACCTGCGGCCCGGCGGCAAGTACCAGGCACGCGCGAACGAGGAGATGCAGTCGATGGGCATGCCGGAGCTCGTCGTCGACGGCGAGGTCCTGGAGGCCGATCCGCCGCGCAAGCTCGTCCAAACGTGGCGCGCCCTCTGGGACGAGGAGATCAAGGCGGAGGGGCCAACGCGGGTCACCTTCGACATCGAGGAGGACGACGGGGGCTTCACGAGGCTCACCGTGACGCACGAGCTGGAGAACGCGCCGATCACGGCCGACCAGGTCGCCAGCGTCGCCCGGATCCACGAGGGTGGCGGCGGCTGGAGCTGGATCCTCAGCGACCTGAAGACGCTGCTCGAGAGCGGGGAGAAGCCCGGCCAGTAGCAGGACACGAGCGGGAGACCCTGCGGAGCGGGGTCTCCCGTTTCCTTTACGCGTCGTCAAGTAGACGCGCGGCTATCTCTACGATCACGGCGGGACGCTGTCCCGCTCGAACCCATGGACCAGAGCGATTCCGTAGCTGTGAACGCCCCTCGCCGCTGGCTCAACCGCGGCCGAATCCGCCTGCCCACGGACGACCCCGGCGTGCCGGACACGCGATCGCCCGCCCGTCTGCTCCTCTGGGTCGGCCGCCACCAGCTTCTGACCATCGCCGCCGGGATCTTCTTCGGGATCCTCTGGATGGTCTCCCAGGCGCTGATGCCGTTCACGATCGGCCGCGCGATTCAGGTCGGGATCATCGAGCACGACAACCACGCTCTGGCGCTCTGGACGCTCGTCCTGCTCGGCCTCGGTGCGACCCAGGCGTTCGCCGGGATCATGCGGCACCGGTTCGCGGTCTTCAACTGGCTCCAGGCCTCGTTCCGACTCGCGCAGGTCGTCGGTCATCACGCCTCGCGCGCCGGCCCGGCGGTTCGTGGCCGGCTGTCGACCGGCGAGGTCGTCGCCACGGTGTCGAACGATGCGATGCGCGCCGGCGGCGCGTTCGACATCACGGCCCGGCTGGCCGGCGCGTTCGTCTCGTACGTCGTCGTCGCGTTCATCTTGCTGTCGTCGTCCGTCGTGCTCGGCCTCGTCGTCCTGGTCGGTGTGCCGGTGCTCGTGCTCCTGGTCGGCACCGTGATCAAGCCGCTCCAGGCCCGGCAGGCGGAGCAGCGCGAGGAGGTCGGGAAGCTCACCGCCCTCGGCGCCGACACGGCAGCCGGGCTCCGCGTGCTGCGAGGGATCGGCGGCGAGCCGGAGTTCCTCGACCGGTACCGGCGCCGCTCCCAGGAGGTGCGGCTCGCCGGGGTCCGCGTCGCCCTGCCGCAGTCGACTCTCGATGCTGCGCAGGTCTTCGTGCCGGGGCTCTTCGTCGTGCTCGTCACGTGGCTCGGGGCGCGCTTCGCCGTCTCGGGGAAGATCGAGCCGGGCGAGCTGATCGCCTTCTACGGCTACGCAGCTTTTCTCGTGATCCCCCTCCGAACGGCGGCCGAGGCTGTCGACAAGATGACGCGGGCGTACGTCGGTGCCGGCCGGATGCTGGAGGTCCTCTCCGTCGAGCGTGACGTCGCGGAGCCGGAGGCCCCGGCCGACGAGCCTCCGCCGGGAGTGCCCTTGGCCGATGCGCGCTCGGGCCTCGTCGTCGAGCCCGGCTCGTTCACTTGCCTGGTCTCGGCGGATCCCGACGAGGCGGCTGCGATCGCCGACCGGCTCGGCCGCTTCGGCGACCGCGACGGCGACAGCGTCGTGCTCGGGGACGTGGAGCTCGCCGACCTGCACACGGACGCCGTCCGGCGACGGATCGTGGTCAGTGAGGCCGACCCCGTGCTCTTCTCCGGGAAGCTGCGTTCGGAGCTCGACCCGTGGGGCCGGGCCGCCGACGACGACGAGATCCTCGCCGCGGTCGGCGTCGCGGATGCCGACGACGTCCTCGAGGCGCTTCCGGAGGGCCTCGGCACCGCGGTCGACGAGCGCGCCCGTTCGTTCTCGGGAGGCCAGCGGCAGCGGCTCGTCCTCACACGCGCGCTGCTGTCGGGTGCAGAGATCCTCGTCCTCGTCGAGCCGACGAGCGCCGTCGACGCGCATACCGAGGCCCGAATCGCGCGGCGTCTCCACTACGCGCGTGCGGGGCGCACGACGGTGATCGTGACCACGAGCCCGCTCATGCTCGACCAGGCCGACCGGGTCGTGCTGGTCGAAGGAGGGCGCGTCGTCGCCGAGGGCAGCCACCGCGAGCTCCTGAGCACGAATCCCGGTTACCGCGACACGGTCACGCGCGGGGTGGACCTGTGAGCGAGCTGCTGCCGATCGCGGACGGGCCGGAGCTGCGCCGGCAGGCCCGGATTCTCGGCACTCGCCACAAGCGAGCGCTCCTGGGCGTCGTCGGCCTCCACGCCATGGCGGCCACCGCCGGCCTCGCCGGGCCGCCGCTGCTCGGCCGCCTGGTCGACGCGGTCCAGCAGGGAACTACAACTGGGTACGTCGACAAGCTCGTGGTCGTGCTGGCCGTCTTCCTGATCGCGCAGACGATCCTCACCTGGCTGGCCCGCCGCGCCTCGTTCGTCCTCTCCGAGCAGATCTTCGCCGAGTTGCGGGAGGACTTCATGCGCCGCGTGCTCGCCCTGCCGCTCTCGACCGTCGAGCGCGCGGGCACCGGCGACCTCGTGTCGCGCACGACCGCCGATGTCGACTCCCTCGCGCGCACGATTCGCTTCGCGATTCCGGAGACGCTGATCGCAGCCGTGACGACGGTCCTGACGGTGGCTGCGGCCGTCTGGGTCAATCCGCTCGCTGCGCTGCCCTGTATCGCCGGTGCCCCGGCTCTCTACATCGGGACTCGCTGGTACCTGCGGCGTGCTCCGGCCGCGTACCTCTGGGAGCGCGCGTCGTACGCGACGCTCGCCGGCACCGTCGGGGAGACGGTCGAGGGCGGCCGCACGATCGAGGCGCTCGGCCTGCGCGAGGAGCGCGTGCGGCGCATCGACGAGGACCTGGAGGAGGCTTTTCGCGCCGAGCGGCGCACGCTGCGCCTGCGCACGATCTGGTTCCCGACCGCGGAGTTCTCGTACGTGCTGCCGGTGGCGACGTCGCTGGCGTGGGGTGGCTGGCTCGTCTCCACGGGGCATGCGTCGATCGGCGAGGTGACGGCGATCGCCCTCTACGTCGTGCAGCTGGCCGACCCGGTCGACCGGCTCGTCTCCTGGCTCGACGAGATCCAGGTCGGCGCGACCTCGTTCGCCCGCCTGGTGGGGATCGCCCGCGTGCCTCCCGACCGGACGGCTACGGACGACGAGCCCGAGGACGAGCGGCTGGCCGCCCAGGACGTGCGCTACGCATACGTCGCCGACCGCGACGTGCTCCACGGGATCGATCTCGACCTGGAGCCGGGCGAGCGGGTAGCGGTCGTCGGGCCCTCGGGCGCCGGGAAGTCGACCCTGGGCCGCTTGCTAGCGGGCATCCATCCGCCGCGGGAGGGGCGCGTCGAGGTCGGCGGCGTCCGCCTCGTCGACCTTCCGCTCGACTCGCTGCGCAGGGAGGTGGCGCTCGTCACGCAGGAGCAGCACGTGTTCGTCGGGACGCTCGCCGAGAATCTCCGGCTGGCCCGGCCGGGCTCGTCCGACGAGCAGCTGGAGCAGGCACTGCGCGCGGTCGATGCCCTGGAGTGGACGGAGGCGCTCCCCGAGGGGATGGAGACCGTGGTCGGCGCGGGCGGCTACCCGCTGACTCCGGCGCAGGCGCAGCAGGTCGCGCTCGCGCGGCTCGTGCTCGCCGACCCGCACACGCTCGTTCTGGACGAGGCGACCTCGCTCCTCGACCCGCGCGCGGCGCGGCACCTCGAGCGCTCGCTCGCCTCCGTCCTACGGGGCAGGACCGTGGTTGCGATCGCGCACCGACTGCACACGGCGCACGATGCCGATCGCGTGGCCGTCGTCGAGGCGGGCCTCCTCTCGGAGCTGGGAACGCACGACGAGCTCGTGGAGCAGGAGGGCTCCTATGCCGCGCTCTGGGACTCCTGGCACGGCAGCTAGCGTCCGCTTTCAGGGCGAGAGCGCCTCGACGAACTGCTCTTGGAGCCACGTGAGGTAGGCGTAGACGGCGAGCTGCCGCCCGCGCTCGCTGGAGTCGACCTCGCGCTCGAAGTCGGTCTCCTCGGTGACGTCGAGGCGGGTGCCGAGCACGAGCCGCAGGTCGTTCAGGCCCCGAAGCCACGCGTCGGCTTCCTCCGCGCTCAGGGTCTTCTCGGAGAGCGTGGCGCGCACGATGTCGAGAGCTTCCGCACGGCCCGAGACGAGCTGGTCGCGCACGAGGAGCCGATACTGCTCCTCGCTCTCCGGATCGGCATGCGCCGGGGGGAAGAGCCGGCGGACGGCGGGGTCGTCAGGGTCGACGAGCAGGTCGGCCAGGTCGTCGTACAGGGAGCGCAGGAGCATGCGCTCGCCCTCGCCGAGCCGTAGCCCGAACCGGCCGTCGCGTCTCTTCACGATTTGTCTCGAGAACAACATCGTCAGTCCTGTCGCATCGTCGCCCAGAGGCCGTGGGCGTGCAGCCGGGCCACGTCGTGCTCCGACTTCTCGCGGCTGCCGCTCGAGACGACGGCCTTGCCCTCGTTGTGCACCTGGAGCATGAGCTTCGTCGCCCGCGCGAGGTTGTAGCCGAAGAGCTTCTGGAGGACGAGCGTCACGTAGGACATGAGGTTGATCGGGTCGTTCCAGACGATCACGACCCAGGGCCGGTCGTACTCGCGCTCGTCGGCGGAGTCCGGCTGCTCGACCTCGACCTCCGCGGGAGCCAGAGTCGTGCTCATGCCGGAAATTGTGGCGGTTGGCGTAGTTGTCTTGCCGAGACGCGCGGATTACGATCGACATCGTGGACGTCGTAGTTCAAGCAGAATCGCCTCCTGAGCCAGACTGGGAGCCCGAGCCGGCTCCCTCGCCTCCCGACGAGACGCCTGAGCCGGCCTGGGAGCCGCCCGTGGAGGTTCCGCCTCCGGCGAGCCCGCCGGATCCCGACCAAGAGCCTGGCTGGCCCTAGAGCGGTCGGCGCCGGGCCGTGCCGGAGGAGTGGGATGCGCCGTTTCCGTTCGGCTTTGCCTCTGCCGCTGACGCTACGGGCTCAGTCGCGGCCCCGCTTCTCGCCGGTTTCAGTTTCGCGCTAGTCGGTCTCGTTCTGCCAGCCCCGGAGCACTTCCGCTGGCCGAGCGCCGTCCTGACTCTGTTCCTGGCGGCGGGCGTCTCCTTCATCACCGCCGTCCAGTGCTCGTTCTGGGCGCGGCAGTATGCGATCACACCTCAGGACATCGAGACCTGGCGGCCCCACTACCCACCCGAGCGCAAGGTTGCCCTTCAGCGCTTACACAGCCAGGGCTTCCGAATCTGGGTGAGACGCCTCAATCGGTGGTACCGGATCGCGATCCTCCTGCTGCTCGCCGGGCTCGTCCTGGCGCTCGTCCCGCCGGGTGAGATCGGAGCGGGTCGAGCGCTCGCGATTGCCGTGGCCGGCATCGGGTTTATCGGCGAGTTGGGGTGGGTGCTCGCGTCGTGGGTGCTGAAGGGGAGCCCCGGGTCGGCCTTCGACGCACAGCCCGATGTACCGAGAGAAGGGGAGCGGGCGTTGTGGCTCCGGCGGTACCCACCTCTTCGGCGGCTGGCTCGCTTCTTTCAGCCCCTCGTGCGCGTCGACTCGCAGCCGCCTAAGCGGCAGCCCTGACCTGTTGCAACAGGAAAGGCCCGCGCGAGGCGGGCCTTTTCCGGGCGGGTGGGACGCGGCTAGAAGGAGAGCGAGCCCGTGCAGGTCTCGCCGCCCGCGAGCGCGCGGGCCTTGCCGACGATCCGGTCGGCGCCGGGCGGCGTTCGAGAGCATCCTGCGAGCCTCGAACGAGCCGCTCGGGCGCGACCGTCCGCTTGACGCCGCTGAACACGGTCCGCCCGTTCTGGACGAGCGTGACCCGCCACCGGCGGCCGACGCGGTTCTGGTCGACCTCGAACTCGGTCTCGAGGCGTCCGTCGTCCAGATGGGTCTTCAGCTTCCAGGTGCTGGAGCCCGGAGCACTTGCCGCGCTTGATGACCTCGCGGCCCTTGTCGCTGCCGGCGAAGGCGCCTGGAGCGAAGGCGAGCAGGGCGAGCGCCAGGACTGAGAGTGAGATGAGCGTGATCTTTCGCATTCGAATCCTCCTTGGGGTTGTCTCCACCCTAGGAAGCCGCGCTTAAAGCCCGGGATTCGGTTCGGTTAAGCCTTCGTACGACGGCGCGCGACGAGTCCCCAGGCGGAAACGAGCGACCAGAAGAACTCGAGGATGAAGAACCCCCACAGGGCTTCGACCCACGCGATGACGCCCAGGACGACAGCGCCGAGCAGGTTCAGGATCAGATACGGGTACGACCGCTGGTCGATGACGCCGAACTGGGCGAGCGCGTAGGCGACGAGGATCGCCAGGGCGCCGGCTATCTGGATCGCTTCGCTCATACTCCCGTGATGCCCAAACGTATCGGCCTCGTCCTCATGCTCGTCCTCCTCGTCGCCGGCTGCGGCGGCGACTCCAAGCCCGAGGCGCAGGGCCCCTTCGACTACGACCGCGACGCCTCGCTCGAGTTCCAGGACAAGGGGCGGGTCAACCGCAACTATCCGATCGAGATCCGCGACGTCTCCTACGCCAGCCCGGGCGGCGACGACCGAGTGACCGCCTACCTGGTCAAGCCTCCGGGCAAGGGCCCGTTCCCGGGAGTGATCCTCGCGCACGGGGCGGGCGGGGATCGCCGGCAGCTCCTCGTGCAGGCGACCTGGCTGGCCGGGCGCGGCGCGGTGGCGCTGGTCGTCGACTCGCCGTTCGCCCGCAACCCGGATCTGCAGTTCCCCGAGGGCATACCGGGGCTTCGGGTCGAGCGTGACCTGATCGTGAAGAACGTCCAGGAGCTGCGGAGGGCGGTCGACGTCCTGGAGGAGCACGGAGTCGAGGACGAGAAGATCGGCTACATCGGGTACAGCGCGGGGGCGCGCACGGGCGCGATCCTGGCCGGCAACGAGGACCGGATCGACGCCTACGCCTTCCTCTCCGGTGGCTCCGCTCCGGTCTCCGAGGTCACGAAGGCCGCTCCACCGGCCGTGCGCTCGGACGTTGCGGCGATCCTCACGGAGGTCGATCCCCTGCGTCACATCCGCGAGGCGGCGCCGGCAAAGCTCCGCTTCCAGAACGGCCGGAGGGACGAGGTCGTCCCGCGGGCGGCGCTCCTCGCCCTGTACCGCGCTGCCAGCAAGCCGAAGGAGATCCGCTGGTTCAACGCGACGCACGAGCCGACCGTCGCCGTCTATCGCGACACGCTGTCCTGGCTGACCGAGGAGCTCGGGCTCGAGACCAAGCCCAGTCGTCGAGGGTGCCAAGATCGGCCCCTGAGGGTGGGGGAGGCCAAGCAGCAGACCAAGCGGGCGGCGCGGAGCGACTGGACGCAGGGGCTCGCCCGCGCAGGCCTCGTCGCCAAGGGGGTCACGTACGCGATCGTCGCCGCGCTGGCGTTCAAGGTCGCATTCGACGCCGGGGGCAAGCTCGAGGACCGGCCGGGCGCCCTGCAGGCCGTCGCCGAGAGCACCCTTGGACGGTTCCTGCTCGGCGCGCTCGCGGTCGGGCTCGGCGGCTATGCCCTCTGGTGCTTCGCCCAGGCCTACCTGGGCGAGAAGCTCGAGAGCGGCAAGGACCAGGGCTGGCTGAAGCGGATCGGGCTCGTTGGGCGCGGGCTCCTCTACACGTGGCTTTTCGTCATGTGTCTCTCACTCGTCCTGAACGCTGACGAGCCGGGCTCCGGTGGCGGCGGCGGCCAGAAGGAGGATCGAGCGACCTCGTTCGCGCTCGAGCAACCGCTCGGTCGCTGGCTCGTCGCCCTGGTCGGCCTCGGGTTCATCGGGGCCGGGCTGTTCAACCTCTACCGCGCCGTCACGCAGCGTTTCCGCAAGGACTTGAAGGAGGGGGAGATGGGGCAAGAGGAGCGCCGCTCGTACGTCGTAATCGGCGTGCTCGGCCATCTCGTCCGCGCTGTGCTCTTCTCCCTGGTCGGCTGGTTCTTCGTGAAGGCCGCCCGGGAGTACGACCCCGAGGAGGCGATCGGCCTCGACGGAGCATTGCGGAAGGTCGCGCAGGCCGAGCATGGCGACCTCTTGCTCGGCTGCATCGCCGCGGGTCTCCTCGCCTACGCGCTCTTCTGCTTCGTCCAGGCTCGCTACCGCGAGGTCTGAAGACGCGATCGTCGTCTGTGGTGCAGGTCGAGCACGACGACGCACAGCGCGAGCCAGGCCAGTCCGACGCTGAAGCCCGCCAGCACGTCCGAGAGGAAATGCACACCGAGGTACAGGCGGCTGAAGCCGATCAGGGAGACCAGCAGGACCGCGGCGGCGAGGCACACCAGCCGCGCCGGGCCCGTCAGCCGGCGGACGCAGGACGAGGCAGAGGGCGCCGTAGACCGCCACCGAGACCGTCGCGTGCCCGCTCGGGAAGGAATAGGTCGACACGGTGGCCAGCGGGTCGGTGAAGAACGGCCGGTCGCGCCGGAACGCCAGCTTCAGCGAGTAGCTGAGGACCTCCGCGCCGACATAGGCGAGCACCATCAGCACCGCCTCTGCGTAGTAGCGCCTCCGCGCGAGGAGGTAGGCGGCGATCGCGGTGACGCCCGGCGAGGACGATGCCGTTCCCGAGAGTCGTCACGGCCTCGAAGAACTCCGTCAGAGGTCGCGTCGCATGCTCGTGCAGCTCGTCCGCGATGCGGTTGTCGAGCCCCGTGTCGTCCTCGGCGACCTCCTCGGCCAGCGCGCCGAAGACCCACCCGCCGGCCGCCAGGACCAGCAGGCCGATGACCAGCGTCGGTCCGAGGTCCTGCACGCGCCTGGCGATCGCTCGGTAGGGCACGGGGGCATTGTTACGCTCAGGTCGTGACCCGCTCAGTCATCGTTTCGACCGCGCGCACGCCGTTCGGCAAGCTCGGCGGCGGGCTCGCCGACAAGCCCGCGACCGAGCTCGGCTCGATCGTGATCAAGGCTGCGCTCGAGCGCGCGGGCCTCGAGCCGGGCGAGGTCGAGTACGTGATCATGGGCCAGGTGCTGCAGGCGGGCGCCGGCCAGGCTCCTGCGCGTCAGGCCGCGATCGGCGCAGGCATTCCGAAGGAGGTCGGCGCCGACACGATCAACAAGGTGTGCGCGTCGTCGATCCGAGCTGTCGAGATCGCCGACTCGATGATCCGCGCCGGCGACCACCAGGTGATCGTCACCGGCGGGATGGAGTCGATGTCGAATGCGCCCTACCTCCTCGGCAAGGCGCGCTTCGGCTACAGGCTCGGGGACGGCACGCTCATCGACTCGATGACCCACGACGGACTGACGTCGTCGTTCGACCAGCGGCACATGGTCGAGCAGGCCTCCTTCGTCTCGCGCGAGCTCGGGATCTCACGCGAGGAGCAGGACCGCTGGGCTCTCCGGTCACACGAGCGGGCGATCGAGGCCATCGACGAGGGCCGGTTCAAGGACGAGATCGTCCCGGTCGGGAGACCTCGACGGTCGACGAAGGGCCGCGGCGCGACACGTCGCTCGAGAAGCTGGCCGCGCTGAAGCCGGTCTTCGACCCGGAGGGAACGACGACGGCCGGCAACGCGCCCGGGGTCAACGACGGAGCCGGGGCAGTGATCGTGACGAGCGAGGAGTTCGCTCGCGAGCGCGGGCTCGAGGTCCTGGCGACGATCGTGTCGCAGGGATACGTCGCCGACGACTTCGCCTACCTCGCGCGAACCCCGGCGAAGGCCGGCGCGATCGCGCTCGAGAAGGCCGGCAAGAAGATCGACGACGTCGAGCGGGTCGAGCTGAACGAGGCATTCGCCTCGGTCGTGCTCAACTCGGCCAAGATGCTCGGCGCCGACGAGGAGACCGTGAACGTGAACGGCGGCGCGGTTGCGCTCGGGCATCCGATCGGCGCCTCGGGCGCGCGGATTCTCGGGACGATGGTGCACGACCTGCGTCGCAACGGCGGCGGGCTCGGCCTCGCGGCGATCTGCTCCGGCGGCGGCCAGGGCGACGCGCTCCTCATAGAGGTCTAATCCCGCAGCCAGAGCGGCTTTGAGAGGTCCTAGCCCTAAAGGGTGATCTTTCGACGATTAACAACCAGTAAACGAAAAATCGGTCCTACTAGGAGTAATGAAATCCGGTTCGCTCATGCGCCCGCCGCCGCGCCGGCGGTTCGCATCGCGAATCGCGGCCGCTTTCTGCATCGCCTGTCTGGTGCTGTCGTTCGGCACCGGGCGGGCAGAGGCCTATCCGTGCGGCGCTTCTCCGTCCGTCGCTCCCGAGCGCGGGTCGCCATGACCCAGGGGAAGGGGAAGACTGCCACAGACTGGAGCAACCGAAGCCGGCGGAGCGCGCAGAGCCGAACCTGCTTTCGCTCGCGGTCTTCGTGGCCGCGCTCTTCGGCGTCCTGCTGATCCCGATCAACTACAAGAAGCGAACCGGCCCGGACGACGAGTAGCCTCCCGCGCGTGAGCTTCGAGCACGTTCTCGTAGTCGGCGCGGGGCAGATGGGTGGAGGGATTGCGCAGGTCGTGGCGACCTCGGGCCGTCGCGTCTCGCTCTACGACGAGCAGCCCGGCGCCGTCGATCGCGGGATCGAGGCGATGGGCAAGAGCCTCGGCAAGCTGGCGGAGAAGGGCGGGGCCGACCCGGACGAGGTGCTGGGGCGGGTGCAGGCCGTCGAGGACCTCGTGCCGGCCGACTTGATGATCGAGGCCGTCGTCGAGGACGCCGATGTGAAGGAGGACGTCTTTCGGCGTGCCGACTCGACGCTCCCGGAAGGCGCGGTCTTCGCTTCGAACACGTCCTCGATACCGATCGCGTCACTCGCCGCGGCGACCGGTCGCCCGGACCGCGTGATCGGGATGCACTTCTTCAACCCGGTGCCCGTGATGGCGCTGGTCGAGGTCGTCCGGGGCCGCGACACCTCCGACGAGACTGCCGAGGCGATCACCGAGCTGGCCCGCGAGCTGGGCAAGACACCGGCCGTGGCGAACGACTTTCCCGGCTTCGTCTCGAACCGGATCCTGATGCCGTTCATCAACGAGGCCGTCTGGGCGCTCCACGACGGCGTCGCCGAGCCCGAGGCGATCGACACGATCGCGAAGCTCGGCTTCAACCACCCGTTGGGCCCGCTCGCGCTCGCCGACCTGATCGGGCTCGACACCTGCGTCGCGATCATGGAGGTGCTCCAGGAAGGGCTCGGCGACGACCGCTACGCGCCCTGCCCGCTGCTGCGGGAGCACGTCGAGGCGGGGCGGCTCGGGCGCAAGTCCGGCGCGGGGTTCTACAGCTACGACTGAGCGCGCCGCTCGCGCTCGCGGACGAGCTCGAGTGTCCGGCGAAGGGCGGGGAGCTGTGCCTGATCCTTGAACCGGCCCGCCGCTTCCTTGGAGCGGATGATGTCCGCGAGCGAGGCGATCTGCACCTCGACGCCATCGATCGTCTCGAGCCGAGCATCACGCCGCAGATCTCCATACCCCGTGGTTCCTGACGGCACATAGCTGAGGTCGAGATCGCCAAAGGGTGTTCGAAGCGTCCACATCTCGGTGTTCCCGAGCATCTGGGCGTCGATCGGGAATTCGACCCCAGCCTGATCGTCCGGCACGCGAAGGCGGGCGTCGAGCTCGCGGAGCGCCGCAGCGAGGCGGTCGAGGTTGTCGGGATCCCGCGCTGGAGTGATGTCGATGTCCTGGGTGGTGAGCGGGTAACCCTGTGCGATTGCTGCGATGGCTCCGATGACGATGAAGCGCACGTCGTGCTCGAGTGAGCGACGCGCAGAATCTCGCCGAAGCGGAACTCAGGCAACCGCCTTACCCCGGATCCGCGAGTACACGTGCTCGCGTTTGATGGAATCTGCAACTCGCTCCTCGGGTGTCATGTCGAGGAGGCCGTTGATGTGCACGTCGTACGAGTCGTCGTAGTTCGCGAGCGCGAAGGTCAGCTCCAAGCGACAGGCGCGGATCAGCTCGCGCAGGGTTTCCAGGCTTGGCTGGACGCGGCCGGCCTCCCAGCGTGCGATCGCGGACTGCGGGCGGCCCACTGCGCGGCCCAGCTCGGCCTGGGTCAGCCCTGCGCGAAGGCGGGCCGTGCGCAGGAGATCGGCGCTACCCATGAATAGAACATAACATATAAGCTCTACTATCTATAACTGACATGTAATAATAAGACAGCCATATACTCGCCGCGTGGACTTCGAGCTCACATCCGACCAGCGGGAGATCCAGGCGCTGACGCGCGAGTTCGCGGCCGCCGAGATCGAGCCGCACGCCGCCGAGTGGGACCGCGAGCACCGCTTCCCGAAGGAGCTGTTCGGGAAGCTCGCCGAGCTCGGCCTGATGGGGGTCTGCATCCCGGAGGAGTACGGCGGGGCGGGCGCCGACTTCCTGTCCTACATCCTCGTGCTCGAAGAGCTCTCACGGGGGGACGCGGGTGTGGGCGTCACGGTTGCGGTGCACACGAGCGCCGTGACGCTGCCGATCCTCACGTTCGGGACCGACGAGCAGAAGAGCCGCTTCGTGCCCCCTCTGGCCCGCGGGGAGGCTCTCGGCGCGTTCGCGCTCACCGAGCCCGAAGCCGGATCGGATGCAGGGGCTCTCCGGACGGCCGCGACCGCGAACGGCGACGGCTGGTCGATCTCGGGCGCGAAGCAGTGGATCACCAACGGGCGCTACGCCGGAACGTTCCTGCTCTTCGCCCGCACCGATCAGGACACGCCGGGCGCGAAAGGCGTCTCGGCGTTCATCCTCGACGCCGACCACGTCAAGGTGACCCGCGACGAGGAGAAGCTCGGGCTCAACTCGTCGGTCACGAACGACATCGTCGTCGAGGGCGCCGAGGTGGGGCCGGAGCGGCTCCTGCACGCAGAGGGCAAGGGCTTCGAGGTGGCGATGGCCACGCTCGACGGCGGCCGTATCGGCATCGCCGCCCAGGCGCTCGGGATCGCGCAGGCCGCCTACGAGGCAGCGCGGGCCTACGCGCTCGAGCGGAAGCAGTTCGGCAAGCGGATCGCCGAGTTCCAGGCCATTCAGTGGAAGCTCGCAGACATGGCCACGGAGATCGACGCCGCCCGCATGCTGGTCTACCGGGCAGCGTGGCTGAAGGAGCAGGGCCGGCCGCACACGGAGGAGGGCGCGAAGGCGAAGCTGTTCGCGTCGGAGATGGCGCGGCGCCAGACCGCCGAGGCGATCCAGATCTTCGGCGGCTACGGCTACACGAAGGAGTTCCCGGTCGAGCGGTACTACCGGGACGCGAAGATCACGGAGATCTACGAGGGCACGAGCGAGATCCAGCGGCTCGTCATCGCCCGCTCGATCCTGGGCCTGAAGCAGCGCGCGCTAGCGCAGGGCTAGGGAGACCACGCATAGAGCGCGTCGGGCTCGTGCTCCATGTTGTCGGCGCCGTCGGTGAGCTTGACGAGACGGAAGCCGTGGCGCTCGTAGAAGCGGATCGCCCCGGTGTTCTTCTGGAAGACCCACAGGTGGAAGCCGTCGGGCCGGAGCGCCTTCGCCTGGTCGAGGAGTGCGGTGCCGATGCCACGACTCTGCGCGTCGGGGTCGACGTAGAGCTTCTCGAGGACCTCCCAGCCCTCCGTTCTCGAGCGCCGGATGGCGAGGAAACCGACCGGCGAGCCGTCCTCTTCGGCGAGCCACACGTCCTCGTGCCGCGAGAGGTCGTCGGCGATCAGGCCGACGTGCTCCTCGAGCACGCGCGGCACATAGGTCATGCCGCTTCGAGACCGCGCCATGAGGCGCGCAAGTGCGTCCATCTCGTCGACGCGGGCTGGTCTCACTTCCACGCGCCGTAATCTATGACCATGCCTCGCAAGGCCGACGAGCCCGTTCGGCTGACGCGCATCTACACGCGTGGCGGCGACCGGGGCGAGACCAGCCTCGGCGACGGCTCGCGCGTGCCGAAGCTCGACTGCAGGATCGCCGCGTTCGGCACCGTGGACGAGCTGAACTCGCACATCGGCCTGGCCGTGGCCGCGGACGCGCCGGCGGAGCTGCTGCGAGGTCCTCGCGCGCGTGCAGAACGAGCTCTTCGACCTCGGCGCCGACTTCTCGGTGCCGTTCGGGATCGCGGACCGGCTGCGCATCTCGGAGGCGCAGATCGACGCGCTCGAAAAAGACTGCGACCGCTTCAACGCCGAGCTGCCGGAGCTGAAGAGCTTCGTCCTGCCGGGGGGCAGCGAGCTCGCAGCGCGGCTGCACGTCGCCCGGGCCGTGTGCCGTCGCGCCGAGCGTGATGCACTGGAGGCCGCCGAGGAGGTCGACCTGAACCCGCTCGCGCTCGTCTACCTGAACCGCCTCTCTGATCTCCTCTTCATCCTCGCGCGCACGGCCAACGCGGGCGACGAACCTCTCTGGAAGCCGGGGACCTCCTCCTAGTCTTCGCGGCGTCGTTCGCCGCGGGGTATCTCGGCGCGGCGGTCGGGCTCGTGCTCGGGACGCTTCGGTTGCCGGCTCTCGTCTTGCTGGCCGGAGATCCCGCCGCGGCCGCGGGGACGAACATCGCGATCAGCGCTGCGGCTGCGGCGTCGGGGGGATATGCACACGCGCGCGCGGGACGGGTGGACTGGCGGGTCGTCGCGTGGATGGCGCCGCCTTCGGTCGCAGGCGCGCTCGTCGGCGGGCTCTACGGGCATCTCGTCCCGACCGACCTGCTCTTCGCCGGCATCGCGGCCGTGTTGGCCTGGAACGGGCTCGACCTGCTCTTCTCGCCGGTCAGGTCGCGGGAGCGCAGCCGAGCCGAAGGTCGGGCCGGCGGCGCTCTTCGGCTTCGTCATCGGTCTCGTCGGCGGCGCCGTCGGAGTCATCCTCGGCACGCTGCGCATGCCGGCGCTTCTCCGTGGGGTCGGGCTCAGCGCTCACCGTGCGGTGGGAACCAACCTGGTCGTCGGGTTCCTGCTCGGTGTCGCCGGGTTCGCCGCTCACGCGCTGCGGCTCGAGGTCGAGTGGGACCTCCTCGGCGCCGGTATCGCCGGGGCTTTGCCGGGTGCGTGGCTCGGCGCTCGCGCAACGGGACGCTTCAGCGAGGAGGGCCTGCGCCGCGCAATCGGCGTCGCCCTCCTGGCGATCGCCGTGGTCTTCGCGATCGAGGCTGCGCTCTAGCTGACGAGGCGCTTCGGCCAGCGGAGGAGCCGGCCGAGCTCGATCTTGATGAGGAAGGCGATCGCGCCGCCCATCGACATGATCACCAGGCCGAGGCCGACGGTCCGGCGCTGCTGCTCGCCCACGAACTTGGTGGCGGTCGCCAGCGGCTTCGACCGCAAGGCAGGCTTCTCCCGTCGCGCCCGTCGCGCCCGTCTCGTCCGTCACGTGCGGCGACGGCTCGAGGCCGTCGCTGCTGGGATTCAAAGGAGTAGTGGGGGCCGGGGGCTCGGGAGAGCCACCCGGTGGCGCCGCGGCTTCCCGCGGCTGCAGCTGCTTCTTACCGTCCTGCTTGCGCTTCTTCTGCGGCTTCGCCTTCTTGATCACGACCTGGGCCCGCCGCAGGACCTGGCTGCCGTCGGGAGTCGTAGCGGTGACGAGCATCGTGTAGCGCCCGGGCGGCAGCGATGCGCGCGGAACGCTCAGGCTGACGACCCGGCCACCGGCGGGAAGCTGGAGCTTCGTCGTCCGGAGGCGGCGGCCGGTCGGGCTGAGCAAGGTGAGCTGCACGCGGGCCGGCGCCGAGAGCGTGACGCGCAGGGAGAAGACCTGGTTCCGGCCGCGCTTGACGCTCGTCGGCTTGCCGATCTTCAACGCAAGGGCTGTGGGTGCCGCGGCGCGGACACTGAACTTGACGCGGAAGCCCGCGGCGTTGCCGGCTGCGTCCTCGATCGATCCGACCAGCGTGTGGTCGCCGAGGGCGAGCGAGCCGGTGGCGAAGGTGACGCGGGTGCCGGCGATCTCCGGTGTCGTCACCGCTCCGTCGAGGGTCGCGCCCCGCACTGCGGCAACCGCCTCGTTGGCGACGAGGACGATCGACGTGGCCGACGAGACGGACGAGCCGTCGGCCGGGCTGGCGGACTGGACCACCGGCGCCGTGTTGTCGACCCGCACGTTCTCGCGGGTGTGGCCGGCCAGGACGGTGCCGATCGAGTCGAGGGCCTCAGCGCGGACGTCGTACGTCCCGTCCGAGACCGCGTTGGTGTCGAAGGCGGCGTTCCACGGGCCGGCGGTGTCGGTCTCGAGCGCCGTCCACGAGGCGCCGCCCGAAGGCTTGCGCTTGAAGACGACCTGCGTGACCGCGGCGCCCTGGGTCGAGGCGGCGAGGGTGACGACGCCTCGCACGAGCGGACCGAGGTCGCCGAGCGTCACGCTCGGGACGGTCGAGTCGACGGCAACGAGCACCGAGACCGATGTTGCCGGGTTGCCCGCCGAGTCGGTGGCGATGGCGCGCAGCTCGTGAATGCCGGACAGCGCGCTCGCGTTCCAGAAGCCTTCGTACGGGGGTGCAGCGTCCGTGGCGACGACGCTGAATGCTCCGCCGCCGGCCGGCCGGCTCTCGAATGTCACCGAGGCGACCCCGGACCCGAGGTCCGACGCGAGCGAGCCGAGGTGCACGTTCGGGCCACCGACGATGGCTCCGTTCGGGGGGTCGCTGATGGAGACCGCGGGCACGGTGTTGTCGACCCGCGCGGTGCGCAGCGGGCTCGTGCCGCCGAAGCCGCCTGTGTCAGTCGCGACCGCACGGAAGTCGTACCGGTCATCGGCGACGCTCGACGTGTCGAAGCTGGCCGCGTACGGAGCCGTGAGGTCGGTCGCGATCGGCGTCCATGATCCGGCGCCCTCGAGGCTGCGCTCGAAGACGACCTGGGCAGTGTCGGCGCCGACGAGGCAGTGAGGTTGATCGAGCCGGCAACGTTCGCGCCCGGATCGGCGAGCGAGACGACCGGCGGGTTGTCGACGATCACGGTGCGGACGGCGGACGTGAGTGAGTTGGACGCTGCGTCCACGACGACGACCTTGAGCTCGGCGTTGCCCTCGGCCGCGCTCGAAGAGTCCCAGCTCGCCTGGTATGGAGCTGTCGTGCCGTCGAGATCGAAGTGAAGCCGGGTGCTCCGCTCGGGCGGACGAAGAACTCAACCGAAGTGACGCCGGAGGGGACGTCGGTCGCGGCTGCCGTCACTGGGACGATGCCGTTGACCCGCAGGCCCTCGGTCGGCGCGCTGATGGAGCCGGTCGGGAGCGTCCTGTCGATGCGCACGGTGGCCGTGAGCAGAGGCTCGGTGTTGCCGGCGTTGTCCGCAGAGCGGTACTCGATCGAGTGGGCGCCGTCGTTCGAGCCGTCTGCCGGAGCCGGGATCAGGACGGACGTGCCGTTCTGGAAAGAGCCGCCGTCCACGCGGTACTCGGTGGAGGCGATGCCCGAAAGGGCGTCGTTCGCCGTCAGGGTCACGGTCACGGCAGAGTTGCTCCAACCGGCGGGCGCGTTGTCGCTCGTGATCGGGAGAGTGGTGTCGACGCGCACGGTGGCCGAGCGGAGGATTTCCGTGTTGCCCGCGTTGTCGGTGGAGCGGTACTCGACCGTGTGCAGGCCGTCGTTCGAGTGGTCGGCCGGAGCCGGGATCGAGACGGCCGTGCCGTTCTGGAAGGAGCCGCCGTCGACGCGGTACTGCGTCGAGGCGACGCCGGAGCCGGTCTCGGTCACGCTGAGATTCACGGTGACCGCCGAGTTGTTCCAGCCGGCAGGCGCGTCGTCGCTCGTCACCGGGTTGGTGGCGTCGACCTTGGCGATCACGCTGGTCGCGGAGGGGGCCGACTGGTTGCCCACGTTGTCAGCGACCTGGTAGCGGTAGCGGTAGCACCGGTTGGTGAGAACGTTCGTGTCCGCGCCGCCGGTCAGCGTGACCGAGCGTCCACGTACCTGACCAGCCGACGCAGGCATCGTTCGAAAGCGTCGCGACCTCACGCTCGACGAGGCCGGAGCCGGCGTCCACGCCGGACGCGGCATCGGAGCCGTCATCGGTCGAGAGCGGGACAGCCAATGCTGTGAAGTAGGGGCCGCCGACGAGGTCGACGGACTGGCCGGTCGGCGGGGCTGCATCGGGAGTGACCGTGAAGGAGCCGGTGCTGGTCATGCCCGCGTTGTTCCGCGAGGTGACGGTCTGCGAGCCCGAGGAGCCGGTGCCGGCCGACCAGTCGTACGAGGTCTGGAAGGGGCCGGCGAAGTCGTCGCCGCCGCCGGTCATGCCGCCGACTGCCGGGAAGGTGACCTCTGGATGCCCGACTGCGGATCGCTCGTCGCGGCGTCCACCGTGAACGATCCTGAGCGGCCGCCGCCCGGGCGGTAGTAGGCGGTCGTGCCCGATACGTGCTGATCGGGGTCGGCCGGGCTCTCGGCGAGAGTCAGAGCCGGGGTCGACGGAGCGCTCGTGTCGAAGACGATCGTCTCGGACTGGACGACCTCGGCGTTGCCGACGCGGTCGAAGCCGGCGTAGCGGATCTCGGTCGTGACGGAGACGGAGAAGGCGCCGCTGTACACCGTGCCGGTGGTCGGCGTCGGGTTGGAGCCGTCGGTCGTGTAGCGAATCTCGTCCAGGCCCGAGCCGGTGTCGCTCGAGGACAGCGTCACGGAGACCGCTGCTGGATGCCAGCCCGAGCAGGAAGCGCCGTCACAGAGAATCGAGCTCGTCGGCGCGCTTGCGTCTGGCGTGACCGTGAAGCCGGCGGCGCCGGAGGACGAGGCCGGCGCCGTTTCGGGCCGTGACGTCGTTCGGCTCGGCCGGATCGGTGGGCGAGCCGGAGTGGCTGTAGGTGCGCGCGTCGCCCGAGCCGGAGGCGCTCCAGCCCGAGGCCGCAGCGGGAAGCCGTAGGAGGCGATTCCGGACTGGGCGTCGGTCGCAGGGCCGTGACCGCGAACTGGCCGGTGACCGGCCGAGGGGCGGTAGTAGACGGTGGCGCCGGTGACTGGCGGCGTTCGTGAGCGAGCCGTAGGCGAGGCTCGGGGCGGCCGGGGCGCTCGTGTCGACCTTGGCGGTCACGCTGGCGCCCGAGGTCGCCTGGTTGCCGACCCGGTCGGAGAGCAGGTAGCGGTAGCGGTAGCAGTTGCCGATGCGACGGTCGTGTCGTTGCCGCCGGAGAGCGTGACCGTCGACCAGGAGCCGCGGAAGGCGTCGCAGGAGCCGTCGCCGTTGTCAGCGGGGCTGAGTCGCGCTCGACGATGCCGCTGGCGGCGTCGATGCCCGGAGCCGGCGTCGGTGCCGTTGTCGAGCGTGAGCTGCGACGAGAGCGCCGTGTAGTAGCCGCCGGTGAGCGTGGCGGAGATCCCGCTCGGGGCGGTGGAGTCGGCGGTGATCGTGAAAGAATCGGTCGAGGTGGCGTCGGCGTTGTTCGTGGCCGGTGACGTCTGCGTGCGGGCTCGCCGGTCGAGCCCGTAGGTGTACGGCGGTGATAGGGAGAAGTGGTGTCGTCGCCGCCGCCGGTCATGCCCGAGACGTTCGGGAAGTTCGGCTTCTGGAGGCCCGACTGTGCGTCGGTGACCGGTGCCGTCAGGTGAAGGAGCCGGAGCCCCGGGCGTTGTAGAAGAGGGTGCGTCCCGTTCACGTGGGCGCGGACCGGAGACGTGGCCGCCGAGGTGCCAGGGACGGCGCGCTCGGGTCGACCTGGATCGACCTTGCTCGCCGACGGCCTCCTGTTGCCGACGTCGTCGGCGCGGACGCGGTAGGGTGGTCGTCGCCGGACGACGTGACCGCGGAGCGTTGACGGTGCCGACGATCGAGGCTGGGATCGCTCGAGCCGTCGGTCTGTCGCGATCTCGTTGAGGCCGGAGCCGCCTCAACCGAGGACAGCGGGACCGAGACGCGGTCGTGTACCAGTGCCCGAGCAGGACGAGCCGGCGCACTGGCCGCGGTCGTCCGGTCGCGTCCGTCGGGGGTGACCGTGAACGTCGGTCGGAGGTCAGGCCGGCGCCGTTCGTGACCGGTGACGTCGTTCGGCCGACCGGATCGGCGCGGCGGGCTTGGAGTGCCTGTAGGTGAGCGTTTCGCCCGAGACGGAAAGGTCGCCGCCCGCATGCCGCGCGCCGGGAAGCTGAGCTCTTCGATGCCGGACTGCGCGTCGCTCGAGGTGCCGTGACGGTGAAGCTGGCGCGTTCGAGCCCTGGGCGTTGTAGTAGAGCGTCGTGCCGGAGACGTAGGAGAGGCGGAGGACTCGAGAGTGAGCGCGGGTGCGCTCGGGGCGGTCGGTGTCGACCTTGGCGGTCGCGCTCGCGCTCGAGGTGGCCGGTTGCCGACGTTGTCGGAGATCGGAAGCGGTAGCGGTAGCAGTTGCCGGTCGTGACGGTGGTGTCGGCGCCGCCGGAGAGCGTGACGGTCGACCAGGAGCCGCTGAAGGTGCCGCAGCGAGCCGTCGTCGAGAGCGTGGCCGAGTCGCGCTCGACGACCCGCGTCGAGGCGTCGATGCCGGAGCCGGCGTCGGTGCCGTTGTCGAGGGTGAGCGGGACCGAGGCGGTCGTGTACAGGGGCCGCCGGAGAGCGCGGCGTCTGGCCGGTCGGCGCGGTCGCGTCGGCGTGACCGTGAACTGGTCGGCGCGGGCGCGTGCCGGCGCCGTTCGTCGACGGTGACGGTCGTTCGGCTGGCCGGGTCGCTGGGCGAGCCGGTGTGGCTGTAGGTGCGGGCGTCGCCCGAGCCGGTGCCGCTGCAGCCGGATGCCGGAGCGTCGGGAAGCTGACTCGTTGATCCCGGACTGGGCGTCGCTCGCAGTGCGCCGTGACCGTGAAGAGCCGTGTTCGGCCCGGGGCGGTAGTAGAGCGTCGTGCCGGTGACGCTCGAGTGCGCCAGCGAGCCGAGAGCTGAGGCTCGGGGCGCGCCGGGGCGGTGGTGTCGACCTTCGCGTCGCGCTGGCGCCGCGAGGCGGCACTGGTTGCCGACGTTGTCGGAGACCGGAAGCGGTAGCGGTAGCAGTTGCCGCTGGTGACGGTCGTGTCGGCGCCGCCGGAGAGGGTGACGTCGACCAGGAGCCGCTGAAGGTGCCGCAGGTGCCGTCGCCGTGCGAGCGGCGCCGAGTCGCGCTCGACGACCGGCTCGCGGCGTCGAGGCCGGAGCCGGCGTCGGTGCCGTAGTCGAGCGTCAGCGGGACCGAGAGCGGTCGTGTACAGCCGCCGCTGACGAGGCGGACGTGGCCGCTCGGGGCGGTGGCGTCCTTGGTGACCGTGAAGCCGGGCGGCCGGCGGCCGGCGCCGTTCGTGGCCGTGACGTCTGCGGCTCGGCCGGTCGCTGGGCTGATCCGGTGTGGCTGTAGGTGCGGGCGTCGTGCCGTCGCCGGCGCCGCTCATGCCCGAGGCCGCGTCGGGAAGGCTGAGCTTGGCGATGCCGGACTGCGCGTCGCGTCGCAGCGGCCGTGACGGTGAAGTGGCCGGTGTTCGAGCCTGCGCGGTAGTAGAGCGTCGTCCCGGTGACCGTAGGAGAGCGAGGCCGTAGCTCGAGGCGCGGCGCGGCCGGCGGCGCGACGTGTCGACCTTCGCGTCGGCGCTGGCGGCCGAGGTGCGCCTGGTTGCCGACGTTGTCGGAGAGCTGTAGCGGTAGCGGTAGCAGTTGCCGCGTGGTGACGGTCGTGTCGGCGCCGCCGGAGAGCGTGACCGTCGACCAGGAGCCGCGAAGGTGCCGCAGGTGCCGTCGCGGCGAGCGTCGCGGAGTCGCGCTCGACGACGCCGCTGGCCGCGTCGAGGCCGGAGCCGGCGTCGGAGCCGTTGTCGAGCGTGACGGCGACCGAGGCGGTCGTGTAGCAGCCGCCCGCGACCGAGGCCGAGTTCCCGCTCGGCGCGGTCGAGTCGGCGGTGATCGTGACGAGGCGGTCGAGCTGGCGTTGGCGCCGTTGTAGCCGGTGACCGTCTGCGAGCCGGCCGGCCGGGGAGCGGTGTAGCTGTAGGGCTGGTGAACGGGATCGTGGTGTCGTCGCCGCCGGCGCCGAAGCCGGCCACGTTCGGGAAGTTCGGCTTCTGCGGGCCGGACTGGGCGTCGGTGACGGTCGCCGTCAGGTCGAAGGAGCCGGAGCCGCCCGGGCGGTAGAAGACGGGTGCCGGAGCCGTTCCAGTGCACGGAGCCCGACAGGCTCGACGCGCCGGCCGGTGGCACGGCGCGCTCGGGTCGATCTGGATCAGCTGCTGGCCGAAGGCCTCCTCGTTGCCGAGCGGTCGTAGGCGCGGAAGCGAATCGTCGTCGCGCTGGAGATCGTGAAGGCCGAGGCGCACACGGTCCCGTTGATCGGACTGGGGTCGGAGCCGTCGGTCGTGTAGCGAAGCTGGTCGAGGCCCGACCCGCCGTCGACCGAGCGAGAGCGGGACGGACACGTCGGTCGTGTACCAGCCGCCGGCGCAGGAACCGCCGTCGCACTGGATCGAGGTCGTCGGCGCAGTCGCGTCCGGGGTGACCGTGAAGCTCGTCGCGCCCGACGTCAGGCCGGCGCCGTTCGTCGCGGTGACGTCGTTCGGCTCAGCAGGATCGGTTGGCGAGCCGGAGTGGCTGTAGGTGCGCGTGTCGCCCGAGCCGGAAACGCTCCAGCCGGACGCCGGCTGCCGGGAAGCCGTAGGAGGCGACGCCGGACTGGCCGTCGCTCGAGGCTGCCGTGACCGCGAACTGCCCGCTGGCCGCGCCGGGGAGGTAGTAGACGACGCCGAGGTTGACGACGGCGTTCGAAAGCGAGCCGTAGCTGAGGCTCGGCGCGCCCGGAGCCGAGGTGTCGACCTTGGCGGTCGCGCTGGCGCCCGAGGTGGCCTGGTTGCCGACGCGGTCGGAGAGCAGGTAGCGGTAGCGGTAGCACTTGCCGCTGGCGACGGTGGTGTCGTTGCCGCCGGTCGAGCGTGACCGTCGCTCCACGAGCCCGGGAACGCGTCGCAGGTGCCGTCGCCTTGTCGAGCGGCGCCTCGTCGCGCTCGACGATGCCGCTCGCGGCGTCGACGCCGGAGCCGGCGTCGGAGCCGTTGTCGAGCGTGACCGCGACCGAGAGCGCGCGTGTAGTAGCCGCCGGTGACCGAGGCGGAGATCCCGCTCGGGCGCTGGCGTCGGGCGTGACGGTGAAGCCGGAGGCGGCGCGAGGCGAGGCCGGCGCCGTTCGTCGCGGTGACGTCGTTCGGCTCGGCCGGGTCGCTGGGCGAGCCGGTGTGGCTGTAGGTGCGCGCGTTGCCCGAGCCGGAGAGCGCTCCAGCCCGCGGCGGCGGCCGGGAAGCCGTAGGCTGGCGATGCCGGACTGCGCGTCGCTCGAGCGCGCCGTGACGTGAACTGGCCGCTGCCGGCCGCGGGCGGAAGTAGACGGTGTCGCCGGTGACCGCGGCGTTCGCGAGCGAGCCGTAGCTGAGAGCCGGCGCGCGCCGGCGCGGACGTGTCGACCTTGGCCGTGCGCTCGCGCCAGAAGCGCCCTGGTTGCCGACGCGGTCGGTCAGGAGCTCGCGGTAGCGGTAGCACTTGCCGCTGACGACGGTCGTGTCGTTGCCGCCGGAGAGCGTGACGGTCGCCCACGAGCCGGGGAAGGCGTCGCAGCTGCCGTCGCCGTTGTCGAGCGGGCCTCGTCGCGCTCGACGACGCTCGATCCCGGCGCGACGCCGGAGCCGCCGTCGGTGCCGCCGTTCAGCGTGACCGCGACGGAGAGAGCGGTGTAGAAGCCCGCGCGTGACGCTCGGCGCGGTGACGCTCGGCGCGGTCGAGTCGGCGGTGACCGTGAAGGAGACGCGTTCGAGTTGAGCCCGGCGCCGTTCGTCGACCGCACGTTGTTCGGCTCGGCCGGATCGGCCGCCGCGCCCGTGAACGAGTACGTCGTAGTCGCCGCTCGACTCGCGAGCCCGACCAGCCGCGCCGAGCGCCGGGAAAGCGAAGCTCGCGACGCCCGACTGGGTGTCGCTCGAGGCAGCCGAGACACGGAAGCCGCCGGCGACGCCGGGGCGGAAGTAGACGGTCGCGCCGGTCGACGGCCGCGTTCGTGAACGAGCCGAAGGAGAGTGCCGGATCGCTCGGCGCGGAGGTGTCGACCTTGGCGGTCGCGCTCGCGCCGAGGTGCCCTGGTTGCCGACGTTGTCGGAGAGCAGCTAGCGGTAGCGGTAGCACTTGCCGCTGACGACGGTCGTGTCGTTGCCGCCCGAGAGGGTGACCGTCGACCAGGAGCCCGGGAAGGCGTCGCAGGTGCCGTCGCTGTTGTCGAGCGGTGCCTCGTCGCGCTCGACGACGCTCGAGCCGGCGTTGACGCCCGACTCGCCGTCGGAGCCGCCGTTCAGCGAGACCGGGACGGAGAGTGACGTGTAGTAGCCCGCGACGACGCTGGGCGCCGTGACCGCAGGCGCCGTCGAGTCCGGCGTGACCGTGAAGGAGACGTTGTTCGAATTGAGGCCGGCGCCGTTCGTCGAGCGCACGTTGTTCGGCTCGGCCGGGGTTGGTCGGCGCGCCGGAGTGGCTGTAGGTCCGCGAGGTCGCCGGCGCCGGAGACGCTCCAGCCCGAGGCCGCTGCCGGGAAGGTGTGGCTCGCGACGCCGGACTGCGCGTCGCTCGAGGTCGCCGTCACCTGGAACTGGCCGTTGGCCGCCGAAGGGCGGTACCAGACGACGCCGCCGTTGACCGCGGCGTGGTGAAGGAGCCGTACGAGAGCGAAGGATCGCTCGGCGCGGAGGTGTCGACCTTGGCCGTCGAGCTCGCGGCCGAAGGTGCCCTGGTTGCCGACGTTGTCGGAGAGCAGCTCGCGGTAGCGGTAGCACTTGCCGCTGACCACGGTGGTGTCGTTGCCGCCCGAGAGCGTGACCGTCGCCCACGAGCCCGGGAAGGCGTCGCAGCTGCCGTCGCCGTTGTCGAGCGGCGCTTCGTCGCGCTCGACGACGCTCGAGCCGGCATTGACGCCCGACTCGCCGTCGGTGCCGCCGTCAGCGAGACCGGGACGGAGAGCGAGGTGTAGTAGCTCGCGACGACGCTGGGCGCCGTGACCGAGGGGGACGTCGAGTCCGGCGTGACCGTGAAGGAGACGTCGTTCGAGTTGAGGCCGGCGCCGTTCGTCGAGCGCACGTTGTTCGGCTCGCCCGGGTTGGACGGGCTGCCGGTGTGGCTGTACGTGCGCGCGTTCCCAGAGCCGGAGATGCTCCAGCCCGAGGCCGCGTGCCGGGAAGGCGTGGCTCGCAACGCCGGACTGCACGTCGGTCGATCCGGTCGCGGTCACCTGGAACTGGCCGCTGGCCGCGCTCGGGCGGTACCAGACGACGCCGCCGTTCAGCGCCGCGTTCGTGAAGGAGCCGTACGAGAGCGAGGGGTCGCTGGGTGCGCTCGTGTCGACCTTCGCCGTGCTGCTGGCGCTCGACGGCCCTGGTTGCCGACGTTGTCGGAGAGCAGCTCGCGGTAGCGGTAGCACTTGCCGCTGACCACGGTGGTGTCGTTGCCGCCCGAGAGCGTGACCGTCGACCACGAGCCCGGGAAGGCGTCACAGGTTCCGTCGCTGTTGTCGAGCGGCGCCTCGTCGCGCTCGACGACGCTCGAGCCGGCCGCGACGCCCGAGCCGCCGTCGGTGCCGCCGTTCAGCGTGACGCGCGACCGAGGTCGTCGTGAAGTAGCCGGCGGTGACCGTCGGCGCCGTGACGCTGGGGCCCGTGGAGTCGGGCGTGACCGTGAACGAGACGTTGCCGGAGTTGAGGCCGGCGCCGTTCGTCGCGAAGACGTTGTTCGGCTCGGCCGGATCGGTCGGCGCGCCGGTGTGGCTGTACGTGCGCGAGGCGCCGGCGCCGGAGATGCTCCAGCCGGAGGCGGCCGCCGGGAACGTAGTAGCTCGCGAGGCCCGACTCCGTGTCGGTCGACCCGGCGGCGGTGACCTGGAACTGGCCGCTGGCCGCGCCCGGCCGGTAGTAGACGACGCCGCCGTTGAGGTCCGCGTTCGTGAAGGAGCCGTACGAAAGAGTGGGGTCGCTCGGCGCCGAGGTGTCGACCTTCGCGGTCGCGCTCGCGCGCCGAGGTGCCCTGGTTGCCGACGTTGTCCGAGATCTTGTAGCGGTAGCGGTAGCACTTGCCGCTGACGACCGTGGTGTCGTTGCCGCCCGAGAGGGTGACCGTCGCCCACGAGCCCGGGAAGGCGTCACAGGTTCCGTCGCTGTTGTCGAGCGGCGCCTCGTCGCGCTCGACGATGCCGGACCCGGCGTTGACGCCTGAGCCGGTGTCGCTGCCGTTGGCGAGCGTGACGGGGACGGAGAGCGAAGTGAAGTAGCCCGCCGTGACCGAGGCGGACATGCCTGTCGGGAGACTCGTGTCGCTGACGAACGAGACGACCTGGTTCGCCGACTGCAGCGCGGCGTCCGTGCCCACGAGCGTCTGGTTGGCCGGGTTCGTCGGGTTCGGCGTCCAGCTGTAGTGCCGTCGAGACGTAGGGCGGGCCCGTCAGAGTCCGTCTCCAGCGCGTGCGTCCAGCCGGTCGTGCCGATCGCCGGGAACGTCGTGCTGTACGGCCCGGAGCCGCCGTCGGTGAGTGCGTTCGAGAACGAGAAGCTGCCGGCCGCGTCGCTCTTGTAGTAGAGCGTCCCAGCGTTGTAGAAGGCGCCGGTCGCCGCCGTGATCGACATCGCGTTGGTCGGCGCGACGTCGTCGGCCGTCGGGTGCGCGATCTGATTGTTGACGCCTGCGTTGACCTCGAAGGTCAGCTGCCGCTGCGTGGCCGTGTCCGAGTTGATGCCGGCGGTCTGATTGCGCCGGAACTCGACGAACAGACGCTCGTTCGCGGCCAGCGTGAATCGAGGCACGGAGATGGTCACGTTCGTCGTCGTCGGGTTCACGGTGGGGCGGAGGTTCTGAGCCGCGGGATCGTTGGTCGGCGCGAGGACAGTGCCGGTCGGCGTGAAGACTCCGCCGGCGATCGTCCCCTTCCAGATGCCGACGTTGAGGATTGCGGCCCCGGCCACGTAGGTGGCGTTCGGGGATGTCGGTCGTGACCGTGAAGACCCAGTTGCCGGTGGGGAAGCCCGTGCCGCCTGCAGTGTCCAGCACCCAACCCGTGCCGGTGGGGTTCGCCGGGGGCGCGGCAGCAGTCGTGTTCCCCGCGCCCGGGATCCAGAGGTAGTAGCCGGTCGCGTTCTGGGCCGGCGTGGTGTTCGTCGTGACGTTGGAAGCCGCCGGCGCCGCCGTGATCAGCTTCCAGGATCCGGTCTCGGTCGAGGCCTGGCTCGAGAGGTAGAGCGGGGAGGGGTAGTCGACGGCCGGGTCGACGAGGTACGGGAGCGGAAGCTTCGAGTCGTCGAGCCGCAGGCCGAGGCGCCACGAGCCGTCCTGCTCGACGGAGCGACCAGCGCAGGCCGTCGGGGGTGACGTCCTTGCCGCCGGCGTCCAGGATGGCGACAGGTGGAGTGCGAGCGAGCCCCGCGCCGTAGAGGATCGAGCCGTCGGGCTGGAGCCGCGGCTGTGCGTCGGTGTCGAGCCGCCACTGCCAGTCGTGCTTGCCCTGGCGGCGCTCGACGGTGAGGAACTGCTCGGTGCCGGTCGAGTCGACGACGATCGTCTCTCGGCCGTACGCCGTCGGGACGCGACACGCCGTCCGCGAAGCGCTCCCAGCTTGCTGCGCTTCGCGCCGGCCAGCGAGATCGCGACCTGCGTCTGCTTGTGCGAGACGCGGAAGCCGGAAGAGTCGAGCCTGACCCGGACGCCCGGCGCGGGACGCCTCACGAGAGGAGCCCCGGGCCGCTTCTCGCCGAGCGCCTGGGTCAGGAACTTGTCCAGAGGAGGACGGGCCCTCGCCGCCGCCGTGGACCGCCAAGCCGGCGACGAGGACACAGACGAGCACTCCGAGCGCCGCCGCCCACCGCATAGGGGGCTTCGCTGAGAAGAGGGGGAGGCGCCCGGCGTGTGCCGGGCGCCTCTTGGGCCGCGTGAGATCGATGCTCGCCATTCCTTGACTCGTTTTCGTTCGGCCACGTAGGAAGGAAGGCGGCGTCCGGTATGAAACTCGTATGAGGCGTCAAGAATCCCTCATACGAGGGACGGTTTTCTGTCTGATCCGGCTTCAATCCGTGGTTCCGTGCTCGTCGTGGACGACGACGAGGACATCCGTCTGCTCCTGCACGAGCTGCTGAGACGGGCCGGTTTCGAGGTCCACGAGGAATCCAACGGGCTCGCGGCCCTCCGCACGTTCCATGCGCTGCGCCCGGATCTGATCCTCCTGGACGTGGCGATGCCGGAGATGGACGGGTGGCAGACCCTCGAGCGCATCCGCGAGCTGAGCGACGTGCCCGTGCTCATGCTGACCGCGAAGGACGCCGAGACGGACCGCGTGCGCGGGCTACGAGCGGGCGCGGACGACTACGTGACGAAGCCGTTCGCGCGCGAGGAGCTCCTGGCGCGGGTCGACGCTCTGCTCCGGCGAGCATCGCCCAGGAGCGAGGAGCCCGGCGCCTACAGCGACGGGCTCTTGGAAGTCGATTTCGTTCAGCGGACGGTCAGCGTCCACGGACGCGAAGCAGCGTTGACGCCGCTCGAGTACAACCTGCTCGCCGCCTTCGTGCGGCACCCGAACCAGGTCCTCGGACACGACCAGCTCCTCGAGCTGGCGTGGGGTGGAAGCGGCGAAGCTTCCCGCGACCAGGTGAAGCTCTACGTCGGGTACCTGCGCAAGAAGCTGGGCGCCGAGGGCGACGTAATCGAGACCGTCCGCGGGTTCGGGTACCGGTACCGGCCGGTCCGGCGCTAGCCTCAGCTAGTCGTCCTCGCCGAGCGCTTTGCGCACGGCGGCTATGAGCTCCTCGTTGTCGATCGGCTTCTGCACGTAGGCGCTTGGCACCGGCGGCCGCGGCTCGGGCTGCGGTCGTGCCCGCGTCGCGCGCGCTGACGACGATCACCGGGATGTGTGCGAGGGCGGGGAAGGATTGCAGGCGGTCCATGACGACGACGCCGTCGCCGCCCGGCAGCCCCATGTCGAGCAAGATCAGGTCCGGCTTTTCCTCGCGTATCACCGAGATCGCCGAGACGGCGTCAAAGGCGAAGGCGGTCTCGTAACCCCAGGCATGCAGGCGAACCTTGAGCAGCTCCCGCGTGTCCGCGTCGTCTTCGACGATGAGGATCTTGGCCAACGCGCGCCGAGACGTAGCGCGACCCTCGGAGGGTCGTCTAGACCCTCCTAGGCGGGCTTGGCGAGGTCGCGGCCCAGCAGGCGCTCGACCCGCTCGCGCAGATCGCGGGCGTCGAACGGCTTCTTGACGTACTCGTCGGCGCCGGCCGCCAGACCCCGAGCCACGTCGGACTCCTGCGCCCGTGCGGTCAGCAGGATGATCGGCATCGTGCTCGTCGCCTCCGCCCGGCGGAGCTCGCGTGTCACCTGGTAGCCGTCGAGGCCCGGCATCGTCACGTCGAGCACGGCCAGGGCCGGAACCTGCTCGAGCGCGACGCGAAGCGCCTCGTCGCCGGAGCGAGCCTTGACGACGTCGCAGCCTGCTCGCTCGAGGCGAAACGTGACGAGGGTCAGGATGTCTTCGTCGTCGTCGGCGACGAGGACCAGCGGGCGGTTGCTCGGAGCCGGCTCGATCATGCGGCCACCTCCACGGGCTCGGCGGACTGGGCTTCGCGGAGCGGAAGCTCGACCAGCGAACGTCGTCCCCTTGCCGGGAGCGCTCACGACCTCGATCCGGCCCGCGTGGGCCTCGACGATCGCCTTCACGATCGCGAGCCCGAGCCCCGTCCCGGGAATCGCCTGCTCGGTTGCCGAGGCTGCTCGGAAGAAGCGCTCGAAGAGGCGCGGCTGCTCTTCCGCAGGAATCCCGATCCCCGAGTCCTCGACTTCGAGGCGGACGTTGTCGTCGGTCACGGACGTGCGAACCTCCACGCGTCCGCCCTCGGGCGTGAACTTGAGGGCGTTCGACACCAGGTTGTCGAGCACCTGGGCCAGGCGGCCGCGGTCGCCTACGAGAGTCGGCACCGGCTCCGCCGCCAGGAGAAGCTCGATCGACCTCTGGTCGGCGACAGGGCGCGCAGCTTCGACGCAATCGGCCGCGAGGGCTGCGACGTCGACCTTCGCGCGCTCCAAAGTGAGCCGGCCGGCGTCGGCCTGCGCGACGAACAGGAGATCGCCGACGAGTCGCAGGAGCCGCCCGGAGTTTCGCTCCACGGCCTTGAGGAATCGGCGCTGCTCGGGGTTGAGCTCGCCGGCCTCCTCGTCGAGAACGAGATCGAGGTAGCCGCGGATGGATGTGAGCGGGGTACGGAGCTCGTGCGACACGAGGGACAGGAACTCATCCTTCAGGCGGTCGAGCTCCAGCAGCCGCCTGTTCTGGTCGCTCAAAGTGCGGCGTGCGTCTCTCGGCTTCCATCTGCGCGTCCTGCGCCGCGGCCAGCGACTGCTCGAGGCGCGAGGCCTGCTGGACGAGCCGCCTGTTGCGGATCTCGACCGCAGCCGTCACCCGGCGAAGAATCGGGACGAGCGCCGCGCAGAGAACGAAGATCGCAATCACGAGAAAGCCTGCGACCGGATAGAGCGTCTTCCGAGCCTGGGCGGTAACGCGGGCGTCGTAGTCCTGGTAGAGCTCGAAGACGCCGATCGGAGCGCCGCCGGCGGGCTGAACCGGGAGATACGTCTCCAGCGACTTGATCCGGTGCCCTTGATCATCGATGTCGTCGACGTGGCTCGCGCCCTGCCCGCGCAGGACCGGCGCGATCGCCTGCTGCTCGTGAGGACGTCTGCTTCCGATCAGGGCTGGGCTCGTCGAGTAGGTGATCAGCCCGCTCGGGGCGATCAGGTTCATCCGCAGAGTCCCTTCTGCGTGGACAACGCGCTGGAAGAGCTCATCGAGCTCGGCGCGGCGCTGCCCCTGTCACCGGCCGCACGAAATCGGACTCGGCCGAGCTCGTCGCTCAGCAACGCGTCGGCGATGAACTGCGCGCGCGTTGACCGCCTGGTTCTTGGCCTGCTCGACGTTGCACGTTGATTGACGAACCAGAGGATCGCGCCCGCGGCAAACAGCAGGGCCACGCACGTGTAGGCGGCGATCCGCAGCGTCAGTCTCTGGGGCTTGCTGGACACTCCTCGCCTCCCATCGGCAAAAAAGGGCATCCGAATGAGGGATTGAGCGCGTCGTAGAATGGGCCATATGGCTCTGACCGAGGACAGACGCGGCCTGACGGGCATGGACGACTGGCGGCGAGAGCTCTACGACGCGATCCCGGAGCGCGAAGGCGAGCTCAATTCGACCATTTCGGGCCTGCCGAACGACCCGCTCTACGGCCCCGAGAACGTCGAGATCGACCACGAGAACGACCTCGGCTACCCGGGCGTCTATCCCTTCACGCGCGGCGTCTATCCCTCGATGTACCGAGGGAAGCTCTGGACGATGCGCCAGTTCGCCGGCTTCGGCACCGCGGCCGAGACGAACGAGCGCTTCCGGTACCTCCTCGAGCACGGCCAGACCGGGCTCTCGACCGCCTTCGACATGCCCTCGTTGATGGGCTACGACTCGGACCACGCGCGCTCGCTCGGCGAGGTCGGCCGCGAGGGCGTGGCCGTGGACTCCCTCGACGACATGGAGACGCTCTTCTCCGGGATCCCGCTGGGCGAGGTCTCGACGTCGATGACGATCAACTCGACGGCGGCGATGGCGCTCGCGTTCTACGTCTGCGTCGCCGAGCAGCAGGGCGTTCCGCGCGCCGAGCTCCGCGGGACGATCCAGACGGACATCCTCAAGGAGTACATCGCGCAGAAGGAGTGGATCTTCCCGCCGGAGCCATCGATGCGCCTCGTCGTGGACATGATCGAGTTCTGCGCCGAGGAGATGCCGCGCTGGCATCCGGTGTCGATCTCCGGGTACCACATCCGAGAGGCGGGCTCGAACGCACCACAGGAGCTCGCGTTCACGCTCGCCAACGGGTTCGCCTACGTCGAGGCAGCCGTGGAGCGCGGGCTCGACGTCGACGACTTCGCGCCGCGCCTGTCGTTCTTCTTCAACGCGCACCTCGACTTCTTCGAGGAGATCGCCAAGTACAGGGCGGCCCGCAGGATCTGGGCTCGTGAGATGCGGGAGCGATACGGCGCGCGCAACCCGCGCTCCTGGCTGATGCGCTTCCACACGCAGACCGCCGGCGTCTCGCTGACCGCTCAGCAGCCCGAGGTGAACATCGTCCGCACGGCGCTCGAGGCGATGTCGGCCGTGCTCGGGGGCACCCAGTCGCTGCACACGAACTCGTTCGACGAGGCGCTCGCCCTCCCGACCGAGCACGCGGTGCGGATCGCGCTCCGCACACAGCAGGTGATCGCGCACGAGACCGGCGTCGTCAACACGATCGATCCGCTCGGGCGGCTCCTGGTACGTCGAGGACCTGACGAACCGCCTCGAGAAGGAGGCGTACGAGTACTTCGATCGGATCGACAAGCTCGGCGGCGTGATCCCGGCGATCAAGGAGAACTTCTTCCAGCGCGAGATCGCCGATGCGTCGTTCCGCTACCAGTCCGAGGTGGAGGCGAAGCAGCGCATCATCGTCGGCGTCAACCGCTACCAGGCCGAAGAGGAGCCCCCGATCGAGCTCCTGCGCGTCGATCCGGCGCTCGAGGACGAGCAGATCGCGCGGGTGCAGGCCGTTCGAGCGCGGCGCGACTCGGGCGCCGTCGAAGCGGCGCTGGCTCAGTTGAAGGAGGCGGCCTCGGTCGAGGATCGGAACCTGATGCCGCCGATCGTCGAGGCCTCGCGCGCGTACGTGACCATGGGGGAGATGTGTGAGTCCCTTAGAGAGGTCTGGGGCGTCTGGCGGGAAACGCCGGTCTTCTGACCTAACCTCACGAGGAGTTCCACGTCTAACCTGTTAGCGCGATGAATCGGCTTCAAACTCTCCTTGCATCGAAAAAGTTCCAGAAGGCGCTCCCCTGGGCTGCCGGCGCCATTCTTGCGCTCGGCGTGATCACGTTCCTGCAGGTGTTGAACTCGCCGAAGGACGACGATGCGGCACCGGCCAGCAGCGGCCCGGCGCAGCTCATCAACGAGCCGCGGACGGTTCCCCCGTCTCCCGAGGCGCGGAGGGTCGTAGCCCAGTTCATCAACACGGCGGTCGCCCGGAAGAACCTCGCGCAGGCCTGGAAGATCTCGGGCCCGGAAATCAAGGCGGGCTTGACTCGCAAGCAATGGCTGAGCGGCGAGATCCCGGTCATCCCTTATGACATCGCCTCCGTCTCGCGCGCGCCCGTGCGCCTCGACTGGTCGTACCCGAAAGAGGTCGGCTTCACCGTCTCGCTGCTCCCGAAAGATGGATCGAGCGAGAAGCCGCAGACGTTCAACATCACTGTGAAGAAGTACGGCAAGGGCGCCAGCGGGAAGTGGCTGGTCGATTACTGGGCCCCGTACTCGCCGGCCGCGGTACCCGACACTTTCAACCGCTGATCCTGCCGCGGGCGTCGATCCCGCTCAAGCCACAACTGTCTCTATCCTTGGAATCGTGAGGGGCTGGCTTTCGTCTCCGCGACGGCGGCGCCGAACGTTCTGGGTCGGCGGGATCATGCTCGTCCTCGGGGGCGCCGTGACGCTCGGAATCGTCTTCCGGAACACCGCGCATCCTGAAGAGGAGACGCTGCGCGATGATCCGATTCAGGTCTACAAGGAGCCGGTCCCGGTGAAGCTCAGCAAGACCGACCGGGCACTTGCGCTCGACACTGCGCTCAAATTCGTGAACACAGCAGTTGCCCGCCGCCACGTCGAGGATTCGTACGCACTGGCCGCCCCGGACCTCCGCGCAGGGCTGACCCGTTCGCAATGGGCGCGCGGGGAGATTCCGGTGATCCCGTACCCCGCTACCGAGGCGCGCGTCCGGGTCGACTACTCGTTCCGCAACGAGGTCGGCCTCACCCTGTTGCTGGTGCCGACGCCCGCTTCGAAGATGAATCCGATGTCCTTCAACATGGACATGACTGCGAGTGGCAACGGCTCCGACCGGCACTGGCTGGTCAGTTCCTGGACGCCGAGCGGCGCCCCCGCTGCAGCGACCGTCGGCGGAGGCGGTGGCGGCGGAGGGGGGTCCTCGGCAACACGAACCTCGCTCCGCAGAACACTGAGGGGCTGGACTCGCCGATCGGCGCGGGCTGGATCATCGCGCCGCATCGCGCTCCTCGGCGCAGTGCTGCTCGTGCCGATCGTCGTCGGCGTCCGCAGCTGGCGCGAGAACCGCCGCGCTGTGCGCGACTACGAAGCCAGGCGCTCGCTAGACGTCTAGTTCGAGGCCGTCTTGGGCCTGCTCGAGGCCGGCGATGTTCCCGAGCTCCTGGGGGCGGTGCGTGAGGACGAGCCTCTTGGCGCCCGAGGCCTCGAACGCCGAGACCGCCTCGTCGGCCGAGAGATGACCCCGGGGCTGGCCGTCCGAGTCGCCGTCCTTGAGCGTCGCCTCGCACAGGAAGAGATCGACCTGCTCGGCGAGGTCGGCGAGCTTCTCGCTCGGGCCCGAGTCGCCTGAATAGGCGAGCGTCCGCGTCGAATTCGAGATGCGGAACCCATAGGTCTGCACCGTGTAGTGCGGAAGCCGCACCGCGGTCACCTCGAGGCCCGCCGCCGTGAAGGGCTCACCTTCGACGTACTCCTTCGGCTCGAAGACGCGAACGAACATGTCCGGCGTCCCGAAGCGCGTCCCGAACGCGGCCAGCTCCTCGCGCCCGCCGGGCGGCAGCCAGAGCTCGGGGCGCTTCTTGTCCTGTCCCAGGCCCCACATGGTTCCCCAGACCCACGGGACGAGATCGCCCCAGTGGTCGAGGTGGAAGTGCGTGATGGCGATGGCATCGACCTCGGGCCACCCGTTCGAGCTGTAGCTCTCTCGCAGACGGGCGAGCACACCCGGCCCGCAGTCGAGCAGAAGCCGCCCGGGCCCCTCCAGGAGGTACCCAGACTGCGCCCCGCCGGGATTCGGCCAGGCCGGCGAGCATCCGACCACGGTCAGCTTCATGCGCACATCGTCCTGTTCACTAGACGTTCACCTCGACCCGAATCTTCCCTTCTACCTACCTTCCTATACTCCGTCGCGTGGCAGGGAAGATTCGAGTTGTGATCGCAAAACCCGGTCTCGACGGCCATGACCGCGGTGCCAAGATCATCGCACGCGCGCTTCGCGACGCCGGAATGGAGGTGATCTACACCGGTCTTCATCAGACGCCGGAGCAGATCGTCGAGACCGCCGTCCAGGAGGACGCCGACGCCGTCGGCATCTCGATCCTCTCCGGAGCGCACATGACCCTCGTCCCCCGCATCCTGGACGGGCTGAAAGAGAACGGGGCCGAGGACGTGCTGGTCCTGGTGGGCGGCACGATTCCGAGCGAGGACTCCGAGGAGCTGCTGCGGCTCGGCGTGGCCCAGGTCTTCACGCCGGGCTCGCACACGGGCGAGATCGTCGACTTCCTCAAAGAGAAGGTCACAGTTTGAGCGTCGACCTGTCGCGCGAGGGCGGCGTCGCCGTCCTGACTGTCAACCGCCCCGACGCGCTGAACGCCTTCGACGTCGACACGCTGACCGCGCTGCGCGACCACCTGCGTGAGCTCGCGGAGGACTCGGAGGCACGAGTCGTCGTCGTGACCGGGGCGGGCGAGCGCGCCTTCGCCGCGGGGGCCGACATCAAGTACATGAGCGGTCTCGACGTCGACGGCGCGAAGGAGTGGGGCAACCTCGGCCACGAGGTCGGGCACCTGCTCGAGACGATGCCCAAGCCGACGATCGCCGCGATCAACGGGTTCGCGCTCGGCGGCGGCTGCGAGGTCGCGCTCGCCTGCGACTTCCGGTACGCGTCCTCGAACGCGAAGCTCGGCCAGCCGGAGGTCGACTCTCGGGATCATCCCGGGGTGGGGCGGCACGCAGCGGCTCGCGCGCGCGGTCGGCATCGGGCTCGCGAAGGAGCTCATCCTGACCGGACGCGTGATCGACGCCGAGGAAGCGCTGCGGATCGGGCTCGTCAACGCGGTCTACGAGCCGGGCGAGCTGATGGAGAAGACGCTCGAGGTCGCCCAGGGGCTGGCTGCGAAGGCGCCGCTCGCCCTCGCGGCTGCCAAGGAGGCGGTCAACCGCGCCCTCGCCGGCGACCATGGCGACAACCTCGAGCGCGAGGCGGACTACTTCGGCGAGCTCTTCTCCAGCGAGGACGCCAAAGAGGGGCTGACCGCGTTCGCCGAGAAGCGCGAGCCCCGCTTCACCGGCCGCTGACGTCCGGCTTACAGATCGACAACACGAGGGCGTTACCCTCGCGGCGTGATCGCCCGCCTCGCGCTCCCGGCGCTTTCCGCAGTCGTTCTTGCGATCGGCGCGACCGCCGCGGTGTCAGCGCCGCCGGCGGCCGAGCTCGCCTACAGCGTCAGGCTGAATGGCTTCGCCTTCTCCGCAAATACGTCCTGCGTGGGTCGAATCGGAAGCCTCCGCTCGGCGCGCAGGCTCACCAGTGGGATCAGCAACTGGGAGCAGTACGGGGCCGCGTGGGCGCCCGACGGCGACCGCGTGGCAATCGCGGGTGGCTCGTTCGGCGACAAGGCGATCCGGGTCGCAGACGCGGATGGGACCGACACCCGTGCGGTTTCGCACCCGAGCACCGGACGAGCGGGACTACACGCCGACCTGGTCGCCCGACGGAACGCGCATCGCGTTCTCACGCTACGGAGGCCGGTTCGGCATCTGGGTTGCCGATCTGCGGACGGGCGAGGAGCGGCGGATCTCTCCGGAGTTTGCTTGGAGTCTCGACTGGGCTCCGGCTGGAGGCTTGATCGCGGCCGACACGACGCAGGAGTTTCCGCGCGACCTCTTGATCCTGAGCGAGGACGGGACACTCGTCCGCCGGGTCGCGCGGGCGAACCGTCCGTCGTTCGAGACAGGCGTCAGCTGGTCGCCGGATGGATCGCGGCTAGCGGTCGGCGGTGGGCTCATCCTGAACCGGAACGGCGACATCGTCGGAAACTACGCGCGGGCTCACGACCCGACCTCGTCGTCCGCTCACCCGAATGGTCTCCGGACGGCGAGACCATCGTGTACGTGCGCGCGCCGGTTCACGACTTCCCGCGCACGAACACGCGCTATCTCGGCCCCGGCGATCTCTACTCGGCGCCGGCCGGCGGCGGCACTGGAGAGCAGGCTCACGCAGACGCCGACCCTCGACGAGGGCAGTCCAGACTTTCGCCGTCGACCGGCGTGCTGCCTGCGCAGGCCACGCGGTGCGTCATCTCCGGCACGTCGGGCAATAACGTGATCCGCGGGACGAGCGCCAGCGACCTGATCGACGCGGGACGCGGGAACGACCTCGTTACGGCCGGGGCGGCACCGACCTGCTCGTAGGCGGCCCCGGACACGATCGTCTTGTCGGGGGACCGGGCCCGACCTTCTCGACGGCGGCGGCGGGAACGACCGGCTCTACGCGCGGGACGGCGCACGCGACGCGCTCAGCGGAGGGCTAGGGATCGATCGCGCGCTGGATCGACCGGAGCGGCGACCGCACCCAGGGTGTCGAGATCGCCTACAGGCGTCGCTAGGCGGCAGGGCAGCAGGACGCGCTCGGCGATGAGCGCGCCGGCCTTGCCGGCCTGCGCGTCGGCGGTGGAGACCGCAGACTCCGGTCCAGAGCGAGACGGTCTCGCCGGGCTTCGCGTTGGCGAGGCCCACCGGGACCGCTGCGCCGCCCGGCCGCGAGCGCTCGATCAGGGCGCCAACCGGCACTGTGATCGTCAGCCCGCGTCCGAGGTTGCGGAGCGTGATGCCCATCGGGGAGCCGCGCAGCGTCCCGACGTTCACCCTCAGCTGCTGGCTGTTCGTGGCCACGACCTTGCCGGTCAGGGTGAGCGTGAAGAAGGTTCCCGGAGCGGCGTAGAAGAGGAGCCGCTTCGCCACCCTGAGGTGCGGATACGGGTCGATTGCGGCACCGCCGCCCGGGTGCATCTCGAAGTGGAGGTGGGGGCTGATCCCGTCCGCGTCGCCCGAGTCGCCGACGAATCCGACCGGTTGACCCGCGAGCCACGCGCTGGCCGTCCTTGAGGCCTCTCGGGAACGCGACGCCCTGGACGCAGTTCCCACGATTGTCGTTCGACATCGTGAGGTCGTTGTTCAGGTGGACGTAGAGGTACTTCGTTCCGCTGTCTCCGTACAGGTAGAGCATGCAGCCGGCGCGGCCCGAGCCCGGAGTGAAGCGGACCCGGCCGGCCTCGGCGGCGAGCGCGGGCGCCTTGCGCGGCGCCATGATGTCTTCACCCTCGTGGGCACCCTGGCCTCGCGGGTCGCCGAAGCTGTTCGTCAGCTGGGTGCGGCCGAGCACGGGGAAGACGATCTGCTTACCCTGGATCCTGGGCTTGGCCGGCTTCGCAGGCACCCGGCCCACCGGGTCGGGTGATTTGGCCGCCGCGGTCCCCGCCAGGAGGCCGAAAAGGGCAAGCAGGAGAAAAGCTCGGGCTGTCGTCCGGAAACGAGTCATAAGGGCCGGGCCGTCCGAAGTGCGGGAGGCTAGCAGACGATTCCGTCGGTCAGGCTTCGCCATCGTGAAGTTAGAGTCCTTCCCCGATGAAGATCGCCGTTTGTGTGAAACACGTCCCGGACGCCACGGTCACGAAGCGGATCGACCCGCAGACGAAGCGGCTCGATCGCTCGGGTGAGGGCGCGCTGAACCACGTTCGACACCCAGGCCGTCGAGGAGGCCCTCCAGATCAAGGAGCGCGACGGGGACGGAGAGGTCGTCCTCGTCTCGATGGGGCCGGAGCGGGCGCTGGACTCGCTGCGCAAGGCCCTGGCGATGGGCGCGGACCGCGCCGTCCTCGTCAGCGACGAGCAGGTGGCGGGCTCGGATCTGGTGGCCACGTCTCGCGTGCTGGCGGCCGTGCTCGAGCGCGAGGGCGCCGATCTCGTGGTCTTCGGCCAGCAGGGAGGCGACTCCGACGGGGCCGTCCTCGGGGCGGCAGTGGCCGACCGCCTGCGCCGGCCGGTGATCTCGCAGGTCGCCGAGCTCGAGGTCGCCGACGGGAAGGTCAAGGGCAAGCGGCAGACGGAGTTCGGCTACGACGTGATCGAGGCGCCGCTCCCGGCGGTCGTCGCGGTCTCCGATGCGATCAACGAGCCGCGCTACCCGTCGCTCAAGGGGATCATGGGCGCCAAGAAGAAGCCGCAGGAGACCGTCTCGGCCGGCGACCTCGGCCTCGAAGGCGACGACGTCGGGGAGGCAGGGTCGCGAACCTCCGTCGTCGCGCTGAACGACCCTCCGCCCGCGGCGACGCGCTGAAGATCGAGGACGACGGCAGCGCCGCCGAGAAGATCGCCGATTTCCTCGCGGAACGGAAGCTGCTGTGATCGCGGTCTTCCTCGAGCACCACGAGGGCGAGCTGCAGAAGGGCGCGCTCGGCGTCCTCGGCAAGGCTGCGCAACTCGGCGACGACGTCGCAGGCGTCGTGCTCGGGTCCGGCGTCGAGGACCTGGCGGCCCAGGCTGGGCGGTTCGGCGCAGCGAAGGTGTTCGTCGCGGACGATCCCGCCCTCGAGGCGCCGCTGCCGCAGCCGCGCGTCGACGCGCTGGCGCACCTGGTTCGCGAGGAGGGCATCGACACCGTGCTCTTCGCCGCCTCCGTGCTCTCGGCCGACGTTGCCGCGGGCCTGGCGGCGCGGCTCGATGCCGGGCTCAACTGGGACCTGGTCGACCTCGTCGCAGGACAACGGGAATCTCGTCGGCAAGCGCCCCGCGCTCGAGGACACGGTCTACGTCGACGTGGGCTGGACGAGCGAGCCCCGCCTCGCCATGTTCCGGCCGGGCACGTTCGATCCGGCCGAGACGGGCGGCGAGGCCGAGGTCAGCGATCTGTCGCCGCAGTTCGAGGACTTCTCGACGCAGGCGACCATGCTCGAGCAGGCGCATGCCGAGAGCGAGGGGCCGTCGATCGAGGACGCGGACGTGATCGTCGCCGGCGGGCGCGGGCTCGGGAGCCCGGAGAACTTCTCGCTCGTCGAGGACGCTGGCCAAGGCGCTCGGCGGAGCGGTAGCGGCCACGCGTGCGGTCGTCGACGCGGGCTGGTACCCGTACGCGACGCAGGTCGGGCAGACCGGCAAGACGGTCTCGCCCAAGCTCTACATCGCGTGCGGCATCTCCGGAGCGATCCAGCACAAGGTGGGCATGCAGGGATCCGGCGACGTGATCGCGATCAACAAGGACCCGAACGCGCCGATCTTCGAGTTCGCCGATCTGGGCGTCGTCGGCGACCTGAACGAGGTCGTCCCGAAGCTGACCCAGCTCGTCGAGCAGCGGAAATGAGCGTCAGCCCTCGGACTACCCGCCGCCGTTCGAGCGCGGCCGAGTTCATCGCTGAGCCGACAGACCCACCGGACGAGCGGATCGACGTCGGCGTCCTGATCGTCGGCGCCGGGCCTGCCGGGCTGGCCTGTGCGATCCGCCTCGGGCCAGCTCCTCGAGGAGCAGCCTGAGCTGGCCGAGGGCCTGGGCGACGTGCCGGTCGCCGTGCTGGAGAAGGGCAAGCAGCCCGGCTCGCACGCAGGTGTCGGGCGCGGTCGTCAACCCGCGCGGCCTGCGGCGGCTCTTCCAGGGCAGCGTGGCCATCGAGGACATGCCGTTCTACGGCGAGGTCGAGGCCGAGGCCGTCTACTTCCTGAAGCGCGGGTCGGCGATCCGGATCCCGACTCCGCCGACCATGAAGAACCACGGGAACTACGTCGCCTCGCTCTCGCAGCTCACCCGCTGGCTGGCCGAGCGCGCCGAGGAGAGCAGGCGCGACGGTCCTGCCCGAGACAGCCGGCGAGAAGCTCCTGGTCGCCGACGGACGCGTTCGCGGCGTCCGCACCGGCGACAAGGGCCGTGGCCGCGACGGCGAGCCGCTGGCCAACTTCGAGCCGGGGTCCGACATCACCGCTCGCGTGACCATTCTCGCCGAGGGGACGCAGGGCCACCTCACCGGCGTCGCGCTCGACCGCTTCGGCCTGCAGAGCGACAACCCTCAGGTCTGGGCGCTCGGCGTGAAGGAGGTCTGGAAGGTCGCGCGGCCGCTCAAGCGCGTGATTCACACGATGGGCTGGCCGCTCCGGCCCGGAGCGAAGTACCGGGAGTTCGGCGGCTCGTTCATCTACCCGATGGGCGACGACATGGTCACGATCGGCATGGTCGTGGGGCTCGACCACCGCGACGCCGAGCTCTCCGTCCACGACCTGCTCCAGGAGCTGAAGACCCATCCGCTCGTGCGCCGGATCCTCGAGGGCGGCGAGCGCATCGGGTGGGGCGCCAAGACGATCCCCGAGGGCGGCTTCGTCGCCATGCCGAAGCGACTGCACGCGCCGGGGCTGCTCTTCTGCGGCGACGGCGCCGGTCTCGTCAACGTGCCGGCGCTGAAGGGCATCCACTACGCCGTCGAGTCCGGCCGCCTGGCCGCCGAGGCTGCGTTCGGCGCGCTGCAGCCGGGGCGGACGCCGTGGGCGCCGGGCGGCCTCGCAGCCCTACGACGAGGCTGTTCGCGAGAGCTTCATCTGGAACGACCTCGAGCAGGTGCGGAACATGCGCCAGGCCTTCGGCCGCGGGTTCTACGTCGGCGGGATGATGGCCGGGGCGATGACCGCCAGCTCGGGGAAGTTCCCGCCCGGCGACTGCGAAGACCGAGCGCGACGCCGAGCAGCCGCTCTTCCGCACCGGCCGCGCCAGCGAGCTACCCCGCGCCCGACGGGAAGCTCACGTTCGACAAGCTCTCGAGCGTCTACCTGAGCGGGAACAAGACGCGCGACGACGCGCCGAACCACATCCGCATCCGGCCCCGCGTCCCGCGCGAGCTCGGCGAGGCCTGGGTGCACATGTGCCCGGCGCAGGTCTACGAGCTGGGGGAGGGGACGGCGAGGTGGACGTCGAGGTGACGCCGTCGAACTGCGTCCAGTGCGGGGCGATCACGGCGAAGGGCGGGCGCCTGACGCCTCCCGAGGGCGGCTCGGGCCCCGAGTACACGTTGACCTGAGAGCCCCGTCCGGCTGCACGACCATACTCGCGGCGGCCTACGTCGAGCGAGAGGGGAATCATGGAGTACTCCGGTTTCTGGCGGAGGTTCGTCGCGTACGTGATCGACAACATTCTCCTCAGCGTCGTCTTTGGTATCTGATCTTCGTTCTCGGCGGGATCGCCGGCGACGCGAGGCGTGCTCGGTGCTACATCGTCTGGCGGCGATCGGATGGCTTCTTCGTACTACGCGGCATGGAGTCGTCTTCGAAACTCAGGCGACGGTCGGGGAAGATGGCGCTCGGGATCAAGGTCACCGACCTGGAGGGCAACCGCATCTCGTTCGGGAGGGCGCTCGGACGAAACGTCGCGAAGATCCTCTCGGCGCTGATCTTCTACATCGGTTTCATCATGGCGGCGTTCACGGCGAAGAAGCAGGCCCTGCAAGACATGATCGCCAACACCCTCGTCGTCAAGAAGGGCTCGACGACGCCGATGGCCTCGGCAGACGTACCCATGTAGCAGCCTCGGCGGGGGTTTCGGGCCGGCTCGCTAGAGTCGGCCCGTGGCCCTCTCCGACACGTTCGGCGCTCTTCGCGAGCCGCAGTTCCGCCTGCTCTGGCTGGGCCAGGCGACGTCGACGCTCGGCGACGGGCTGCTGCCGGTCGCGCTCGCGTTCGCGGTCATCGAGAGCCTCGACGGCACGGCGACCGAGCTCGGGCTGGTGCTCGCCGCGCACACGCTGCCGCTGGTGGCCTTCGTCCTGATCGGCGGCGTGTGGGCCGATCGGCTGCCGCGGCAGCTCGTGATGCTGGCGTCGGACCTCGTTCGCTTCGCGGTCCAGGCGACGCTGGCGATCCTCTTCCTGACCGGCACGGCCGAGCTCTGGCACCTGGTGGCCCTGATCGCCGTCTACGGGTCGGCCGAGGCGTTCTTCCAGCCGGCCGCCACGGGGGTCGTCCCGGCGACGGTGAGCCCCCAGCGGCTCCAGCAGGCCAACGCCATGCTGGGACTGACACGAAGCAGCGCGTTCGTCATCGGCCCGGCGGTCGCCGGCGCGGTCGTGGCGGTCGCCAACCCGGGGTGGGTCTTCGCCGTCGACGCAGCCACGTTCGCCGTCAGCGCGGCGTCGCTCGCGTTGCTCCGCATTCCCCGTCCGGTTCGCGAGCGCGCGCGCGAGAGCTTCCTGGCAGAGCTCGCCGGCGGGTGGCGCGAGCTCGTCTCCCGCACGTGGCTCTGGGTGATCATCGTCTGGGCGACGACGATCCTGTTCGCGGTCGTCGCGCCGTTCCAGACGCTCGGGCCGATCGTCGCCAAGGAGTCCCTCGGCGGCGCCGCCGCGTGGGGGATCATCGCCGCCGCCCTCGGCCTCGGGATGGTCGCCGGCGGACTCACCGCTCTTCGGCTTCGGCCCTCGCGGCCGATGCTCGCTGTGCCGCTCGCGTTCTTCCTGGCCGTCCCCGGACCGGCCCTGCTCGCGCTGCGCGCGCCGGTGATCGCGATCGCGGCGGCTCAGGCGGCCGCCGGGGTGGCCATCGGCTTCTTCGTGGCGGTCTGGCAGACGACGCTCCAGCAGCACGTGCCGGAGGAGGCCCTCTCGCGCGTGAGCGCCTGGGACTGGATGGGCTCGTTCGCGTTCATGCCGCTCGGCTTCGTCCTGGCCGGCCCGGTGTCGGACGCAGATCGGGATCTCGACGACGCTCTGGATCGGCGTCGTCTGGTGCGCGCTCTCGACGGCGGTGGTCGCGGCCGTCCCCGGGATCAGGAACGTCCGCAGGATCGATGCCCCCGAACCGCTGCCGTCAGGGCCGATTCCCGACCCGGCCGTGGTCGCCGGTCAACCGGAGCCCTAGACCTGAGCACGCCGTCCCATCGCCAGACGACGTCAGTCGCGCTCGGGAAGCCATCGCGGGCCGCCTGCACCGGACGCCCGTGTTCACGTCGACGTCCCTCGGGCCTCGCGTCCACCTGAAGGCAGAGCTCTTCCAGCGCACCGGCTCGTTCAAGCCGCGCGGCGTGCTGAACAAGCTCGCGTCCCTGACCGAGGACGAGCGGCGAGCCGGGGTGATCGGGATCTCGGCCGGGAACCACGCGCAGGCGCTTGCGTACTGCTCTGCGCTGGAGGGCGTCGACTGCCTCGTCGTCATGTGGGAGGGAGCGAGTGCCATGAAGATCGAGGCGACGAAGGGGCTACGGCGCCGCTGTCGACCTGGAAGCCGGCGGGCCAGGCGAAGCCTTCGAGCGGCTGGCCGCGCTGCTCGAGGAGACCGGGCGCACGCTCGTCCACCCGTTCGACGACCCGCTCGTCATCGCCGGTCAAGGCACGGTCGGGCCTCGAGATCCTCGAAGACATCCCCGACACGGCCGTGATCGTCGTTCCGTGTGGGGGAGGAGGGCTCGTCTCGGGTATCGCCGTCGCCGCCGAGGGGCGGCGCGTGATCGCCGTCGAGCCCGAGCTCTCGCCCGCACTCCACGATGGCCTGGCCGCGGGCCGCTCCGTCCCTGTCGAGCCGCGGTCGATCGCCGACGGGCTGAGCGCCCCGTTCGCGGGAGAGAACACGGTGGCGATCTGCCGCGAGCTCGGGGTGGAGAGCGTGCTCGTCAGCGAGGACGAGATCGCCGACGGCATGCGTTTTCTGTACACGCGCGCGAAGCTCGCGTGTGAGCCCGCTGCAGCGGTCGGCGTCGCGGCTCTCAGGGCCGGAAAGGTCGCGGTTGGAGGGGAGACTGTGGTGGTCGTTGTCTCCGGCGGCAACGTAGCCCCCCAAACGGCCGCTGCTATCCTTCGCCCGTCATGAAGGCCGAAATCCATCCCGAGTACATGGTCGCCACCGTTCGTTGCTCCTGCGGCAACGAGTTCGAGACGCGCTCGACGAAGCCCGAGCTTCACGTCGAGGTCTGCTCGAACTGCCACCCGTTCTACACGGGCAAGCAGAAGCTGATCGACACCGGCGGCCGGGTGGAGCGCTTCCAGCGCCGCCTCGAGAAGGCCGGCGACTCGAGTCGCGGCTAGCTGACTACGATGAGCGCCAACATTGGCGGCCAGGCCGTCCTCGAGGGCGTGATGATGCGCAGCCCGGGAAACTGGGCGCTCGCCGTTCGCAAGCCAGACGGGGAGATCGCCGAGGTCAACCGGCCGATCAGTCGCTGATGGTGAGGCACTGGGTCTGGCGGCTACCGGTGATTCGCGGCGTCATCGCGCTCGGCGAGTCGCTCGCGATCGGGTTTCGCGCGCTCGCCATCTCCGCCAACTACGCGGCTCAGGAAGAGGGTGACGACGGCGAGGTCGCGACCGAGCTCTCGCGCTTCCAGCTCTTCATGGCGTTCGGGCTCGCGATCGGCTTCGCGCTCCTGCTCTTCAAGGTCGGGCCGGCGCTGCTGACGAGCTGGCTGCCGATCGAGCACACGGGCCTATTCGTGCTCGTCGAGGGCGTGATCAAGGTCGCCGATCTTCGTGCTCTACCTCGTGCTGATCTCGCTGCTCCCCGACCTGAGGCGCGTCTTCCAGTACCACGCCGCCGAGCACAAGGTGATCAACGCCTACGAGGCCGGGGAGGAGCTGGTCCCGGACCGGGTTCAGCGCTTCAGCCTCATTCATCCCCGCTGCGGCACCGCGTTCCTGCTCTGGGTGATGGTGATCGCGATCTTCGTCTTCGCGTTCGTCGGCCGGCCGACCTGGTACTGGCTGATCGTGAGCCGGATCCTGCTGTTGCCGCTGATCGCCGGCCTCGCCTACGAGCTGATCCGCTTTGCGGGCAAGCACTCCGACAATCGCGCCCTGATGACGCTGCTCGCTCCCGGCCTCTGGCTGCAGCGGCTGACGACGCGCGAGCCGACGCTCGATCAGATCGAGGTCTCGATCCGCGCGCTCAAAGAGGTGCTCGCCCTCGAGGACCGGCCGACGAAGGAAAAGCGCATCGTCGAAGTCATGGCCTAGCTCAGGCCCGGGCGCGTGATCGTCCGGACTCAGCGGCCGAGACCGCTGCATGAAGAACCCGCCCAGCGAGCGAGCACCGCGCCGACGGCGAGGAACGAGAGCGCGCGGGTGATCGAGCTCAGGAACGCGAGGTCGTAGAGGAAGAGCTTCGCGAGGGCCAGGGCGAAGAGCCCCAGGCCGGAGAGGCGGAGCCAGCGGAGCTCGCGCTGCAGCCCGACGTAGAGGGCGACGAGACCGATCACGCCCCAGAAGGCGCTCACGCCCGAGTGCCCCCGCTGGAAGTCGGTCGCGACACTCGCGCCGCCGATTGACTCCGCCAGGCCGAGGATCGCGAGCGAGCCCGCATAGATGGCGAGCAGGGCTGACACGGCGAACGACGTCTTGCGCTCCTCATGGCGCGAGAAGCGGCCAAAGGCGAGGGCAGCCCCGATGGTGAAGAGGAGAGCGGGGATGCCGTCCTCGGGATGCGGGTTGGCGTCGAAGAGATCCTCGACCGGCGCGTCGATTCCGAGTGCGTGGAGGAAGGCGAGCCCGAGAAATGCGAGGGAGGCGATCTCGAGCCGGCGCTCGCCGGTCCGATCGGCCAGCACGACGAGCGCGGCGGCCGTAGCCGCCCACACGAGAGCGAGCCAGGTACCCGAGAGCAGCTCCGATGCGGCCCAGGCGGCGACGACGAGAGCGGGCGACCAGAGCACCGTGCTGAGGTCACGATCACGACGGTGGACGACCACGCCGACGGCCGCGTAGAGAGCGGCCACTCCGAGCAGCCAGTAGTTCTCCGAATCGCCGGTCGTGAGGAGGACAACGCCACCGACCGCGAGCCCGATGCTCGCGAGCACGAACCCTGCGACGATCGGGAAGGCTGGCGCCTCCGCGACGGCAAGCCTGTCGAGCAACGCTCCGATCCCGAGCGCCGCGCCTGCGACCAGGACGGCGTAGCCGCGAGGGTCGCCGTCCAGCTGGAGGTCGAACAGGACGGCCTCGAGGAGGACGGCGCCGAGCCACGCGATGCCGCCCAACCGGATCTGAAGCGACGAGCGCCGGTGCCCGAGTACGAGCGCGACGAGCGCAGCAAGGCCCCAGAGGCCCGTGACGCCGACGTGGCCCCAGTCGAAGGCCGCGGGATCGTCGGGAGCGATCCGCTCGGCGAGCTCGAGGATTCCGAGCGAAGCTGCGTACAGCGCGGCCAGGGCCGAGGTCCAGCCCGCGAGCGATCGCCAGAGGGGCTGCGCGCTGCGGAAGGCCACGAGCAGCGGCGCAACCAGGGCGAAGACGCCGCCGAATCGCTCGTCCGAGTCCCACGGCCTGGCGTAGAACGCGAAGATCGCCGCCCCAAGGGCCAGGGCGATGACGGCCACGACGCCGTCCGCCGGGCTGTCCGTGACCGTGTAGAGCTGGTCGAGCGGCGCCTCCCAGAAGATCGCGTGCACGAAGGCAGCGGTCAGGTAGGCGAGGGCGACAACCTGGTACTTGAGCTCGTTGGCCCGCCGCGCCAGCCAGGCGAGGACGGCGGCCTCCGCGGCCCAGGCGACGGTCAGCGCGGGGCCGGACAGGATGATCGCGACTGCGACTCCTCCGAGCGCCGAGGGCGACTGCGGCGAGGAACGCGCTGAGATCGCGTTGGCGCGCACGTGGGAACAGAGCGGCGGCCGCCAGGCCCTCGACGACCGCGGCGCCGAGCAGGACCCACCCTTCGTCGGTGCCGTCGAAGAGCGCGACGCTTGCGACCCCGGCCAGCAGCGCGCCGAGGAGGACGAGCGACGAGGGAAGCGACGCGAGCGTTCCTCGCTCGAGGCGAATCTGGAGCGCGACCGCGGACGCGAGATAGAGGAGCCAGAAGGCTGCGGCGACGGCAACGGCGCCCACGTCGGTGACGTCCCCCGTGAGTGCGAGCCCCAGGGCCTGCCAGATCGTCGCGATGAGCGCGGCCGCGAGCAGCGGCTCCCAGCGGCGCTGAATCGCGACCGACGCCGCCGCGGCGAACATGACGCGCGGCGAACGCGGTGCCGATCGGGCTCCACTCGCCGTCCTGCAGCGCGATCGCCGCGGGCGCGAGCATGGCGCCGATCAGTCCGAGCCCGGCGATCAGCTCGGAAGTCCAGGCGAGTGCCGTCACCGTCGCGACGGCTGCGATGCCGGCCGCGAGAACGAGTGCGATCTCGCGTGGAACGAGGTCGTACAGAGCGGTGGCCGCGAGCAGCGTTGCGTACCCGCCGGCGATCCCTGCTCCGGCCGCTGCGAGCGAGGAGTGCACCGGTCCGTACGCGCGGTGCAGCCAGAGGCCGGCACCGAAGACGAGGAGCGAAGCGAGCGCGCCGAGGCTGACCCGCTCGACGGGGCCGATCCAGCCGCGGTTCACGGCGAGCACGAAGAAGAAGACGATCCCCAGGAGCGTCACGACCCCGCCCGCCCAGGCGAGCGCCTTCGGGCCGAGGAGGTCGTCGAGGGACACGTCGCGGTCCAGGCGCGCGGCGCTGAGCCGCTCGTTCCAGGCCGGGCCCAGCGGCTTGGCCGGAGGAGCCTTGGGTGGGGAGGAGGCGGAGGGCGGCGGCGGCGGCGGGACCGGCGCCGTTGAGATCGGCGCATCGGTGACGGGTCCCTCCGCGCGCGCGAGCTGACGGAGCTGGCGGAGCTCCTGTTCGAGGCCGGCCAGACGCCGAGCGAAGTCGTCGAGCCGGGAGGACAAGTCGCTAGTCGTCATCGTCGTCCTCTTCGTAGTACTCGTCGTAGTCGAAATCGTCTGGGACGTTGCCGATGCACGAGCGCCCGACGTGGAGCTCGACCGATTTCGCGCGCTTGCCGGGGCACGCGGCCGCTGCTCGCAGACTCGCCAATTCCTGCGCACGATCACGCCCAAGTCTCCTCCGCCGATCACCTCGTACCCCAGGCCGGCATCGTCGAGGAGCTCCTGCGCCACATCGAGCCGCTTGCCTTCCACGTCTGGAACTGGGTTGGCCTCGCCGCCGCAGCCTCCTGCAACGAAGGCCAGGAACAGCGCTGTCAGCGAGCGGAGCTCTATATCGCATGTCTGCTATACGATAGCAAACATGCTATAGGTGTCAAGACCCCGCTGACAGCGGCGGTACGCTTGACCGGATGGCTGCAATCGACGCACTCGTCGACGACCTCGAGCGCTCGTACAACGAAACGAAAGAGCGCCTGTCCGACCCTGCCGTCTACAACGACCATCGCGAAGCCGCGGACGTCGGCCGGCGGCTGAAAGAGCTCGAGGCGCCGCACAAGCTCGCGCAGGAGTGGCGCGAGGTCCGGGCCGACCTGACCGCTGCGCGAGGCCGACGGCGAGCTCCGGGAGCTCGTTCCCGAGTACGAGGCCCGGCTCGAGCACCTCGAGGAAGAGCTGAAGCTGGCCCTCGTCGAGACCGACCCCGCCGACAGCAAGGACGTCCTCGTCGAGATCCGCCAGGGCGTGGGCGGCGACGAGGCCGCGCTCTGGGCCGCCGACCTGCACCGGATGCTCACCCGCTACGCCGAGCGCCGCGGGTTCAAGACCGAGACGTTGTCGACGAGCCACAGCGAGGGCGGCGGCTTCAAGGAGATCACCTTCGCCGTCAAGGGCGACGGCGCCTACTCGGTGTTCAAGTGGGAGGGCGGAACGCATCGTGTCCAGCGCGTCCCGCAGACGGAGTCGCAGGGGCGCATCCACACGTCGACGGCCACGGTGGCCGTCATGCCCGAGGCCGAGGAGGTCGAGGTCGAGATCGACGAGAACGAGCTCAAGATCGACGTGTACCGCTCCACCGGCCCGGGCGGCCAGAGCGTCAACACGACCGACTCGGCCGTGCGAATCACGCACGTTCCGACCGGCGTCGTCGTCGCGATGCAGGACGAGAAGTCCCAGCTCCAGAACAAGGCGAAGGCGATGCGCGTCCTCCGCGCGCGCCTCTACGAGCTCGAGCGGGCCAAGCAGCGCGAGGAGCAGGACGCAGCGCGCCGCTCGCAGATCGGCTCCGGCGAGCGCGCGGAGAAGATCCGTACCTACAACTACGCAGAGAGCCGCGTCACCGACCACCGGGTCAAGCTGACGCAGCATCGGCTGGATGCGATCCTCGAAGGCGAGCTCGACGATTTCACCGAGGCTCTGGCCGCTGAGGAACGGCAGCGCGCGCTCGAGACGGCGTCTGCTTGAGAGCGCGCGAGGCGCTGGACGTCGCCGCCGGGGAGCTGGCTGAAGCGGGCTGCCCCTCGCCGCGCGTCGACGCGGAGTGGCTGCTCGCCGAAGCGCTGAGCGTGTCGCGGAGCGAACTGCAGGCAGACGGAACGCGAGAGCTGTCGCCGGAGATCGCCGAACGCTTCCGCCGGGCGATCGCGCGGCGCGCGGCCCGCGAGCCGCTCGCCTACATCCTCGGCGAGTGGGGCTTTCGACGGCTCGAGCTTCGCGTCGACAGCCGCGTGCTGATCCCCCGACCCGAGACCGAGGTGCTGGTCGAGCGGAGCCTCGCGCTCCTGGCCGGAATCGACCGGCCGCGCGTGCTCGACATCGGCGTGGGCTCGGGCGCGGTCGCGCTGGCGATCGCCGACGAGCACGCGGGAGCGCAGGTCGTAGCCACGGACCGTTCCGCTGACGCGCTCGCCGTCGCCGAGGAAAACCGAGCGCGCGTAGGGCTCGACGGAAGGGTCGAGCTCGTCGAGGGCGAGCTCTTCGCCGGCGTGGCCGGGCCTTTCGACCTCGTCGTGTCGAACCCGCCGTACGTCGATTCGGCAGACCTCGACACGCTCGATCCGGAGGTGCGCGACTACGAGCCCCGTGAGGCGCTCGTCGCGACCGGCGTCACGGAGGCGATCGCAGCCGGCGCGCCCGAAGTGCTCGTGGCCGGAGGCGCCCTGGCGCTCGAGGTCGCCGACGGCAAGGCCGCCGAGGTCGCGGCTTTGCTCGACAACGGGGGCTACGAAGAAGTGACAGTCACGCGCGACCTTGCGGGGCGGGAACGGATCGTCGATGGACGAACGCGTCGTTGAGCAGGCGGTGGCCGCCCTGCGGGCGGGCCAGCCGGTCGTGCTGCCGACGGACACGGTCTACGGCCTGTGCGCAGATCCGCACCGTGCCGAGCCGGTGCAGCGGCTCTACGAGCTGAAGGGCCGGGCGGCCAAGCAGCCGACGGCGCTCGTGGCCGCTGACCTCGAGACGCTGTTCAAGTGGGTTCCCGAGCTGCGAGGGCGCGCGATCCTGCCCGGCCCGTTCACGCTGATCCTCCCGAACCCGGCGAAGCGCTACCCCTGGCTGACCGGTGACCGCCCCGAGACGATCGGCGTCCGCGTGCCCGAGCTTTCGGGACCGGGCCGTGCGGTGCTCGACGCCGTCGGCGCCGTCGCGGCAACGAGCGCGAATCTGCCGGGCGAGCCGGACCCACGGACACTTGACGAAGTGCCTGCAGAGATCCGCGAGGCCTGCGGCGCGCTCGTCGACGGAGGCGAGTTGCCGGGCACGCCGTCGACGGTCATCGACCTCACGGGACCCGAGCCGACGGTCCTCCGCGAGGGCGCGGTCCCGGCGGAGGAGGCACTCGCCCGCCTCGCTCGCGCTCGTCTAGCCGTACGCCGGCCAAGTACGATCTCTTCGTGGCCGTCGCGCACGAAACTCTGGAGCAGCTCCGCACCGCAGGGCTCAGCCGAGATCGACCCGGAGATCGCCGAGCTCCTCGGCCGTGAGCTCGAGCGGCAGCGCGGCCAGATCGAGCTCATCGCCTCCGAGAACTTCACGTGGCCGAGCGTCTTCGAGGCGGTCGGAAGCGTCCCGACGAACAAGTACGCCGAGGGCTACCCCGGCAAGCGCTACTACGGCGGCTGCGAGGTCATCGACGAGATCGAGCAGACGGCGATCGACCGCGCGAAAGCGCTCTTCGGCGCCGAGCACGCGAACGTCCAGCCACACGCGGGCGCGCAGACGAACATGGCCGTCTATCTCGCAGCGCTCAAGCCCGGCGACACGATCCTCTCGCTCGAGCTCTCGCATGGCGGCCACCTCACGCACGGCCTCAAGGTCAACTTCTCGGGCCGGCTCTACGCGATCGTCCACTACGGCGTCAGCCGCGAGACGAACATGGTCGATTACGACGACGTCCTCAAGCTCGCCAAGGAGCATCGGCCGAAGCTGATCATCTGCGGCGGCTCGGCCTACCCGCGCACGGTCGAGGCCGACCGGTTCCGGGAGATCGCCGACGAGGTCGACGCCCTGCTCCTCTGCGACATGGCCCATTTCGCTGGGCTCGTTGCGGCAGGACTGCATCCCAACCCCGTCCCGCACTGCGACTTCGTCACCTCGACGACGCACAAGACGCTCGCGGGCCCGCGCGCGGGTTTCATCCTGTGCAAGGAGGAGCACGCGCAGGCGATCGACCGCGCAGTCTTCCCCGGCATGCAGGGCGGTCCCGCTCTGCCACGCGATCGCCGCCAAGGCTTCCTGCTTCAAGATCGCCGCCACCGAGGCCTTTCGCGACTACCAGCAGCAGGTCCGCTCGAACGCGGACACGCTCTCCGACACGCTGCAGGAGGGAGGGCTCGACGTCCTCACCGGAGGCACCGACACGCACCTGCTCCAGGTCGATCTACGCGCGACCGACTGGACGGGCAAGGCTGCCGAGGAGCGCCTGGACGAGGTCAAGCTGACCGTCAACCGCAACACGGTGCCCTTCGACGAACAGCCGCCGACCGTGGCGTCCGGCATCCGCATCGGCACGCCGGCGGCGACCATGCGCGGCTTCGACGACGAGGACTTTCGCGAGGTCGGCAACGTCATCGTCGACGCGCTCGGCGAGTCGCCCGACATCGCCGCGCTGGCCGGCCGTAGCGAGGCGCTCTGCCGGAAGCGGCCCCTGTACCCGGGCTTCCGCGGGTACCCCACGTACGTCGCGTGACGCCGGAAGGCGTCACGGTCGTCACGCACCCGCTGGTCCAGCACAAGCTGTCGTACCTGCGGGACAAGGAGACGCCGACCGTCCACTTCCGCAAGCTCGTCAACGAGGTGACGCTGCTCCTCACGTACGAGGCGACGAAGGACTTCCCGACGGAGGACGTCGAGATCGAGACCCCGCTCGAGAAGACGACCGTCCAGAAGATCTCGGGCAAGAAGGTCGCCGTCTGCCCGGTGCTGCGTGCAGGTGTGGGCATGCTCGACGGCGTCCTCTCGCTCGTCTCCAGCGCGCGCGTCGGCTTCATCGGCATGTACCGCGACGAGGAGACGCTGCAGCCGGTCGAGTACTTCGTCAAGCTCCCGAACGACCTCGCCGAGCGCGACGCGATCGTGCTCGACCCGATGCTCGCGACCGGCCGCTCGAGCTCGGCCGCCGTGAACTCGGTGAAGGCCGCGGGCGCCAAGAGCGTGGTCCTCGTCTGTCTCGTTGCCGCCCCCGAAGGGATCGAGCACATGCGCGCGGAGCATCCCGACGTGGAGATCGTGTGCGCCTCGATCGACCGCGGACTCGACGACAACGGATTCATCGTCCCGGGGCTCGGCGACGCAGGCGACCGGCTCTACGGGACGAAGTAGCCTAGGCAGCCGCATGATCGACACCCTCCGAGCGAACCCCGAGGTCATCTGGGGTTTCCTGCTCGCTCTCGGCGTCGTCCTCGTCCTGACACCGGCGGTCGGCCGCTTCGCGCGGATCCTCGGCGTGGTCGACGAGCCCGGCGAGACGCGACGCATCCACGTCCGGCCGATCCCGCGGCTCGGCGGCATCGCGATCCTGCTCGGGATCTTCGTGCCCGCGCTCGCGTTCCTCGAGCTCGACGGGCCGTACCGGGGAATCCTGCTCGGGGCGGCCGTGGCGACCTGCGTCGGCGTCGTCGACGACTTCCGCGGATTGCCCTGGTGGGCGAAGCTCGCCGGCCAGGGAACTGCGGCTGCGATCGCGATCGGCTTCGGCGTCACCGTCGACAAATTCACGTTCCCGGTGATCGGGATCCACGACCTGCCGGACGGCGTGGCGATCGTGGCCACATTCGTCTGGATCGTGGCGATCATGAACATGGTCAACTTCCTCGACGGGATGGACGGCCTCGCCGCCGGCATCTGCGGCATCGCGGGCGGCACGTTCGCCGTGATCGCGCTCTCGCTGGGGAGCCCGCAGGCCGCGATCCTGTCGGCGATCGTCGCCGGCGCCTGCTTCGGCTTCCTGCACCACAACTTCTACCCGGCACGAATCTTCATGGGCGACTCCGGGGCGCTCCTGCTCGGCTTCATCCTCGCCACGCTGTCGGTCGAGGGCCTGCTGAAGACGGCCGCGACCGTGGCCCTGTTCTTCCCGCTGCTCGTCCTCGCGATCCCGATCGTCGACACGGCCTTCGTGATCGCGAAACGGCTCAAGTACCGCCAGCCGCTCCACGAGGCCGACCGCACGCACCTCCATCACCGCTTCGTGAACATCGGGTTCTCGCAGCGCCGTGCCGCGCTCTACATGTACGGCTGGTGCGCGACGCTCGCCGCCGCGGCGCTCGCCACGCGATTCCTCCCGCCGCGCCCCCACGGCGAGCTCGACGTCTCGCATACCGTCGTCGACACGGTGATCGGGCTCCTGGCGATCGCGACGTCGGTCTACATCGTGTACCTGCTCGAGATCGTGAAGCTCATGAACCCGCGCATTCGCCGCCGCGAGGCGGAAGCCAGGGCTCAAGAGCGGGTTAGCGCGTAGCTACAAGGTTGGTCAGTTTCCGCAAAACCATGCGGCTTTCAGCTGTCACAAGCTTTGGTATGCTCGCGCCTGAATGGAGCCCCAGCCCCGCTCGCAGATCCAACCCGCCGGGGCGGGTGCGCTTCTCATCAGCACGACCGCAGCGGGCGTCGGCGTCGGCGCACTGATCGGCTGGGCGCTCGGATCGACGGGCATCGGCGCGCTCGTGGGCGCCGTCGCGGGGATCCCCGCCGGGATCTTCGTGGTCTATCGCCGCTACCGGGGGTACTTCACGTGAAGGCGCTCGCCACTCCCAGGCCGCTTCCCGCGACCCGCGTGCCGACAATCGCTGCCGGCGCCGCCATCGCGCTGGCGCTGCCCGTCTTCCTCGCCGCCGGCTGGCCCGTGTCCGGCTGGGTGCTCGGCGCGGTGCTCTGGCTGGCGGCGCAGGCCTTCGCGCTCTTGCTCGAGCGCCTGCCCATCGGGGCGGGTAACCTCGCCGGCTCTGGCGTCCGGGGGATCGGGATGATGTTTCGCGCGATTGCCGTGATGGTGGTCGTGATCGCCGTGGCCGCGACCGACGCCGGCCTCGGCCTCGCGGCCGCAGGCGTCTACGCGCTCGGCTACACGATCGAGCTCGGCGCTCTCGCTCGTGACGTACTTCGGGGGAGAGGCACACTCGTGAAGCGCGCGCTCACGCTGGTCACGACCCTCGCGCTCCTCCTGCCGCAGGTCGCAATGGCGGCGGAGGCGAACGGCGAGGAGAAGTTCGACCCCTCGCACGAGTTCGAGCAGCACCCCTGGGTCCCGATCCACATCGGCCCGATCGACCTCTCGATCACGAAGGCGGTCGCCTACCTGATCCTCGGCTCGCTGCTGACGATGGCGCTCGGCATCATCCTGATGCGCGTGCAAGCTCACCCTGAGACCGGATCGCCGCCAGACAGCTCGGCGAGTTGATCTACGACATCGCGCAGCAGAACATCGCGGAGCAGGGTCTGCCGCACAAGGCGATCTCCCGCTGGTTCCCGTACGTCGCCTCGCTCTTCCTCTTCATCCTCGTCGTCAACCTGATCGGGTTCATCCCACTGCCCCTGTCCGACGAGACGTTCGAGCTCTTCGGCATCGAGCTGCCGACGCTCGGCATCTACGCAGCGACGTCATCGATCTCGGTGACGTTGGCCCTGGCGCTCATGACCTTCGTGTTCACGCACTACGAGGGCGTTCGGAACAACGGGCCGGTCGGCTACTTCAAGAGCTGGATCCCGGAGGTGCCGAAGGTGATGCTGCCGCTGCTGGTGCCGCTCGAGATCCTCAGCCAGTTCATGCGGCTGGTCTCGCTGTCAGTCCGTCTTTTCGCCAACATGCTCGCCGGCCACATGCTGATCCTCACCTTCATCGGCCTGATCTTCGTGCTCGAAGCGCTGTGGCTCGCCCCGCTCGTCATCCCCGCCGCGACGGCCTTCTACCTCTTCGAGGTCGTCATCGTCGTCGGCATCCAGGCGTTCATCTTCGCCGCCCTGTCAGCCATCTACATCGGCTCGGCCATCGAGCCGGAACACTAAGGAGGCTCAATGCTCGCCCTAGTCCTCGCCCAGGCCGACACCGCCGCCGATGCCGGTAAGGCAGTCGCCCTCGCGCTCGGCATCGGCCTCGGCTCGCTCGGCGCCGGCATCGGCATCGGGAACATCTTCGGCTCGATGATCCAGTCGGTCGCCCGTCAACCGGAACTGCGCGGTGAGCTGCAGGGAATCATGTGGATCGGGTTCGCGCTCACCGAGGCAGTCGTCTTCTACGGCCTCATCGGCGGCCTGCTCGCCTTCGTTCTCGTCTAAGCATGCCTCTAGCAGCTAACCCGCTCATCGAGGTCTCCACGGGTCTGATGATCTGGACCCTGATCTGCTTCGGGATCACGTTCTTCGTGCTCAGGAAGTTCGCGTTCGGGCCGGTGCAGAACATGATCGACGAGCGGCGCAAGCGCATCCGCGAGGCTCTCGACGAGGCTGATCACGCGCGTGCGGAGGCGCGAAAGCTCCTCGAAGAGCACAAGCAGCTGATGGCACAGGCACGCGGCCAGGCGGAGGAGATCCTGGCCGAGACTCGCCAGATCGCGGTGGCGCAGGGCCAGCGCATGCGCGACGAGCTGGAGGAAGACAGGAAGCGCCGCCTCGAAGAGACCACGAAACAGATCCAGTCCGAGACGGCGCGAGCGCTCGAGCAGATCCGCGCCGAGGTGGGGGAGCTGACGGTGATCGCGACCGAGAAGGTGACCGGCAAGGTCCTCGACGACTCCGACCAGCGCCGGCTGATCGACGAGGCGATCGGCGACCTCGACTTCTCCGTTCTCGAGGGAAAGAAATAGCGCGCGATGGCCGTCGTCTCACGCACCTACGCGCAGGCTCTCTTCGACCTGGCCAAGGAGCAGGACCGCCTCGATGTCGTGCGCGAGGAGCTCACGGACTTCGTCGCGACCCTGCACGAGGTACCGGAGCTCGATGCGCTGCTGCGGAACCCACAGCTCGACCCGGCCACCAAGTCCGACGTGCTCGACAAGCTGACTGCGGATGCGAACGAGCTCGTCCGCAACTTCCTGCGCGTGGTTGCCGCCCGGGGCCGCGGCGGTCAGATCGCGGAGATCGTCCGCGAGTTCGACGCGCTCTACGCAACCGAGGAACAGGTCCTGAACGTCGAGCTCGCGACGGCGTATGAGCTCTCCGACGACGACGCTCGCGAGATCATCGGCCAGATCGAGAAGGCCTCGGGCCGTACCGTCGAGGCCAAGCGCTCGGTCGACCCCGACCTGATCGGCGGCATCGTCCTCAAAGCCGGATCGCTTCGCGTCGACTCGAGCGTGCGCGGCCGTCTCAACCGACTACGGCGAGAACTCGCCACAGGGAGATAAGACCTATGAAGCTACGCCCAGACGAGATCACCTCGATCCTGCGCAAGCAGATCGAGCAGTACGACGTCGAGACGGACCTCGCCGAGGTCGGCACCGTCCTGCAGATCGGCGACGGGATCGCCCGGGTCTACGGCCTCGAGTCCTGTGTCTCCATGGAGCTGATCGAGCTCGAGCACGGCGTCACCGGCCTCGCGTTCAACCTCGAAGAGGACAACGTCGGCGCCGCGCTCTTCGGCGACTGGGAGCAGGTCAAGGAGGGCGAGCCCGTCCGGCGCAGCGGTCGGGTCGGGGACGTTCCCGTCGGCGAAGCGCTCATCGGGCGGATCGTCGATCCGCTGGGCAACCCGCTCGACGGCGGCGGACCGATCGAGAGCAGCGAACGCCGCCCGCTCGAGTTCAAGGCCCCGGGTGTCATCGATCGCCAGCCCGTGAAGGAGCCGCTGCAGACCGGCATCAAGGCGATCGACTCGATGACGAACGTCGGTCGGGGCCAGCGCGAGCTGATCATCGGCGACCGCTCGACCGGGAAGACGGCGATCCTCGTCGACACGATTCTCAACCAGCGCGGCCAGGACATGATCTGCATCTACGTCGCGATCGGCCAGAAGGCCTCGACCGTCGCGCAGGTGTACGAGCGCCTCAAGGACGCGGGCGCGATGGACTACACGATCATCGTTCACGCCTCGCCGGCCGAGGCGGCGCCGATCAAGTGGATGGCGCCTTACGCCGGTGCCGCCATGGGCGAGTACTTCATGTTCGACGGCAAGCACGCGGTGTGCATGTACGACGACCTCTCGAAGCACGCCGACGCGTACCGGCAGATGTCGCTGCTCCTCCGCCGCCCGCCGGGCCGTGAGGCCTTCCCGGGCGACGTCTTCTATCTCCACTCGCGGCTGCTCGAGCGCGCGTGCAAGCTCTCCGACGACCTCGGCGGCGGCTCGCTCACAGCCCTGCCGGTCATCGAGACCCAGGCGGGCGACATCTCGGCGTACATCCCGACGAACGTGATCTCGATCACCGACGGCCAGATCTTCCTGCAGTCCGACCTCTTCTTCTCGGGCGTGCGCCCGGCGGTGAACGTCGGCACCTCGGTGTCGCGCGTCGGGTCGAGCGCCCAGACCAAGGCGATGAAGAAGGTCGCGGGCCGCCTGCGGCTCGAGCTCGCGCAGTACCGAGAGCTGGAGGCCTTCTCCCAGTTCGGCTCCGAGCTCGACCCGGAGACGCAGAAGGCACTCGCGCGCGGGGAGCGCATGGTGGCGACCCTCAACCAGCCGCAGTACGACCCCTGGCCGATGGAGGAGCAGGTCGTTGCGATCTACGCCGGGATCAACGGCTTCCTCGACGAGATCCCCGTGTCGGACGTGCCCCGGTTCCAGGAAGAGCTGCGGGAGCACCTGCGCGCCGAGGAGACGATCTACAAGGAGATCCGCGAGACGGGCGACCTCCCGGATGAGCTGGCCGAGCGGCTGAACAAGGAGATCGAGCGGTTCAAAGAGCGCTTCGCGGTGTCGGAGCAAGCCGCGTAAGACATGGCAACCGTTCAGGACATCGGCCGGCGGATCCGGTCTGTCACCAACACGCGGAAGATCACGCGTGCCATGGAGCTCGTCGCGGCGGCGAAGCTGCGGCGCGCGCAGACCCGGATCGAGGCCATGCGCCCGTACGCGGAGCGGATGCAGGAGCTGATGGTCGGCACCGCCCGCGCGAGCTCGTCCGTCCGCGGCCTGCCGCTCCTGCAGCGGCGCGAGATCAGCCGTGCCGCGATCGTCCCGCTCACCGGCGACCGGGGGCTCGCGGGCGCGTTCAACGCGCAGGTCCTTCGCGAGGCCTTCGCCCTGGAGCGCGAGCTGCGCGCCGAGGGGACGGACGTGCGCTGGCTCGTGGCCGGTAAGAAGGGCACGTCCTCGCTCCGCTTCCGGCGCTACGAGCTGGTGCAGTCCTGGGCGGGCTTCAGCGACAACCCGCAGTACTTCGACGCGCAGGCGATCGCGAACCGGCTGGCCGAGCTCTACTCGGAGCAGGAGGTCGACCAGGTCTTCGTCATCTACAACGCCTTCGAGTCAGCGCTCGTGCAGCGGGTCACGCGCCAGGAGGTCTTGCCGATTCCCGAGCAGGTCCTGGAGAGCGGCGACGACGACAACTCGGAGGCGATGCTCGGGGACTTCATCTACGAGCCCGAGCCCGAGCAGATCCTCGAGCGCCTGCTTCCGGTCTACGTCGAGACCGAGCTCTACCGCGCGCTCCTCGAGTCCGCGGCCTCCGAGCAGGGCGCGCGCATGACGGCCATGCGCAACGCCTCGAAGAACGCGGGCGAGCTCATCGAGCAGCTGACGCTGCAGATGAACCGCGCTCGCCAGGCGGAGATCACCCAGGAGATCCTGGAAGTCGTCGCCGGCGCCGACGCACTAACTCAGTAGCACTCGCGGGCGTCTAAGCAGTTACGAGGTACGGCGGTATAGACACCGCTATGCTTCGACCGTTCAATGGCGACCCAGGACCGACGCGAAGTTCTCTCGGCCGGCGCAGGGCTGGCCGCCGAGGTCGCGCTCGAAAGTGGAGGCCAGCTCGGCGAGGGCGTGCATGCAGTCAAGGCCCGCGGGTACTGGGAGCAGGTCTGGCGGCGGTTCAGCAAGGACAAGGTCGCCATCGCCAGCGGGATCTTCATCATCCTCCTCTTTGCCACGGCCTTCGGAGGCGCGCCGCTCGCTGCCAAGTGGCTCGGGCACGGCCCGAACGAGATTTACCCGACCGCGGGGGTGGACCAGGAGACGCTCGTCCCGGCCGGGCCCTGGCACACGGGAGTCGACGTCGAGGGCAACGAGGTGTTCTTCCCGCTCGGCGGCGCGGACACTCTCGGCCGAGACCTCTTCCTGCGCCTCCTCTACGGCGCCAGGGTCTCGCTCGAGGTCGCGATCGGCGCCACGCTCATCTCGATGGTCATCGGCGTCATCCTCGGAGCGACCGCCGGCTACTTCCGAGGTGGTATCGACGCCCTGATCTCGCGCTTCACCGAGATCACGATGGCCTTCCCGCAGCTCCTGCTCATCATCGCCCTCGCGGCGACGGCCGGAGAGAGCTTGAACGACATCACCTTCGGGATCTTCCCGCCCGGGGTGTTCACGCTCGTCCTCGTGCTGGGCGTCTTCGGCTGGTTCTACCCGGCCAGGATCGTCCGCTCGCAGGTGCTGTCGCTCCGCGAGAAAGAATTCATCGAGGCGGCCCGGATGGTCGGATCGAGCGATGCGCGCATCATTCGCTCGCACCTCCTGCCGCACCTCGTCGCCCCGATCATCGTCTACTCGACGCTGATCGTCGCGCAGTTCGTGCTCGCCGAAGCGGGCCTCTCGTTCCTCGGGCTCGGCATCAAGCTGCCGACCGCGAGCTGGGGGAGCATCCTCTCGGTGGCGCCGGAGTTCTACACCCAGCAGCCGTGGCTGATGGTCTGGCCCGGCCTGGCCGTGCTCTCGACGACCCTCGCCTTCAACCTCCTCGGCGACGGCCTTCGCGACGCGTTCGATCCTCGTGGCGCAGCGCACTAACCAGCGCTAAACCTCTTCTCAATACAACCTTCGCGCGCACCTAACAAAACGCGCACGGCGGCGTCACATACCCCGAGGACGCAAGTGCGACCTTAGCCAGCGGGTGGCTGGCTGTTATCACCGAAAGGAGTCCCATGCGAAGACGGCTCACGTTCTCCGTCGCCATGTTGGCGATTGGAGTCGGCCTGCTCGTCGCGGCTGGTTTTGCAGCCCCAGCGTCGAGCAGCACTGAGCGAAAGGGCGGTACTTTCAAGTACAGCCTCGATACTGACATCGACTACGTCGATCCCGCTCTCGCGTATTACGTTCCCACTTGGGAGATCGAGTACGCGACCTGCGGGAACCTGCTCAACTACCCGGACGCCCCGGCCCCTCGTGGCTCACGGCTCGTCCCGGATGTTGCTGCCGCTATGCCGACGATTTCGCGGAACGGGAAGGTCTACACCTTCCGTGTTCGGACGAATCGCAAGTTCAGCGACGGCACGAGGATCACGGCGAACAACTTCAAGTACTCGCTGAACCGTGTCCTCAAAAAGGCGATGGCCTCGCCGGCTCAGCCGTTCTTCGAGGACATCGTTGGTGCTAAGGCTGTCATCGCCGGAAGCAAGTCGACGGCGTCGGGCATCCAGACGCTCTCGGGCAACCGCCTGAGGATCACCCTCACGAAGCGTGCCCCGGACATGCTGTCCCGGCTCGCGATGCCGTTTGCGTGCGCGATCAAGACCAACATGCCGGTCAACCCGGACGGCGTTTCCGCTCCGGTCGTCGGCTCAGGTCCGTACTACATCGCCGCGTGGACGCCGAAGCGCTCCATCACCATCAGGCGCAACCGGTTCTACAACGGTCCGCGTCCGAACAACGTTGACACCATCGAGTACGACATCGGCCTTCCTCTTGCGACGATCAGGCTCAACATCGAAGACGGCAAGGTCGACCACGGTCCGGTCCCGGCGGCCGCTCATGCAGAGCTCGGCCGGAAGTACGGGGTCAAGAAGAAGTCTCCGGGCCAGTACTTCGTCAACCCGACGGCAGCGTTCCGCTACCTGGCGATGAACCATGAGCGTGGGCTCTTCGGTAAGCCAGGCGGTGGCGTGACCAACGGCTCGGGCAACGTCAAGCTCAAGCAGGCCGTCAACAACGCGATCGACAGGATCGCCATGATCAACCAGCGCGGTGCGTACGCGGGCGTTCTCAACGACCAGTACATGCCGCCGACCATGGCCGGGTTCCGGAATGCTGCGATCTATCCCAGCAGGCCGAACGTGGCGAAGGCAAAGGCCCTGGCTGCCGGCAACACCCGCGGCGGCAACGGCGTGTTCTACACGTGCAACACAGGTCCTTGTCTCCCGATCACGCAGATCGTGCAGGCAAACCTCAGGGCGATTGGTGTCGACATGGACATCAGGCCGTTCCCACGTGCCGTTCAGTTCACGCAAGACCGGCACCAGGGGCGAGCCCTTCGACATGTCGCTTGAGGGTTGGCACATGGACTACTTCGACCCGTACGACTTCATCTTCCTGCTCGACGGGACGACGATTAGGCCTGCCAACAACGTGAACTTCTCGTACTTCAACTCGACTGGGTACAACCGAAAGGTCGCCGCGGCGTCCGCCCTCGTCGGGCAGGCTCGTTACCGGGCTTTCGGAAACCTCGACATCGACCTCGCGCGGAATGCTGCGCCTCTGGCTACGTTCATCAGCGACAACTCTCGTCTGCTGTTCTCGAGCCGAACGCGTAACTTCTTCGCCCACCCGGTGTATGAGGTCGACCTGGCGGCTGTTGCTGTCCAGTAGGTAGTAATCGCTAGTACGGAAACACCCAGTGGGGCGTCGGCACAGCCGGCGCCCCACTGTGCTTTCCGAGGGGGTTTCGTAGGTCAACTCAGCCCTGCCGGGAGCTGACCGAGCTTAGGAGAACCAGGTGTTCCGCTATCTCGTTCGTCAGGTGCCCCGCGCAGGTCGATCAGCGCCTCAGCTTGTGCAAGGTAGAACCGCAATGTGCGTGGAATTTCCCTGTAAGCTGACGCCCCCAATGAGGAGCACGATCTAGATGTTCCGCTACCTCGTTCGCCGGATCCTCTGGGCGGTCGTCCTGTTCATCGCGGTCACGATGGTCAGCTTCGTGATCTTCTTCATCGTCCCGGTGGAGCCCGCACGCCTGATCGCCGGGCCGCAGGCGCCGCCCGAAGCGGTCGAGCGCGCAAAGAAGGCGTACCACCTCGACGACCCGGTCTGGAAGCAGTACCTCCGGTTCATGAAGACCCTGGTCGTGGACGGATCGCTCGGCAAGTCGCTCGCGACGCGCCAGGAAGTCAACGACGTCGTCAGGGCAGCAGCACCCGTGACGATCTCGCTCGTCATCGGCGGTGCCATCCTCTGGATGCTTGTCGCCGTACCCATCGGGATCCTCTCCGCCCTAAGACCCCGGTCCCTATTAGACAGGGCGGCGATGGTCTTCGTCCTCATTGGCATCTCTGCGCACCCGGTGTGGATCGGGCTGATCCTGTCGTACTTCATCGGCTACAAGCTGCAGCTGACGCCCTTAGGTGGCTATTGCGATCTCATCAATCCCTCGACCGACTGTGGGGGGCCGGTCGACTGGTTCCACTCGATGATCCTCCCGTGGATCACGTTCATGCTGCTCTTCGCGGCTCTCTACGTGCGGATGATTCGTGCGAACGTGCTGGAGACCCTGAACGAGGACTACGTGCGCACGGCTCGTGCCAAAGGCGCGCCCGAGTCCCAGGTCATGCGCTCGCACGTGCTGCGAAACGCGTTGCTGCCGGTCGTGACGATGCTCGGGATGGACATCGGGCTCGCGCTCGGCGGCGCGATCTTCACCGAGACGGTGTTCGGTCTCCCAGGGTTAGGCAAGGTGGCGGTCGAGGCCCTGACCGGTTTCGACCTGCCGATCGTGATGGGCATCACGGTCTTCGCCACGCTGGCGATCATCGTCTTCAACCTCGCCGTCGATCTGCTCTACGCGGTGATCGACCCGAGAATCAGGCTGACCTGAGGTCCGACTAAGTGGCTCTGCTCGAGGTCAATGATCTCAAGACGTATTTCCGCACCGACGACGGCATAGTCAAGGCCGTCGACGGTGTCTCGTTCGAGGTCGAGAAGGGTCAGACGCTCGGCATCGTCGGCGAGTCCGGATCCGGCAAGAGCGTCACCTGTCTGACGATCATGGGCCTGAACGCGAAGCGCAACACGATCACCAGCGGCTCGGCCAACTTCCGGGGCGAGGACCTGCTGAGGATGAACAGCCGAAAACTGCGCGACATCCGCGGTAACGACATCGCGATGATCTTCCAGGACCCGATGACGTCCCTGAACCCGGTGCACACGATCGGGAAGCAGCTGGTCGAGGCGATCCTGCTGCACCGCGACGTGACGAGGGGCCAGGCCCGCGGGCGAGCGCTCGAGCTGCTGAAGGCGGTCGGCATCCCGCGCGCCGAGCGCCGGATCGACGACTACCCGCACCAGTTCTCAGGCGGCATGCGCCAGCGCGTGATGATCGCCATGGCGCTCGTGAACGATCCCGACCTGCTCATCGCCGACGAGCCGACGACCGCTCTCGACGTGACGACCCAGGCTCAGATCCTCGAGCTCATGAACCGGCTCCAGCGCGAGTTCGGGAGCGCGATCATCATCATCACCCACGACCTGGGAGTGGTCGCCGAGACGGCCGACGACGTCGTCGTCATGTACGCAGCGCGGATCGCGGAGCACGGCCCTGTCGACCAGATCTTCAAGCGGCCGCACCATCCGTACACGTGGGGGCTTCTCGGCTCGTTGCCGCGACTCGACACCGACACCGAGCGGCTCGTGCAGATCCCCGGCCAGCCGCCGTCACTTCTCAACCCGCCGACCGGCTGCCGGTTCCATCCGCGTTGTCCGTACGTGATGAACGTCTGCAAGCAGGAGGAGCCGGAACTGAAGCCGGTCACGGGGTCTAGCGATCACCTTCAGAGGTGCTGGCTCGACGAGACGACGAAGGACCGCGAGGCTGCGAAGCTCCTGCACGGCGACATGGCGGAGGCGGCTTCGTAATGGCCGACGACCTTCTCGTCGTCGAAGACCTCCAGAAGCACTTCCCGATCACGCGCGGGATCATCTTCCAGAAGCAAGTCGCGGCGGTGCAAGCCGTCGACGGGGTCTCCTTCAGCGTCAAGCCGGGCGAGACCCTCGGCGTCGTCGGCGAGTCGGGCTGTGGCAAGTCGACGATGGCCCGCTGCATCATGCGTCTGCTCGACCCGACCGGCGGCAAGGTCGTCTTCGACGGGCGTGACATCACAAACCTGTCGCGCGCGCAGATGCGCCCGATCCGGCGCGAGATGATGATGATCTTTCAGGATCCCTATGCGTCGCTGAACGCACGCAAGCGGGTCGGCTTCATCGTCGCCGAGGCACTCGAGGTCCACAAGCTCGGTACCGAGGCGGAGGTCAAGCGCCGGGTGCAGGAGCTGCTCGAAGTGGTCGGCTTGAACCCCGAGCACTACAACCGGTTCCCGCACGAGTTCTCGGGCGGCCAGCGGCAGCGCATCGGCGTCGCGCGTGCTCTCGCCGTCAACCCGAAGCTGATCGTCTGCGACGAGCCCGTGTCGGCGCTCGACGTGTCCGTGCAGGCGCAGATCCTCAACCTGCTGAAGGACCTGCAGGAAGACTTCGGGCTGACCTACGTCTTCATCGCGCACGACCTGAACGTCGTCCGCCATATCTCCGACCGCGTGATGGTCATGTACCTGGGCAAGGTCGTCGAGCTCGCGGAGCGGGATCAGATCTACGCCGAGCCGAAGCATCCGTACACCGGCGCCCTGCTCTCGGCGGTGCCGATCCCGAACCCGGAGATGGGCCGCCTGCGCAAGCCTGTCGTGCTCGAGGGTGATGTCCCGAGCCCGATCAACCCGCCGGCGGCCTGTCGGTTCCACCCGCGCTGCCCGCGCTTCCACGAGGGGCACTGCGACGTCGAGGAGCCGCCGCTCTACTCCTTCTCGAACGGGCATGTTGCCGCCTGCCACTACCCGCTCGAGCGCTGGCCGTTGACCGCGGAGGAGTTCAAGAAGTCCCGGAACGGCCCCACCGCGGCCAAAGCCACGGCCGAAGCTGAAGCCTGATGTGGGGCGCGGCCCTGCGCCGCTTCGCGAAGCTGCTCGCCGGCGCTGCCGTCGCGATCGCGCTCGTGGCCGGGCTCGTCGGGCTGCTGCTCGACTCCTCGCTGTCGCGCTCGATCTCAGTCGCCTACTACTGCGTGGGGTCGTTCCTGCTCGTCGCCGGGTTCTTCATCGGCAACAGAGGTCCCCTGCGATTGAAGCGGGAAACTCCGGATTCGTCCTTCTTCGGCCCGCGCGTCATGCGCCACGCGACGATGGACGAGCGGGAAGACTCGCTGAACAACTCGGCTGTGTTCGTAGCCCTCGGACTGGCGCTAATCATTCTCGGCGTTCTTGCCGACACCAGATACCGTCTGCTCTAGAAGCGAGAATCGCCTAACTAACTGGTAGGGATTGCGTCAGATTGAGTGAGATGAACTTCAAAGCTGTTCGACGCTGTGAGCGAGCGCGTGAGTACGCGTCGCTTGCGCTGGACGACGAACTGTCGCAGTTCGAGCATGCGCTCCTCCGCGCTCACGTCGAGCAGTGCGACGGATGCCGTAGCTATCAGGTCGGGCTCGTAGCCACGACCGATCGCCTTCGGAGCGCTTCGCTCGAGCGGCTTTCCCATCCCATCGCTCTTCCCAGGCGCCAGCGGGTCTCTTTCCGCGGCGTGCAGGTCGGGCTCGTGGCTGCCCTCGTGGTCGTCGCGGTCGGGCTCGGGACCGTCCTGTCGTCGGTCGGCTCAGGCGACGCCGTGCCGCCGAATGTGTCGCTGCCGAGGGCCGGCGAGAGCCGGGAGATGCAGGACATTCGCCGCGAGCGGCTCCAGGAAGTCGCGTTCCGGCCGTCCGTCTCCCGGCGGGCTCGGGATTATTTAGTCCGTAATCCGGGCGTAACACGGCTCCCGGTACGGTTCAGGTGTGATCGCGTCACCTGTCTCCTCCTACGTCTGAAGCCTCGACCATGTCGCCCGTGTGGCGGCCGGCTTGCGCGAATCGGAACAACGCCTGCTAGCGGGAGGGAAACCCCGCGGAGCGGGTAAACTCCGGGTGTTCCTGCGCCGCGCGCTCAAGCGCCGCGGCTCACCTGAAATCCCTCTCCAGGAGTCGCATGCCTGAGCAAAGTTCGAACGGCCAGAACGTCGGAAAGCTGATCGAGATCAAGGGCGTCGTCGTCGACGCCGTCTTCCCGGACACCCTGCCTGAGATCTACAGCGCGTTGCGGATCTCGGTCGAGGGCCGCGAGCTGATCGCCGAGGTGCAACAGCACCTGGGCGACAATCGCGTGCGCGCGGTCGCCATGGACACGACCGACGGGCTCGCCCGCGGGACCGAGGTCGTCGACCTCGGCGGCCCGATCAGCGTGCCGGTCGGAGACGAGACGCTGGGGCGGCTCTGGAACGTGATCGGCGACCCGATCGACCGCAAGGACGCAGCGACCGGCGAGCGCTGGCCGATCCATCGCGACCCGCCCGAGTTTCAGGAGCTCGAGCCGAAGACGGAGGTCTTCGAGACGGGGATCAAGGTCATCGACCTGATCGCTCCGTACGTGAAGGGCGGCAAGGTGGGCCTCTTCGGCGGTGCCGGCGTGGGCAAGACCGTGCTCATCCAGGAGCTCATCCACAACGTGGCCCAGGAGCACGCAGGCGTCTCGGTCTTCTGCGGAGTCGGCGAGCGAACCCGCGAGGGCAACGACCTCATGATCGAGATGGAGGAGTCGGGCGTGATGGACAAGGTGGCCCTCGTCTACGGCCAGATGAACGAGCCGCCGGGCGCGCGCCTCCGTGTCGGCCTCTCCGGCCTGACGATGGCGGAGTACTTCCGCGACCAGGGCCAGGACGTCCTGCTCTTCATCGACAACATCTTCCGGTTCGTGCAGGCCGGCTCCGAGGTCTCCGCGCTGCTCGGCCGCATGCCGAGCGCCGTGGGCTACCAGCCGACGCTGGCGACCGAGATGGGGCAGCTGCAGGAGCGCATCACCTCGACGCGCACCGGCTCGGTCACCTCCGTGCAGGCGATCTACGTGCCCGCGGACGACCTCACCGACCCGGCTCCGGCGAACACGTTCGCTCACCTCGACGCCACCACCGTGCTCTCGCGCGCGATCGTCGAGATGGGGATCTATCCCGCCGTCGACCCGCTGGACTCGGTCTCGCGGGCACTGCAGCCCGGAATCGTGTCGGAGGAGCACTACAGGGTCGCGACGGACGTGCAGGAGGTGCTGCAGCGCTACAAGGACCTGCAGGACATCATCGCCATCCTCGGCATGGAGGAACTGACCGACGAGGACCGCCTCACCGTTACACGCGCGCGCAAGATCCAGCGCTTCCTGTCGCAGCCGAACTTCGTGGCCGAGCAGTTCACCGGCCAGCCCGGTGAGTACGTGAAGCTCGAGGACACGATCAGGGGCTTCCAGGAGATCCTCGACGGCAAGCACGACGACCTTCCGGAGCAGGCTTTCTACATGGTCGGCACCATCGAGCAGGCCGTCGAGAAGGGGCGGGGGTCGGCGAGCGTCCCGGAGGAGAAGGCCGAGGAAGAGCCGGCCGAGGCTGATGCCGAGGCCGACGCTGAGCCAGTTCCCGCGTAGTGGCTGACGAGATCCGGACGTTCGACGTCTCGCTCGTCACGCCTGACGGGCCGGCGTTCGAGGGCGAGGTCGAGATGGTGATCGTGCCGGGCGCCGACGGTGAGATCGGCGTCCTCGCGCGCCACGCTCCGCTCGTCGCGATGCTGCAGGCGGGCTCGACGCGCATTCACGTGCGCCGTGGGCGCGACGAGGATGTCCACGAGTTCGCGACCGGGCCCGGGTTCTTCAAGGTGGAGCAAGATCGCGCGCTGGCGCTCGTCGACGACGCGGTGAACGCGAGGGAGATCGACGAGGAGCGGGCCCGCAAGCAGCTCGAGGATGCGACTGCCGAGCTCGAGAAGGCCAGGGCGGGCGAGTCGGATGCCGACCAGTGGCAGCTCGAGCAGCGCATCAAGCACGCCGAGAACCAGTTAGCGGTACTAGGCCGCGTCTAGATCCGCCATGTCAGGTGCCTGGCACCGGACGTGGCTCGGCCGGGCTCGGCGCACCGCTCGGTTTGGCGGCTTCGCGCCGAATGCTGTTGATGACCGCGGCGGACGGGACGCGGCTTTTTGATCGTCAGGCGGACATGTCTCTTCGCGGGTACATCTGGTGCGCTCTGGTAGGCTGGCCCCCGACCTGGAAAGCTTTGAACGGCAGCTTGGCGACCAGGATAAAAAACGCCTAAAGAGCCCGGAGCACTCCGCTTCCGACCTCTTTGGGCGGGAGCGGTTTCGTTTTAAGGAGGCGGTTTTGCAGGCATTCGTACCAGGGATCTATCCGAGGTCAGAGGCGCTCGTGCAGTCGACGCGCGACCTCGACCGCGGGCGCACGACGCCCGAGGCGAACGACGAGCAGGTCGACCGTGACCTGCAGGAGCTGATTTCCGTCCAGCAGGCGGCCGAGGTCGACCTGCTTGCCGACGGCATGCTGCGCTGGCAAGACCTCTTCCGGCCGCTCGTCGAGGCGAGCGCGGGGCTCGAGCCCGGCCCGATGACGCGCTTCCTCGACACGAACACCTTCTGGTTCGCGCCCAAGCAGACAGGCGGCGCACCGAAGCTCGAGCCCGTCGGCGAGCGGTACATCGCTCCGCTGCCGGGCCCCAGGCTCGTGACGCTGCCCTCCCCGTGGGCGTTCGCGCTGAGCACCGAGCTCACGCCGAAGGAGATCGCCGAGGGCGTCCTCAAGCCCCAGATCGACGCGATCGAAGCCGAGCTCGTCGTCCTGTCCGAGCCTTTCCTGGCACGAGAGGAGCGCCCCGACCTGGGCACGCTCGCCGAAGCGCTCGAGGTGCTCGCGGGCGGGCCTGAGCTCGCGATCCAGTTCACGTTCGGAGACGCGAAGCTCGTCCTCGAGGCCGGCGCAGGCGACCTGCCCGTCCAGGCGGTGGGCATCGACTTCTACGCGACCCACGCGAGCGACATTCCGGACGGTTTCGGCCGGAAGCTCCTCGCAGGCGTCGTCGACGCGCGTTCGTCCGCGCTCGAGGACCCGGAGGAGATCGCCGGGTTCGTCGCCCAGCTCCCGGTGGACGACGTCGCGCTCGTCCCGAACGGCGACCTTCAGTTCGTGCCGGAGCAGATCGCCCGGCAGAAGATCCAGCGGCTCGGAGCCGCCAAGACCGCGCAGGCGAAGGAGGCAGTTGCATGACGGAGATCAGCTTCGAGACACGAGAGATCGGCTCGCTCGCCAAGCCCGTCTGGCGCGTCAAGTCCTTCGCCGGCCGGCCGCTCGAGGACGGCGATGTCGCCGAAGCCGGGCGCTGGGGCGAGAAGCTCGGCATCGACGGCCACGAGGAGCTCGTCGAGCTGCTCGGCAAGGGCGACTTCGGCGACGGCGAGCTCGCGGCGATCGACGACTGGTCGTCCCTCTACGGCCTCCGCTTCCTGGAGGAGTCGGGGCTGGACGTCGTCTACGACGGCGAGCAGCGCCGCACAGAGATGTACGACCACGTCAGCAAGCACGCGAAGGGCTTCGAGCCGCGCGGCACGGTCCGCTCGTTCAACAACAAGTACTACGAGAAGGCGGCCGTGGTCGACCAGCCGTCCATCGACAGTCCGTACGACGTCGACGAGTACAGCTTCATCGCGGAGCGCACCGACAAGCGGGTGAAGATCCCGTTCACCGGGCCGTACACGATGGTCGACTGGTCGTACGACGAGCACTATCACCGGAGCGGAGCGCTCGGCGCGACCGCCGAGCAGCGCGCCGACGCCAGGCGCCGCTTCCTGCTCGACGTCGCCGAGCACGTGATCAGGCCGAACGCGGCCGCGGTGGTCGAGGCCGGGTGCGACTGGATCCAGATCGACGAGCCGGCGCTGACGACCCGCCCGGACGAGGTCAAGTTCGGCGTCGAGGCGTTCAACAAGTCGGTCGAGGGCATTCCCTCGCAGCGGCGGAGCCTGCACGTCTGCTTCTCGGACTACTCGCTGCTCTACCCGCACGTCCTCGAGCTGGACGACTGCTTCGAGCTGCAGCTCGAGTTCGCGCAGCGCGACTCGCGCGAGACGGGCACGAGCCGCGAGGAGCGGCCCGGCTACGAGCCGCTCGACCACTTCAAGGAGCACGGCGGCCCCGACGTGGGGCTCGGCGTGCTCGACATCCACTCCGACTTCATCGAGACGCCCGAGCTGGTTCGAGACCGCGTGATCTACGCGGCCGAGCTGCTCGGCCCGGAGCGCGTGCACGTGAACCCGGACTGCGGTCTGCGCACGCGAAGCTGGGACGTTGCGTTCGAGAAGCTCCGGAACATGGTCGAGGGAACGCGACTCGCCGAGGAGGCGCTCAACAAGGCGCACGCAGGAGCCCGGTAGACCGAGCGGAAGTAGCCGCCTAGTCGGGTACCATCCAACGCGGCGAACGCCAATTGAGCGTTCGCGTTTTTCGTATGCGAACAACCCTCAAGCGAGGAATAGGCCGCGGTGCCGCCGTCAACGGCAACGGCCGCGCCGTCCTCCCGCCGGGAGTGCTCACGCCGGTGACGCACTACCGCCAGCCGGAGCGCACGCGGAGCATCGGGGGCTCTCTCGCCAGGATCTTCCTGCTGACGGTCGCGATCAGCTCGATCGCCGTCTTCGGAGCGGCGGGAGGGGTCTACCTCGAGGCGCTCGCCGCGGTCGAGGATCTCGCGCCGAAGGAACAGGTCAAGCTGGCGCTCGACCAGCTCGACATCGCTCCCGCGAACGCGCCGGCCAACGCGCTCGTCATCGGCTACGACCACCGGCCGGAGGACGGGACGGCGCCCTCGCGCTCCGACACGGTGATGCTTCTCCGCGCCGATCCCCAGGGCGACACGATCTCGATGCTCTCGTTCCCCCGCGACCTGATCGTCGAGGTGCGCTGCCCGAACGGGGGCCGCTCGCTGGCGAGGATCAACGCCGCGTACTCGTTCTGCGGAGTGGAAGGGACCGTCGAGACCCTGAAGGGGCTGACGGGCCTGCCGATCCACTACATCATCACGGTCAACTTCGAAGGCTTCCGCAAGGTCGTCGACCGGCTGAACGGCGTGTGGATCGACGTCGACCGCCGGTACTTCAACAACAACAAGGACGGCGGCGACAACTACGCCGAGATCAACCTCTGGCCCGGATACCAGCGACTGAAGGGCTGGCAGGCGCTCGACTACGTGCGCTTCCGCCACACGGACTCCGACCTGTACCGAGTCGCGCGCCAGCAGGCGTTCGTCAAGGCCGTCAAGCAGGCCGTGAACGCGTCGTACAAGCCGCGGAGCGTCCCGAAGATCGTGGGGGCCATGCGGAAGAACGTCGAGGTCGGCCAGGCGAGCGGCGAGGTCTCGGTGTCGACGCTGGCCTCCTACGCGCTCTTCGTCTACGGCCTGGAGTCCGGTCACTTCCACCAGGTCAAGATCGGAGGGCTCACCGGGGCCAACGAGCTCACGACCGACCCGTCCAACATCAGGGCCGCGGTGGACGGAGTTCGTGAAGCCCGACGTCGACGCGGCCGAGAAGGCAACGGCGGTGGCGTTGCGCAGGCGGGCGCGGCTGAAAGGCGGCCTCAGCCCGCGCAACGTGAGCGTCGTCGCCTTGAACGGGAACGGCGTTCCGGGAGCAGCTGCCAACGCGAGCTATCAGCTGGGCCAGCGCGGCTATCGAGTCATCGCGCCGCCGGAGGGTCTTTCGGCGAACGCGCCGAAGCGGGTCTTCAGGACCCAGGTCTACTTCACGTCCAAGCAGGGGGCCCGGCTGGCGGCCGTCCGGGTCGGGAATCTCTTCGGCTCCGCCGACGTGAAGCCGTTGCCGATCCAGAACCATCAGATCGTCACGCTGGCGAACGGGGCGATGGTCACTGTCGTGCTGGGGCAGACCTTCAAGGGCACCCTGGCGCCGGCGCCCGATCGACCGCACGCCTCCGCGCCGAGAGCCTGAGGTCCGGGTGGCGACCTCCGAGACCATGCCGGTCGTGCGCGAGGCCTCGAAGTCGAAGCCGGGCTTCCCGCTGCAGGTGCCGACGGTGATCGAGCGCTCGTCGAGCGTCGACCGAGAGGTCCCGCAGCGCGTCTACAAGATCGGCAAGCGCACGCGCGGTCCGCCTGACCTACCGCACCGGCTCGAACGAGTTCTGGGGCATCCAGCAGACCAACTGGGACGACGCGCCGATCCTCAAGGACGCGAACGACACGCAGGTGCTCAAGGGTCGCCAGTACCGCCTCTACTACAACGGGCCGGACCTGCACATGGTCGTCCTGACCGACCGCGGCACGACCTACTGGGTCGTCAACACGGTGCTCGACACGATCTCGAACGAGACGATGCTGGAGATCGCCAAGGGTCTCCGGCCCTTCAAAAAGTAGAGTCACTGCCATGACTGAGAAGCCCGCGATCGGGATCTTCGGCGCGGGGTGGGTCGGCCTGGTGACAGGCGCCTGCTTCGCCGACCTCGGCCACCGCGTCGTCGTGCGCGACGTCCTCGAGGACCGGATCGAGATGCTGAACGCAGGGCGGCTGCCCTTCCACGAGGCCGACCTCCCCGAGGTGATCGAGCGCAACCGCGAGCGCCTGACCTTCACGCTCGACGCCGAGGAACTGACGAGCGCGACCGATCTCTTCTTCGCCTGCGTCGACACGCCGCCGACTCCGTCGGGCGACGCCGACCTCTCGTCCGTCTGGTCGGTGATCGACGACATCGGCAACCCGGGCGCCGGGGCTCCTCGTCATGAAGAGCACCGTGCCGGTGGGCACCGGTGAGCGAATCCGCCGCAATCTCGACGAGCGGGGCCTCCAGCACGTGGGGTACGTCTCGAACCCCGAGTTCCTCGCCGAGGGCCGGGCCGTGCGGGACTTCATGAGCCCCGACCGTGATCGTGATCGGCGCCTTCGAGGAGGAGCACGGCGACCGCGTCTCGGCGCTCTACGAGGACTTCGACGCGCCGATCGTGCGGACAAGCGTGCCCTCGGCCGAGATGGTGAAGCTCGCAGCCAACGCGTTCCTCGCCACGAGGATCTCCTTCATCAACGAGATCGCGAACGTCTGCGAGGCCGTGGGCGCCGACGTCGAGGACGTGGCGAAGGGCGTCGGGCTCGACCACCGGCTCGGCCCGCACTTCCTGCGCGCAGGAATCGGCTTCGGCGGGTCGTGCTTCCCGAAAGACGTGTCCTTCCTGAAGCTCCTGGCCGGCAACAGCGGCTACCACTTCCAGCTCGTGAACGCGGTCATCGAGGTCAACGAGCTCCAGAAGCGCCGGGTCGTCCAGAAGCTCAAGGATCACCTCGGGGAGCCTGCGCGGCAAGACGGTCGCCCTGCTCGGCCTCTCGTTCAAGCCGGACACCGACGACATGCGCGAGGCGCCGTCGATCGTGCTCGCCTCGCGGCTGCAGGCCGAGGGTGCGGCCGTGAAAGCGTGGGACCCGCTCGTCAAAGGCCATCCGGCCCTCGACGGCGTCGTCGTCCACGAGACCGTGCTCGACGCGGTTCGCGACGCCGACGCGGCCGTGATCGTCACCGAGTGGGGTGAGCTCGCGGTCGCTCGCCTCCAAGGATGTTCACGAGGCGATGCGGAACCCGCTCATCATCGACGGGCGCAACCTGCTCGACCCGAAAGCGACCCGCGCCGCCGGGTTCGAGTACGAGGGCATCGGACGCTCCTGATGGAGGCGATCCTGCTCGCCGGCGGGAGGGCGGAGCGTCTGGGCGAGGCGGCCGGTGGGCCGCCCGAAGGCGCTCGTCGAGATCGCCGGCCGTCCACTGGCCGCGTACCAGCTCGACGCAGCTCGCGGCCGCCGGCGTCACCAGGGTGATCGTCAGCTGCGCCGCCGGGCAGGAAGAGGTCTTCGAGCGCGAGCTGGCGGGGCTCGGGCCCGAGTTGGTGGTCGTGGGGGAGCCGGAGGCGCTCGGGCGTGGGGGAGGCGTTCGCTTCGCGGCCCAGGCTCGTGAAGAGAAAGGCGCCCTCTACGTGCTGAACGGCGACGAGCTGATCGACGTCGACCTCGTTGCGCTCGCGGAAGCGCACCGCGGGCACGGCGGAGCCGCGACGATCGTCGTCGCGCCGCTCCCGGTCAGCTTCGGCGTCGTGGACGTGGACGACGAGGACCGTGTGCAGGGGTTCGACGAGACGCCGGAGCTCCCGTACTGGGCGAACGCCGGCGTGTACGTGCTCGAAGGCGAGACCATCGAGCGGTTCCCGGAGAAGGGAGACCACGAGCGCACGACGTTCCCCGAGCTGGCCGCCGAAGGTAGGCTCTTCGCGTATCGCCACGCAGGGGTCTGGCTGACGGTCAACACGCCGAAGGACCTGCGCGTGGCAGATGATCACGTTCGCGCGAACCCTGATTGGCTCCGATGAACGACTCACCTCACCTCTCCCAACCTCGGCCTGCTCGAGCCCTTTGCCGTGGAGCCGACGAAGGTCGACAAGCCCTGGGGCTACGAGCTGATCTGGGCCGAGACCGACGACTACGTCGGCAAGATCCTGTTCGTGAAGGCCGGCGAGTCGCTGAGCCTCCAGTTCCATCGCGAGAAGGACGAGTCGTGGCTCGTGCACTCGGGCCGCGCCAGGATCGAGATGGCCGCTCCGGGAGAGAAGGTGCCCGGAGGCGGAAGTCGTCGGGCCGGGGGCCGCGTTCCGGATCAAGCCCGGGACCGTGCACCGCATCACCGGTGTCGAGGACACGACGATCATCGAGGTCTCGACGCCGCACCTCGAGGACGTCGTGCGGCTCGAGGATCGCTACGGCCGGGCTCCCGAGGGCTGACCGCCAACATTGACATAACTGTGGTAAGGTTCTGTCCGTGGACGGAATCACCGTCGGAGCTGCAGCCACACGAACGGGCTGGTCGGCCAGGATGCTTCGTTATCTGGAGGCATCCGGGCTCGTCGTTCCTGCGCGGACGAAGTCCGGCTACCGCACGTACGGCCTCCGCGAGCTGAACCAGCTCCGGTCGCTGCGCGACTTGCGGAAGCGGTTCGCCGTCGAGATCAGCGACCTCGCGTTTGCAGCGCGACTTCGCCGCGAGCCCGACCTTCGAGCCGCGATCGACACCTGGCTCCACGGAAGCGGCGTCGAAGCGCTCGACTGGGAGCAGCGAAAACACGAACGGCTGCTCGCGGCATGACTTATCTACACTCCCCCGACTCCAAGAGAGAAGAGGCTTAGAAATGGCTACGACACGCAGATACGACGTCAAGGATCTCGCGCTCGCCGAAGAAGGCGTGAGGCGCATCGAATGGGCCGACCAGAACATGCCGGTTCTCGCCGCCATCCGCGACCGGTTCGAGAGCGAGCAGCCGCTCGCCGGCTTCCGGATCTCCGCCTGTCTCCACGTCACCACTGAGACGGCCAACCTGGCGCGCACGCTGAAGGCGGGCGGCGCCGACGTCGTGCTCTGCGCGTCCAACCCACTGTCCACCCAGGACGAGACCGCAGCTGCGCTCGTCGAGGAATACGACGTCTCGGTCTTCGCCATCAAGGGCGAGGACAACGACACGTACTACCAGCACATCGAGGCTGCGGTCGACCACAAGCCGCAGATCACGATGGATGACGGCGCCGACGTGATCGGCGTCCTCCACGCTCACCGCCGCGAGCAGCTGGGCGACGTCATCGGCGGCACCGAGGAGACGACCACGGGTGTCATCCGCCTGAAGGCGCTCGAGCGCGACGGGGCGCTCGGCTTCCCGATCATCGCCGTCAACGAGGCGAAGACGAAGCACCTCTTCGACAACCGCTACGGCACGGGGCAGTCGACGGTCGACGGGATCATCCGCGCCACGAACAAGCTGCTCGCGGGCAGCAAGTTCGTCGTCGCCGGGTACGGCTGGTGCGGCCGTGGTGTCGCCAATCGCGCGCGCGGAATGGGCGCGCACGTGATCGTCACCGAGATCGATCCGATGAAGGCGATCGAGGCCGTCATGGACGGCTTCGAGGTGCTGACCATGGAGCGTGCCGCCGAGATCGGCGACATCTTCGTGACCGCCACCGGCAACAAGGGCGTCCTCCGCGCGGAGCACATGGAGCGCATGAAGGACGGCGCGATCCTTGCCAACACGGGTCACTTCAACGTCGAGATCGACATCCCGCCGCTGCGCGCGATGGCGGTCGAGACGCGCGAGGCACGAAACCTCGTCGACGAGTTCACGCTGGCCGACGGCCGCAAGCTCTACCTGCTCGCCGACGGCCGCCTGGTCAACCTCGCGGTCGCCGAGGGGCACCCCGCGCAGGTCATGGACATGTCCTTCGCCAACCAGGCTCTCGCGGCCGAGTTCATCGTGGGCAACGCCGCCTCGCTCGAGCGCAAGGTCTACGACGTGCCCGAGGACATCGACAACGAGATCGCGCGGTTGAAGCTCGAGACGATGGGCGTCGACATCGACAAGCTCAGCGAGGACCAGGTGACGTACCTGGCGTCCTGGAACGAAGGGACCTAGAACCTGAAGGCACTCGTCCTGGCGGCGGGGTACGCGACCCGCCTCAGCCCGCTCACAGACGACTTCCCCAAGATGCTGCTGCCGCTCGCCGGCAGGCCGATGTTGGACTACCTGCTCGACCGAGTGCGCGAGGTGAGCGAGCTCGACGGGATTCACCTCGTCACGAACTCCCGCTTCGCGCCGATCTTCGAGGACTGGGCCCCGGAGGACGTCACCGTCCACGACGACGGGACGAGCTCGAACGACGATCGCCTGGGCGCGATCGGCGACATGCGCTTCACGGTCGAGCGCGCCGGTCTGGAAGGCGAGGACGTGCTCGTCGTGGCCGGCGACAACCTGATCGGCTACTCGGTGGCCGACTACGTCGCCTTCTGGCGGCAGAAGGATGGCAGCGCGGTCGCCCTCTACCGCTGTCCCGATCGGGAGCTGATCAAGCAGTACGGCGTCGTCGAGCTGGACGAGGACGACAGGATCGTGGCCTTCGAGGAGAAGCCCAGCTGAGCCGCGCAGCGACCTCGCCGCGACGGCTGCCTACCTCTACACGCCGGAGCACCTCGCGCTCCTCGACGACTACCTCGCTGCCGGGAACTCACCCGATGCGCCCGGAAACTTCGTCGCGTGGCTCTACTCGCGCGTGCCGGTCTACGGCTATCGCTTCAGCGGCGAGTGGCTCGACATCGGCGACCACGAGCAGCTGCTGGAAGCCGACGGAAGAATGCGCGAGCGCGCCGGGTTGCCCCGACGCGCTCGCTACACGCCCTAGGAGTCAGAGGATGGGCGCGGGGAGGGGAGCCGGGCCCTCGACTCAGCCCTGGCTCTGGGTGGGAGAAACGGCCGTCCCGGTTCCCATCACGGAACTTGAACCGGAGCTGGCCGTTGTTGACGAAGTCGGCCAGTCGCTCCCGCTGGCCCTGCTTGATCTCGTTGGCCTGAGCCTGCGTCAGCTTGCCGTCCTTGACCGCCTGGTCGATCTTCGCGTTGGCGTCCTTCACCAGCGCGTCGACGAGACCGTCGACTGACTTGTCATGGGCCTTGGCGACCTGCGCCAGGGTCTTGCCGCTGCTCAGCTGTGTGCGGAGCTGAGCCTCGGTGAGACCGAGGTACGACGCAGCCGCGTCGAGACCATGCAGCATGAAGTGCGGCCCGTGGCCGAACTTGCCGAACCCTCGGTGCCCTCCGCCGAACAGCGGGGCGTCACCGGAGTTGATCCGCGCCTTCATCGCGTCGCCTTCGGCCTTCGTGATCCGTCCGGCCTTGACGGCGGCGTCGACGCGGTTCGACAACGCCTTCTTCAGCGCTGCTGTCAGCTCGCTCGGCTGAACCCCGAGTTGCTTGGCGGCATCGTTGACGACCGCCTGGCTCTCTGCCTTCGGAGAGGTGGCCTTGGTCGCCGCGATGGCGCCGCCGGTGACCGCGACCGCGAGGGCCGCGACGCCTGCGACGATCACCTTTCGTTTCGGCATTGCTTTCATCGGCAGTGCTCCTTTGCTCGCTCGTTGACGCTCTCAGGAAAACACGCCGCGCGTGAGAACGTCCTAAGACGGTTCTAAGAACTGCCAGGTTAGGAGCAAGCGAAAGCTGACCCGCATGAGCGTGCCGCCGCCTTCGGCGCGCTCGGCGACGACACGGCCTCCGTGGGCCTCCGCAACCTGGCGCACGATCGCGAGCCCGAGGCCCGAGCCCGGACGCCCTCGCGCGGCCGGCGCTCGGTAGAAGCGGTCGAACACCTTCGGCAGATCCTCCTCGTCGATCCCGGGCCCGTGGTCGCGGACGACCACCTCGCCGTCGGCGACCTTGATCTCGACGCGGCTCCCCTCCGGGCTCCACTTGGCCGCGTTGTCGAGCAGGTTCCAGACCGCACGCTCGATCGTCGGGGCCGCGCCGTGCACGGTTGTCTCCTCGAGCTGCGCGTCGAACTCGACGTGGGGCGCGTTTCGCCGGGCGCGCTCGAGCAGGTCGCCGACGAGCAGGTCGAGCCGCACCTCCTCCATCTCCGGCGGCTGTGCGTCGCCGCGGGCGAGCTCGACCAGCTCGGTGATCAGCGAGGTCATCTCAGTCAGCTCGGCAACGACGTCGTGGAGGAGCTGCTCACGGTCTTTCGGCTTCATCGAGTCGTCGCGCGCGAGGACCTCGATGTTCGTCCGCAGGCTCGTGAGCGGAGTGCGGAGCTCGTGGGACGCGTCCGACACGAGCTGGCGCTGCCTCCTGTTCGATTCCTCGAGCGCGCCGAGCATCGAGTTGAAGCTCTCGGCGAGCCGGCCGAGCTCGTCCTGGCCGCCCGACTCGATGCGCTCCGAGAGGTCGCCGGTCTCGGTGACCCTCTCGGTCGCAGTGGTCAGGCGGCGCACGGGAGCAAGGGCGGCGCGGGAGACGAGCAGGCCCAACGCCGCGGCGACAGCGATTCCCCCGGCGGCGATGATGATCAGGAACAGCCGGATCCGGTCGAGCGTGTGGTCGACCTCGGTCAGGGGACGGGCGACCTGGATCGCATATCCGGGCACGTACGGGAACGTCAACACGCGGACATGCGTCCCGGCGACGTCCGAGTCCATCGCGAAGCCCTCGCGATCACCACTTGCCACGTCGCGGACGTCGTCGTTCACCGGAATCGGATCGTCCGCTCCGCGCGGGCGGAAGGTCGATCCGTCTTCGCGGACGAGCTGCGGATAGCCGCCGGCCTCTCCCAGCGACGGGCCGGGACCGCCGAAGACGGCCTCGATCGGTCGCCGTGAGATCTCATCGGCGCGCTCATGGAGGGCTTCGTCGACGGTTTCGCGGAGTTGGTCGCGAACGACGACGTACGTCGTCACGGAAGCGAGCACGACGGCGAGAGCAACCGCCGCGGCGGCGACGAGAGCGAGACGGGCGCGAAAGCTCATGCCTCGCGCAGCGCGTAACCGACGCCGCGCACCGTCTGGAGCAGTCGCGGCTTGTCGCCGGCCTCGGTCTTGCGCCGCAGGTAGCCCATGTAGACGTCGAGTGAGTTCGACGAGTAGCCGAAGTCGTAACCCCAGACGCGCTCGAAGATCACCGAGCGCGTCAGCACCTGCTTCGGATTCCGCAGGAAGAGCTCGAGCAGCGAGAACTCGGTGCGCGTGAGCTCGATCGGATCGCCGCCGCGGGTGACCTCCCTCGTCGCCGGGTCGAGCTCGAGGTCGGCGAACCGGAGGACGTCCTTCGCATCCTCCGACGAACGGCGAAGCAGCGCGCGCAGGCGGGCGAGCAGCTCTTCCAGGGCGAACGGCTTGACGAGGTAGTCGTCGGCGCCTGCGTCCAGACCCGCCACTCGGTCGGCGACCTCGTCGCGGGCGGTCAGCATCAGAACCGGTATGCCGTTGCCCGCGCTGCGGATCCGGCGGCAGACCTCGAGGCCGTCGATACCCGGCATCAGCACGTCGAGGACGACCGCATCCGCGGCACCCTCATCACTCAGGCGGTGCAGCGCCTCTGCGCCGTCGGCCGCCAGCTCGACGGAATACCCCTCGAGCGTGAGCGCGCGGCGCAACGCCTCACGGACCGGCGCTTCGTCGTCGACAACGAGAACCTGCATGACTCCATTGTTGCGGTCCTTCGTGAGAGAAGGCTAAGAGCGGGTCTTAGGAATTTCTTATTCGAATCTCAGCGCAGGCTTAGGTCGAACTGGTCTCATGGCGATACGACAATCACGGCTAAGGAGAACTTTTGATGCAGAGATACAAACCAATCGCGGTCGTTCTGGCGGCCGTTGCACTAGGAAGCGGGCTCGGCGCGGGCGTTTACGCGGCGCTCGACCCCGGCACCACGAAGACGATCATCCGTGAGACGGCTGCAGAGCCCGTCTCCGCGACCACGACGACCGGCTCCGTCAACTCCGTCTACCAGGCCGCGCGTGACGCGGTGGTCGAGATCACCGTCACGGGCGCCGTTCAGGAAACGCCGTTCGGCGGGGGCGAGCAGCAGCGAGGCCAGGGGTCGGGATTCGTCATCGACAAAGAGGGCCACGTGGTCACGAACCAGCACGTCGTGGCCGACGCCGAGTCGGTCAACGTGACGATGCGGGACGGCAGTCGTTATGACGCCACCGTCGTCGGCAGCGATCCGTCCACCGATCTCGCGGTGATCAAGGTCGACGCTCCCGCGTCGAAGCTGTCGCCGATCGAGCTGGGCGATTCGGCCGCAGTCCGGGTCGGCGACGGCGTGATCGCAATCGGCAGCCCGTTCGGGCTCGACGGAACCGTGACCACCGGGATCGTCAGCGCACTCGGCAGAGAGGTCGAGGCTCCGAACAATTTCGCGATCGACAACACGATCCAGACCGACGCAGCCATCAACCACGGCAACTCCGGTGGTCCGCTCCTCATGAGATCGACTTCGCCGAGCCAGGGGTCGAGGCCTACGTCTTCACGTTCGGCTGAACGGGTCGCTGCCGCATCACGCCGGATCGCCCGGTCCCACGGGCGACTCGTCGGAGCGCCTCCCAGGCGGACGGCGGCGTGCCGTCACCCTTCGCGCCTGCCCGGTGCAGGCCGTCCGCGTCGGCGGGGTGCCGGAACGAACGGCCCGGAGCGTGGGCTACGGTGCCGCCCAGCGGAGCATCGGGGGACCACCTACAGCGAGGGGACGCGGACATCGTGTTCAACATCGATCCATCTACTCGTCGCCGCCGGCTGGCCGGCCTCGTCGCCGGCGCCGCGCTCGGCCGGGCTGCTCGTACCGGCGACAGCCGAAGCCGCGCCCGGCGCAGAACGCGTGCGAGCGACGCAACAACAACCAGTACGACAAGCTGCTCGAGTGCGTCACCGTGGCGGGGGTGCGGGAGCACCAGGCGGCGTTCCAGGCGATCGCCGACGCCAACGGCGGCACCCGAGCCGACCAGACGCCCGGATACGCGGCCAGCGTCGACTACGTCGTCGACGACGATGGCGGCGGCCGGCTGGGACGTCGAGCGTCGTGCCGTTCACGTACGAGGAGGCCGTCGCCGAGCTGGAGCAGCTGACCCCGGTGCAGGCCAGCTACGACGACCGGCGGGTTCACCGGCACGGCGTCGGCGACGTCGACCGGCCGCCGTCGTCCCGGTCGACATCAACCTGACGCCGCCGCGGGCCAACACGAGCGGGTGCGACGGCGCGTTCACCGAGGCCGCCGTCGGCGCCCCGCTCGTCGCCGACCCGGCGGGCGCGGACGACTTCGCCGGCTTCCCCGCCGGCGCGATCGCCCTCATCCAGCGCGGCGGGTGCAGCTTCGCCCTGAAGGCCCACAACGCGCAGGCCGCCGGCGCCAGCGCCGTGATCATCTTCAACCAGGGCAACACGCCCGACCGCGAGGCGCTCGTTCGATCGGCACCGCCGCGGCGCCCGACCGGTTCGGCCGTCGCCGGCACGCTCGACGATCCCCGTCGTCGGCGCCTCGTTCGCCGACGGCGCCGCCCTCGCCCAGCCCGGGTCGACCGCCCGCATCTCCGTGCGGCTCGAGGACGGTATCGTCCGAGAACGTGATCGCCGAGAAGCGAGGGCGCAGCGACGACAACGTCGTCATGGCCGGCGCCCACCTCGACTCGGTGCCCGCCGGGCCGGGCATCAACGACAACGGCAGCGGCTCGGCCGCGCTGCTCGAGGTCGCCCAGAACCTCGCCAACCACCGCCCGCGCAACACCCTGCGGTTCGCCTGGTGGGGCGCCGAGGAAGCTCGGGCTGATCGGGTCGACGGCGTGGGTCGCGCAGCAGGCAGCAAGCCGGAAGCTCGACGAGGTCGCGCTGTACCTCAACTTCGACATGATCGGCTCGCCGAACTACTTCATCGGCGTCTACGACGCCGACGAGTCGTCGTACACCGCGCGCCCGGTGGCGGTCACCCGACGGGTCGATCGCCATCGAGGACGTCTTCGAGTCGTACTACACGCTCGTCGGTCGAGCCCTACGACGACACGCGAGTTCAGCGGTCGCAGCGACTACCAGGCGTTCATCAACAACGACATCCCGTCGAGCGGCCTGTTCACCGGCGCCGAGGTGCTGAAGACCGCGGAGCAGGCGGCGATCTGGGGCGGCACGGTCGGCGCCCAGTTCGACCCGTGCTACCACCCGGCCTGCGACACGTACGCCAACAACGCCGAGCACGCGCTCGACGTCAACACCGACGCCATCGCCTTCGCCGTGCTGACGTTCGCCTACTCGACCGAGTCGGTGAACGGCGTCCCCGGCCAGCGCGTGCCGGGCAGCCAGGCCGCTGCCGACGCCGGCCGGTCCCGAGGGCACGTGCCCGGCGGCAACCGACACCGCCCTGCAAGCTGTAGCGAGCTGACGCAGGACACGACGCTGGGCGATGAGCGGGCACGCCACGCTCATCGCTCGGCAGTCGTCCGGCGAGCTCGACATCGACCGCGCCGGGCGCGACGAGACGTCGGTCGCTGAACGGGCCGAAGTTGCGTCACGCGCGCGGGTCGCGATCTCCTGAATTGCTCAGCTTGTTCGGATAACGTTGATCGGTCTGCCGAGGTGAGCTCGTTCGCTCGACCTGTGAGAGAGCGGCCGACACCTCTCTCGGGAAGCGAGCGATGACATGGCGCGAGAAGTGATCGAGAAGTTGGTCGACGATCTGGACGGCGGTGAAGCTGTCGAGACCGTCACGTTCGCAATCGACGGGAACTCCTACGAGATCGACCTGAGCAAGAAGAACGCCGCGGCGTTCCGCAAGTTGCTCGATCGGTACATCAAGGCGAGCCGGCGCAGCTCGACGGCCGGCGGGCGGCGCCGCAAGGCGGTCGCGACGTCGAACGGGTCGAAGCCGAAGCGTGAGTTCGACATCGTCCAGCTGCGCGAGTGGGCAGGCGCGAACGACGTGTCGGTCCCGGCACGGGGTCGGATCCCGCAGGTCGTGGTGGAGCAGTACAAGCAGGCCGGCGGCAGGTAGGCCGCACTTCTCACGTCGAACGATCGGCCGTCGACGACGTCGCGTGCCGGTCGCGCGGCGGTGCGGCCCTGCCGGCGGGTCCGTCAGCCGGTGCCGACCAGCCGACCGATCTCGTCGACGACGAGCTGCGGTTCGCTCAGCATGACCATGTGACCGGACGCCGCGGCCGCGACCCAGCGAGCCCGGGGGAGCGAGGCGGCACGGGCGCGGTGGGCGGCGACCAGCGCGGCACGGTCGCCGCGCTCGTCGCGTGCCGGCTTCGTGCCACTGATGATCGTGACCGGGCAGGACGGCGGCGCGAGCGGCTCGTCGTGGAGGCGGCGCAGATCGGCGGCGAAGCTGGCGAGCTCGCCGAACAGAGCACCGGCATCCGGTGACCCGTCGGTCCGGACGTACTCGTCGCGGAGCCGGCGGGGCATGGCCCGGGCCTGGCGGCGCAGCACCGGCCGCAGCAGGCCGAGGGCGCGCCATCGCCGGGTACGCACGGGTCATGACACGGTCGCGCCGGCGGTTCCCGGCCTCGAGTTGGCGCGCGCACCCCTCGTCGGTCTGATCGACGAGCACGAGGCCGTGCACCTCGCCCGGCCGGCGGGCGGCCACGGTCCGCACGATCGGTCCCCCCAGCTGTGCCCGACGAGGACGACCGGGCCCGGGTGCGCGGCACGGACCGCCGCGAGGACATCCTCGAGATCGTCCGCCAGGCGGTCGACGTCGCGGGGTCCGTCGGCCGCCGGGCTCCGACCGAGGCCGGCGCGGTCGTACACGACCGTGGTCGTGTGGGCCGCCACCGCCGGCGCGACCGCCGACCAGGCGAGCGACGACGACTCCCATGCCGCTCTCGAACAGCACCGCTGGTCCTCCGTCGCCGGCGACCCGCAGGTGCAGGGGGTGGCCGGCACGCGTGAGCACCCAGCGCCCGGCCCCGAGCGGGTGGGTCGACCCGTGCGGTCGCGGGGCGTTCACGTGGCGGGGTGATCGGCGGCGAGCATCGGGGCGATCTTGCCCGCTGTGGGCGCAGGCCTGGGAGCGGGAGCGGCGGGCCTTGACAAATCTTCTTGTCAAGCGCGATGCTGGACGGCGTGCGACAGGTCGACGTCATCGAGGACCCGGCCGCCGCGGTGGTGGCGCTCGATCCGGTGCGGCCCGGCTGCTCGCCGAGCTGCGAGCCGAGCCGGCGTCGGCGGCCGCGCTCGCCGCCGCGTCGGGCTCGCCCGGCAGAAGGTGAACTACCACCTGCGCACCCTCGAGTCCCACGGGCTCGTCGAGCTGGCCGAGATGCGGATGCGCGGCGGGATCTCGAGCGCATGCTGCGCGCCACGGCGGCCACCTACGTCGTCTCGCCCGCCGCGATCGCCGGCAACGGCGCCCGCCCCGAGCAGGTCGCCGACCAGCTGTCGGCCGACTACCTCATCTCGCTCGCCGGCCGCATCGTCCACGAGGTCGGCACGCTGGCGCGCCTGGCCGACGCCGCGGGCCGGCGGCTGCCGACGTTCACGCTCGATACCGAGATGCGTTCCGCTCCGCCGAGGACCGGGCCGCGTTCGCCGACGAGCTGGCCGCCGCCGTGCTCGACCTCGTCGCCCGCTACCACCACGACGACGGGCGGCCGCATCGCCTCGTCGTCGCGTCGCACCCGTCCCCGCCGACGCGACCGCGCTCGATCCACCGCCACCGACGAACACCGAGGAGCGCCCATGACCACACCCGACGTCCCCCACCGCTTCGAGCTCGAGCTCACCGTCCCGGGCACACCCGAGCAGGTGTGGCACGCCATCGCCACCGCCGACGGCATCAGCGCCTGGATGATGCCGACCGAGCTCGAGCCCCGCGAGGGCGGTGCGCTCACGTTCCACATGGGCCCGGACGTCGCATCCGACGGGGAACGTCACGGCGTTCGACCCGCCGCGGCGCATCGCCTACGAGGAGGACTGGGCGACGCTCGTCGGCCAGCCAGGGGCCGACGTCACGCCCCTCGTCGACCGAGTTCCTCGTCGAGGCGCGCTCCGGCGGGACGTGCGTCGTGCGGGTCGTCAGCAGCGCCTTCGGCACCGGCGCCGACTGGGAGGACGAGTTCTGGGGCGAGATGGAGACGGGCTGGGCGCCGATGCTCGACAACCTCCGCATCTACCTGACGCACTTCGCCGGCCAGCGCGCCACCTCGACCACGTCGACGGCTGCGTTCACCGTGGCGCCCCTCGTCGCGCTCGACCGGGTACGCGCCACGCTCGGCGTGGGTGCCACCGCCGAGCACGTCGACGCGGCGGGCATCGGCGGCGTCGTCGAGCCGCGCCATGCCCCACCACTTCCTCGTGCGCATCGACCGTCCGGTCGCCGGTCTCGTGTCGTGCTTCGCGTTCGGCACGGACAGCGCCGCGAACGTCATGCTGTCGGCGTACCTCTACGGACCGAGGGAGCGGCGGCCGCCGACGGGCTCCAAGCGGACTGGCAGTCGTTCCTCGACGAGCTCGCTCGCGACGAGGCGCCCGTGCCCACGTCGTGAGCCCCCTGCCGACGTCGCGGCGCGCGCCGGCGGGTTGCTGCCTCTGCGACGTGGCGAGGTTCCCGAGGGCGGGCGCCGGGCAGTGTGGTGGGACGACGTGGAGGTGCTGATGAGTGATCCGATGAAGCAGGCGTGGAGCGAGGTCGCCGAGGGCTTCGCCAAGCTCGGCCAGGCCATGAAGGCGGCCAGCGGGCTCGGTCCCGAACCGCCCACCGACGGGGAGCCCGACAGCGCGGCCGATCCGGGACTGCGCGATGCCTTCGAGCGGCTCGTGGCCGCAGGTCGCGATGTCGGTCAGCGGGCCGCCGACGCCGTCCGGGACGTCGACATCAACGCCGAGGCGAAGCAGGCCGCCTCGGCCCTGAACGACACGCTCGCAGCGACCGTCGACATGATCGGTCGTGAGGTCAGTGGGTGGTTCGGCCGCACCGAGCGTGCCGATGACGCGGACGTCGCCGGCACCGTGCCCGACGCACCGCCGGAAGCGCAGCCGCCTGCTCCTCCCACCGAGCTCGACGATCGCGACGACGCCGCCCCGTAGACGCCACCGCCGGCCGCCCCGACGATCACGCCGTCGAGATGGCGGCCACGGTGGTCCCGTCGGGCTGTGTCGTGCGGGCGAGGTCGACGACGACGATCTTCTTGTCGTCGAGCGTCGCCGCGCCGACGATGGCGGCGAAGGCGACGTCGGCGGCGTCGCGGCCGGTGGCGATGCGGACGAGACCGTCGATCGGCGCCATGCGGGTGGCGTCGAACAGGTACCAGGCGCCGCCGAGGTAGGCCTCGAAGAAGCCGTGGAAGTCGGGCGGGTCGAGGTCGACGGCGTAGCCGGACACGTAGCGGGCCGGGATGCCCAGCGCCCGGCAGAAGCGTGATGCCGAGGTGGGCGTAGTCGCGGCAGACGCCGGCGCCGCCGACGAGGACGTCGATCGCCGTGGTCGAGGCGTCGGTGCTGCCGGGCACGTACTCGAGGTGGTCGTACACCCAGTTGCAGATGCCGGTCACGCGTTCGAACCCGGGCTCGACGTCGCCGAACGTCTTGCTCGGCGAGCCGGCTGAGGAGGTCGGACTGGCAGTAGCGGCTGGGGTGCAGGTACGCCGAGCACGTCGGTCGGCAGGTCGGCGAACGGGACCTCGACGTCGGGGCACGCGTCGGGGACGAGGGCGCGCAGCTCACGGTGGCGTCGTAGACAGCGCCAGCGGCCCGGGCTCGGCGACGACGCGGACGAGATCGTGGCCGGACGGGTCGAAGCGGCGCGCGGATGTCGGCGCTCCGGGGTGATGGTCAACGTGCTCCTCGTCGACGTGCTGGCGGTCGTTGTCGGCGGCGAGCACGGCGAAGCGAGAAGCTGGTCGGGGCCGCGACGTCGTAGCGCAGCTCGCTGTGGATCGCTGATCGTGGTCATGGCGGGGCCTCGCCTTCGGTCGGGCCACAGATCGGCGCGCCCACGTCGATCGGGAACGCGTCGAGCGCGTCCTGCAGGTGCTCGTGCCAGAAGTCGTGGGCGGCGGTCAGGTCCTCGGCGCTGCGAAGCGGTGCTGGCGCAGCCGGCCGTCGGCCGCAGACGCACGAGGTCGATCGGGAACTCGACGTCGACGACGCTGGCCCGCGTCGCGTCGAACGCGAGGTAGGCGAGCGCGACGGCTTGGGGCAGCGGCGTGTCGTAGTGCAGCAGGCGGTCGAGGATCGGCTTGCCGTACGACGGTGCGCCCGATGATGAAGGACGGCGAGTCGGCGGTGGCCGTGACCCAGTTCCCCTCCGGGTACACCATGAACAGCTCCGGCTCGTCGTCGCCGGGGAGGCGGCCACCGATGATGGCGTGGAAGTCGAAGCGCAGCCCGCTCTCGTCGAGCGACGGGCCGTCCTCGTCGCGCACGCGCTTGATCTGGTCGCCGAAGTCGTTGACGACCTGGTGGAGCCGGTCGTGCGGGCTCGGCGCGCGCGCGGCCGAGCTCGTCCTCGAGCCGCAGCACGGCCTTGTCGCGGATCGACCGCAGACCCGACGTCATGAGAAAGATCGGTGAGCCGCCGTGGTCGTGGAGCGACAGCTTGGCCTTGCTCGAGAACTCCTGCCCGCGCACGATCTGGGTGTCGGCCAACGCGACCAGCCCGTCGCGGACCCGGATCCCGACGCAGAACGTCACGGCCGGCAACCTAGGTCCGCTGTTCGGCGGGCTGCACGCTCCGTGCTCACGAGCTCCTCCGTCCGTGCGTCACCGGGCGGACCGACGCAGCGGACGGCCGACGATCAGCCGGGGGGTGCGGCACGCCGACGCGCCCGACGGGTGCTGGCCGAGCGAGCGGTCAGGCGGGTTCGAGCAAGCGGCGCATGTTGCCGGCGTAGAACTTCGCCGTCGACCTCGTCGCGATGCCGTCGAGGCTGGCGGTGAACCGGCCGAGCGGGTCGCGGCCGCCCTCGATGTGCGGGTAGTCGCTGGAGAACAGGTACAGGTCGGGGTTCGAGTCGCGGATCATCGCCCCGACGTCCTCGAACGGGTACGGGGTGAACGCGGCCTGCTCGGTGAGCTGCTGCGACGGCGGGCGGGTCAGCGCCTGCGAGGTCGGGCTCGGAGCGCTTCCAGATGTCGGCGATCTGGTCGAGCCGGCGGAGCATCGCCGGCACCCACGCCGGCGCCGAGCTCGATGACCCCGAGGCGCAGGCTCGCGGTGCCGCTCGAGCACGCCGTCGAGCACCATCGTGCCGACGAACAGCTCGGCGGCGTGGTGCAGGCCGATCATGTCCTTGCCGCGCACGTTCTCCCCGCCGCCGAGCCAGTCGCCGGGGACCGGACGGCCGGTGTTCATGAACGCCGGGTCGAGCTGCAGCGGATGGCCGCCGACGTGCAGCACGACCGGGATGCCGGCCTCGGCGAGCTTGGCCCAGAACGGGTCGAGGTCGTCGTGGCCGGGCGAGCGGCCGCCCGGGGCGCGGTGCGGGACCCACACCGCGCCGAGGCCGAGCTCGACGATGTGGTCGATCTCGGCGAGCGCCAGCGTCGACGTCGTCGAGCGCGGATCGCGCCGACGCCGAGCAGGCGCTGTTCGTCGCCGCAGAACTCGGCCATCGCCCGGTTGTGGGCGCGCGCCGCAGCCGGCCGCCACGTCGGGGGCCAGGCGGGGGTCGAACACGACGCCGGTGCTGAACGAGGCGAAGACGAACTGGCGCTCGAAGCCGAGCAGGTCGAGCGCCAGGCTGCGCTCGTCGGTGTCGAACGCGCCGATCGCCTCGTAGCCCTTCGGCCCGGTGAGCAGGCGGTCGCCGAGGGCGACCTGCTCGTCGACGACGTCGCCCGTGTGGCGGCGCTGCTCGCTGAAGTGGTCGAGCCGCTGCCGCAGCTTGCCGCCACGAGCGAAGCTGACCGGCGGGATGCGGTCGCGCATGCCCGGGTCGGCGTGGGCGGACAGGAAGTCCGGCAGCTCCATCACGTGGCTGTCGGCGTCGAGCATCACACGGCCTCGGCGTACGTCATGGGCACCAGGTTCGCCCGTCGGCCGGGCGCGGAC
>CAWKBW010000009.1:0-193868 GCA_963847955.1 uncultured Actinomycetes bacterium
GATGCCAAGCTCCCCGAGCGTGTCCAAGAGCCCTTCCTCGATCCAGCGGTTCAGCATCGAGTAGGAGGGCTGGTGGATGACGAACGGCGTACCGAGCTCGCCCAGGATCGCGTAGGCCTCGGCTGTTTTCTCCGGCGAGTAGGACGAGATGCCGACGTAGAGCGCCTTTCCCTGCCGGACGGCGGTGTCGAGCGCGCCCATCGTCTCCTCGAGCGGATGTTTCCGGATCGAAACGGTGGGAGTAGAAGATGTCGACGTAGTCGAGCCCCATGCGGCGCAGGCTCTGATCGAGGCTCGCGAGCAGGTACTTGCGCGAGCCCCATTCCCCGTACGGCCCCGGCCACATGTCGTAGCCGGCTTTCGTCGAGATCACCAGCTCGTCGCGGAAGGGCGCCAGGTCTTCCTTGAAGATCTGCCCGAAGTTCTCCTCCGCAGAGCCGTACGGCGGCCCGTAGTTGTTGGCGAGATCGAAGTGGGTGACGCCGAGGTCGAAGGCGCGGCGGATGATCGCCCGGCCGACCTCGAGAGGTCGATCGTCGTGCCCGAAGTTGTGCCAGAGCCCGAGCGAGATCGCCGGCAGCTGCAAGCCGTGCGGCCACTACGCCGGTAGGTCATCCGCTCGTAGCGGTCGGCGGCAGGCGTGTAAGTCATGCCGCTACGCCCGAGCCTTACCCGAAGACCGGGCTGAGATCGACGTAGATGCGGTAGTCGGCGATCAGATCATCATCCCGCGGCGATAAATCGTGACGGCGGGCACCGTTACCTGGCGGTCGTCGTCCATCCGCGTGTACGTGGATTCGAACTGGACGATCGTCGCGTCGTCGACGTCCCACTCTCCGACGATCTGATGGCTGATCCCCTTGATCGTGCCGAAGAACCCGGCAATCGCCGCTTCGATCGCGTCGCGGCCGACGACCTCGTCGGCATTGGCGAAGCGCAGCACGCAGTCCTCGCTCAGATACGAGGCAAACGCCTTCGCGTCCATGCGGTCGACGTCGGCAAGCATGTCGGTGGTAACGGTGGTGCTCATTCGTGTCCTCCCTCGTTGGAGAGGGATCAGGCTAACGCGCCCAGCGCGGAAGCGAAAGAAAAGGGCGCCACGAGGCGCCCTTTCCCTTCGATATCCGTTGTTGGTTAGCGCCTGCCCACCCGCAGGTTGACCCTGAAACTGACTCGCCGGACCGAGCCGCCCCGCGGGCTCTGGCCGACGACGCGGCCGACACGCCGGGAACGAACCCTGCGCACCGTGCCGACTCGGCAGCGCCGTGCCCTGATCCGTGCCTTCGCCGTGTTCAGCCGCAGGCCGATCACGTTCGGCACGCGACAGCGGGCCGGCGGCGGGGCCGGAGGCGGAGGCGGAGGCGGTGGCGGTGGCGTGGCGGTGGCGGAGGTGGAGGTGGAGGCGGTGGAGGAGGCGGTGGAGGCGGAGGCGGCGGTGGTGGCGGAGGAGGAGGTGGTGGCGGAGGAGGCGGTGGCGGCGGAGGTGGCGGAGGTGGCGGCGGCGGAGGTGGAGGAGGTGGTGGAGGTGGTGGAGGAGGTGGTGGAGGAGGTGGAGGTGGCGGAGGCGGAGGCGGAGGCGGAGGCGGCGGACCGGTCGTTATGACCAGGTTCCAGCCCCGGACATAGCCGCCGTCTTGACCCGCGTCGTCGTACACGTACAGGTTCCAAACCCCGTTCGGGTTCGTGCCGTCGAAGACCGAGAGGGCACTGCCTCCGCTCGGAGCCGGCGCTGGAGCGGGCCAGGTGTCGACCGGCGCATAGTTGCCCGGCTGGAAGCTCCCGGAGGCAATCTGCGTCTCATCTGGGATCGGAGCTCCGGCCTCGTCGTCAAGCGTGAGGTCGACGTCGGAGATGTCGAGGGAGCCGCCGGCGTCCGATGTGACGATCGCGTTTTGTCCCTGCGGGCCGACGAGTAGAAGGTCGAGGTCGTCGGGAACGTGTGGTAGACGCCGTCTAGCACCAGGTTTACGTCGGTGATCGAGGCGCCAAGGCCCGAAATCGTGCAGTTCGACGGGTACGGCGACGACGCTGTCGCGATGGCCGCGTCGATATGCATCTCCGGGCCACAGCTCGGCGGAGGCGCGGGACCGGTCGTGACCGTCAGTTCCCAGCTCCCGATACTGCCGCCGTTGCTCGCCAGGTCGTCGTAGACGTAGAGGCTCCACGTTCCATTCGGGTTCGTGCCGTCGAAGACGGATAGCGGGTGGATGTTGTTCGGTGACGGCGCCGGTGCCGGGAACGTGTCGGTCGTGCCGTAGTTGAACGGCTGGAAGCTGCCCGAGACGAGCTGAGCGCTGTCGGGCAGCGGCGCGGCGGCCTCGTCGTCGAGAGTGAGGTCGACGTCGACCGCGTCACCGGCGCCGCCGACGTCGGACAGCGGGGTAATGCGCTGGCCCTGCGGACCTACGAGCAGGATGTCGACGTCGTCAGGGTTGAGGTGGTTGACATCGTTGAGAACGAGGTTCAAGTCCGTGATCCGCTGACCCGCTGGTAGCCCGCTGATCGCGCACGTGGACGGGTAGGGGACAGTCGGCCCTGGACCGCCGGAATCGTGACCCCGACGCCGACGCAGCCCGGTGGCGGCGGTGGTGGCGGAGGTGGCGGCGGTGGCGGAGGCGGAGGCGGAGGCGGTGGCGGCGGCGGAGGCGGTGGCGGCGGAGGCGGAGGTGGCGGCGGCGGAGGCGGAGGTGGTGGTGGCGGCGGGGAGGTGGAGGCGGCGGCCCTATCGCTCCAGGCTCCGCAACCGTCAAATCGAGAACGCCGTCACACCGGTGATCGTCGCCTGGTTGGTGGCGGGGTTCACCGTCCCGCCCGGCTGCGAGAACATCCCGTCGTACTTGAAGATCACGAAGTTGTTCTCGTTCGCCGTCCCAGGAATGTCCGCGGTCAGATAGTTGAACGTCAGGTCGGCCGTCACACCCGCGGCGGTCAGATTCCAGTACCGCTGCAGCGCGAGTGTGGGCTCGGCGAAGTTGGGGTCGGCGCCCTGGATCGCCTTGGCGGTGACCGTTGCCGGGAATGTGCCGGCTGTGACGTTGAACAGGACCGGCGAGTAACCGTTCGCCGTTCCGACCTCGAAGGTCTTGCTGGCGGCTGCCGCATACGTCTTGCGGAAATTGCCGTCGACGAAGCCGTTCGTGCGGGTTACCGTCGCGGTGCCCGAGTTGAGGGTGAGCGTGTTGGCACCGGTGATGAGCCGGCCGTTCGTCAACATGAGCGCCGCGGCCGTCGCATTCAGCGTCAGATCTCCGCCGGCGATGGTCACGCCGTTGACGTTGTCGACGAGGTTGATGCTGGTCAGCTGCCGCGTCGGGTTGACCTCGACGCCGGTCGTCCGCGGCGTGCTCTCGGGGGCGTAGAGCAGGATCTGGCCGCCCGTGCCCTGGTTGTGCACCGGGCTGACGTCGAAGGAACCGCCCGGCGTCGTGAGACCGACGGATCCGATCTGGACGACGGTCGTGGAAGCGCCGCCGTTTCCGAGCGTGATCTGGTTGCTGTTGACGAACCCGCCCGTGAACAGGTTGATGCGGTTCGCGACGATCGGTGCGTTGAGGGAGATCGGGGAGAGGCTGTTGCTGCTGACGCCAACGCCCCCGAACGGCGTAACCGCTGTGCCGAAGACGCCGGAGCCGCCGTAGGTCATCGGCCCGACAGCAGTGAAGTCGTAGCGGGCATTGACGCCTGTGAAATCGATGACGCCGTCGTTCATGAGGGCCGAGCCGCGCAGGTTCACGGTGGCGTTGTTCACCCGCATCGTCTGCGTGGCGTTGACGATCGTGCTCGGCATCCGGCCCGACACCGTGTAAATGCTGCTGGCGGGCGCGCCCGCAGCGCCAATAACGACCGTGCCGCCCGTGACGATCGACTGTGCAGTCGGCGTGTTGTTCCGGTAGTCGACCTTGGTCGCGCCGGTGCTGGGATTGATGACGTTGATCGTGCCGCCACTCATGTTGAAAGCTCCGGTGACGGCAGCGCTGAAGAGCTCGAACGTGCCGAAGTTGGACACGTTGTTGCCGACGACGCCAACGTTCAGCGCGCCGGCCGTCTGCGTGTAGATGACCGGGTTCTGAGGGTCAAACGCGCCCGACACGTTCACCGTGCCGCCTTCGATTGTGAAGGCGGCGCCTGTGCCAGCGCGCATCTGGTCACCAGCGCCGATGCCGATGTTGTAGACGCCCTGCGTGACCCTGAAGAGGCCGTTGTTCGACGTCGTTGCAGCCGACGCAGTTGCGGCCACGACGTAGTTGGCGTTGTTGAGCCAGATACCGCCGGTCAGTGGGATCGTGTAAGCGCCGGCGGTGTTGAACGTCCTGTTCGTCATCGAGAACGAGCCGGAGATCTTGAACGTGCCGTTGAGCAACGTCAGATACCCGCCGGGCCCGTCGGTGTTTCCGCCGTGCAGGGTGAAGTTCGACGGGTTGAGCTCGAGGACGTTGGCGCTGGAGGTGCCCTTGTTGAGGGTGATCGAGCGGATGTCTGTCGTCGCGCCCGTTCCACCGAAGGTGTTGTTGGCGGCACCCGTGAATGTGATGCCTGCGCCTGCGAGGCCGCCGTTGGTGCTGAGGTCGAGAACGCCGTTGTTGGTCAGGTTGCCACTGACTCCGAGCGCTCGAACGTCGGAGCCCGTCGCCGGCGTCTCGAGAGTTCCGCCGCTGTCAATGGTGAGGTTCTGCGCAAAGGCGTCCGTGTCGAGCGTGACAGCGCAGCCGCTCGGGATGGTGACGTTGTCACCGCCAGGCACCACGCCGCCGGCCCACGTGGCAGGCGAGCTCCAGTTTCCACCGGGTGGAGCGCAGGAGATGTCCAGGAGCGCACGCGTCGCCTGGCTCCCGCTCAACGCGGCGCTCTGCGCGCCCTCTGTGACCGCAAAGATGCGGAAGTGGTACGTCGTGCTCGGGCTGAGACCGGTGAGGAGCAGCGAGGTCGCGTCCGCAGCGGTCTGTGTCGCGAAGGCGTAGTTGACGCCGTCGGTCGACTGGTAGATCGCATAGCCGACTTCGTTGGTCGCATTGTCGTTCCAGCCCAGCGTCATCACGGTCGCCCCCACACCGCTGAACGTCAGGTTCGTGGGAGCCGCAGGGACGTTCGGCGTGAAGAGATAGGCCGTGCCGGCCCCGATGGCGTCCATCTGCGTGTTGTTCGCCGTCGTGTAGGAAACCGACGGGCCGGCAGTCGTAACGCTGGCGAGGTTCGTGGCCGCGCCGGATTGCAGACCGACGGTGTATCCGGCGTCGGCGACAGCCGGGGCGGGAAGGGCCCCGTATACGAACTCGATCCGGCCCGGCGAGGTGGAGCCGGCCGACTCATGGAGCCAGGCTTGGAAGGTCCCGTTGCCGACCGGAGCGGTGCAGCCCGCGTCCCTCGAGATCTTCATGTTCAGCCACTCGACCACGAGCTTGCGATCGGGTGCGGTGCCTACGACTTTGTAATGCACCTTGCCGGTGGTTCCGGTACAGAGATCCTCGTAGTACGGGGCAATCTTGGGAGCGTTGAGGACATTCGCAAAGTCCGTCCCGTTGTTGAAGCTCGTCGAGACTACCGTCGGGCCAAGCCGCATCAGGCCGTTCGCATTAACGGAGAACTGAGTGGCGCGAGCGCCGTCGTACCAGAAATCGAACCCGATGTTCGTGACCGCCGAGGCGGTGTCGTCCAGGCTCGGGCCGACCAACTGGGTCGTGCCGCTGCTCATGTCCTCGAGCGCGACACCCGACGCCGAGGTGAACGGGTACGTGCCTGCGGTGATGAGGTCAGGGCTCGCGGGGCGATTCGGCATCGAGGGGAGGGTTTGCCGTGCCTGTCCGCCGAGGAGACGTTCCAGAGCACCCGAAATCGGGCGCACCGCGGCGCGGGACTTCCCGGCAACGCTCGGGGACCGGTCATTCGCCTTGACGGCGACGACAGCGACCGCATCCGAGCCACCCTGGGCATCAGCGGCGGTCTTCGATCCGAACTGATTACCCGCAGCCGGAGCCGAGCCGATGAGGCTCAACGCGACGAGCGCGAGAAGCGAAACGAGGACAAAAAGAAAGCCGCGCTGTCGCGTCGGCCCAGAAAGAAAACGTATGGACTTCAAGAGGTCCCTCCCCAATAGATTTCCCCCCGAGAAAATCTGCAGGACGTTCTTATCGCTTCTGGATAGCTTTTTCAAGATTTGCAGGCCGGGTCAACCTCACCGGCGATATAGGCTCGCGTCGTGATCGAACGCGTCTGCGTCGTCGGCGCCGGCGTGATCGGCAGCCTCTTCGCCGGGCATCTGGCCAGGGTCGCTGACGTGTCCTGCCTCGTGCGCCGCGACGACCACGCGCGGGCGCTGAACGACGCGGGGCTGCGGGTCTCGGGGCGGCACGAATTCGTCGGTCGCGTAACGGCTGCGACCGATCCGGGCGAGCTCGAAGAGCCAGATCTCGTCCTCGTCTGCACCAAAGCGACGGGCCTCGACGGGGCTGCGGCAGCGCTGGCCGGGCACTTCCCGGGCGCAACTGTCATGACCACCCAGAACGGGCTCGGCGCCGAGGAGATCCTGCGCGCCCGCGGCGAGTGGCCCATCGTCTCCGCCGTCACGTTCATGAGCGGGACGAAGCACTCCGACACGCACGTCGAGTACATCCTCGACACCGAGACCTGGCTCGGGCCGTACGAGGACACGCCCTACGAGACCGTCGAGGAGATCGCCGGCCTCCTCGCCCGGGCCGAGCTCGAGGTGCAGGCGCTGCCAGACCTCCGCCCGGCGCAGTGGTCGAAGCTGATCTTCAACGCAACGGTGAACGGGGTCGCGGCGCTGACCGGTCTCCCCCACGACTTTCACTTCGCCGATCCCGAGCATCTGGGCGGGCTCGTCGAGGAGCTCATGGCCGAGGGCAAGCGCGTTGCCGCGGCAGCCGGAGTCGAGCTGCGCGACGATCCGTGGGAGATGAACGTCCTCGCGACCCAGCGTGGCAGCGCACACTTCCCCTCGATGCTGGAGGACGTGGAAGCCGGGCGCCCGACCGAGGTCGAGCTGATCAACGGAGCGCTCGTCAGAGAGGCCGCGCGCGCAGCGGTCGACGCGCCGCTGCAAAGCGCGCTCTACGCGTTGATCCGCGGCCGGGAGGCGTCCTACTCGTGAAGGTCTGCGTCGTCGGCTGTGGCGCCGTGGGCGGCCTCTTCGCCGCGAATCTCGCGCAGCTCGAGGACGTCGAGGTCTGGGCCTACGACCTGGACGCCGACCATGTGGCGGCCATCAATGACAGCGGCCTGCGCCTGTCGGGCGCCGGCGAGGTCGTCGGCCAGGTGCGGGCGACAACGGATCCGGGCGAGCTACCGGAGTGCGATTTCGGGCTCGTGGCGACGAAGTCGATGCACACCGCGTCCGCAGTCGGGGACGTCTCCCCCGCGCTCGAGCACGCCTCCGTGGCCTCCGTCCAGAACGGCGTCGGCAACGAAGAGGCGATCGCCGAGCGCCTGGGAAAGGTCATCCGCGGCACGACGTTCCCGGCGGGTCGCGTCGTCGAGCCCGGCCACGTGCAGTGGGACGTGAAAGGCGACACGACGCTCGGGCCGTTCGAGCCGAGCCCGGCACCGACGGACGAGATCGAGCTCCTGGCCGATGCCTGCACACGCGCAGGGATGCCGACCCAGGCGGTGCCCGACGCGCGCGGCCCCCAGTGGCGGAAGCTCATCTTCAACGCATCCACGAACCCGATCGGCGCGCTGACCCACCTCAGTCACGGACGGGTTTGCGAGCGCGAGGACCTCCGCCGGCTCGTGACGGGCCTCGTCGACGAGGGCAAGGCGGTCGCCGCCGCGATGGGCATCGAGCTGGACGCCGACCCCGAGGAGCTGATCGACCACGCCGCGAAGCCCGAGGTCGCGTACGACCACAAAGCGTCGATGCTGCAGGACGTGGAGGCCCGGCGCCAGACGGAGATCGACTACCTGAACGGCGGCATCGTCCGCTTCGGGCGAGGAGCACGATGTGCCGACGCCGCTCAATGCCGCGATCACGGCGCTGATCCACGGCCTGGAGGCCTCGTGGGCGAGGTAGACCGCCGCTACGGCCTCGTGCGCGACGCGCTCGCGCAGCACGATCTGGACGCGCTCGTCGTCGCAGGCAGCGAGTACTCCGGCTTCGAGGGCGCCGTTCGCTACCTGTCCGGGTTCCTGATCGTCCACCGCTACGCATATGTCCTCTTGCCCCGGGAAGGCGACCCGACGATCGTCTTCCCCGCCGAGGCCCGCTACGTCGGCGAGCACGGCGACTCGTGGATCGAGGATCAGGTCTTCGTCGACCACCCCGGCGCCTGGCTCGCCACCAAGCTGGCCGGGAAGCGCGTGGGCGTCTACGGCGGCGACTACGTGATGCAGGTGCGCGACTTCGCCGCGCTGGAAGGAAAGGTCGACCTCGTCCCGTTCGACGAGCAATTCGATCTGGCTCGCGCCGTGAAGAGCGACGCCGAGCTCGAGTCCGTCCGCGACAGCGTTCGCATCAACACCGAGGGGTTCCACGCGTTCCGCGAGGCCTACGCGCCGGGCAAGACCGCCGCCGAGGTGCTCGCCCCGGCCGAGAAGCTCTTCGTCGAGGAGGGCTGCGGCCGGATGACGATGAACATGGTGCTGGTCGGCGCCGAGTTCGCGATCGCCCGCAAGGAGACGGTGCTCGGGGAGTTCTGCGTCCCGTCGCTGGAGATCGCCGGGCCGGGCGGCCACTGGGTCGAGGTCTCGCGCGCGCTCGGCACGCCCTCCGCCGAGGTTTCGCGCATGTACGAGGCCTACCAGGAGTACTTCGAAGCCGCGAAGACGGCCCTGCGCCCCGGCGCGGCCGCGCACGACGTTCACCGTGCGGTCTCGAAGGGCTTCACCGAGCGCGGCTATCACCTCGGGCACGTCACGGGCCACTCGATCGGGATGACGATGATCGAGCACCCGAAGATCGGCGAGAGCATCGTGACCGAGCTCGCCGAGAACATGGTCTTCTCGATGCACCCGCACGTGATCTCCGAGGACGGCCGCGAGTGCCTCTACATGCAGGACACGTGGCTGGTCACGGCCGACGGCGGAGAGCCGCTCACAGATCTGCCGATGCGCATCTTTTCTTAGGCCGCTCTCAGGTTCGACTGCGAGCATCTACCGGGTGCCGCACCGTGCCGCCGTGATCGTCGCCGCCGCCACTCTGCTTCTCGGAGCCGAGTCTGCGAGCGGGGCAGTGGTTACGCGGCTCGACCGGGCCGGGCGCCCGATGACGTTCGACGTTCGCGCGCGGGGCGTGAACGTCAACTGGTACGCCGGGCGCCTGCGCGGATCGATCCACGGCGACGAGATCTCGGACGTCGTCGTCCGCATCGTCCCTCCCCGCACCGTCGCGCGGCTCTGCGGGGGCGGCGGCAGTTGTTACTCGTCTCGGCGTGGCGAGGACCTGCTGACCGTCCCTGCCGGCCGCTCGACCGAGGTCGCGCACTACCTCCTGCACGAGTACGCGCACCACCTCGAGCTGCAGCGCGGCCGCTGGCGCGACTGGGAACCGTGGATGGAACGTTGGTGGGCTGCCCGCCGAATCGACGCGCTGCTCGCACAGGGCAAGGTCTCGCAGGACTACGACCTCGGCTGGGAGCACTCGATCAGCGAGATCTTCGCCGAGGACTACGTCCAGCTGCACATGCGCTCGCGGTACGGGATCGGCTGGCTCCGCGCGCCGGGCCCGGGCATCAAGGCCGCGCTCCGCAGCGACCTGCGCAACCGCTAGACCGCCTTGTCATTTTCGTAACATAGGTCTATCGAGGATGAGCGTCGAAAGCCCTCGGATTCGGTCGCTAGCGGCGGCGCTCGTCCTCACACCGCTCGCGATTGGCGCCGCGGGCGACCTCGACCGAACCTTCGATGGCGACGGGAAGGTCGTCACCGACTGTCGGCGGCGACGACTACCCTTCGACGTCGCTAGTCCAGCGCGACGGGAAGATCGTCGTCGTCGGCGTGAGCTACCTGACCGAACGGATCGGCGTTCTGTGATCACGCGCTACACGGCGTCCGGCGCTCTCGATCCGACCTTCGGCAGCGGCGGCATCAGTCGTCCCGACTTCGGCGCCTTCGGTTCGGGCATGGCCGTTGACCATCCAAGCCGACGGCAAGATCGTGGTGGCCGGCCAGGGCGGACTCCGTGCCTGGCGGGACTTTCGACTTCGTGCTCGCCCGCTACAACGCCGACGGGTCGCTCGACGCCTCCTTTGACGGCGACGGCCGCGTCTTCACCGATTTCGGCTACAGCGATGGCGCCTACGGGGTCTGCGATCCAGCCCGACGGAAAGATCGTTGCGGCCGGTAACGCGCGGAGCTCCTCGTCGCGAGACGCCGAACGAGTTCGGTGTCGCGCGGTACAACCCGGACGGCAGCCTCGACGCAAGCTTCGACGGAGACGGGAGGGTCCTGACCGCCTTCACACCGTTGACGGACGTCGCCGTGGACGCCGTCGTCCAGCCCGACGGAAAGATCGTCGTCGGGGGCAATGCGGGCTTTTCGTTCGTGCCACCGCACAACCTGGACTACGCGCTCGCGCGCTACAACGCGGACGGAAGCCTCGATGCCGGCTTTGATGGAGACGGCAAGGTCACGACCACCGGCACGTACACCGAGGACCTGGCTCTCCAAGCTGACGGCAAGATCCTTCTCGCGGGCAGGGGATCACTGCGCTACAACCGTAACGGGAGCCTTCGATTCGAGCTTCGGCGAAGGCGGAAAGGCTCTCCCGAGACGGGGTGTTCAGCGCCTCTGCTGCTGCAGTCCGACGCCAAGATCATCGCGGTCGGAGGCCGGGCGGCGACTTTGGATCGCGCGCCTGGACACAAGCGGGCGAGTGGATGCCAGCTTTCGGGGCGGGGTCGTGACCGATATCGGCCCCGGCACCGATGATTTCGCCGGCCGCGGCTGCGCTCCAGCGTGATCGACGGATCGTCGTCGCGGGATCGGCCAGCCGTCCGCGGCCAGCCGGCCAATTTCGCGGTCGCGCGGTACCTGAACCCGGCCCCGCCGCAGTGCGTCGTCCCGAACGTGCGCGGCAAGACCCTGCCGCATCGCGCGCCGCAATGTCGCCCGAGGGCGCTGCGCCGTGGGACGCGTCACGCGCAAGCTTTCGAAGCGAGTGAAGAAGGGCCGCGTCATTTCCCAGAGCCGTCGCCCCGGCCTGCGCCTTCCCGTGGGGAGCAGGGTCAACCTCGTACTCAGCAAGGGCCGCCCACGCAGTAGATAGCGTCTCGGCATGGAGGGAACGGCCGCCCACGAGGAGCGCGTCACTCCGCTCGAGCTGTTCTTCGACCTCGTCTTCGTCTTCGCGATCACGCAGGTCACGAGCCTGCTCTCCGACGATCCGACCTGGGGCGGGGTCCTGCGCGGGATGCTCGTGCTCGGCGCGCTCTGGTGGGCCTGGGCCGCGTACGCCTGGCTGACGAACACGCTGAATCCTGAAGAGGGCGCCGTGCGCCTGGCGGTCTTCGCGGCCATGGGCGCGATGTTGGTCGTCGCGCTCGCTGTGCCCGAAGCCTTCGACGACCACGGCGTCCTGTTCGGCGTCGCGTACCTCGTCGTGCGGGCAATGCACATCGCGCTCTACGCCATCGCCGCGAAAGGCGACCACGACCTCCTCGGCGCGGTCTTGCGCATGACGCCGTCCTCCATGATCAGCGGCGTCCTGCTCGTGACGGCGGGCTTCCTGGAGGGCGACGTGCGAATCGCGGTCTGGGTGATAGCGCTCGCGATCGACTACCTCGGGGTGCTCGTCGGCCGGGGCACCGGCTGGCGCGTCTCGCCCCACCATTTCGCCGAGCGGCACGGGTTGATCGTGATCATCGCCATCGGCGAGTCGATCGTCGCGGTCGGGGTCGGCGCCGCCGGGCTGCCGCTCGACGCCGGCCGCGTCACGGCTGCGTTGCTCGGGGTCGCGGTTGCGGCGGGCCTCTGGTGGACCTACTTCGACTGGGTCTCGATCGTCACCGAGCGCATGCTCGGCCGGGTCACAGGAGCCGCTCGGGCCGCGCTCGCGCGTGACGTCTACAGCTACCTCCACTTGCCGATGGTGGCCGGGATCGTCCTCTTCGCGCTGGCGATGAAGAAGACGCTCGCGAACTTCGGCGATCCGCTCGACGACGATCCCGGCTGCGGGTCTCTGCGGCGGGCTCGCGCCTCTATCTGCTCGCGCACGTGCTGCTCCGCTACCGAACCTCACTGGTCTTCGGCCGACGAAGCATCGGACACGGGCGGCCTGCGGCCGTGGTCGCGCTGCTCGCTCTCTTCCCGCTTGCGCTCGAGTTCCCGGCGCTCGCCTCGCTCGCGGCCGTCACGGCCGTGGTCGTCGGCCTCATCGCCTACGAGGCGCTCCGCTACCGGGAGCCACGGGCGCAGATCCGCTCGGGAGCAGATCCAACCGTCGAGTTGATGTCAGCCCGATGAGAATCGGCCTGCTGCATCCAGGCGAGATGGGCTCCGCGATCGGCGCGGCCCTGCGCGCGAACGGGCACGAGGTGCTCTGGGCTTCCGAGGGGCGAAGCGACGAGACGGCAAGGCGCGCGGCCGACTTTCGAGACGTGGGCAGTGCGGAGGAGATGGCACGCGTTGCCGAGGTGATCCTCTCGGTCTGCCCGCCGCACGCAGCACGAGAGGTGGCGCAATCCGTGGCCGGCTTCGAGGGCACGTACGTGGACGCGAATGCGATCTCGCCCGCGACGGCGCGCGAGATCGGAGGCCTCGACGGCGGAATCATCGGCCCGCCGCCGCGGGAGGGCTCGACGACCCGGCTCTACCTCTCGGGCCCGGGGCGCAGCCGGTGGCCGACCTCTTTGCGGGCACCGCCGTCGACGCGCGCGTGCTCGGCGAGGAGATCGGCGCCGCCTCCGCGCTCAAGATGACGTTCGCGGCCTGGTCGAAGGGAACGGCAGCGATGCTGCTCGCGATCCGCGAGGTGGCGCGAACCGAGGGCGTCGAGGACGCGCTGCTCGACACGTGGCGGGCCTGGATCCCGGAGCTGTTCGAGGAGTGGGAGCACGCCGAGAGCGCGGCCGGCCGCAAGGGCTGGCGCTGGGTCGGCGAGATGGAGGAGATCGCCGACACGTTCGCGGCCGCCGGCCAGCCCGAGGGGTTCCACCGAGCCGCCGCCGAGGTCTTCCGAGCGCGAGAGAGATAAGGTCGCCCGCGTGGGCGAGGATCTCTCGCAGTACACGCCCTGGCGCATCGCGGGCCGGTACTTCGAGTCGTGCAACTGCGACGCGATCTGCCCCTGCCGCATGATCGACGGGGTGGAAGGCGGACGCTCGACCCACGGCATCTGCTTCGGCGTCCTCTCCTGGCTGATCGACGAGGGACGGGCCGGCGACGTCGAGCTCGAAGGGCTCGCGGCGGCGCTGGTCTGCCGCTACGACGACGACGAGCCGGGGTCGCCGTGGTCGATCCTGGTGCACGTGGACGCGCGGGGCGACGAGCGCCAGCGAGAGGCGCTCGCGAGCATCCTGCTCGGCCGCGCTGGGCGGCGACGACGTCCTCCGTCTCCCCTGGGTGCGCAAGCCGAGCGACCTGATCGGAGTAGAGGCCAGCCCGATCGAGCTAACGATCGGCGCGGACAGCCACGAGCTGAGGATCGGCAAGAAGGTCGACCTCCGGGCGATCCGCCCGGTTGAAACCGGGGAGGTCGTCAGGTGCGGCATTCCCGGCTACCACCAGCCGGGAGCCGAGTACGTGGCCGAGGAGCTCAAGGTGGACGACGCGCCGTTCGAGTGGGAGCTCGCAGGCAACTGCGCGTTCGCGAGCTCGTTCGCGTATGCCTCTTAGGCTGCGGGTCGCGGCGCTCGTCCTCGGCGGCGCGCTCGTCGCCTGGATCGTGACCCTCGAGCGCATGCGCGGGATGGACGCCGGCCCCGGCACCGACCTCGGCGGCCTCGGCTGGTTCCTCGGCGTGTGGGTGACGATGATGGCCGCGATGATGCTGCCCTCCACGGCGCCCATGGCCCTTTTCTTCGGCCACGTCTCGAGCGCCAGGCGCACCGCGATCTTCCTCGCCGGCTACCTCCTCGCCTGGACGGCCTACGGACTGGTGGCTTTCGGGCTTTACCGTGCGATCCGCGCCCTCGATGTGGGCTTCCTGGCCTGGGACGAGCGGGGCCCGCTGGTCGCGGGAGCTGCGATCGCCCTCGCCGGCGTCTACCAGCTGACGCCGCTCAAGAACACGTGCCTGCACCACTGTCGCGCGCCGCTCCATTTCCTGAGAAGCCGGTGGCGTGAGGGCCGGCTGGGCGCGCTGTCGATGGGCCTAGAGCACGGTCTCTTCTGCGTCGGGTGCTGCTCGGGGCTGATGCTGATCCTGTTCGCGCTCGGCGCCATGAGCCTGGTCTGGATGGCGCTGATCGCGGGCCTGATCTTCGCCGAAAAGGTGCTGCCGTTCGGGACCAGGCTGCCCGCGGTTCTCGCGGTCTGCTTCGTCCTCCTGGGAGCCTGGGTCGCGAGCGAGCCTGACCACGTCCCGGGCCTCACCGAGCCCGGGTCGGCGCCGGAGATGCAGATGCATCCCGGGCCGTGAGCTCCTCGTCGATCGCTTCGCGAAGAGCGGCGAGCCCGGCAGCGATCGCGGTCGTCCGCTTCGAGCCGAGTCGCCGCTCGACGGCCTCGGCGTAGTCCCGGAAACGCGGTCGCGCGAGGTCGAGGAGCTCCTGTCCCTCCGCCGTGAGGCGGATCAGGAAGGAGCGGCCGTCTGTCGGGGTTCTCGACGCGCTCTGCGTGCCCGCTCCGCTCGAGCCGCCGCATGCGGAAGATGACTGTCGAGAGCGGCATCTGGAGCCGCGCCGCGAGATCCGTCGGCGTCCACGGGCCTTCGGCGCCGATCATCACGTAGAAGGGATAGTCCTCCGGCGCCACGCCGATGCCCTCGAGCGCAGCCTCGAGCAAGGCCATGCGCTTCTGCTGAGCCCAGAAGACCTCGAAGAGAACAGTCATGTAGGTGTGGTCGGTCATTAGTGCAAGGTTGTTGTAAATCTGCTACAAGATTGTAGTAGATGCCGCGGCCGAGACTCCTTCCCTCCCTGCTCGCCGCGGCTTGTCTCGGAGCGGTGATCGCGGTCACGTGCGCATCCGCCGCCGAGCCGGTTTCGAAGATCCATGTCGGAGCCCAGTCCGGCCTCCTCAAGTCTGCGGCGGGCTCGCTGTGGACGACCGACCTCGTGGGAGCACGCGTGATCCGCATCGACCCGGCCACGAACACGATCACGCGCCGGATCGCTTTCGGCACGCGCCCGTTCGGCCTCGCCTACGGCGCGCAGAGCCTCTGGGTCTCGGACCGCTCGGTCAACCGGCTCGCCCGGATCAACCCGAAGACGAACAGGGTCGTGAAGAGGATCCAGATCGGCTTCGAGCCGTACGGCCTCGCCTACGGCGCCGGCAGCGTCTGGGTGACGAGCGAGCGCGACGGCACCGTGCGTCGCATCAGCCCCAGGAAGAACCGTGTCGTGGCCAGGATCAAGGTCGGCACGACTCCGAACGGCATCGTCTTTGCCTTCGGTGCGATGTGGGTCGCCGACCTGAGCGACGGCCTGCTCATCCGCATCAACCCCGCGACGAACAGGATCACCGCCCGAATCCCGATCGCGAAAGCCGACTGGATCACGCCTTCGGCGGACGCGCTCTGGGTCTCCAGCGAAGACGGCGAAGTGGTTCGCGTCGATCCGGTGACGCGGGCGATCGTGGCGCGGATCCCGGTCGGCAAGAACCCGCTGGCGTCGGCCTGGATCGGCGGCGAGCTCTGGGTCCCGAACATCGACGACGGGACGATCTCTGTGATCGACCCCGCAACGAACTCCGTCCGCAAGACGTTTGCCGTGGGCAGAGAGCCTTTGGCCGTCGCCCTCGCAGGCGGCGACGGCTGGGTCACGACCTCTGGTGACGGCGACGTGCACCGCCTGCGGCCGCCGGGTTAGTCGACCGGACGACTCCGCCGAGCCCTCTCCACGTCCTCCTCGCCCGACTCCCGCCGTCTGGCGCGAGAAAGGCTTTGATCCGCCTCCGTACCAGCTGATCGTCACGACGAACTACGACGACGCGCTCGAGCGCGCGTTCGCCGACGCCGGCGAGCCGTTCGACCTCGTCTACCTACATCGCCGACGGGCCGAGACGCCGGGAAGTTTCTCCACGTCCCGCCGAACGGCGCAGCCGAGGATCGATCAAGCAGCCCGAACGAGTACCGCGGCTCGACGCTCGACGAGCGCACGGTGATCCTCAAGATCCACGGCGCCGTCGAACCGGCCCGACCGGAACGAGGACAGCTACGTCATCACCGAGGACCACTACATCGACTACCTCACGCGCACGAACGTCGCGAACGCTGCATTCCCGTGACTGCTCAACGACCAGATGCGCCGAGCTCGCACTTCCTCTTCCTCGGCTACAGCATGCGCGACTGGAACCTGCGGGTGATCCTCCGCCGCATCTGGGGAGCAGCAGCGCCGCGACTATCGCTCCTGGGCGATCCAGCGCGATCCCGACGCGCTCGAGCGGGCGTTCTGGCCGAAGCGCAACGTCGAGATCTACGACGTCGATCTCGACGAGTACGTCGCAGCTCGAGGACGCGCTCGCCGCTGCCGCCGGCGCCGGCGGGCGATGACCGACGCGCCAGGCGAACCGCCGCGCGCGACCGAGGTTCAAGCGGCTGCCGCCGCCGACGGCGCCCGAGCGGCCGGCGACGCCGTACAAGGGCCTGGTCCCGTACGGGGAGGCCGACGCGCCGTTCTTCTTCGGCCGCGACGCGCGAACGCGAAGATCATCGCCGCCAACCTCCTCGCGTCCCGGCTCACCATCCTCTACGGCGCGAGCGGTGTCGGGAAGAGCTCCGTGCTGCGGGCGGGTGTCGATTCCGGACCTGCGCCGCGAGCTTGACGCGAAGAACCTCGCAGACCGGGGCGAGCCGCGGTTCGCGGTGGTCGTCTTCAGCGCCTGGCGCGACGATCCCGGTCGCCGGTCTCGCGCGTGCGATCGAGGCGGCGCTCGACGAGCTCGTCGAGCACGCCGGCCCGTCGGCCGCGCGCGCGATCGCCTCGCGACGCAGCTCTCGCGGTGCGGCGGAGCACGTCGGCGGCATGATCCTCGTCATCCTCGACCAGTTCGAGGAGTACTTCCTCTACCACGCCGGCGAGGAGGGCGAGGGGACGCTTCGCGCGAGCGTTCGTCGACGCGATGAACCGGGACGACGTTCGCGTGAACTTCCTCGTCGCGATCCGCGAGGACGCGCTCGCGAAGCTCGACGGCTTCAAGGGCGAGATCCCGCACCTGTTCGACAACTACCTGCGCATCGAACACCTCGACGTCGAGGCGGCGCGGGAGGCGATCGTCGAGCCGCTCGCGCGCGTACAACGCGCTGGCGCCGGGCGAGCCGGACGTCGTCGATCGAGCCGGAGCTCGTCGAGGCCGTCCTCGCCGAGGTCGAGACCGGGCGCGTTCACGTCGGCGAGGTCGGCCGCGGCGCGACCGGTGACTCCGGCGCGGCGCGGCGCGCATCGAGACGCCCTACCTCCAGCTCGTGATGACGCGGCTCTGGGACGGAGGAGCGCGCGGCGGGCTCCCGCGTGCTCAGGCGCGCGACGCTCGAACGCCTCGGCGGGGCCGAGCGGATCGTGGCAACGCACCTCGACGAGGCGATGAGCGTGCTCTCGCCGGACCGGAGCGGCATCTGGCGGCGAACGTCTTCCACTACCTCGTGACGCCGAGCGGCACGAAGATCGCCCACGCCCCGCTCGATCTCGCAGCGTATGTCGAGAGCTCTGAAGAGAGATCCGCCGGGTGCTGCAGCGCCTGTGGGAAAGCGACGTTCGCATCGTGCGTCCTGTGCCGAGGCCTCTGGGCGAGGAAGGCGAGAGTCGTTTCGAGATCTTCCACGACGTTCTCGCCCACGTGATCCTCGACTGGCGCACGCGTTATCACAAGGATCGGGAGCGCTCCGATGCCATCAGAATGGGGCATTGCGACCGTGGTGCACGGCCTCGCGGGTTTCTGGTGGATTCTCGTCACTCTTGGGGTCGTGCTCATTGCCATCGACGAGGATCCCGAAGGACTGGTTCTTGCTCATCTGGACGCTGCCCGCAACAGCTGTCTGGATTGCCGCGATACCGGTCCTTCGTCGGCGCTGGAGGGAGCGAAAGCGCTTTCTGCCCGCGCTGGTGCTCGCGGAGATCGCCGCGTTCACGGCGCCGCTCAGCTTCCTCGTGATCGGCCCGGTCGCGGCGTCTCGCCGGCGAGGATCCTCGACAGCGTCGAGAAGTCGATGTTGCCGCCGGAGACGATGCAGACGATCTTCCCTTCGCCGGCCCGGCCGGAGAGCGCCGCCGCCGGCGCGAGCGCGCCCGCGCCCTCGGCGATCACGCGCACCCGCTCGGCGAGCAGCCGGATCGCCGCCGCCGTCTCGTCCAGCGACGCCGTGTAGGCGCCGTCGAGCAGCGGCTCCGCCGAGCGCCCACATCTTGGGCAGCAGCGCCCGCGCGCCGGCTCCGTCGATGAACGAGGGCTCGTACTCGATCTCCGTCGGCGTCCCCGCCGCGAGGGTCGCGTTCAGCGGCGCGGCGGTCTCCTGCTCGACGGCGTAGATCTTCGCCTCGGGCCGCTTCGCCTTGATCGCGCTCGCGATCCCGACGGTGAGCCCGCCTCCGCCCCACGGGATGAGCACGGCGTCCACGTCGGGGAGGTCCTCGAGGATCTCGATGCCGATCGTGCCGTTGCCGGCCATCACGTCCTCGTTCTCGACCGGGTGCAGGAAGAGGCCGTCGACGCCTTCGTACCGCGACTCGACGATCACGTTCCACCAGCGCGTCGAAGGGCTCCTTGATCACGCGGCCGCCGAGGCGCTCGATCGCGTCCACCTTGGTCTGCGGCGCGTGATCGGGCGCGATCACGGTGCAGGGCACGCCGAGCTCTCGCGCCGCCCACGCCACGCCCTGCGCCATGTTGCCCGCGCTCGCCGTGACGAGCCCCTTCTGGACGTCTGCCGGGTTGGCCCGCCGGGCTGCGTTGTACGCGCCGCGGATCTTGAAGGAGCCGATCGGCTGCAGGTTCTCGAGCTTGAGGTAGATCTCCGCGGGCGCATCCGCGTGCAGCCGGACGAGCGGCGTGCGGACGGCGGTCCCGGCCAGCGTCTCCTGGGCTGAGCGGATCGCGTCGAACGGGATCAGAACGTCGACCTCGGTGCCGGCGCCGGTCTCGCGGGCCTTGCGAACGACGTACTCGGCGGCGGCGAGATCTTCGACCGCGAGGCCGAGCGAGCGGAAGACCGTCAGCTCGTCGGGAGCCGTCCGGCCGGGCCTGGCGCCGATCAGCACCTCGCCGATCTCGCCCTTGATGTGGTCGGGGCCGATCGCCCCGGCCTCGAGCGCGTCGCGGTAGTCGCAGGCCTCGTTCTCGGCCGACTCGCGGCGGTCGACGTAGAACGACGAGTCCGCGACGGTCGCGACGTCGAGCTCCCGCATCTGCGGCGGGCGGCCGCCGACCACGTTCACGTGCGCGCCCTCCTTCAGCCAGTCGCGCTGGAGAACGGGGTCGGTCGAGCTCGTCGCGGTGACGACCACGTCCGCGTCGCGCACGGCTTCCTCGGCGCTGCCGACCGCCTCGGCGCCGGCCTCGTCCGCGAGCGACTGCGCGTGCTCGGCGGTCGGGCTGTAGATCCGGACGCGGTCGAAGTCGCGCACCAGTCGCAGCGCCTCGAGGTGCGACCGCGCCTGCACACCTGCGCCGAGGATGCCGAGCTCGCTCGCGTCCTCGCGCGCGAGGAGCCGGGTCGCGACCGCCGAGACGGCGGCGGTGCGGATCGCGGTGATCGCCGAGGCGTTCATCAGCGCGCGCACCTCGCCCGTCTCGCCGTCGAAGAGCGTGACCGTGCCCTGATGCGCGTCGAGCCCGCGCTTCGGGTTGTCCGGAAAGACGCAGACCGTCTTCAGCGAGTACAGCGGCGTGTCGCCGCCGCGATGGGCCGGCATGAGGCCGATCAGGCTCGGCTCGCCCTCGGGCTTGACGACGAAGCGGAGCGGGACGTGCACCTCACCGCGCGCCAGCGAGGCGAGCGCTTCGGCCATGGCCTCGATGCAGCCCTCCATGTCGAGGAGCCGCTCGACCTCCTCCTGGTTCAGCACGAGGACACCCATCAGGGAAAGAACGACGCTAGCTCATCGCGTTCCGCGGGCGAGAGCTCGACCTCCAGCGCCGCGATCGCCGGATCCAGGTGCCCGGGCCGGCGCGGGCCGACGACCACTGCGGCGATGCGAGGGTCGGTGAGCAGCCAGGCGAAGGCGAGGGTGGGCATGTCGACTCCTCGCTGGGCGGCTGCGTCCGCGAGCCGGTCGAGCCCCTCGTAGACGGTGTCAGCGTCGAGATGCAGGTAGGGCTCGGGCCGCATCGTCATGCGCGAACCGGGTGGCGGCGGCTCGCCACGGCGGTACTTCCCGGCCAGCCACCCGCCCGCAAGCGGGCTGAACGGCGAGAAGCCGATCCCGCGGTCGGCGCAGTAGAAGAGGACGTCCTCTGACTCGCGGTCGAGCAACGAGTACGAGTTCTGCACCCACTGCACCCGGTCGCCGGCCTCTTCGAGCCAGGCGACGTCGACGTTGCTCGCTCCGATCGCCTTCACCTTCCCGGCGCGCTTGACCTCCTCCAATGCGTCGAGCGTCTCCTCGATGGGCGTCGCCGGATCGGGCTCGTGGATCAGGTACATGTCGACCTGGTCGACGCCGAGCCGCCCGAGGCTGCCGTCGATCTGTCGCAGGATCCGCTCGCCCGAGAGCCCGTGGTCGTCAGGATCGCCCTCGACGGAATGGAAGACCTTCGTCGTCAGCGTCGGCTCGTTGCCGGTTCGAGCGCGCCAGCGACCGATCCAGGTCTCGCTCCGGCCGCCGCCGTACGCGTCGGCGGTGTCGAAGTCCCTGATCCCCAGCGACCAGGCGGCGTCCATGATCGCGAAGGCCTCCTCCTCGCTCTCGCCCTGCCCGAAGAAGGCCGGCGCCGAGCCGATCCCGCCGAAGTTCCCGCAACCGAGGATGAGGCGGCCTTCCATGTTGAGAGTCAATCCGATATCCGCGCCTCCCGGTACTAGGAGCGACACCTCAGTGGGAGGAGAGAAATGAAGAAGTGGACTGTTGCATCCGTGCTCGCGCTCGTGCTCGCCGTTGGGCTCATCGCTCAGGCGACCGCGGGTGACGAGAACGCGAAGGTGTTGGAGTTCAAGACGATGGCGGGAGTGGTTCCGCCGTACACGGGGCCGGCCAACCCGATCCGTGGAGTCGCCGGCGCCGGCGCGCCATGGCGGATCGACCGGGCCCATGGGAGGCTGCGCGCGAACGGCGATCTCGAGATCAAGGTCGAAGGGCTCGTGCTGACGAGCACCGGGCAGAACCCGCAGCCCGCGTTCCGCGCGGTCGTGAACTGCCAGACGATCGAGAACGGGGTTGCGGTGATCGTCAACCGCGTAACGGCTCCGTTCCCGGCGACGATGCCAGGCGGAGATGCGGAGTTCGATGGGAACATCGATCTGCCGAGCCCGTGCTTCGGGCCGATCGTGTTCGTGACCACCGGCGCCGGTGACCCGCCGCGCTGGTTCGCAGTCACAGGGGTCTAACGCGGACGTTCTAGGGGCGCCGCACCAGCGGCGCCCCTAGACGGATGCTGTGCACTCGATCTCGATCAGGCAGCCGGGCACCGCGAGGCCGGTGACGCCGATGATCGTTTGCGCCGGGTAGTCAGCGCCGCCGGTCACGTCGTCGATCGCCGCCGTGATCACCTCGTACTCGGTCGGGTGCAGCGTGTAGATCGTGCGCCTCACGATGTCGCCCCACCCCACTCCGACCGCCTTCATCGCGGTCTCCAGGTTCCGCATTGCTGCTTTCGTCTGCTCGCCCAGGTCGTCGCCGCCGACGATTCCGAACTCAGGGTCGAGAGCGAGCTGGCCGGCGAAGTAGACAAGGCGTGTTCCCTTCGCCTCCGTGATGTGGCTGAAGCCGGGCGCAGGGTGCAGTTGTTCCGGGTTGGTGTCTTGACGTGGCATTGATCCTCCTCAGGTTGCTTCGAGCGCCGTAAACAGGGTGAGCTGCATTCCGTCCGGATCGCGGAGACGGACGTTGCGGTGTTGCCACGGCGTGACGACCGGCCCGCCGACGAGGTCGCCGCCTGCGGCCACGAGCTTCTCCGCGATCTCGGCCGAATCGTCGACCTCGAAGCGCCAGCCGCACACGGGCCCCGACCGGCTCACCGACCTCGATGCGGTCGACCATCTCGGCGTGGGCCGTCGAGAGCACCTCGAGCGTGGCGCGACCGGCGTCGAATACCGCCCCGCTTCCGTCCGCGTCCTCCCAGGTCTCGATCAGGCGTAGTCCGAGCCCGTCTCGGTAGAACCCGAGCGTCCGCTCATAGTCCTCCACTGTGAGTGCCACGCGGAGCTCGTGCACGGCCATGCCACTTACCTCCTGTTCAGATTTGCGCGAGCTCGCGGAACTCGTCGTCGGTGACGAGGCCGCGCTTCTCGGCGCCGAGCTTCTTCACCGCGTCGAGCAGCTCTCGCTGTTGGTCGTCCGAGAGGTCCAGCCCCAGCTCCTCGGCCTTGATGCGAATCGAGTCGATGCCGCTCTTCTTGCCGAGCACGATCGAGCGCTCGGCGCCGACGAGCTCTGACGAGTACGGCTCGATCGCCGGCGGGTCGTGGAACTGGCTCGCCACCGCCCCGCTCTCGCGCCGGAAGAGGTTCTCGCCGACCAGCGGCTTCCACGGCTCGAGCTCGTAACCGGAGAGCTCGCGGACGCGCTCCGAGAGCTCACGCACGCGCGCGAGGTCGAGCTTCGTCTCGACGCCGTACAGCCCGCGCAGCGCCAGGGCGATCTCGCCGATGTTCGCGTTCCCGGCCCGCTCCCCCATGCCGTTGATCGTGCCGTGGATCCAGCGTGCGCCGGCCCGGATCGCCGCGATTGCGTTCGCGGTCGCGAGCCCGAAGTCGTTGTGGCCGTGGAAGTGGACGGGCACATCGAGCGCCAGCGTTCGCTCGACCAGCGCGTAGGTCGCGTCCGGGCTCGCGACGCCGATCGTGTCGACCACGACCACTTCGGACGCGCCCGCCCCGACCGCGGCCGCGTAGGCCTCGTCGAAGAAGTCCGGGTCGGCCCGCGTCGAGTCGACGCCGAAGTAGGCGACCTTGATCCCGTTCTCGACCGCGTACGCGACCGCTTCGCGGATCCGTCGCAGCATCTCCTCGCGCGCCACGCCGAGCGCCTCGAGCTTGAGATCGGAGATCGGCGACTCGATCACGCTCGCCGGCACGCCGAGCTCGACGAGCGCTTCGACGTCGGCTCGCACCGCCCGCGAGAAGCCCCAGATCTCGGCCGACAGACCGGCGTCGGCGATCAGCTTGACCGCGTCCCAGTCGTCCTGCGACACGCGGGGGAACCCGGCCTCGATCCGCTCGACGCCCGCGTCGGCGAGCCCGCGCGCGATCTCGAGCTTCTGCTGCGGGTCGAGCACGACGCCGACGGTCTGCTCGCCGTCGCGCAGCGTCGTGTCGTAGAAGCCGACCTCAGCCTCGAACGCGAACGGCTCGTTCACCTCGCCGGTCCAGATCATCGCTCGATGCCTTCGAGAAGAACGGGAAGCTGATCCGGGTAGAGGGGAAGGCCGCTCGAGAGCGCGTCGTCGAGGCGCCACCACGCGACGTCGAGCAACTCGGCCGCGTGCTCGACACCGACATCGAGCACCGCCGTGTCGACCACGGCGCGGTCGACCTGCGCAAAGAACACCGCCTCGCGCTGCACGCGATGCCGGCCTCCAAGGTCGAACTCTGTGTCAACCGAGCCGAGGAATCCGTCCACACGAAGTAATGCGAGGCCCGTCTCTTCGTGCAGCTCTCGAAGCGCTGCCTGCTCAAGCGTTTCCTCGCCGTCGGCTGCTCCCCCCGGTAGCAAGAGAGTCTCGCCGTGAGGCGGGGCTGGGTCGCGCGCCCGGATGAGGAGGACGCGGCCCTCGGGGTCGAGCACGGCGACGCGCGTCGACTGCCGGCGAGCGTCGCTCATCGGAAATCGTCCGGGAAGGTCCCGAGCCGCTCGGGCCCGTCGTTGGTGATCAGGAAGTTGTCCTCGAGGCGCAGGCCGCCGCCGCCCTCCCAGTAGATCCCGGGCTCGATCGCCAGCACCATGCCGGCCTCGATCGTCCCGCCGCCCGCCTGATGCGCATACGGCGGCTCGTGCGCGCGCGCGCCGACTCCGTGCGCCACCGGATGAGAGGGCTGGCCCGAGTACCCGGCCTCGGCGATCCCGGCCCGAATCAGCGCGTCGAGCTGCGCGAGGCTCGCGCCGGGACGACAGTGGTCGAGAGCAGCCTGGTAGACGACGAGCAGCTGGTCGAGCAGGCGGTCGTAGTCCTCGGTCAGCTTTCCGGGGCAGACGTTCTTCGTGTAGTCGCACCAGTAACCGTCCGCGCAGACCCAGATCTCGAAGAGGGTCGGCTCGTTCTCCTGCACGGGGCGATCGGAGGTCGACGTGAACGTGCGGATGCCCGGGCCCGACCAGACGAGCGAGAAGCCGTGGGCGAGCTCGACCTTGCCCTCCCAGCCCGTGCCCCGGCTGTGGACGAACCCGTTCCAGAGCGCCGCCGCCTCGCTTTCCTTCATGCCGGGCTGCACCTGCTCGCGCGCGTACTCCATGGCGGCCGAGGCGATGTCGTTGGCGAGACGAATCCGCTCGAGCTCCTGCTCGGTCTTGATCGCGCGCGCGTCGTTGAGGAGCGGCGTCGCGTCGAGCGGCTGCGGCCAGTCGAACCAGGCCTGGGTGAAGGTCGTCGGCTCGCCGACCATGCGGTCAGCGGCCTGGGTTCCGAGCGACAGCTCGAGGCCGACGCGTTCGAATTCACCGGCCGCCTCGCGCACCAGCTCGAGCGCACGCATCGCCGGGGGCCGCGGATCGCGCTCGTCGTAGCCCGGGGAAGAAGCGGATGTCCTCCGTCCAGGCGGTGCGCTCGGCGTCGGCCTGCGAGGGGGCCATCGCGATCAGGATCGGCTCGCCGACCCGCGGGAAGACGACGGCCTCGTAGCCCTTCATGCCCCAGTAGTTCGAGAGGTAGAGGACGTTGTCGGGCGCGCGGACCACGAGCGCGTCGAGGTCGGCTCCGACCATCAGGTTGCGAACCCGGTCGAGCTTCGCGTCGTCGCGGGGCCAGGTCACGCGGCCTCCTTCCAGACGATTCGTCCGTCCTCGCGTGTGACCAGGCCGATGCCGCTCCCTGGGTAGTGGCTGCAGATGAGGAGCTTCTCGGTGTCCGTCACTTCGTCCAGAAGCACGCGCCTGGTCTCCTGACACCGCGCGGCATCGCTATCGGCGACGAAGGCCCAGTCGGGCTGATCGAGGAAGGCTGGGTGCGGAAAGGAGTCGGCTACGAAGATGGCCTCCGAGCCGATCGCAGGCCCGTGTGTCCCGCGTCATGGCCCGCGAGCTCGACCGTCAGGACGCCGGGCGCCACTTCGGTCCCGTCCTCTACCTTCTCGACGCGCCCGGCTTCCACCAGCGGGAGGACGCAGCGCTGGATGTGCGGACGGTCGGCCCGCTCGCGCGCTGCTTCCACGGCGGCCGGGTGACAGAGGAAGCGCGCCGTACCGAACTCCGTGTTCCAGCCGATGTGATCGACGTGGACGTGCGTCAGGAACACGGCGTCGATGTCCGTGGCGCGAACACCGTGCTCGGCGAGCGCCGTCGGCAACCCTCCGACTCGCTCAGGCACGTCGTAGAACTCCTCCTCGCCGATTCCGGTGTCGACGAGGAGGTTGTGGCCGTTCGATCGGATCAGATAGCTGTTGCACTGCACGCGCCAGCCCACCTCGTCGAAGAGCTCCGGGTATCGGGCTCGGTACGGCTCCCAGGCCTCGTCTGGTACCCCCGGAAACACTCTCTCGAGCCCGCCGACCGAGCCAACGGCGTCGAGGAGCGGGACGACCTCGACGTCTCCGATTCGAACGGTCACGCGTGCGTCATCACGTTGATGACCTTGCCGTTGGGGTCACGGACGAAGAATCGGCGCACGCCCCACGGCTCGTCGGTCAGCGGATGGACGATTTCCAGGCCCCGCTCGACGGCCTTCGCGTGGACAGCGTCCACGTCCTCGACTTCCACCGAAACGTCGGGATGCGCAGGCGCCGTTGCATCCTTGACGATCAGGCTGATCTGGGCGGTCGGATTCGCCGCCGAGACATAGGTGGCGATCCAGCCGAGATCCATTGACAGTTCGAGGCCGAGCACCTCGACGTAAAACTCGTGGCTCTCGTCGAGGCGCTCGGCCTTGAGGTTCGGAACCACCCGGCGAATGCTCATGCGCCGGGATTATCGGGCTACTTCCCGAGTCGCGTCACCCAGTACGGGGTGTCCGGGGTCGGCGGCGTGCTGAAGCGACCGTTGACCGCGTACAGGTTCCCGCCGAACTCGTCGATGGTCGTCGGGTCGTCCAGGTCCGGATCCGTGATCGTCCGCACGACCGTCCCGGAGGACAGATCTGGTTGCAACGCGATGACGAGAACCCCGTCGACCGGGCTGCGCACGGCGGCGTAGAGCGTCGTGCCGTCGAGCACCAGGCCGTCACCGGAAACGGTTGCGCCGCCGAGCTCGATCTCGTTCGCGACGCCGCTCTGGTTGACCGTGAAGACCTTCCTCGTGTTCGACTGGACGATGACCAGCGTCCGCCCGTTCGGAGTCGCCTCGATGCCGTTCACGTTGAAGCCGGCCTCGTAGACGATGTCGCCGGTGAGCGGCACGGCCGTCGCTCCCCCGAGTGTCCCGTTCGGGGCGATGTCGATCCTGTAGAGGAACGGTCTCACCGAGTCGGTGAACCAGACCGCGGTGCGCGTGACGACGACGTCGTTCACGAAGGTCGGCGGATCCCCAGGCGTGAAGTCGTAGTCGGCGATGTTGGCGCCGGTGTTCGCGTCGTAGACGAAGCCGTGTCCCGTCGGCCCGCCGGCCACGAAGAGGCGCCCGCGGTTGTCGACGTCGACTCCGATCGCAGCACGTCCGGCTTGGGCGGGCACGAGCGGTGCTTGCGTCCCCGCCGGAGGTCGCCGCGGACGACAGCGCCCGTCGGGATCGACCCCACGTAGAAGGTGTGCCCGGGCCGATGGCGATCCCCTCCGGCCGGAAGCCGTTCGGTAGGGCGATGTGACTCGGCCAGGAGCCGGCCGCGGCGGCGGCGAAGGGCAGGAACAGGGCGAGCCCAGCGGTTGCCAGCAGCAGGCGAGTGCGTTTCATCAACAGTCCCCTCTCTCTCGTTGACAGCGCTCTTCCCCTTCCCGCTCTACGGGAAAGAAACGCGAACGGTTCATGACCTGGTGCCCTTGCACCTGGCACGTGCCTGGCACCGGACGGCTCTCAGGGACGGTTCAGGTGGTCGCGCGATGACCGGGTTGCGCAGGACGCCGATGCGCTCGATCTCGGCTTCCATCACGTCGCCGGGCTTAGGTAGAGCGACGCCGCGTCCTCGCTGAAGCCCGCCACGCCCGACACCGTCCCGGTCGAGAGCACGTCGCCCGCGCTGTAGCCGAGCGGCGAGTAGTGGGCCAGGATCTCCGGGATCGTCACGGACATGCGGCCCGAGTGCGACGTCTGGCGCACCTCGCCGTTCACGCGCAGCTCCATCGCCAGGTCGTGCGGGTCGGGGATCTCGTCGGGAGTCACGATCCAGGGCCCGAGCGGGCAGAACGTGTCGATCGCCTTGCAGAACGAGAAGACGCCCGACTCCATCTCCTTGCGCTGGATGTCGCGCGCCGTGATGTCGTTGAAGATCACGTAGCCGCCGATGTAGTCGCCCGCCTCCTCGGGCGCCGAAGTCCTTGCCCGACTTCGCGAGGACGACCGCGAGCTCGAGCTCGTAGTCGAGCTCGTCGTCAGGTGATCCGGGTACACGACCGCGTCGTCGGGCCCGATGATCGCGTCGACGTTCTGGAAGAAGACGATCCAGGCGCGATCTTGTGCGACCAGCCGACGCGCTTCGACTCCTCCTCGTGCTCGCGGAAGTTGCCGGCGGTGTGGAAGAACTTCTTCGGGACGATCGGCGCGCGAAGGCGGACGTCGTCGAGCGCAAACGTCTCGCCGGTCGTGAGCGGCACCTCGTCCCGCTCGAAGTACGTACGCATGTCCGGGACGTCGAGCTGGACGACCTCGTCGCCCTCGATCCGCGGCCCACCTTTCCGTCGTCGAACGTGACGAGCTTCATGCGACCCCGCAGACGCGCTTCGCTGCGCGCGCGTAGACCTCTGCCGTCTTCACCAGTCCGTCGATGGCGAGATTCTCGCCCAGCTCGGCGTCGGGCAGGCCGCTCGACGTGCCGTAGTTGACGGTCTCGATCCCGTAACGCGTCAGCACGGACGCGTCGGAGAACCACGCACGACGTCACGCTCCGGCGGCGAGCCGAAGACCTCGGCGTGGGACTCGTCGATCGCGCCGACCAGCGGATGGCCCTCGTCGATCGGGCCCCCGGCGCTGTCACGTAGACCTCCGCCTCGACACCGTCGAGCGAGCGCCCGAACTCGAGCGCCTCGCGTTTCGCCTCGGCCATCGCGACGTCCGGCGGCACGCGCAGGTCGAGGAACAGATCCGTGCGATGCGGCGTCCGTGACGCGCGCCAGCCGAAGCCGCCCTCGATGCCGCCGACGTTCGCCACGCCGCGCACGTCGCCGTAGCTCATTCGCTCCTCCCAGCTCGGCAGCCACTCGAGCACGGCCTCGAGCACAGGCCCCATGCGCACGATCGAGTTCTCGTCCTGGCGACCCGAAGAGAACGCCGTGTGGATGAACGGCCCGTTCGTCGAGAGCCGAAGCCACAGCGAGCCGAAGTGCGCGAGCACGACCTTGTTCTCGGTCGGCTCGCCGAGGATGCACATGTCCGCGACCCCGCCGTGCGTGACGAGGTAGCGCGAGCCGGCCGCGTAGCCGCGGAACTCCGCACCCTGGTCGTCGCCCTGCTGCGTCTTCTCGATCTCCCCCGCGACGGCCGCGATCATCAGGTCGCCTTTGAGACGAAGCCCTGATCCATAAGCGCCCGTAATGCCTCCACGTAGCACGCGAGCGCGCCCTTCATGTTCGAGATCCCGAGCCCGTAGATCCGGCCGTCGCGCTCGAACCCTTCGGGCTGGAAACCCGGAATGTCGCGCGAGCCAGGGCTCGCGTCCCGAGTACGACGTGTCGGTGTGCCCGTTGAACATCAACGAAGGCCCGCCGCCCGCTCCCGGCCACGTCGCGAGCACGTTCGCGCGCCGTCCTCGACCTGCTGCCACTGCACCTGCAGCCCGAGCCCGTCGAGCTCGTCGCGCATCAGCTCGGCCAGCGCCTGCTCCGAGCCCGTGAAGCTCGGCGTCGAGACCGCGCCGCGCGAGGTCGACCAGGCGGCGCGGTCGATACCGCTCGTCGATCATCGGAAGTGCGGCAAGACCTGCTCGCCGAAGAGCTCGATCTGCCGGTGCCGGTTGTCGCCCCACAGCTCGAGCATGACGTGCGTGCAGCCCGCGTCGCGGTACTCCTCGATCGCGGCGATGCAGTCCTCGGCGTGCCCGCGATCGGCTTGCAGCGATCCAGGAGGTCGTCGGAGATCTGCTCCTTGGCCGCAAGCCGTCCGCCCCGCTCCATCGCCTCGGCGATCGGCTTCAGCTCCTCCATCTCGATCCCGGCCAGCTCGAGCAGCGTGTCCGCCGCGCCCTGGATGTTCTGGAACTTGTTCGCGAGGTACATGCCCGCGATCTCACGCGCGCCGTCGCGACCCTCGTCGCGGTCGGCTCGCCGATCGACGCGACGACCGTGCAGCCGATGTCGATGTCGGCCTGCACGTTCTCGCGCGTGTAACGGACGAAGGCAGGCGTCGTGATCGACGGCGTCAGGCACCCGTCGGCGATCTCGCCCGACAGCGCCTGCATCTTCGGCGCCGTCGCGGCGACGTAGACCGGCGGCACCTCGCGCGGCGTGTGCGCCTCGTCCTGCAGAGCCGGCACGTCGGCGCTCCACGCCTCACCCTCGTACTGGAACTCCTCGCCGCCCAGCACGCCGCGCACGATCGCCACCGCGTCGCGCATCGGCCCGAGCGTCTTCTTGGTCTGCATCCGCGCGTTGTTCAGGAAGATCTTCGACGTCCCGAACCCGAGCAGGAACCGTCCCGGCCCCGCCGCCTCCTGGACGACGCGCGCGTCCATGGCCGCCTGCACCGGGTGCCGCGTGAACGGCGAGATGATCCCCCAGCCCACCGTGATCCGCTCCGTCGCGCGCGCGATGAGCGCCGAGGTGACCGTCGACGAGCGCGCCTCCATGCCGTGCTTCCGCCACCACGGGTAGGCCTCGGCGAGCCAGATCGTGTCCATCCCGGCCCGGTCCATGACCCGCGCCGACTCGAGCATCTCGTCGAGCGGCTCCATGGTCAGCTGCATGACCCCGATCCGGAAAGGCGGCGGCACGCCGCCGATCTTCTCAGACCGTTACGAGCACAAAGCAGGAGGCCCGCCTCGCCCAACCCAACGAGACGGGACCTCCGACGTGCGACGTAAGGGACTTAGGCGTTCTGTGCCTTGGCGAGCGCGGAGACGCACTTGCCGAAGGCGTTGCGATCGTTGGCGTTCTTGCCGTACTTGGCGCGGAACGCGGGGGCGCCGAGCGCTCGTTCGGCCTTGCACTGCTTGGCCGCGTTCAGCGTGGCGCTCTTGGCCTCAGCCGCGGCAGCCCTCGTCTTCAGGGAGATGCAGCGCTTGAGAGCGTTCGCGCCGTTCGGGCCATTTCCGTAGAACTGGTCGAAGCTCTTGCCGCCGTGTGCGTCGGCGAAGGTCGGGATCGGCCTTCTCGGCCTCACACGCAGTCTGCGCGGCGAGGCGGTTGAGCCCGCTCGGAGCGCGACATCTGCGACACGCAGCGCCCGTGGGCATTCCGGCGGTTGCTCTGGACGGTTCCGAAGCTCTGCTTGAAGATCGTGTCGCCCATCGAAGCGCGAAGCGCCTTACAGGCACGTGAAGCGTTCTCGCGGTCCTGCCCGGTCGGGCCCGCGGCGATCGAGACAGCCGGGACGACCAGAGCGGCGAGGAGCGCTGCGATCAGAAATTTTGCCTTCATCGTGTTCGATTCCTCCTGTTGGGGGTCTCTCTAAGAGGATGCGCGGAGATGTAAAGAATTTCGGTCCAAGACTGTAAAGATCGTGCAAGTCACCCATCGAGGGTGACGCCGCTTAAAGCAGGCGCCCCGCCTCGCCGCGAACGAGACGGGGCTCTGCCAGAGGGGACCCCTTTCAGAGACGCGATTCGATCGACTGCGCGCGGTCGAGCCAGCGATCGAGGCTGTAGAGATCGAGACCGGTCCCGCCGAAGACCGCATCGGCGCCGCGATCGAGCGCACGAAACGTGTCGTTCCCGGAGTTGCCGCTCAGGACGTCGGGGCCGTAGCCGCCCATGAGCACGTCGCTCGCACGCCCGCCCGGCGATCCGGTCGGCGCCGGCTCCGCCGAAGAGCTCGTCGGCACCGGTGCCGCCCCAGGATCCGATCGTCGCCGAGGCCGCCGTAGACGAGATCGCTCCCGCCGCGACCATCGATCAGGTCGTGACCACGAGACCCGTACAGGAAGTCGCTTCCAGCGCCACCGTTCACCACGTCGGAGCCTGGGCCGCCGCTGAGGACGTCGCGCCCGCGACCGCCGATGATCCGATCTGCGCCGGGCCCGCCGAACAGCTTGTCGGCCCCGCGTCCGCCCGCGATCCGGTCGTTGCCGAGACCGCCGTAGACGACATCCCGTCCGCCGCGACCGTCGATCGTGTCGCTGCCGCCGTAGCCGAAGAACACATCGTTCCCGGGGGTCCCGACGAGCTTGTCCGCCTTCGGGGTGCCGCGGAAGGTCTTGCCCTCCTCGGTCGCCTCTTCGTCGTCTCTTCCTCTTCCTCTTCCTCCTCTTCCTCGTCGTCGACCTCTTCCTTGGAGGTGTTCACGTCGTAAAAGACGGTCTGGATCCGGTCGTCGGCCGTTTCCGCCTGTACCCAGACGGCCGTTGCCTCACGAGGAGCCTGTGTTGTCACGGCCGGGTGCGCAGTGGCGTGGTCGAAGCTCGACAGCAGATAGTTCTGCTGCCACGGTTGGCCGACGGGCTTGAACGACGCAGAGATCGTCATCGATCCCGCCCAAACCGCCGTTGCGTCACCTGCTTCGTCCAGCGCAATCCGCGCCTGTAGCGCACGCCAGGCGCTGGTGACGGGAGCCCTGGACCACCGTTCCGCTCCAGCGGGGCGGAACGACGACCACAGGTTCCCAATCGCCGTGAGGTTGCCCTGCACCCAGGTAACGACTGCGTCCCCGCGCCGGTTCATCGCGAGGTCGAGCCCGCCCGCGTTGCCGCCCCGATCGGACAGATTCTGCGGAGTCGCCCACGCCTCACCGGCGTTTCGCCGTGCGACCTGCGCCGCAAACCAGGCGCCGTTGTAGCGAACCCACCCGACGAGAGCATTTCCGTTCGCGTCCATCGCGATCACAGGACGAGTGGCATGCCGGCCGCGACCGGAGAGAGCCTCCGGAGTCGGACCAGTCTCCGGCGCTCGTCCGCAAGGCGGCCTGCACGACGAGGAAGCCGCCGTCCGACGACTGCCAGGATGCGACGGCGCCGCCAAGATCGTCCATCGCGACCACCGGCGCGTACGAGTTTTCGCCCGGCGCTGACACCGTCTCTGCCGGTGCCCACGCGCCGGCGATCGTCCGAGAGGACGACTGGACGATCGAACGACGCTCGCGCAACACGGTCCAGACCGCAGTCAAACGCCCGGCCTCGAGCGCAACGTCCGCGTTGAACGCGAGGTCGCCGGCCGCAGAGAGGTCCTGCGCCGCGCTCCAGGTGCCGCCCGCCGGCCGGACCGCAGCCTGGACGACGCTGTCGTGTCCGGTCGATCGATGCCAGACGGCGACCGAGTTGCCGAGGCGGTCCATCGCGACCTCGGGCGACTCCGTCGACGCGGCCGGCGCCGAGATCTGCCGCAACTCGCCCCAGGCTTCGCCTTTCTGCCTGAACGCAGCGCGAATCGACGATTGATCGCCGTCGACCTCACGCCAGGCCGCGACGATGTTTCCCGGCTCCATCGGACGCGATTCGCGGCGACGACGCGGATGCGCCGCCGGGGGAAAGGCTCGTCGGCTTGAGCTCGCCTCCCGCCACATTTGGGAACACGAGCAGTGCGACTGCGGCCAGCAGCAGCCGGCCTCATGCGAATAGACATCTCGTCACTCCTTCTCGTGGATTCATGTGACGAGGATCGAGTGCGCCGCTCACGCGGCACTCACATGCGGCTAACGCGATCAGGACCTTGAGAATCCTGTCGCCGCGCGGGCATCTGGTGCGAGAATCCCAACGTGCCAGGGTTCGTCATCTCCGAAGACGCGGTCGAATCCTCGCGCGAGGACGGCGATACCGCCTCCGTGCGGCTCACGATCGACCGCAGCTCGGGCTCCGAGCAGCTCGAGCAGCGGGTGATCCGCTTCGCTCCCGGTCGCTCGAAGGAGCACGTTCTCGATGGGCGCCAGGAGGTGGTGTTCGTCGTCTCGGGGCGCGGAGCGCTCATCATCGAGGGACGCGAGCACGAGCTCGAGCCGGACATGGGCGCCTACATCGCCGCCGGCGAGCGGTTCGAGGTCGACAACCCGGGGCCCGAGGAGCTCGTCGTCGTCGCCGTCAGCCTGGCCCAGGAGAACGGCGCCAACCCTCCGTCCGAGAAGCGCACCGTCCGCCGCGCCGATCGCCCGACGCTCCCCGCGGGAGAGGAGCGCCGTTTCGAGTACCTCGCCGACGCCGAGGTGGGCAACCACGACCTCACGCAGTTCCTCGGCGTCATCGATCCGAGCCGAGTTCCGGCGCACGGCCACGTCTACGACGAGGTCATCTACGTCGTCGAAGGCGAGGGCACACTCCATCTCGACGGCAAGACGACGCCGATCTCAACCGGGTCGTGTATCCACCTGCCGCCCCGAATTGCGCATACCCTAGAGAACCACGGCCCCGGCCCCATGCGGGTTCTCGGCGTCTTTCACCCCGCAGGCGACCCTGCAGGACGTGCCTTCGAGGAAACCAAATGATCACATTTGGCGTCTATAAAGGCACAAACCACTAGGAGGAAAGTATGAAGAAAGGCTTTTTCGTCGCGGCGCTCGTTGCCGCGCTCGCCGCAACAGCGGCGGCTTTCGGCGGGAACAGCTCCCGCCAGGTCCGGCCCAACAGCTGCGGCCGGCCCCGATAGCGCCTTGATCCGCTGCGGCAAAACCAGAACGATCGGTGTCGCAGCCCCGGTCACGGGCCCAGCAGCCTCGATCGGTGCCCAGCAGGCCCGGTGGGCGCGCTACTTCGTCACCCGCTACAACCGCGTCAACAAGAAGAAGAAGTTCCGCGTCATCGTCGGTGACACGCAGCTCCCCGACACGGCACAGGCGATTCAGGTCGCCGAGCGCTTTGCATCGAACCGGGCAATCCTCGGCGTCGTCGGCCCGGCCGGCAGCCAGGAGGTGCAGGTCTCGACCGCTCCGCTCAAGAGCGGCGGGCTCGCATTCATCTCGGGCTCGGCAACCCGCACGACGCTGACGACCGACCGCACCCGGCGCGGGTTCTTCTTCCGCACGGTGCCGAACGACGACCAGCAGGGCCCGAAGGTCGCAAGCCACATCCGTAGCGTCGTGCGAGCGAGCCGAGTGGTCATCATCGACTCGCAGAACAGCTACAGCACGGGTCTGTCGGACACGGTCCAGCGGATCCTCAGCAACTCGAACGTGAACGTCCGGCGCGAGTCGGTGAACGAGGAGTCGACGACCGACTTCTCGTCGCTGATCGCACGGATCCCGTCCGATACGCAGGTCGTGTACATCCCGTGGCAGCTCGCCCCGAAGGCTCAGCTCTTCGGCCAGCAGCTCCGCGCGGCGGGCAAGACCGCGAGGCTGTTCGGATCTGACGGGCTCTTCGACCCGGACACGTTCCAGATCCCGGGCTCGCTCGTCTCGTTCTTCCCGATCGACCTGACCGACCCGGTCATCCGGGCGTACCGGAATGGTCCCGGCGGCGGCCAGAGCGAGCTGTTCGGCCTGCCGAGCTACGCAGCGACCCAGGTCATGGCACGAGCCATCGACAAGTCCTGCAAGAACGGCAGCGCGACTCGTGCCGAGGTTCGGCGCAACGTCGCGAGCACCATCATCCCGAAGGCGATCTCGCTGCTCGGCTTCCAGCAGAGGTTCGTGCAGCAGGGCACCTTCCCGCTCGGCCCGGGAGACATGCAGCGCCCGGCCGACTTCGGCATCTACCAGATCGCTGCCAACGGTAATTACGTCCGCGTCGCCTAGCCGACCCGGAACATGATCGACGTCGTGCGGCCCATCCACCCGATGGGCCGCACGTCGTTCTGAGAGGGTTCCGCACCTGTGGAGCTACCGCTCGCGTTCAACGACCAGCTCTTCATCCAGCTGACCGTCAACGGCGTGACGCTCGGGAGCCTGTACGCGCTGATCGCGCTGGGCTACACGATGGTCTACGGGATCCTCAAGCTCCTGAACTTCGCGCACGGCGACGTCTACATGATCGGCGCGTTCATCGGCTACGGCGTGCTGTCGGGGCTCGGTGGGCCTCTGTCGCCGGACCTCGCGCTGGCGCCGCTCGATGCTGCTTGATGTTCCTCGCCGCGATGCTCGGCTCGGGCCTGCTCGGCGTCGCCATCGAGCGGTTCGCCTACCGCCCTCTGCGTGAGGCGCCGCGGCTGGCGCCGCTGATCAGCGCCCTGGGCGTCTCCTTCTTCCTCCAGAACTCGCGTGCTGCTCCTCTTCGGCGCCCAGTTCCGCACGTACAACTCGTTCGTGCTCGGCTCGCCGAACCCGGAGCTGTTCGAGCCTGGGCCGCTGATCGACCCCGTGTTCAAGATCCGAGGCGTCAACGTCCAGCTCATCCAGCTGCTCGTGCTGCTCGTCACGGTCGGGCTGTGCGTCGCGCTGACGGTGATGGTTGCGCGGACGCGCGTCGGTAAGGCGATGCGCGCAACGGCCTACGACCGCGAAGGCGCGATGATGATGGGCATCGACACCGACCGCGTGATCGGGTTCACGTTCTTCATCGGCTCCGTGCTGGCCGGCGCGGCCGGCGTGATGTTCGGCCTGCTCTTCAGCCAGGTCTTCCACTTCATGGGGTTCCTCGCCGGATTGAAGGGCTTCACCGCGGCCGTCGTCGGCGGGATCGGCTGCATCCCCGGCGCCATGCTCGGCGGCCTCCTCGTCGGGCTGGCCGAGGCCTACGCCAGCGGCTACTTCGGGGGCCGCTGGGCCGAGCTCGCCGTGTTCGGCATCCTCATCTTCGTCCTGCTCGTCCGCCCGAACGGACTGCTCGGCTCGAAAGCGTCCGGAGAGTCTGATGAACGGTCTGACAGAGCCGCGCGTAGGACGACGACGACTGGGTCGCGCAGCACGAGGAGCGGGTCGAGGAGCGCAAGGGGCTCGCCGGGCTGCTGGGCCGGTGGTTGGCGCACGTCCCTCCGCCCGCACAGCTGGCCGCTCTTCGCCCTCTTCGCCGCGACGCTGCCGTTCTGGATGGACCGCGGCGATCTCTTCGCCTACGGGATCTTCACGCTGATCTACATCCTGCTCGGGCTGGGGCTGAACGTCGTCGTCGGTTACGCGGGGCTGCTCGACCTCGGCTACGTCGCGTTCTTCGGGATCGGCGCGTACTCGTACGGCCTGCTCTCGTCCGACCACTACGGGATCCACTGGCCGGCCCTGGTGATCGGTCCCGCTGGTCATGGTCGGCACGGCGACTGTCGGGCTGCTCCTCGGGCCTCACGTCGCGGCGGCTGCTGGGCGACTACCTCGCGATCGTGACGCTCTTCTTCGGGCAGGCGTTCGTGGTCTTCGTCAACGCGGCGAACCCGATCGGTGCGCGGGCAGGGGCTGACCGGCGGGCCCGAACGGGGTCGCCGACATCGACCCGCTGCGCTTCTTCGGCTACGAGCTGACGACGAGGAAGCAGCAGTACCTCTTCCTGCTCGGGACGGTGTGCGTCGTGCTCGCGGCGCTGCATTTCCTCAGCGAGTCGCGCACCGGCCGCGCCTGGCGCGCGCTCCGCGAGGATCCGCTCGCAGCCGGGGCGATGAGCGATCCCCGTCAACCGGCTGAAGCTGATGGCCTTCGCGATCGGGTCGGCGATCGCCGGGCTCGCGGGGTGCATCTTCGCCTCCGTGCTGACGGCGGTGTCGCCCGGCAACTTCGGCCTGCCGATCCTGATCACGATCTACGCGATCGTGATCCTCGGCGGAATCGGCAGCGCTGACCGGCGTCGTGCTCGGCGCGATCGTCATCAACGTCTCGTTCCAGTTTCTCGCGCCGGAGAACCCGCAGTCGAACGCGCGCGTGCTGTTCTACGGCGTGCTGGCGTGCTGCTCCTGTGCTGATCCGTCCGCCCGCGCTGGGTGGGCGCTGCGCTCGTCGCCGCGGTGCTCGCGTTCGGGTTCGTCACTCAGGCGATCGTCGAGGCGCTCGCGCCGTCGTGGACCGGCGGGTACGATCGTCCAGGGCGGTCGCCTAGGCGGGGTGCTCGACGACTGGGTCGTCATCCCCGCGGGCCACGGCAACTTCGGGAACGTCGCGTACGTGGCCCTCGTCGTCGCCGTGATCGTCGTCACGCGACTGCACGGCTGGTGGCAGACGGCCGCGCTCGTGCCAACGGTCTACCTGGCCGCGATCGTCTGGGAGACCGCGTTCGTCGAGCAGCCCGCCGTCGCGCGCTGGATCCTCTTCGGCGCGTTGCTCATCGGGCTGATGACAGTGCGCCCACAGGGCTTGCTCGGCACGCCGCGGGTGGAGATCGTCTGATGGCTGAGAAGAAGGCGCCGCTCTTCGAGCTCAAGGGCCTGACGCACTCGTTCGGCGGCCTGCGGGTCGTGGACGGGCTCGACCTGCACGTTGACGAGGGCGAGATCGTCTCGCTGATCGGGCCGAACGGCGCCGGCAAGACGACGGTCTTCAACCTCGTGACCGGCATCTACGCCCCCGATGCGGGCGAGGTCCTCTTCGAGGGCAAGGACATCGCGGGGCTTCCGCCGCACAAGATCACGCAGCGCGGGATCGCCCGCACGTTCCAGACCCTCCGGCTCTTCCTGAACATGAGCGTCAAGGAGAACGTGATGGCGGGTGCGTACGGCCACACGAAGTCGAGCGCGATCGAGGCCGTGCTGCGGCTGCCGCGCGCGCGGCGCGAGGAGCGCGAGATCGCGCAGATGGCCGAGGAGAAGCTCGCATTCTTCGGGGAGCGGCTCAAGGGCTACCGGCACGACCAGCCCGCCTACTCGCTGTCGTACGCGAACCGGCGCCGGCTGGAGATCGCGCGCGCGATGGGCACGAACCCGCGACTGCTGTTGCTCGACGAGCCGGCGGCAGGGATGAACCCGAAGGAGACGCAGGAGCTGACGGAGCTCATCGGGCGGCTGCGGACCGACGGCGGCTACACGGTGATGGTCATCGAGCACGACATGCACGTCGTCGAGGGGATCTCGGATCGCGTGGTCGCGCTCGACCACGGCGAGAAGATCGCGGAAGGCTCGTTTGGCGAGGTCGCGACGAACGAGCGCGTCGTCGAGGCCTATCTCGGACTGCAGGCGACGGCGACGAAATGAAAACGCTGCTGGAGCTGAAGAACGTCGACACGTACTACGGGGAAATCCACATCCTCGAGGACGTGTCGCTCCAGGTGGGCGAGGGCGAGCTCGTCTGCCTGCTCGGCGGGAATGCGTCGGGCAAGTCGACGACGCTGAAGACGGTGCTGGGGATCGTGCGCCCGCGGCGCGGGACGGTCAGTTCGACGGCGAGGACGTGACCGGCCAGAAGACGAGCTACCGCATCGGAAAGGGCATGGCGATCGTGCCCGAGAACCGACGGTTGTTCGCGCCCATGACGGTGATGGAGAACCTGGAGATGGGCGCGTACCTGCAGGGTGGGCCGCGCGAGGAGCAGCTCGAGCGGGTCTATGGGTTGTTTCCGTTACTGAAGGAGCGGCGCAAGCAGCTGGCCGGGACCCTGAGCGGCGGCGAGCAGCAGATGGTCGCGATGGGGCGCGCGCTGATGTCGGACCCGAAGCTGCTGCTGATGGACGAGCCGTCGATGGGCCTGGCGCCGATCCTGGTCGAGCGCAACTTCGAGATCATCCAGCAGGTGCACGAAGCCGGCGTCGCGGTGCTGGTCGTGGAGCAGAACGCGAACGTGTCGCTGTCGATCGCGGATCGCGGCTACGTGCTGCAGACGGGCCGGATCGTGCTCGCGGATCAGGCGAAGGCGCTGCTGGCCAACGAGGGTCTGCGCAAGGCGTACCTGGGCCGCTGAAAGGAAGAGGGCAAGGCTTCCGCGAGAGAGTGGGAGGATCGCAGCGCGGAAGCCCTACGCCTGCGACGAGTCTGCCCGGAAACGGGGTGGCCCCGCCTGACTCAGATGCGTCAATTGATGCCGGCGAGATGTTCGTGGCGCGCCAGGGCCACGGCTTCGAGCCTCGAGTGGACGTCAAGCGCCTTCATCAGGCCGCGAATGTGGTTTCGCACCGTCTCCTGGCTCAGATGCAGCTCGTCGGCGATCTGCCTGGTCGAGCGGCCGTGATCGAGTAGACGCAAGACCTCGCCTTGTCGCGGCGTCAGCGCCGGGTGTGCTTGCGGAGGCGGATCCTCGGACTGGCCGACGATTTGCCCGAAGACGCCGATCACTCGGTCGCCCTTGTGCAGCGGAACCGAGCTGATCTCGACGTTCACGAAATCGCCGTCGTCGTCGAGGAGCACGACCTCTTCATCGGTGACGTGCATCGTGCCCGCGATGTTCTTGGCGAAGACCTCGCGCGAGCGGCGCTTCTCGTGCGGCGCAACGACCGACGTGAACTGACGTCCGCGAGCGTCCCCGACGAGCCGTCTCGCAGCCGGGTTCAGCCAGCGGATGATGCCGGACGGGTCGATGACGTAGCTGGGGACGTTCACCTGCTCGAGCGCTCGCTCCATGTCCCCACCGATGACACGCAGCCCGGACATACGGCATCGAGTGTGCACCCGTGACCGTGAGCGGTCAAATGCGAGGGGTGAAGGCGGAGACGGGCGGGGCCCCCCGGGAGAATCGGAGGGTGACCACCGCCCGCCTCGAACGCGCTTTCCGTCACACGCCTCAGGGCGTGGACGATGGGACAAGCGCGCCCTTGCCATGCGCTGGGCGAACCCGCGATGGCAACTCAAGAATCAGTTGCTCAGCGCTGGGTTCCCCTGTGGGTGTTGCCGGCTGTGCGACGAGGTTTGCGCCGGCAACTCTGGGCGGTGCGGTCTAAACGCGGCGCAAAAACACACGGCGAGCCGGCCCCCCAGGGAGGCCGGCTGCCGCGGCTCGGAGACTCGACGAGCATTCCATCAGGGTCGCGCAGAGCGCGCGGCCCCGCCTGACACGTTTGGGTCAGATTGGCGGAGCCGCTAGGCCTGCAGGTCGAGCCGCCAGTCGTTGCACTGCATCTGGTGGCCCGGCGGGTACTCGAACTCGACTTCGCCCGAGCAGCGTGAAGCCGAGCTTCCGGCAGATCGCGTTCGACGCCCCGTTCTCGACCGACGGGAAGGCGTGCAGGTAACGATGCTTCCCGTCTGACTCTCGCCAGCTCGATGGCCTGGTTGGTCGCCTCGACGGCGATACCCCGGCCCTGGAACGCAGGGAGGCACGGACCAGCCGGTCTCGTAGACCTCCTGCTCCCTCCAGGTCCTTGTCCCAGTAGCCAACGGACCCAACGGCTTCACCCGTCTCCTCGTCCACGATCTTGAACATCCGACCCGTGCCCGAATCGGGCAGCCGCTCGTACTTGGCCTGACGTTCGGCGAGCTTCTCGGCGCTCTCCGGACCGCCGAGGTGCACCGTCATCTCCGGGTCGCCGAGCAGCTTCGTCAGCAGCGGCAGGTCGCCTTCGCCCCAGGGCTCGAGGCGCACGCCAGATGTCTCGCGCGATCTCATTTCCTAGATCATTCCTTGTCCATGCCCGAAAAGCCCATGGCAGCAGGCCCTCTCCCCGACCGGATCCGGCACCGGTTTCCGATCTTCGAGCGGCTCGTGCTACATCAACTCGTGCTCGCAGGGCGCGCTCTCGGACGCCGTGCGCCAGTCCTACGACGACTACCTCCGCGACTGGGACGAGGAGGGCGCGCCGTGGGAGTACTGGGTCGAGCGCACCGAGGCGGCGCGGGGCTCGTTCGCGCGGCTGATCAACGCGGAGCCGGACGAGATCGCGGTGACGACGTCCGTTTCCGCCGGCGTCAGCGCGCTGGCGAGCGGGCTGCGGTACGGCGGGCGCTCGAAGATCGTGCTGTCGGAGAAGGAGTTCCCGACCGTCGGCCAGATCTGGCACGCGCAGGAGTCGCGCGGCGCGCGCGTCGTCCACGCCCACCCGGACGACTTCGACCGCGTTGTCGACGAGGACACGGCCGTCGTGTCGCTCACGCACATCTCGTTCCGGACGGGCGAGATGTACGACCCGAAGAAAGTGGCGGACCTGGCGCACAAGCACGGCGCGCTGATGCTGCTGGACGCCTACCAGTCGGTCGGCTCGGTGCCGGTCGACGTGAAGGAGCTCGACGTCGACTTCCTCGCGGCCGGCGCCCTCAAGTACCTGCTCGCGTCGGCCGGCCTGGGCTTCTTCTACTGCCGCCGCGAGCTGTGGGAGCGCGCCTGGCCGACCGCCACGGGCTGGTTCGCCGACCAGGACATCTTCAAGATGGACGCGTCCCGCTACGCGCCGTCGCCGACCGCGAGGCGCTTCCAGTCGGGCACGCCGCCGGTCCCGGCGATCTATGCCGGCATCGCGGGCATCGAGCTGATGCAGGAGATCGGGATCGAAGAAACGGAGGAGCACGTCCGGGGCCTGAACGCGCACCTGATCGCGGGGATCGAGGAACTGGGCGGCAAGCTGGCGACACCGAAGAAGCGGCATCGCCGCGGCGCCCTGATCTGCGTGAAGTCCAACGACGTGAACGAGCTCGTCGCCGGGCTCGCGCGCTGGGGAATCGTCACCTCAGAGCGCGACTCGAACCTCCGCATCTCGGCGCACGCGTACAACTCGCTCGAGGACATCGACCTCGTGCTCGAGGCCCTCGCCCGCCACAAGCACCTGCTGGCCTAGCGGCTACCTGAAGCGGAAGTTGGCGCGCTTCTCCGAGCCGTCGCGGAGGCGGACGACCAGCTGCCGACACGTGCCCCTCCAGGCGCGATCCGTCTTCCAGACGTACGTGTAGCGATTGGTCACCGGGTCGTAGCTGAAGTCGCTCCCGCCTGGCGGCGCGATCTCCTCGAGGTCGTCCAGGACGGTCCCCGCGCAGGTCATTTGCTGGGAAGCCGGGAAGCCCGTGGCGAGCACGTCGAGGCCCTGGAAGCCGTCGAGGCTGAACTTGACCGGCACGCTGCTCCCTGCGTTGGTGACGTTGACGGTCGGCGGGTTGTCGACCGGCGAGAAGAAACCGATGAACGGATTCGGCCGCACCTGTAGGTGAGCGAGCCCTGGAACACGTGGCCGGCCCGATCCTCGGCCCGAACACTGATCGTCTTCGGCCCCGCCGAGCTCGTGTCGAGCGGATCGGGCACGGTGCACGACGCGATGCCCGAGCCCGAGTCGGAGCAGACCGCGTGGGCAATCTGCCCGAATCCGTACGAGTCGTTCACGGTCACGGTCGGGAGCGAGTCGTCGATCGGCACAGCGACCGAGCCGTGCGAGCCGTCGGTCCCCTGGAAGTCGAGCGAGTGGATGTCGGTTCCGCTGACCGTCAGCGACGTGCCCGGCGTGAACGCGGCTTCGTCGAGGCTGTAGCTGATTCCCGGGGCTCCGCTGATCGTGGCCGCGACGTCGCCCGTGTACCAGCCGTTGACCTGCTGGCCGGTCAGCTCGACCTCGATGTCGCCGGTCGGCTCACCGGCGTCACGGATTTACCCACGGACTTGTTGCTCGTCACGGCGACGTTGCCGGTGGCGTCGACCGCCTGGATGAACCACTCGACCGTGGTGCCGACGAGTGGGCCGGCGCCGCTCCACCGGGGCGAGCTGTGCGACATCTCGGCCTTTTTCCAGGATCCGCTCTCGTCCCTGTAGAGGGCAAAGACTCGCTTGACGCCTGCGGCGCCGCCGGCGTTGTCCTCGACGTCGACCGCGAAGCCGACCGTGCTCGCCGCCTGCGTGACCTCGACGGGCCCGAAGGTGGACGGCGTGAAGTCGGTAGCAGTCGGGAGCGCGTACAGAACGTTGCCCGACAGCGAGGTGAACCGCCGCTGCGTGCCGATACCCAGCGCCTCGGGATTGCCGTCGCTGCGGAACTGCCCGGTGAAGAGCCCCAGCCGCTGGCGTGTGCCGGTCGGCGTCGCGACCGTGGCGATCGACTGCAGCTTCGTCGGGAAGGTGACGTCACCGACGAGCTCGGGGGTAAACGCCGACAGGTCGTCGACGACCCGGCTGAAGGCCGCGTCGAAGCCGGTCTCGTCGACGGAGGTCAGACCCGTGATCACCGCGCCGTGGGCCACGAGGCCCGGCTGCGTGATGTCGCGCTTCGTCGTCGGCTCGATCGGGCGGCGGTTCTCGGCGAACGCGTCGTCAGAGACGTAGTAGTCGCCGATGGAGGTGCTGACCCGGGTGAAGCTCGGCGAGACGCTGAACGAGGCGGTCGGCAGCCCGGTCGCCGAGTCGGTCGACGTGATCGCCGGGTTCGGCGGCGCGGGTCCGGTAGCGGTCCCGACGCGGTACATCGGGAGACCCATCATCGACGCCTGGTCGATCACCTTCAGGTGGTAGCCGCTCAGGGTCGGCGTCGCCGCGTACTCCTGCTTCGCGAAGGCGAGCGCCTGGCCGACGGTCATCGTGCCGTCGAGCCGCTCGGCGAAGAGCACGTTCAGCTTCTCCGAGTAGAGCACGGCGGCCGTGTCGCCGAGGCCGAACCCGGTGTTGCCCATGTACACGACGGCGCCGGTCTGCGCATACGCCTGCGCCCAGTCGGGCTTCAGCACGTCACCGACGACGAAGTCGGAGACCGGAAGCGCCGAGTGGCAGCCCATCGTGAAGACAACGCGCCCGCTCGTCGAGCGGGTCAGCAGATCCGCCGTCGTGAAGAGAATCGTCTCGCGGTTCGCGGCATTCTCGTCCGCAGGCAGCGAGCGGAAGTGGTCGTAGTGCGCGTTCAGCGACACGATCTGCGGCGCGTTCGCGGTCGGGAACATCGCGCCGATCAGGTTGTTCTTCGACCAGGTGTCGTTGATCAGCTCGGTCGCGTTGGCGGCGCCCACCTTCGCCTTGAGGCGCGTCGAGATCTGCGTCGCGCCGTCCTTGAGGAAGTCGTAGCCCGTCGTCAGCGCCCTGGTCGGAGCGATCGCCCCGTTCCGGGTGACGTACTGGTCGACCTGGCTGATGATCTGGGCCGGCGTCTCGACGAGGCGGCCGAGCGCGAGCTCCGGCACGTACGGGCCCTGGCCGGCGTAGTTGACGTCGGCGAGCGGGTCGTCGGTCGGCAGGAGCCCGAGCGCGTAGGTGCTCAGGTACTGGTTGTTCGTGGTGCCGAAGAACGTGCTCGCGTAGCCGCGCTCGTTCGCGTACGAGGTGTTGTCGAGGATGCGGCCGAACGGGAGCACCGCGTCGTCGCCGACGACGACGATGTGCTTGACCGACGGCGGCACGATCAGCGGGTTGTCGAGCAGCACGCCGACGGCCCGGACGACCGCATTCGCCTTCGCCGGGCGAGCACGAGTCGGTCGCGCGGTTGTTGAGCGCAGTCAGCACAGCGCCGTTCGCGTCGACCGGGATCACGGCGCCGCCCGCGGCGTCGCTGCGGCCCGCGAGGGTCTGCAGCTTGGCCCAGACGTCGTTCTCGGCCGTCAGGCCGTAGAGGTCGCCGAAGCGCTTGGAGGCGAAGAGGTAGAGCGTGTTCGCGGTCGGCGGGACGACCGGCATCGGCTTCGTCACGCCGCCGCCTGTGGCCGGCGGGTTGGTGCAGGTGGCCGGCAGCGGGATCGCCGGCGACCTCTCGACGCGAAGCATCCACGGGTCGTTGCTGAAGCCGCCGTCGAAGCTGGAGACCTGAATCGTGTACGTGCCGCCCTCGGGTGAGACCACGGCGACCTCTTCGTCGGCCAGTCCGCGGTTGTCGGACACGTCGAGGACCGGCTGGCCGATCGCGGCCTGTGGCACGTCGGCGAGCGCCTCGGGCGTGATCGCCTGTGTCCGCTGCTCGAGGTCGAACGGAACGTCACCTGAGACGGGCTGGGTGGCCCCGGAGTGCGGCGTCCGCAGCGGGGCGATCGTCGGCCCGTAGACCACGAGATCGTCGTCCACCTTCAGGTGGCTGAGGTGCATCGTCAGCTGCTCGCCCGGAGCGGCCGTGACCTTGAAGAAATCCTTGTCCGAGCCGCTCGAGGTGTAGCCGAGGTAGAGCGTGTCGGACTGAATCGTCTGCGCGGATCCCGGGTCGCCGTTCACCGGCTCGCCGGGCTCGGTGATCGCGGTGCTCGCCGGGGTCCGGCGCAGACAGCGGTCACGCCCGTGGCGGCGATGCTCGCGGTCGCCGACTCGGTGCCGAGGCTCAGGCCGGGCTTCGCCTGGAAGTCGAGCGTGTAGGTCGTGCCGGGCGAGATCCCGGTCACCGCCCAGGTGAGCTTGTTCTCGGCGGGGAGCAGTGTCGGCTCGCGGCGACGGCACCATGCCCCACCCGAAAGCTGGGTCGAGTCGGGGACGTAGCGCGCCTGCGGCGGAAGGTGGACGCCGACAGAGCCGTTGACGGCCGAACCACCGACGCGCTGACGGTGAACGACACCGAGTAGTCGGCCGTTGCGCCGTCGGACGAGAAGTCCTGGAGCGGGAAGGTCTGGAGCGGCAACTTCTCCCAGTCGTAGGCCGTCCGCAAGAGGATGGTCGCCAGGAGATCCTCGAGCGTCGTGTCGGCCGGCAGGCCCACCACGAGCTCCGCGAGCTTGATGTCCTGGCCGCTCGCGTTCTTGTAGTAGCCGAGATCCTGCAGCGTCGCGGTCGACTTGATCGCGCCCGCGGCCTTCGCCGCGCCGAGCGTGTCGGTGGGCGCGCAGATGAAGGTCCCGGTCGGGCAGGTCAGGATCGCGTTCTTCGCGCTGAGGGGGATCCCACCGAGCGGGATGCCGCCGAGCGGCGAGACGCTCATGTTGATTCCGCCGAGCGGGATGCCGCCGAGCGGGGTGCCCGTCAGGTCGATGCCGCCGAGCGGGATGCCGCCGAGCGGCGTTCCGACCGGGATGCCTCCGAGCGGGATGCCGCCCGAGGGGGATACCACCCAAGGGGATGCCGCCCAGCGGGATGCCTCCGAGCGGCACGCCCTGCAGCGCAATCCCGAGCATCGTCGTCTGCGCGTCGATGGTCACGTTGCCCGGACAGCTGAAGCCGGGCTGCTTATTCACGTAGGCGCACCAGCGATCGAGTGTCGGGCCGGTCCCGGGGAGCGGGATGCCGCCCAGCGGCAGGCCGCCGAGCGCGATCCCGCCGAGCGGGATGCCGCCGAGGGGGCTCGACGCGAGGTTGAGGTCGTCGAGTGTGATCCCGGGGACGAGTGGTGTCCGACCACGACCGGTGTTCCGAGCACCTGCGCCAGCGTCACGTTCTGCGGAGGCGTGCCCGCAAATGCCGGGTCGAGCGCGAGGTGCGCTCTCCCACTTGTCGGGCAGGACGAGCGGGATCGTCGAGAGCGGGACTCCACCGAGCCCGTTCTGGTTCAGGTTCTCCGCCGTGAACCCGATGCCGCCGAGCGGGATGCCGCCGAGCGGGATGCCGCCGAGCGGGATCCCTCCGAGCGGGATACCGCCAAGCGGGATGCCGCCGAGCGGGGTGGCGGAGGTCGACCCGGTCTCGCCGCGGATCGCGTCGAGCGGGATGTCAGCGATCGGGGCGGAGACGGCGCCGGGGTCCGAGCTCTCGGGCCCTGTGATCGAGATCGAGGCGGACGGGGCGGACCCGGGATCGGCCCCCAGTCGGGGAAGGAGTTCCGGGTGCCGAGGGTCGTCAACTTGACCTGGCCAGTCCCGTCCGCAAGCGCCGTAAAGGTGTGGAAGTTCTGGCCGCCGAGCGTCTCGGACGAACGCGATCCTGCGTTCCGTCCGGCGACCAGGACGGGTCGGCGTCGAAGATCGTGGCGTTCGTGAGGTTCGCCGGATCGGAACCATCGGACGCGTTGATCGTCCAGATCGACCCGAACACGCTCCCGGCCCGGTTGCTGTAGAACGCGAGCTTCTCGCCGTCGGGCGACCAGTCGGGATCGTGGTCGTCCGCGGAATTGGTCGTCAGCCGCGTCGGCTCCCCGGAGCCGTTCGAGCTCGCCCGGAAAATCTCGTTGTTGCCGTCGAGTGAGGTGTTGAAGGCGATCTCGGTTCCGTCAGGCGACCACGAGGCACCGCCGTCGTCAGAGCTGGGAGTGTTGCTGACGTTCGTCTCCCCACCGGTGAGCGTGTTCAGGACCACGATCTCGAAGTTCCCCTCGATGGAACGGCGCGAATAGGCGATCTTCGTCCCGTCGGGTGACCAGGCCGGCTGCTGGTCGACACCTGGCTGCGTCGTCAGGCGCGTGACGCCGCTGCCGTCGATGTTCATGACGTAGAGGTCGAGGTTGCCGCCTTCGCGGTCGCTGGTGAAGACGACCCGCGTGCCGTCCGGCGAGATCGAAGGCAGTGCGTCGTAGCCCGCGTTGTTGGTGAGCCGCGTCTGGGCCGACCCGTCGGCGTTCATCCGATAGACCTCGTGGTTCCCGTCGCGGGTGCGACTCGAAGACGATGCGGCCGGCGCGGCGGGGCTGCGTCCGAGATCTTCAGGTCGGCCCAGTCGTTGGGCACGAACGGGTCGGCTCCCGGAAAGCAAAGAGGGCAACCCGCCTGACACTAAACATGAGCTCCAGGCCGACCGTGTTCCCGGGCGCGAGGCAGAAGTCGTGCACGTCGTCCGTGGAGCAGAGCGGGTGCCGGAGCTCGAAGGTGACATTCGGCCCCACAACCGCGCCCGCCCCGCGATGTCGTCGTCGTGCCGTCCCCCCGGGTTATCTCCGTCGTTGCCCGTGTCGGCGTAGTGAGCGGATCCCGAGGCGCCGGCGCGGCGTAGTAGTAGTCGGCGCCGAATGACCGGTGACTCGAACGCGAGGACGGCGTCCTCGCCCGGGTCCTTGACCCCGTCATGGTCGTCGTCGAAGAAGATCCCCATCGACTTCGAGCCGATCGAGTCGTCGGCGACCGTGAGGGCGGCGTAGAGATAATCGGCGTCGTGCTTGAACCTCACCGTTCCCGAGTCGCCCCCGAAGTTCACGGCGTACGACGGTGTGTCGTCCCACTCGCCCGCGTCCGAGCACCCCGTTGATCGTCGGCGTGGTCGTGGCTGTTGCCGCGTCGAAGAGCGATCGTGGGCTCGTGGTGCGCGCGTGCGACGCCCGGCAGCGCCCCGGCGGCGAGCATGCCGAGGAGGACCGCGATCGCGCTCAAAATCCGCAGATTTCTCATGACCCCCATGGTGCGCAGCCTCCGTGACGTAGGACTCTCGCGGAGACGTTAGTAGGTTCGCCCAATTTTGCAAAGGGCATCGGACGGAGCTTTCACGCAAGCTCCGCGAGGTTTACGCTCGTGGCGGGGTGAACGCGAAGCCGCAAGGATCGTTCGAGCCGTATCTGCCACGGCTCGTTCTCGACTGGGCGGCGCGCGCGCCGGCCGATCCGTGGCGCGAGCTCGACGGCTCGCTCGTCTCGATCGACCTCTCCGGCTTCACCGCGCTCGCCGAGAGACTGCAGGCCAGGGGACGCGCGGGCGCCGAAGAGCTCGTGCTCGCGGTCAGCGGGGTCTTCGAGGGGCTGATCGGCATCGCCTACCGCCGCGGCGGCGACGTCCTCAAGTTCCGGGGCGATGCGCTGCTCATCCTCTTCTCCGGTGACGCGCACGCGGAGCGCGCCTGCCGCGCGTCCTCCGAGATGCAGTGGTTCATCGAGCGCACGGGCGGGAAGATGATGAGCTCCGTCGGCGAGGTCGAGCTCCGCATGTCGACCGGGATCTACTCGGGCACGTGCCACTTCTTCCTCGTCGATTCGAGCCACCGGGAGCTCGTCGTCGCCGGGCCGGCCGCGACCGCGACGATCGGGCTCGAGGACGCCGCGGGCGCGGGCGAGGTCCTCATCAGCCCCGCGACGGCTGCGGCGGTGGGGCCTGAGTGGCTCGCCGGGGAGCGTGGCGGCGCCGCCCTGCTCGCGCTCGACCACGATCCCGACGCCTCCGCGCCGCCCATCGTCGAGACGGCTGCCCCCGCGCCGTCCGGGCTGGAGCTCGAGCCCTTCGTGCCGCCCGCGCTCCGCGCCTACCTCCGTCTCGAGGCCGGCGAGGCGGAGCACCGGCAGGTGACGGCCGCGTTCGTGAAGTTCACGGGCGTCGAGGCGCTGCTCGCGAAAGGCGGCCCCGAGGCGCTGAGCGAGCCGCTCGCCAGGCTCGGCGAGACCGTCGGCCGGGTGACGTCGGAGCTCGGCCTCACGTGGCTCGAGTCGGACATCGACGTCGACGGCGGCAAGCTCTACATCACGGCCGGGGCTCCGTCGAGCACCGGGGCGGACGAGGAACGGATGCTGCGCGGGCTCCGGGCGATCCTCGACACCGACTCCGCCCTGACGCTTCGCGCCGGCGTCAACCGCGGCCCGTCCTTCGCAGGCGACATCGGCGCGAGCGCGCGCCGCGCTTACGCCGTGATGGGCGACACCGTCAACCTCTCCGCCCGGCTCGCCGCACGGGCCGAGCCTGGCGAGATCCTCGCCACGGGCGAGGTGCTCGAGCGCTCACGCACGCAGTTCGAAACCACGGCGCAACCGTTCCTCGTCAAGGGCAAGGAGCGCGCGATCACGGCCTACAGCGTGGGCTCGGCGACCGGTGTGGTCGAGGAGGAAACGGCCAAGCAGCTGCCGATCGTCGGCCGCGAGCAGGAGCTCGCCGAGCTGCGCGCAGCCGTCGACGCGGCGCGCATGCGCCAGAGCCAGATCGCCGAGCTGGTCGGCGAGCCCGGCATCGGCAAGTCGCGGCTCGTCGAGGAGCTGAAGACGCTGGCCGTCGGGTTCACGCACCTCACCACGCGCTGCGACCAGTACGCCGTCTCCGTTCCCTACTTCCCGCTCCGCTCGCTGCTGCGGCCGCTCGCCGGGATCACCGAGGCCGAGAGCGCGGAGGAGGCCGGCGCGCGCCTGACGCCGTGGGTCGAGGCCGTGATGCCCGAGTTCGTGCCCCTGCTCCCCTTGCTGGCGATCCCCTTCGACGCCGAGGTCCCGCCGACGCCGGAGAGCGAGGAGATCGAGGCCGCCTTCCGGCGCGAGCGCGTCTTCGAGACGGTCGAGCAGTTCCTGCTCCGGGTGCTGGTCGCGCCGACGCTGATCGTCGTCGAGGACGCGCACTGGATGGACGACGGCTCGCACGGGCTCCTCCTCCATCTCGTGCGGAGCTCCGCGCCGCGGCCCTGGCTCCTGGCGATCACGCGGCGGCCGCAGGGACTCGGGTTCATCGACGAGCCCGGCGACGGGCGTCAGCTCCACGAGCTCTCAGCACTCGGCGGCGAGGAGGCGGCCCAGCTCGCGCTCGCAGCCGCGGGCGAGGTCGCGCTCTCCGAGGACCTGGTCGCCGAAGTCTCGGAGCGCTCGGGTGGAAACCCGTTGTTCGTGCGCGAGCTCGTCTCGGCCTCCCGAGACGGCGGCAACGGCTCGGCGCTGCCGGAGACCGTCGAGACGCTGATCACGACTCGGATCGACACCCTCGAGCCCGGCGATCGCTTCCTGCTCCGCAACGCCTCCGTGCTCGGGGCCCGCTTCGAGCTCGACCTGCTGGCCGACGTGCTCGCGGACGAGCTCGAGGACGTCGGCGACCTCGACCGCTGGCGCCGCCTCGGCGAGTTCGTCGCCTGGGAGGGGACGAACATGCTGAGCTTCCGGCACGACCTCTTCCGCACGGTTGCGTACGAGGGGCTCTCGTTCCGCCGCCGGCGCGAGATCCACGGCCGCGTGGGCAGCATGCTCGAGCGCCGCGCCGGGGAAGGCGCCGTGGAGCTCGCCCCCTTGCTGTCGCTCCACTTCCTGCTGGCGGAGGACTACGAGCGCGCCTGGCGCTATTCGGTCGCCGTCGGGGAGCTGGCCAAGCGCCGATCGGCAAACGTCGTCGCGGCCGAGCTGTTCGAGCGCGCGCTCACCGCGGCCGACCATCTGGAGCTGCCGGCGGACGAGATCGCGCGGGTCGCCGAGATGCTCGGGGACGTCTGCGAGCTCGCGGGGCGCTACGAAGAGGCCGGGGCCGCGTACCTCCGCGCCCGCGAGCAGGTTGGCGAGGGCCTTCCGCAGACGCGGCTGATGCTCAAGGAGGGCGTCCTCCGCGAGCGGCTCGGCAACTATCCGGAGGCGCTCGACTGGTACGACCGCGGGCTCGATGCGCCGTCGACGCGCCGCCGGGACGGCCTGGAGAGCCGCGTGCAGCTGGAACTCGCCACCGCAGGCGTCAAGTACCGGCAGGGCCGCTTCGACGAGGGCATCGAGTGGGGCACGCGCGCGGCCGAGCACGCCGAGCTCGTCGCAGACCGCGGCGCGCTCGGGCACGCCTACTCCCTGATCCACCTCAATCACGTCGCGCTCGGCAAGAAGGACGACGAGCACGCCCGCCTCGCGCTGCCGCTGCTCGAGGAAGCCGGCGCCATCGTCCTCCAGTCGAGCCTCGTCAACAACATGGGGATCGAGGCCTACTACGCGGGCCGCTGGGACGAGGCCTCCGAGCTCTACCGGCGCAGCGGCGAGCTGAGCGGCCGCGTGGGTGACGTGGTCAACGTCGCGCGCTCGCAGAACAACGTGGGCGAGATCCTCTCCGACCAGGGCAAGCTCGAGGAGGCGGAGGCGTTGTTCGTGGAGGCCCAGCGAGTCTGGCGGGCGGCGAACTACCCGGTCGGCATCGCGCTCGCGACGTCGAACCTGGGCCGCGTCGCCGCCCGGGGGCGCCGCTTCGAGCAGGCGCTCGAATTGCTGGTCGAGGCCCTAGAGGCCTTCGAAGCGCTGGGCTCGGGGGCCCACGCGCGTGAAACAGAAGCGCGCATGGCCGAGTGCTTCGTGCTCGCCGGGGGCCACCAGGACGCGCTGGAGGTCTTGCCCTCGGCCGCTGCGGCGGCCGAGGAGACGCCGGTCCTGGGCGCCTGGCTCGAACGGCTGCACGGCTATGCCCTGGCCCAGGCCCGCCGTGCGCAAGAGGCGGGGACGCACCTGCAGCGAAGCCTCGAGCTTGCCGTCGGGATCGACGCCGACTACGAAGTCGCGCTGACGCTGCAAGCGCTGGCCCGGACGCGCCTGCGCGGGCCAAAGGCCGAGGAGGAAAGCCAGGCGATCCTCGAGCGCCTCGGCGTGCTCTCGACGCCGCTCGTGCCGCTGCCATCAGCGAGCGGCGAGCGCCTGGGCGACGTCTGGCGGGAGCGGGTCGGCGCGTTCTTCCCACCATTGCGGTTGGGACTCCTGCGCCCACGCGTCGAAGATCAGCCTCAGTTGCGCGACGCGTTCCTGGTCGGCTGCCGCCGCGTCTTCGGCGCTGTCGAAGCCGCCGAGCCAGTAGGGGACGAACGGGGCGAAGGCCGCGCTCATCGCGGCCGCGAGAGGTTCGCGTGCGTCCGCCCACGTATCAAAGTGGACGTCGAAGGTTACGTCGCCGGTCCGAGCCCAGCCGGCAGCTTCCATGTGATCGACGACCTCGTGACCGTTCGGCATGCTGGCCTCGAACGTCCCATCCCTCGGTGAGCGAATCGGTGGCGCGGAGACGGCATCACGCATGCATCGCTCGGCGAACTCACGAATCGCCTCTAGGCCTTCTTCGACGTTCCAAAGCGGCTGCATCGCACGCCGGCCGAGGGACTTCTGGACGACCAGATAGGGGGTATCGGAGAGGGAACCGATCGTTTGCTGGTGGAGATCGTTGCCGGTGATGCCAAGGAGCGGCACTCCGGACGCCCACGCGCGGCCGTGACTCTCCGAGATCAGCTCGCCGTCCACCCTCAACCGCAGCCCCGGAAAGTAGGTGTGAGACAGAAATCCCTCGACACCACCTCGAGGGTGGTAGCCCACCTGGAACATCGCGTCTACTTCGTGATCCCGCAAATCGAAGTCCCGCCACGTCTCGAGCCGCGCCCCCGCCGGCAGCGCCTCTGCGGACACATTGACGGTATTGCCGCCATGGTTGTCGAGCACGACCAAGTCTGACGCGCCGCCCGCGAGCAACCCTTGGCAGGCCGCGAACACGTCCGCCTCGAGCCGAGGCTTGCCGGTCTCCCAATATTCAGGAAGGCAGCCCAAGATCTCGCGCACGCCCCGGAGCTGCGACGCCCCATCCATATCGACGCTGACGGCGACGATCACTCGCCGACATTATCGGGCTGAGGTTCGCCTGGGCCAGGAGTGACAGAGCCGCTAGTCCATCGCCTCCCCAGCCGGTCTGACCGTTCTCCCGTCCGCGAGGTGCATCAGCCGCCACGCTAGGAGCCCGAGCCAGAGGAACCAAGTGATGCTCGCAGCGCGTACCGCCGCGCCGTTGCCGATGACGCTGAAGAGAACGCTCACGGCCACCACGACGGGCACAGTGAGGAGCGTCGGAAGCCACAGGTCGCGCCACTCCGGTAGCCGTCGGAAGGCGAACGCGAGCACCGGCGGGACCAGGAAGAACAGCGCCGATGCGATGCCGGATTCGATCCGGTGAGCGTCGGCTTGCCAGGAGGTGTTCTCGCAACCCTCATCAATGCCGCGGCAGTCGAGTCGGAGGAAGCCCTCGAGGAACCTGGTCACTCCCAGAACCGCTAGCCCGAGGACGCCGAGCCTCGCAAGCCAGCCGGATCCGAGCGCGCGCCAGAGGCCCCACGCGAAGGCAAGGATCAGGAGCCCGTTGAGGTTCGCTGCGACCTGGTTGTAGATCCAGGCTTGGTCGGCTGTCTGCGCGCCGAGGTAGCTGATGTCGTCGTTGGCCGGGCTGAAGGCGTCGGGCTGGGCGAGGTCCCCGAATAGGAGCCCAACGACGAAAGTCAGGGGCGCCAGCAGCCCGCAGATCGCAGCGGCGCGGCGCGGCAACTAGAGCCGGCCCGCCTCGATGATGCGCTGCAGGAACTGCTGCGTCCGCGGCTCGCTCGGCGCCGTGAAGATCTTCTCCGGCGGGCCCTGCTCGAGGATGAGGCCCGCATCGATGAAACAGACCTGGTCGGCGATCTCGCGGGCGAAGCTCATCTCGTGCGTCGCGATCAACATCGTCATGCCGCCGACGGCGAGCTCACGGATCGTGTTCAGCACCTCGCCGACCAGCTCGGGATCGAGGGCGCTCGTGACCTCGTCCAGGAGCATCAGCGACGGCCGCATCGCGAGCGCGCGCACGATCGCGACCCGCTGCTGCTGACCGCCTGAGAGCCGGTCCGGGTACTCGTCGCGCTTGTCGGCGAGCCCGAACTGCCCGAGCAGCTCATCCGCCTGGGCGTCGGCCTGCGCGCGCGACATTTTCAGCGCTTTCGTCGGCGCGAGCGTGACGTTTCGCAGCACGGACATGTGCGGGAAGAGGTTGTAGGCCTGGAAGACGATCCCGATCTTGCGCCGGATCCGGTTGACGTCGATCCCGCGGGCGCTGATCTCCTCGCCCTGCAGCACGACGCGGCCGGCATCGAGCTGCTCGAGCAGGTTCACGCAGCGGAGCAGCGTCGACTTGCCCGAGCCCGAGGCGCCGATCAGGCAGACGACCTGATGCTCCTCCACGGTCAGGTCGATCCCGCGCAGCACCTCCAGCTTCCCGAAGGACTTCCGCACGCCCTCGAGGCGCAGCGCCTCGCTCATCGCGCGCCTCCGCCCGCGAGCTGGCGCCGGCGGTCGCGCGCGACGAGCCAGTCGGTGAGCCGCGCGAGCGGGATCGTCAGCAGCAGGAAGAGCAGCGCGGTCGCCAGGTAGGGCGTGTAGTTGAAGCTGCCGGCGACCTCGATCTGCGACTGGCGGAAAGCCTCGACCGGTCCGATCAGGGCGACGAGAGCGGAGTCCTTCTGGAGCCCGATGAAATCGTTCAGGAGCGGCGGTATGACCCGGCGCACGGCCTGGGGCAGGATCACGGACTGCAGCGATTGGCCCGCGGTGAGCCCGAGCGAGCGCGCGGCCGCATCCTGGCTCGGATGCACCGACTCGATCCCGGCGCGGTAGACCTCGGCCACGTAGGCCGAGTAGACGAGCACGAGGGCGGTGATCCCCCAGAACAGCGGCGAGGTGGGCACGCCCGTGATCCCGAGCGCCGGCGCGCCGAAGCCGAGGATGTAGATGACGAGGATCGTCGGCACGCCGCGGAAGACGTCGGTGTAGATGATCGCGAGCGCGCGGAGCGGGAAGAAGACCGGGCCGGGCAGGCTCCGCAGCGCGGCGATCCCCAGCGCGGCGACGAGGATCACGACCTCGGCGATCAGGAAGATCTTGATGTTGAGCAGGAACGCGTCGGCGATGCTGGGGAAGGACGCGCGGAAGATCTCGCCGTCGAAGAACGAGCTCTTGACCTCGTCCCACCCCGCCGACGTGACGACGAGGACGACGACGAGCGCGATGAAGACAACCGTGCTGACGACCGCGATCGCGACGCCGCGGGCGCCTTCAGCCTCGAGGCCGCCCAGGATCCTCGAGCGCCGATCGCCGACTGGCTCCGGCGTCGCCAATCTCTAGTGCGCCGCTACTCGATGACGGGCACTTGGGCCCTGGTGGTCAGCCACGTCCGCTGGATGTCCTCCAGCTGGCCGTCGGCCTTCAACCTCGTCAGCACCTCGTCCACGCACTTTGTGAGCGAGCTGCCCTTGGCGAGCACCAGCCCGAACTGCTCCTGCGTGCCGGCGGCCTCGAACTGGCCGACGATCTTGCTGCCCTCGAGCTGCGCGGCCGTGACGAAGAAGGCAGTCGGCAGGTCGACGACGATCCCGTCGATCTGCTTCGCCTTGAGCGCCGAGACGGCGTCGTTGTTCGTGTCGTAGACGGAGGCGTCCTTGCTCGGCTGGATCGTGTCGGTGATGTGCTTGTAGCTCGTGGTCCCGATCTGCGCGCCGAACTTGTACGGCTTGAGGTCAGCGAGGGTCTTCGCGTTCGTGATCGGCGTGCCCTCCAGCGCGACGAGCGCCTGGTTGACGTCGTAGTACGGCTCGCTGAAGTCGACGGCCTTGGCGCGCTCGGGCGTGATGGAGATCTGGTTGATGTCGAAGTCGAAGTCCTTCGGGCCCGGCTTGAACGACTGGTTGAACGGGACGACGACCCAGCTCACGTCGGTCTTCTGAAAGCCGAGGTCTGCGGCGACCTGATACGCGACCGCGCTCTCGAAGCCGTCGCCGGTGGAGGGGTCGTTGATCTCCCAGGTCGAGCTCTGCGTGCCGCCCCCGAACCACGGCGGGAAAGCCGGGTTGTCGGTGCCGACCGTGAGCCCGGGCGGCTTGACGAGCTCGAGGTCGCCCTTGTCGCAGCTCGCTTGCGCGGACGGCGTTGCGCTGTCGCTGTCGCCGTCGTCGTCCCCGCCGCAGCCGGCGGCGATCGCTCCGAGCGCGAGGAGCAGGAGGAGCAGGAGAAGGCCGCGGCGCACGGGGTGAGGGTACACATGCCTCGAGCCCGCGGCGTTGGTCACCCAGAATCACCTTCCCGAGGCCGGCCGATAACTCGCCCCGGCTCAGGTAGCGGCCACGGGGCTGAGGATCGTCAGAGCACGAGCTGCCCGCCTCGACCGCGTCGGCCGCGAACGCCGACGACCATCGCGTGTGACCCAGCAAGCGCAGCCGGGAGGCCGTTCCGATCGAGCGGAAGCCCGAGCAGCTGTGTCGCGGCGGCAAGCATGGCCTTGTTGTCTTCGGCCACCCACGTCACCTGCGCGCGAAAGCCGCACTCACGCGCCACTAGCAGCGAGTATGCGACTAGCGCAAGGCCAATCCCGCGGCCGCGGGCTGCCGGAGCCTCGGTGAGCCAGTACCCGAAACATGCATCGGGCTGCCCGACCTCTCTCTCCACCTCCTCTCGCCGGACCCAAGAGCAGGTCGAGAGCCACGATCCGGTTCCCGTCGACTGCAACCAGCACGATCGCGCCCTCCCGGAGCGATTGACCGAGGAAGCGGCGGCCATGCCGTTCCGCAAACGCAGGCCAGAGACCGGCGAGGCGGCCTTCGTCTCCGGGCGCGTACCGTCGTAGGTCGATCCCCGGCGGCGGCTCATTTGGTGCTGTTGTGATGCCGTCGAGATGCCGCTCGAGCACGAAGTTGACGCTATAGGCAAAGACGAACTGCTTGACCGGCGCGAGCATGCGCAGGACGACCCAGGCGGCTCGGTGCGCCACGCCGCCGCCGGCCAAGGCGTGCTCGGCTGTTTCCATGCGGCCGCGAATGACGCTCGGTGCACGAACCTCTACCGGAGCTGCCCCCTCCCTCTCCGGCGCTGCGGCGACGAAATCGGCGAGGTCGGCCAGCGAAAGCGGGCCTCAAGCAATCCAGATGTCGTCCGGGAGGTCGATGGCGAAGGTTGCTTCGACCGCCGTGAGGAGCTTGACGAGCCGCGAGCGAATCGAGCCCCAGTCCCAACTCGCCCAAGGGCGCGTCGAGCGGGATCTGATCGCTCGCTTCCCAGGAGCACTTCCTCGCGGAGGGTGCGGAGGATCTCTTCCTGCGCGGCCTCTCGTCTCACCCCTTGAGATCCTCAGCGGTGAAGGCGCACCTTGCCGGACGCGCTCCTCGCAGCTCGTCGCGGATCTCGATCCGTGTGGCACCTTGTACTCGGCGAGCGCGGCTCGGCAGTGCGCGATCAGATCGCTCTCGTCGGCCGATCCGGAGAGCGCCACCACCGCATAGGGAACCTCGTCCCCTTGGCTGTCGGGAACGCCGACGACGCCGGCCTCGCGCACGGCCGGGTGGGCCTCCAGGGTGGCGGCCACCTCCGCTGGGGAGACCTTCAGCCCGCCGACGTTGATCAGGGCGTCGCGACGACCCAGCACGGTCAGAAAGCCGTCCGCATCCATAAGCCCGAGGTCGCTCGTCCAGAACGAGCCTCGCCTGGAACGGCGAGCGGCCCGCGGGAGCGCCGAGCACATAGCCGCGGGCGACCGCGCCGCTCCACGACCACCTCTCCTTCGGCGCCCGGCGGGAGCGCGAAACCATCAGGATCGGCAACGGTCACTCGAACGCCGGCCATCGGCCGCCCCACGGACTGCGGCCGCCGATGAACCTCGGACGGACATGCGTCGTCACGGCACCGGTCTCCGAGCTCCCGTAGTGCTGGCAGATGGGCACGCCGAAACGGTCGATGAAAGCCGTGACGACCCCTGGAGCGAGCGGGGCGGTGCAGGAGAGGAGCCATTGGACACCTGACAGATCGAACGGCGCGTCCAGGCGGGTTGCGCAAGGAAGGCGCGGACGGGGCGGGCACGCCGAGGAACACGGCAATCTTCGATCGGTAAGAGCGGCCAGCGTCCGACGAGGTACGAAGACGTCCTCGAGCGCGAGCGTCGAGCCGGCATAGAGGGTCGGGAGGACGCCGAGGTCGAACCCATAACTGTGGAAGAGGGAACGCCGGCGAGGACGCGGTCGCCCTCGCCGACACCGAGCGTTCGCGTGATGTTCTCCACCTCGGCGATCACATTCGCAGAGCTGAGGGCGATGCCCTTCGGCTCGGCAGTCGAGCCGGAGCTGAACTTGAGAAGCGCGGCCGACTGCGCAGGTCCCTCCTTCCCGTTGGCCGGGATCAGCACCTCGAGGCCTCCGACCGCCGAAGAGCGGGACACCGGCACCGCGGCGGCGATCCCGGGCGCCAGGTCGGCATCCGTCACGATGCAGGCGGCCCCCGTCCCCGTGACGATCGCCCACAGCTCGCCGGGCCATAGTGGGGCGACAGGAGAGCGACGCCCGCATCCAGCCGGCAGAGCGCGAGAAAGGCCGTCACGAAGCGGGGCGAGTTCTGGACGGCGAGAGCGGCGACAGCGCCTTCGACGACACCCGCCCCGGCGAAGAGCGACGCGAGGCGGTCGGCTTCAGCCCAGAGGGCGTCGAAGGTGAGCTCCTCGGTGGCCGTGGAGACGGCTGTGCGGTCGCCAAGCCCTCTCGTTCGGGCGTGAAACGCCTCCCAGAGCGCAGCAGACGACGTCTTCTCAGACATGTCCGCCGAGAACATAAGGCAGACGAGTCCTGAGTCAAGCCAAAGGCCCTTAGTCGTGCTACGCCATCTCGAGCGACGCTAGCTAGTCTCGCGGAGAATGTTCGGACCCGCAGGGTCGGCGGAGTAAGCCTGTGGCGACCCTCGGTGCATACCCTCCTCCGCGGCAGTTGAGCCGTCAGCAGGAAGCGGGGGCGCGTGGTCCGCAGCCTCGCGAACGCGCTCTTCCAGCGCGGCGAGCACGTTTTGCACCTGCTGGTTCACGATCGGCTGCAGCACCCGCTGCCCCATCGACCCGACCTGCCCCATGAGCCGCACGTCCGCCTCCCACTTCATCTCCGTGCCGCCGCCTGACTCGCTCAGCTCGAACTGCGTGTCCATGTTCAGCATCGCCCCCACGCCGGTGCCCTTCGCGTTCAGGCGCGCGTAGTCCGGCGCTCGCTCCTCGACCTTCTCGAAGTTGATGCTCATCTTCAGGCCGCCCAGGCCCAGCGGGATGACGACCTTCGCCGTCCAGTGACGGTCGTCCTCGATCGAGAAGTCCTTCACGCCCGGCATCGTCTTCGCCATCCGGCGACGGGTCGTTCAGCACCTCCCAGACCTTCGCCTGCGGTGCGTCGAAATGCTTCGTGCCCTCGACCTTCATGCGCGGCGCTCGACCTTCACGCCGGCGCGGCTCGCCTCCGGGTTCTGCAGCAGCTCCCAGACCCGGTGATACGGGTTGTGCGAGTCGGTCACGATCGCGCCGCCGTCCTGCTGCAGCGCGTTCTGGACCGCGGCGCACACGGCATGGATCCCGGCGCCGCCGCCCTCGCCCATGCCCTTCGTTCCCAGCGACGAGAACGGCGACGGCGACTCGATGAAGCCCGTCTTCATGGGCGGCATGTCGAGCGCATGCGGCACGTGGTAGTCGTAGAAGTTCGCGGTCAGAAGCGTGCCGTCTTCGTCGTACGGGAAACGTCTCGTGCATCGCCGCGCCCAGCGCCTGCGCCGTCGCGCCGTGCACCTGGCCCTCGACGATCTGCGGGTGGATCCGCTTCCCGCAGTCGTCCACGGCCGCGTAGTCGACGATCTCGTACGTCCCCGTCTCCTTGTCGATCTCGATCACGCACGCATGGATCTGCATCGCGTACGTCAGGGTCAGATTCCCGAACTTGCGCTCCTTGTCGGGCACCTCGAAGGGCGGGCGGTACACGTAGCGGCAGTTCAGCGTCACGTCGTCGAGCTCGGGCGGCAGGCCGGCGTTGTTCATGTTGATGATCGCGCCGCACGCCATGAACGGCAGCGCCGCCTCCGGAGTCCCCTTGATGCGCGCGAAGCCCTCGGCGAGCTCGATCTGATCCGGCGGCACGCCGCCCAGGATCACGCCCGCGAGCCGCTTGATCTGGTCGGCGAGCATGTCGGTCGCGCCTTTGACCGCGCCCAGCCCCGTCACCGCGAACTGCGACGCATACGTCCCCGAGAAGCCGGCATGAGAGTTCCAGTACGAGTCGTGCCCGGCCCGAACATGAACGTCGTCAGGCGTGACGCCGAGCATCTCGGCGACGAGCTGTGCCGTGACCGTCTCGTGGCTCTGGCCCTGCGGCGTCGTCCCCAGCGTGACGACGATCTCGCCGAAGATGTCGAGCCGCACCGAGGCGACCTCGTTGTTGCCCGAGAACTGCAGCTCGGGGTTCAGGAGCTGCGACTGGCCGAAGTTGTTCGTCCCTGAATCGAGCGTCGAGCCGATCCCGAACCCGAGCAGCTTGCCGCGCTGCTCCGCGTCGGCCCGCCGCGCCTCGATCCCCTTGTAGTCGACCAGGTCGAGCGCGATGTCCAGGCACCGCGCGTAGTCGCCCGAGTCGTAGACGCAGCCGTTCGGCGTCTCGTACGGCATCTCCTCGCTCTTGATGTAGTTCTTCTTGCGCGCCTCGACCGGGTCGAGGCCGAGCTCGGTGGCGACGATGTCCATGATCCGCTCGGTCAGCCAGAGGTGCTGCATGCGCGAGTAGCCGCGGTTCGGCGAGACCGGCGACTTGTTCGTCACGACCTGCGTGAAGTCGACCCGGACGTTTCGCCAGCGGTAGAGCCCCGGCGTGACCTGCGCCCAGATGATGCAGCCGAGCGGCTCGTAGCGCGGGAAGGCGCCGCAGTCGTCGATCGCCTTCACCTTGAAGCCGAGCATCGTCCCGTCCGCCTTGACCGGCACCTCGACGTCGAGGAAGTGGCGCTCGTTGCCGTGCGCGTTCGCCATGTGCTGGTCGGTGCGCCACTCCGTCCACTGCACGGGCCGGTTCAGCTTGCGCGCGAGCAGGCAGCACGCCGTGAACTGCGGGTGCAGGCAGATCTTGTTGCCGAAGCCGCCGCCGATGTCCTGCGAGACGAAGCGCAGCTTGTCGGTGCCGGTGCGCAGCGCCGGGGCCATCCAGATGATGCCGATGCCGGGCATCTGGTGGTTGCCGAAGATCGACCATTGCTGCGTGCCGCGGTCGTACTCGACGACGCAGCCGGCGCACTCGAGCGGCGTCGACGAGAAGCGGTCGAAGTGCAGGCGCTCGATGCGGACGACGTGGTCGGCCTCCGCGAGCGCCGCGTCGTAGTCGCCCCAGTCGAAGAGGCCCTGCCAGACGACGTTCGAGCCCGCCTCCTCGTGGAGGATCGGCGCGTCGCCGGCCTGGGCCTGCAGGGCATCGACCAGCGTGGGCAGCGGCTCGTACGACACCTCGACGAGCTCCGCGGCGTCGCGCGCCAGCTCGCGGCTCGACGCGACGACGGCCGCGACCGGCTCGCCCATGTGCCGCACCTTGCCGACCGCGAGCGCGTAGTCCTTCATGTCCGCGCCCGGCGGAGTCGAGAGCTCGAAGAACGGGTCGGTCAGCGCCGCGACCTCCTCGCCGATCAGCGTCCCGTAGACGCCCTCGAGCTCGGCCGCCTTCGAGACGTCGATCGCCGTGATGTTCGCGTGCGCGTACGGCGCGCGGACGAAGTGGACGTAGCCCATGCCGTGGCGCTTGACGTCGTCGAAGAAGGTGCCTTCGCCCTGGAGGAGGCGCTTGTCCTCCTTGCGCGGGGTCGAGACGCCGATGAAGCCGGCCTTCGTCTCGGTCTTGTCGACGACCAGGGGCTCGGTCACTTGGACGCCGCCTTGATCGCTTCGACGATGTTCACGTAGCCCGTGCAGCGGCAGATGTTGCCCTGGATCGCCTTGCGGATCTCGCCCTCGGTCGGGCTCGCGTTGTGGTCGAGCAGGTGCTTCGCGCTCATCAGCATCCCCGGCGTGCAGTAGCCGCACTGGAGCGCGTGGTGGTCGGAGAAGGCCTGCTGGAGGGCGTCGAGCTCGCCGTTGGCGGACGAGGCTCTCGACGGTCTCGATCGTCGCGCCGTCGGCCTGGACGGCGAGGAGCATGCAGCTCTTCACCGCGTCGCCGTTGTAGAGGACCGTGCAGGCGCCGCAGTTGCCCGTGTCGCAGCCGACGTGCGAGCCGGTCAGGTCGAGGTCGTCGCGGATGAAGTGGATGAGCAGGCGGCGCGGGTCGACGTCGCGCTCGTAGGTCTCGCCGTTGATCGTGACCGTGATGTTCATCCGCCGGCCTCGGCGATCGCGCGGTCGACGAGGATCTTCGCGAGGTGGCGCCGGTAGTCGGCGGAGCCGTGCACGTCGGAGGGCGGGTCGATGTCGTCGAGGCTCGTGACCGGCACCGCGGCGCACGCAGCCGATCGCGAAGCGGGTCTCGCCGTTCTTCGTCGCGGCCGCGTTGACGATGCAGGTGCCGTCCTTGCCGATCGTGACCGCGGCGAACCCGTCGCCCTGCGCGGGCGGGATCGTGATCTTCGTCAGCAGCTCGCCCGGCTGGACGGCGGTCATGTAGACGCCCTGGAAGAACTCGTCGGCGCTCACCGTGCGCTCGCCGCCCGGCCCGGCGATCGTGAAGGACGCGTTCATCGCGACCATCAGCGGCGGGAAGTGGTTCGTCGGGTCGCTGAGGCAGACGTTGCCGCCGATCGTGCCGCGGTTCCGCACCTGCACGTCGGCGATCTCGCCGGCGACGCGCGAGAGGACGGGCCGCGTGTCGAAGACGTCGCTCGAGTCCATCAGCTGCGCGTAGGTCGTCATGGCGCCGATCTCGAGCGCGCCGCCCGACTCCGAGATCCCGCGCAGCTCGGCCACGTCGGCGAGGTCGACCAGCAGGTCGGGCTGAGCCGCCCGCGCCTTCATGACGTTGATCAGCGTCTGGCCACCCGCGAGCGCCCGCGCGTTCTCGCTCCGCCCGAGCGCAGTCAGCGCGTCGGCGAGCGACGAGGGACGCGCGTACTCGACCGCCGCGAGGAGCATGCCGCGTATCTAACCGTTTTATTCGCCCCCCGTGGCGAGCGACAATACGCGCGTGGAGCCGGAAACGCATTACGCCCGCAGCGGCGACGTCAGCGTCGCCTACCAGGTGTCGGGCGAGGGACCTTTCGACGTCGTCTACGTGCCGGGCTTCGTCTCTCACGTCGAGCTGGCCTGGCAAGTGCCTGCGTTGGCGGCCCTTCAGCGCCGTCTTGCGTCGTTTTGCCGGCATCATCCGCTTCGACAAGCGCGGCACCGGGATGTCCGACCGGGTGAGCGGTGCCCCAGCGCTCGAGACGCGGATGGACGACGTACGGGCGGTGATGGACGCCGTCGGCTCGGAGCGCGCGGCGCTGCTCGGTACTTCGAGGGCGCTCCGATGAGCATCTTGTTCGCTGCCACCTACCCCGAGCGGACCTGGGCGCTCATCCTCTCCGGCGCGCTTCGCCCGCGTCGCGCTGGGCTCCCGACTACCCGTGGGGCATTCCGGACGAGGAGCTCCGGCGCGAGAGCGACGAGGAGGAGCGCGCATGGGGGACGCCCGAGCATGCGGAAGCAATCGCGGAGTTGCTCGCGGCCGAGTACCGACGAAGAGAGCGGCGCGAGCGTTCGCCACCCTGATCCGCCAGAGCGCCAGCCCTGGGGCGGCCGCTGCCTTGGCGCGCATGAACAACGAGATCGACGTGCGCCACGTGCTGTCGGCGATCCGGGTCCCGACGTTGGTCATGAATCGGGCCGGCGAGCACCCGTTCACCGTCAACGCCTCTCGCTATCTCGCCGAGCACATTCCCGGGGCGAGGCACGTCGAAGTTCCCGGCGACGATCACGCGCTCTTCGCCGGCGACGTGGACACATCCCTGAGCGAGGTCGAAGCGCTTCCTGAAGGAAGCGTGGGAGGAGCGGGCCTGGGAAGAAGCCGAGCCTGACCGCGTCCTCGCGACCGTGCTGTTCACGGACATCGTGGGCTCGACGGCGAAAGCGGTAAGCTTGGCGATGCGCGCTGGCGCGAGCTGCTCGAGGCCCATCACACCATCATCCGGCGCCAGCTCGTCCGTTTTCGCGGCAAGGAGCTCGATACCGCGGGCGACGGCTTCTTCGCGACGTTCGACGGGCCGGCCCGCGCGATTCGCTGTGCATCCGCGATCACCGAGGCGTCGGCGAGCTCGGGCTAGAGGTTCGCGCCGGGCTTCACACCGGGCGAGTGCGAGGTGATGAACAAGAAGGTGGGCGGGATCGCCGTGCACATCGGCGCCCGAGTCGCTGCCGAGGCGGCGCCCGGCGAAGTCGTCGTCTCGAGCACGGTCAAGGATCTCGTCGCGGGATCCGGAATCGAGTTCCGGGAACGAGGTGCGGTCGAGCTGAAGGGCGTGCCGGGCGAGTGGCGTCTGTTCGCGGTCGAAGGGTCAGGCCCGGCGCGACCTGACCGCGACAGAGACCGTTCGTACGCGTCGCGCCAGATCTCGTAGCCCTCGAGCTCGTCCTCCCGCACATCCTCGTGCCCGACGGCGCCGGGCCGCCAGGTGGCGAAGTTGTCGGCGCTGACCGGCAGGTGCCGGATGCCGAAGTATCTGTCGGTCGGACCCCGGTCGAGCTGAGCCGGGTCGACCTGGAAGGGACGCTCGCCGAACCTGTCCGCATAGAGCCGGACATGGACGATGCCGTCCCCCATCGCGAGGATCTTGACGACGCGGTACTCGCCCTCGTCGAACTCCACCGAGCAGAGATCTCCGGGACCCAACACGCCTCCCCGCCGCAGATAGCGGGGCCGGCTCCGCAAGTCGCGAAGCCGACCCCGGTATTACTACCTATCGCTGCGACTCACCCGCGTGGACCTCACCGCGCCAGGCGCCTGACTCGACGCCGCGGCTCTCGATGAGCTCCTTGTAGCGCTCCAGGTCGCCTTTGACCTGTCGCGAGTCGATGCCGACCTTCGCGCCGAGCTGCTCCGTGAAGCCTTCCGGCTCGTACGCGATCTCGACCGTGACCAGCGTCGTGTCCTCGCCAAGAGGCTCGAACTCGACGACGCCGTTGGGGCCGTTGCCGTCGAGCGCCCGCCAGGCGATCTTCTGGTCGGGCTTCTGCTCGACGATCTCGGCCTGCCACTCGCGGCTCTTGCCGCCGATCTCCGCGACCCAGTAGAGGTGCGTGTCGTCGGTCTGCTTCACGGACTCGACGCCCTCCATGAACTGCGGGAACTCCTCGAACTGCGTCCACTGGTTGTACGCCGTGCTAACCGGGACGTTGACTTCGATGGACTCTCTGATCGTTTCCACTGGACCCCTTTCGGTTTGTTTTCTCTCTTAAGGGCTACCCGCGCTGGGGATGGGCTAAACGGCTCAACCAGGCCGAATGCGGCCGCTTACTTCGCCCAGGAGAGGGATCGCAGCATGACCTCGTCGCCGTCCTCGAGAAAGGTGCGCGTGGAGCCGTCGGCGAGCTCGAGCGGGCGCTCGCCGTTCCACGTCATTTCGATCAGGCTGCCGAACGAGCCGGGGTCTGACCCCGAGATCGTGCCGCTCGCCAGGAGGTCGCCGGTGCGCAGGCTCGCGCCGTTCGACGTCAGGTGCGCGACCTGCTGCTCGACGTTCCAGTACAGGTGCCGCGTGTTCGTGCTGGAGATCGTCTCGCCGTTGAGGACGACCTCGAGGTCGATGTCGTACGCCCACGGCTCGGTGCGCAGGTAGTCGAGCGGCTCGGGTTCCTGCGGCGGCCTCGGGACTCGGGGCAGCTCGGAGAGCGGCACGACCCACGGCGAGATCGACGTCGCGAACGACTTGCCGAGGAACGGGCCGAGCGGCTGGTACTCCCAGGCCTGGATGTCGCGCGCGCTCCAGTCGTTGACGAGGACGGCGCCGAAGACGTGGTCGAGCGCTTCGGCGATCGGCACCGGCTCGCCGTGCGTGCTGGGCGTGCCGACGACGAAGCCGAGCTCCAGCTCGATGTCGAGCTTCTGCGTGGGGCCGAAGGTCGGCGCGTCGGCGTCAGGCGGCTTGCGCTGGCCGCTCGGGCGGACGACGTCGGTGCCGCTGACGACCACCGTGCCGGCGCGGCCGTGGTAGCCGATCGGCAGGTGGCGCCAGTTCGGGAGCAGCGGCTCCTGGCCGGGGCGGAGGATCTTGCCGAGGTTCGTCGCGTGCTCCTCCGACGAGTAGAAGTCGACGTAGTCCGCCACGCGAACGGCATGTGCAGTTCGACCTGTTCGAGGAGCAGGGTCTGATCCCGAGTCGACGCTCGCGTCGACGCGCGCCTGCGTTTCCTCCCACGCGTCGCGGCCCTGTGCAGGAAGTCGTCCAGGGTCCGACCCGGGATCGAGGTCGGAGACATCAAGGACGGACTCCTCGACTCGGTAGCCGACTCGCGGCGTCTCGCCGCGGCGCGGCTGAAGACGCCGTAGCCCGTCAAAGAAGGCCGAGCGCCTTCAGCTCGTCGACCGGCTCGAAGAAGCTGCAGCTGCCGAACCCGACGAAGAGCTCACGCGCGTTCAGGATCTCGATCGGGGCCGCGGCTCGATCCCGCCACATGAAGTGGGTCTCGTTGAGCCGGAACGCGGCGGCGTCCTCCTCGGCGAGTGCCTCCTCGTCGAACACGGCGGCGGCGAGCAGGTTGACGAAGCCGTGGGCGTCGCCCTGGCGCACGGCGTGGTGGAGCCCGGCGGTCGCCTTGAAGGGCAGCTTGCGCTCGCGGCAGCCCTGCATGAACTCGGCCAGCTCGTCCACCGACGGCACGTGGTCGCCACCGCAGCGGATCTTCGCGCGCAGGCCGAGCTCCGCCAGCTGGTCGAGGTCGCCGCCCTCGACGTAGACCTCCTCCGCGGCACCGGCGAGCTCCGCGGGATCGCCACGCCCCTCGACCGCTTTCATGCGCGGGTCGCCGTTGGGCGGCGGCCCGTCGAGGATCACCGTCAGCTCGCGCTGCTCGTCACCGAGCTCGGCCAGCTTCGATGCCGGCCAGGCGAGCCGACCGAGCATCCAGCTCTCGTCGCTCCTTCGCGCGCGGCGATCCTCCTCGATCGCCTCGTCCACCGGCAGCTGAGCCGGCGGAAACGTCGGCGCGTGGTCGATCAGCAGGCCGAACAGTGCGTGCGAAGCGCTCACGAGGCGAGTTTACGAGCCAACCGCCGCGGCGAACAAGACATGTCCGGTGCCTGGCACCGGACAGGGCCCAAGGGCCAGTGGAGACGACTTTCCATGCGGATCAACGGCTTATCGCTTCGCAGACAGGACATGTCCGGTGCCTGGCACAGGACCTTCGCTTGAAGCGCGCGGCTTCATCCGAACCGCCGGTAGCGTCACCCGCGCTGTACGAGTGTGCGCCGGCTCCGGCGAGCTTGCCGCCGTCGACGATCAGGTACTCCTCGCGGATCGGCTTGCCCTCGAAGAAGCACTCCAGGATCTCGCGCACGCCGGCCGCGTAGCGAGTCTGCGCCGAGAGGGTCGACCCGGAGATGTGCGGCGTCATGCCGTGGTGCGGCATCGTGCGCCAGGGGTGATCGCTGCGGCGCCGGCTGCGGGAACCAGACGTCGCCCGCATAGCCGGCGAGCTGTCCGCTCTCGCAGCGCCCGGACAATCGGCGTCGCGGTCGCAGATCTTCCCCCGCGCGGTATTCACGAGGTATGCGCCCGCGCTTCATCTTGGCGATCAGCTCATCGTCGAACAGGTGCTCCGTCTCCGGGATGCAGCGGCGCGTTGATCGTCACGACGTCGCAGACGGAACGAGCGACTCCGCATCCGGGTGGTACGTGACACCGAGCTCGCTCCTCGACCTCGGTCGGGCAGCCGATGCCGATCGGTGTAGTGCAGCCCGACGTCGAACGGCTTCAGCCGGCGCAGCACCGCCGACCCGATGCGGCCCGCGGCCACGGTGCCGACCTGCATGCCCTCGAGGTCGTAGGAGCGCGACACCGCGTCGGCGATGTTCCAGCCGCCGTCGAGGACGATCTGGTGCGACGGGATGTAGTTCCGCACCAGCGCCAGGATCGCCATGACGACGTGCTCGGCGACGCTGATCGAGTTGCAGTACGTGACCTCGGCGACGGTCACGCCGCGATCGATCGCCGCCTGGAGGTCGACGTGATCCGAGCCGATCCCGGCGGTCACGGCCAGCTTCAGGTTCGGCGCCTTCGCGAAGCGCTCCGCGGTCAGATACGCCGGCCAGAACGGCTGCGAGATGACGACGTCCGCGTCCTCCAGCTCGCGTTCGAACGCCGAGTCGGGCCCGTCCTTGTCGGACGTGACCACGAGCTCGTGCCCCGCCTCCTCGAGGAACTTCCGCAGCCCGAGCTCTCCCGAGACGCTGCCGAGCAGCTCGCCCGGCGTGAAGTCGATCGCCTCGCGGCGTGGGCATGGTCTGCCCGCCGGGGTAGCCCTCGATCGTCGGGATGCCGTCGCGCGCGTAGGAAGGCGGGTACCCGCTAACCGGGTCGTCGTACAGGACGCACAGGATCTTCACGACCCAAGCTTCACAGACCCGTCGTCATCGAGGGTCCAGTGCGGGTTGTGTGCGATCTCCCACGGGTGGCCGTCGGGATCGTGGAAGACGCCTGAGTAGCCGCCCCAGAAGGTCTCGCCGGCAGGTTTGGCGATCTTCGCTCCCGCCGCCTCGGCCTCGGCCATGACCGCGTCGACCTCGGCCGGCGAGCGAGTGTTGTAGGCGAACGTGACCCCGCCCCAGCCTCCGCTGTCTGCGATCGCGCTGTCCTCGGCGAGCTGGTCGCGGCCCCAGAGCGCCACGATTGCCCCGCCGGCCTGGAAGAAGACGACGTCTTCGTCCGGGTCGGCGCCGGTCGTCCAGCCCATCGCCTCGTAGAACGCGCGTGCGCGCGCGAGGTCGGAGACCCCGAGCGTGACGAGGCTGAGTCGCTGCTCCACGAAGAGACCTCTCCCTGCTCCAGGTGACGACTCGAGAGCGAGCACGGGGCCTACGCCCCGCGCGTAGAACTTGTGCTCGAGGATCTTAGGGTCCAGGGGCGTGAAGTCTTTGGTCATCAAGACCTTCTCGAACGATCTGTAAGGCACGGCAACGCGTTCGTCGAGGCTCAACACCTCAGCGGCATCCTCGGCCTCGCCCTTCAGGTACTCCTGCCGGTACTCGATTCCCACACGGGGCTCGCCCGGGACGGCGATTCCGGCCTGCGCGCCGTCGATGCCGGCTTCCCATGCACCCCTCGGTGCTGACGACCTTGCCGTTCTCGTACTCCTTCGTGTCCTCTCCGAGAGTACCAGATATTGCCGTCGTTGTCCTGCGCATACCAATCGAAGGTGTCCTCGACGGGCTCGCCGTTCTCGGTGACGAGGTCGTGAACGACCCGCGCCTGGATGCCCTCGATCTGTCTCGTCTCACCGGTGACGGTGACCTCGACACGCTGCGGACCCTCGCGGTAGACCCATTTCGTCCCCGGCTTCATCGGCCAATAGCGGTTGTCGATCTCAGTCGTGAAATCGGCCGCGTCCAGCTCCACTGTCTCGCTGCCCGTGGGAAGGGATGCCTCGTCCTCGTCGTCGGAGGCGCATCCGGCTGTTACTGCTGCTATCGACAGGATGAGCGCAACCGCCGTGCGCATACAGCACCTCGACGTGAATGCGACCCTTCGAAGCCTTGAGGCGGCCGCCGTCGCGGCCGGCACGGACCGCGAGGATCTCGCCCAGGATCGACACGGCGGTCTCGGCCGGGCTCTCGGCGCCGATGTCGAGGCCGGTCGGGCCCGCGATGCGGTCGATCTCCTCTTCGCTCAGACCCTCCTCGAGCAACCGCCCGCGGCGGCGCTCCTGGTTGCGCCGCGCGCCCAGGGCGCCGACGTAGAAGGCCTCGCTGCGCAGGGCGCCGATCAGTGCCGGGATGTCGAAGCGGTTCTCGTGCGTGAGGACGACGACGGCGGTGCTCGCATCCGGCTCCACCTGCGCCAGTACCTCCTCCGGCCACTCGACGATCAGCTCGTCGGCGCTCGGGATCCGCTCGCGGGTCGCAAACTTGGCGCGCGCGTCCGCAACCACGGTTCGCCAGCCGAGCTGCTTCGCGGCCTGGCAGAGCGCCTCGGCCGTGTCGACGGCGCCGAAGACGAGCAGCAGCGGAGGCGGGCCGAACTCCTCGACGAACTCCCTGCCGCCCTCACCCAGGACCGTCGTGCGCGTAAACCGCTCGCCGCGCTCGATACGAGCAGCCAGCTCCTCGGCCTCGCCCATGGGCAGGTCCTCGACGAAGACGTCGATCTCGCCGCCGCAAGGGAGCCCGACCGACCAGGCCTGCTCGTCCGAGATGCCGTACGAGAGGAGCTTCGGCGCCGCACCGCCCAGCACGGCGCGCGCCTCCTCGTAGACCTCGTTCTCGACGCAGCCGCCGGACACCGAGCCGGCGAGCTCGCCCTGCTCCGAGATGGCGAGCTTCGAGCCGATCGGCCGCGGCGCGGAGCCGCGCGTGGCGACGACCGTGGCCACAGCCACCTTGTCGTCACCGCGCGCGCGCCAGCGCTTGAGATCGGCGGCGATCTCCTTCACTCGCGAGAACGGTACCGCTACGAGTGCGCCGGTTCCGCCTCGGCGTGCATCGCCGCCGGCTTCTCCGCCCGGATCAGCAGACCGCCGATGGTTGCTCCGGCGATTGCGAACAGGGAGCCGACGAGGAACGCAGCGTGATAGCCGCCGGTGAGCGCCGTCAGCTGATCGTCGCCGGAGGCGAGCAGCTTGTCGCTCCGCGAGGTCGAAAGGCTGGCCAGGACCGCGAGCCCGAGGGCACCGCCCATCATGAACGCGGTGTTGACCACGCCGGAGGCGAGACCCGCCTCGGTCGGCTCGACGTCTCCCATCGCCGCGAGCAGGAGCGGGTTGAAGCCCATCCCGGCGCCGATCCCAAGGAGGACCGAGCCCGGAAGGACGTCGAGGACGAAGCTCCCGTCGACCGGAAGCCGTGCGTACAGCATCAGGCCGGCCGCCATGAACAGCATCCCCGCCACCATCGGCGGCTTGATCCCGAACTTCATGACGAGCTTGGCCGAGAGGCCGAGCGAGAACGCGCCCATGATCAGGCTCGACGGAACGAACGCGAGCCCGACCTGCAGCGGGCTGTACCCGAGCACGAGTTGGAGATAGAGCGCGGTGAGGAAGAACCATGCGAACATCGAGCCCGCCAAGAGGACGGCGACCCCGTTCGCGGTCGAGATGTTTCGGTGCTTGAACAGCCCGAGCGGCATCAGCGGATGCGAGACCCGCGATTCGATGACGAGGAAGACTCCGAGGAGCACGGCCGATACAGCGAGCATCCCGAGCGTTTGCCCGGTCCCCCAGCCGACCTCGTTCCCGTTGACGATGGCGTAGACGGCCAGCATGAGCGAGGCCGTGACCGTGACGGCGCCGGCGATGTCGACGCGCCGGTCCCCGGCAGCCACGTTGTCGGCTGGAAGCAGCCTCACGCTCAGGGCGTACACCGCGATCCCGATCGGGATGTTGACGAGGAAGATCCAGTGCCAGTTGAGCGTGTCCGTCAGGATGCCGCCGGCGATGCACGCCGATCGTGCCGCCGCCCGACGCGACGAAGCCGTACACGCCCATCGCCTTGGCCCGCTCGCCGGTCTCGGTGAACAGCATCATGATCAGCGAGAGCGCAACGGCCGAGACCACCGCGCCGCCGAGGCCCTGAACCGCCCTGGCCGCGATGAGGGTCTCCTGCGAGTTCGCGATCCCGCAGGCCAGTGAGGCGAGGGTAAACAGGACGATTCCGATCAGGAACAGCCGGCGGTGTCCGAACAAGTCACCCAGCCGTCCGCCGAGCAACAGGAAGCCGCCGAAGGTGAGCAAGTAGGCGTTGACGACCCACGCCAAGGACTCCCCGGTGAAACCGAGGTCGTCGCGAATCGACGGCAACGCGACGTTCACGATCGTCGCGTCGAGGACGATCATCAGGGTGCCGAGGTTGAGAACGATGAGCGCTAGCCAGCGCCGGTCCATACTTTGGCTCATAGGGTCGTCAACGCCTCCTTGTTGGTCGCTATTCCCGCAGGCCTACGCGAGGCTCGCAGCGAGCTTGTCGAGGGACTCGTTCCAGCCGGCCCCGGCCTGGCTGCCGTGTTCGCCAACCGGCATTCCGGCGTGGCGCAGGGTCAGCTTCGTCTTGCCGCCCTGGTCTTCGAAGGTCACCGTGACCTCGGTCTCCAGTGGGAAGTCCGGCATTCCGTAATGGGCACCGGACACGACGTTGCCCTGTTCGTCTGCAAAGGAATCGGTGAGGACGAGGCGCTCCATCGGGACAATCTCGCGATAGACGCCCGTGCTCCAGAACTCCTGTCCGTCGGCGCTGCGCATGCAGTTGAGGTACTTCCCGCCTTCCTGCAAATCGATTTCGACCGTAGGAGCCGTGTAGTCCTTCGGCCCCCACCACTTCTTCATCTGTTCGGGATCCGTCCAGGCTTCCCAGACTCGCTCGCGGGGCGCGTCGAAGACGCGCTCGATGACGAGCTCCTGTGTCTGCTGGGTCTCACTCTGATTCACGAACTCTCCTTTCGGGTTGCTTCGAGATGTCGCTCGAGTTGGTCCAAGCGGTCTTCCCAAAGCTCCTTGTAAGGCTCGAGCCATTCGTCGAGCTCGGCCAAAGGCTTCGGATCCAACTCATACCAGCGGCGCTGCCCGTCGCGTCGCACTCGAACCAGGCCGGCCTCACGAAGCAGTCGTAGATGCTTCGAGACGCCCGGTTGGCTGAGGCCGAGGAGCTTGACCAGCTCCCCCACCGGACGGGCGCGCTCTCGTAGAAGATCGAGGATGCGCCTGCGAGTGGGCTCGGCGACGAGCTCGAACGTGGTCGCTGTCATGGCTCGTATATTGCCACAAAGTTATATGTCTGTCAAGTTATGAATGATGCGGTCATCGTCGGGAGCGGGATCAACTCGCTGGCCTGCGCGGCGCTGCTGGCGCGCGCGGGTTGGGAGGTACGCGTCCTCGAGCGCGAGGACGTGCTCGGCGGCGCGATCCAGACCGCCGAGCTGACCGAGCCCGGCTACCTCCACGACGTCTTCAGCGCCTGGCACCCGCTCTGGGTGGGCGGCGCGGCGCACGCGCGAGCTCGGCGACGAGCTCGCCGCCCGCGGGCTCGAGTACCTGAACACGGACCTGCCGACCGCGACCGCGTTCCCGGACGGCGAAAGCGCGTTCCTGCACCGCACCGCGGAGGCGAACGTCGCCGAGCACGGCGCGGCCTGGGGCGAGCTGCTGGAGTCGTTCTTCCCGAACGCGGACCTCGCCTTCGGGATCCTCGGCACCGAGCTCTGGTCGAGGGACGGCCTCTCGCTGGGGCTCAAGGCCTACCGGCGGCTCGGGCGGCGCGGACTCGCTGCCTTCGCCGGCGACCTGGCGATCTCGAGCCGCGACTGGCTGACGGACACCTTCGAGTCCGAGCGGACACACGGCCTCCTGGCGCCCTGGGTGCTGCACACCGGCCTCGGTCCCGACGCGGCCGCCTCCGGCTACATGACGCAGGTGATCGCCGTCGCCGTCCAGGAGGGCGGCATGCCGATCCCGCTCGGAGGCGGGGCGAAGCTCGTCGAGGCGCTCGTCCGGCTGATCCGCGACCACGGTGGCGAGGTCGAGACAGGACGGGACGTCGACCAGGTGCTCGTCGACGGTGGAGTGACGCGAGGCGTACGGCTCGCGGACGGCGAGGCGATCACCACGAGCACGGTGATCGCGAACGTGACGCCGACCCAGCTCTACGGGCGGCTGCTCGACGAGACTGCGGTGCCGGCGGAGGTCGCGCGCCGGGGCGTGCGTTTCAGGTTCGGCCGGGCCGATATGCAGATCCACTTCGCACTCTCGGAGCCGCCGCGCTGGGACGGTGACGAGCGGCTTGCAAACACCGCGATCGTCCACCTCACGCCGGGGGTCGACGGCGTCTCCCGCGCCGTGAGCGAGGCCGACCGTGGACTGCTCCCCGCCGAGGCGACAGTCGTCGTCGGCCAGCCGCTCACCATGGATCCTTCGCGCGCCCCGGAAGGCGCCGGCTTGCTCTGGATCCAGCTCCAGGAGCTGCCCTGGCACGTGAAAGGCGACGCCGCCGGCGAGCTCGACACGGGCGACGGCACCTGGACCGAAGACTTGCGCGAGCGGCTACGCCGACCGCATCCAGGCACGAATCGCGAAGCACGTGACCAACCTCGAAGGCGCAATCCGCAAGCGAGTCGTGCTCTCACCGGATGACCTGTTCGCCGCCAACATCAATCTCGAGCGCGGCGACCCCTACAGCGGCTCGCTGGCCCTCGACCAGAACTTCGTCTGGCGCCCCTTCCCGCAGAGCCCGGGACACGCCACGGCGGTCAAGGGCCTCTGGCACATCGGCGCGAGCACGCATCCCGGCCCGGGCCTCGGCGCGGGGTCGGGAACACTCGTCGCGCAGCAACTGATCTCGCGCCCGCTGTTGCGCCGTCTGATGCGGCGATGAGGCGCTCGATCTCACAGATCACGACGGTGACCCAGTCGTTCGCCGACGACCTCGACGCCTACCGGGCGGCGGGGGCCGACGGGATCGGGATCTGGGAGATGAAGCTCGAGGACGACTCGCTGGAACGGTTCCGCGCCAGCCCGCTCGACGCCGCCGCCGCGATACCGGCGGTGCCGTCGATCCTGCCCCTGCCGCTGATGGAAGGGCCCGCCGACCCGGCCGAGCGCATCGAGGCGATCTGTGCCGGAATCCGGAGGCTGATCCCCTTCGATCCCGCCTGCGTCATGTTCCTGACCGGCCCCGGCGACGACCGCGAGACGGTGCTCGACGGGATCCGTGCGATCGCCGACGAGGGCGAGCGGGCCGGCATACGCGTCGCCCTCGAGCCGATCCAGCGCGAGTTCGCCCACTTCTGGACGATCCCCACCTCGCTCGAAGAGGCCGCAAGCCTGCTCGAGGAGGCAGGAACGCCCGACGTCGGTCTCATGTACGACACCTGGCACCTCTGGAACCAGCCGCTCGAGCACATCGAGCGGTACCGGGACCGGATCGCGGCCGTCCACATCGCCGACTGGCGGGACCCGACGCGCAACACCAACGACCGTGTCCTCCCCGGCGACGGAGTCATCGACTTCGGGCCGATCCTGGAGGCGCTGCGCTGGGACGGGCTCTACGACCTGGAGATCTTCTCCGACTCCGAGCTGCCCGACTCGCTCTGGCGCGAGGATCCTCGTGAGCTGGCGCGCCGCGGGGTGGACGCACTCGCGCGCCTGAAATCCGATTGACTGGCAGGCGGCATATGGATTTCAATAACGCAATACCCGGGCAAGGAGGCTTGGCATGAGAAGCACGCGCAAGTGGGGCGTCGCTGTGACGCTTCTCACCGGAGTCGCGGCAGTTGCTGCGCTCGCGGCGAGCATGGGCGGCAGTGCTACGGCCGCGACCAGAGGGCCCATCGTGATCGGCTGGGCCTACGACAAGACGGGCCAGATGGCCCCCTTCGACAATCCGGCGCTCGCCACCGCCAGGATCCGAATCAACGAGCTGAACGCCAAGGGCGGCGTCAACGGCCGCAAGCTGCGGCTCGACACGTGCGACACGCAGAACAACGCCCCGGCCCGCGCGAAGTCGTGCGCGCGGCAGCTCCTCGCCAAGGGCGCGCACATCATCTTCACGACCTGCGACGTCGACTTCGCCACGCCCGTCGTCCAGGAGGCGATCAACCGCGGCAAGCTGGCGATCTCGACCTGCATCGGCACCGACCAGATGGGGCCGAAGCGCTTCGGCCGGGTCAAGGGACGCCTCGCGTTCAGCTTCGGCAACGTCGCGCAGGACGAGGGCTCGGCGATGGCCGAGTACGCGATCCGGCGCGGCTGGAAGGAGGCCGGGCTGGCGACGAACACGCTGCTCGTCTACTTCAAGAACGTCATCCAGGCGTTCGACAAGCGCTACGCGCAGCTCGGTGGGAAGGTCGTCGCCCGGGAGAGCTACGCCACGGGCGCGAACAACGTGCAGCTCGCCGTGACGAAGCTCAATGCGAAGAAGGCCGACGTCTACGTGACTTCGACCGCGTTCGGTGAGCTCCCCGCCTTCGTCTCGGGCTTCCGCACGCTCGGCAACCAGACGCCGATCCTCAACTCGTGGGCCGGCGACGGGACGTACTGGGTCACGAATACCCCGAAGGTGACGAACTACTACGCGGTCACCTACGCCTCCGTCTTCGGCGACGACCCGAACCCGAAGATCAACCGCCTCGGGAAGCAGGTCAAGGCCGGCACCGGCGGCTTCGTCCAGGGCATCGGGACGATCGACGGGATCGTCGAGGCGATCAAGCGGGCGAACGGCTCGACGAACGGCACCGTCCTCTCGCGCACGCTGGAGGGGTTCAGGAAGGTGCCGACGACGAACGGGAGGATCAGCTTCTCGCGGAACCTGCACAGCGTGTTCGGCCGGCAGTACCGCGTGATCAGAGTCCAGGACAACAAGGGAAGCCGCGTCGGATTCGTGACGGCCAAGGTCGTCCCGAAGATCTGACGACCTAGCTCGGAATCAAGGGAGAGGCCCGGAGGAACGCTCCGGGCCTCCTCCGTTTCGCGGTCGTTCGAAGGCGTTCGCGCGCTGCAGGACGTGACGCTCGAGCTGCACCGGCACGAAGTGGTGGGGCTGATCGGCCCCAACGGCGCCGGCAAGTCGACGCTGGTGAACGTCCTCAGCGGGTTCGACGTTCCGAGCGAGGGCTCGGTCGAGCTCGAGGGCCGTGAGATCACCCGCTGGAGCCCGAGCCGCCGGGCGCGCGGCGGGCTGGCGCGCACCTTCCAGCACAGCCGCTCCTTCAGGCAACTGACGGTGCGCGAGAACGTCGAGGTGGCCGCGCTCGGCTCGGGCCTCGGCGCTCGGGGAGCGCGCGCGAGAGCGGATGAGCTGCTCGAGCTGATGGCGTTGGGCGCGCAGGCAGAGCTTCCCGCCGATGCCCTCGCGCACGGCGACGAGCGGCGACTCGGCGTGGCCCGCGCCCTGGCGACCCGGCCGCGCTTCGTGCTGATGGACGAGCCCGCCGCCGGCCTGCCCGAAGCCGAGGTGCCCGAGTTCGCGGCCGTCATTCGCTCGGTGCGGGACGAGCACGAGGCCGGGGTGCTCCTGATCGACCACAACATGGCGCTCGTCATGGACGTGTGCGACCGGATCCACGTCCTCGACCAGGGCCGCACCCTCGCGGAGGGGGCGCCCGACGAGATCCGCGCCAACCTCGACGTCGCAGGTGCCTACCTGGGTGAGAGCGCGCTGGCCGAGGACGCCGATGGCTGAGCCGATGCTCGAGCTCGTCTCGGTCGAGGTTCGCTACGGAGCCGTGCCGGCCGTGCGCGGCGTGAGCTTCCGGGTCGCCGAGGGCGAGATCGTCGGGCTGATCGGGCCGAACGGCGCCGGCAAGTCGACGACGCTGCACGCGATCACCGGGCTCGTCCCGACGCATGCCGGCCACATCCGGGTCGAGGGGGAATCAGTGGTCGGCCGCACGCCGGAGCGGATCGCGCAGTCAGGCGTGTCGCTCGTCCCGGAGGGCCGCCGGATCTACGCCGACTTCACCGTCGAGGAGAACCTGCGGCTCGGACTTGCGGCGCGCCGCGGCCAGGGTGGGCTCGCCGAGGCCTACGAGCTGTTCCCGATGCTGCAGAGAGTTCCGCCGCCGGTCGGCAGGCGCCCTGTCCGGCGGGCAGCAGCAGCAGCTCGCGATCGCGCCGGGCTCTGGTCGCAAAGCCGCGGCTCCTCCTGCTCGACGAGCCGTCCCTCGGCCTGGCCCCCACCCTCGTGGCCGAGGTCTTCGAGACGCTCGCCCGCATCCGGGAGCAGGGCGTGACGATCCTCCTCGTCGAGCAGCGCGCACAGCGCACAGTGGCGCTCGCCGATCGGACGTACGTGCTCGCGAACGGCGAGCTGCGGACGACGCTCGGGCCGGCGGACGCAGACGACACCGACAGGCTCGTGAAGGCCTACCTCGCCGGATGATCGTCGCTGCCGTCGACGCCCAGACCCTGATCGACGCAACCGGCCTCGGCGCGATCTACGCATTGATGGCCGTCGGCATCGGCCTCGTGTTCGGCGTGCTCCGGCTCGTCAACTTCGCGTACGGCCAGCTGATCATGGTCGGCGCCTACACGCTCGCTTTCACGGCGTCCTGGCCGGTGGCTGCGAGTATCGCTGCCTGCTTCGTCGTCGTCGTCGCGCTGTCGACGGTGATGGACCGCGTCGTCTTCCGCCCGCTCCGCGGCGAGTCACCCGCGGTGATGCTCGTGACCACGTTCGCGATCGCGTTCGTGCTGCAGGCCGCGGCGTTGCTCGTCGACATCCGCGACGACACGATCGGTGAGATCGCGACCTCGATCGCGTCCTTCAACCAGCCGATCGAGATCGGCAGCCTCGATGTCCGCAAGATCACGATCCTGGCGGTGATCGTCACTGTGCTTGCCCTCGCACTGCTCGCGGCGCTCTTGACGCGGACGACGATCGGCCTGCACATGCGCGCCGCGGCGACGGACTTCAGCACCGCGCGCCTGCTCGGAGTCAACGCCGACCGGGTGATCGGATTCGCGGTTCTGCTCTCCGGGCTGATCGCCGCGACCGTCGCGGTGATCCTCACCGTGCAGAACCCGTTCGTCGGCCCGGACTTCGCCCTCCGGGAGACGATCGTCGTCCTCGTCGGCGTGGTCGTCGGCGGGATCGACCGGCTCTGGACGGCAACGCTCGGCGGCTTCGCGATCGGCTTCACGACCGGCGTCATCAACGGCGTGCTTCCGACCGACAAGAGCGTCTACCTGCCGTCGGCGGTGTTCGCGCTCGTGATCCTCGTCTTGTTGCTGCGGCCGGGAGGGCTCTTCGCCTGGGGCCGGCAGACCGCGGTGGAGCGGATGTGAAGCGGTCGCTCGACACGGCCGTGCAGGTACTCGTCCCGGCGGCGCTCGTGGTCGCGGTCGGCATCGGCTCCACGCTGGTCAGCAGCGCGAACGAGATCTACTTCCTGGACGCGCTCGTCTCGGTCGCGATCGTCGTCGCGCTCTACGTGTTCATGGGCAACTCGGGTGTGCTCTCGTTCGGCCAGATCAGCTTCGTGGCGGTCGGCGCGTTCGCCGCGGGAGTGATGACGATCCCGCTCGACTCGAAGAGCGGCGTGCTGCCGCAGCTCTTCCCGATCCTGCGCGACCACACGATTGGAAACGTCGCGTCGCTGCTGCTCGCTGCTGCCGCCGGCGGCGTCTTCGCCTTGCTCGTCGGGCTGCCGCTGATGCGACTCTCAGGGCTGGCGGCCGGCATCGCGACGTTCGCCGTGCTGGAGATCACGCACAACGTGCTTCGCGAGTGGACGAAGATCGGTCCCGGCGCGACGACGCTGGCCCTCGTCCCGGAGACGACGCAGGCCCTACAGGCCACGGTCGGCGCACTCGTGGCGATCGCCGTCGCGTTCGCCTATCAACGGAGCCGTTTCGGCCGGATGCTCCGGGCGACGCGCGAGGACGCTGCGGCGGCGAGAGGCGTCGGCGTGAGCGTGCACCGAGAACGGCTCCTCGCGTTCACGGTCTCGGGCGCGCTCGCCGGGTTTGCGGGCGCGCCTCCTCGTGCACGAGCTCGGGTCGATCACGACCGAGCAGGTCTACCTGGAGCTGACCTTCCTCACGCTCGCGATGCTCGTCGTCGGCGGGGCCTCCAGCCTCTGGGGAGCCGTGCTCGGCGCGCTCACGGTGAGCGGGCTGAGCTCGTTCCTGTCCGAGGCGGAGCAGGGAGTCACGGTCGGCGCGACCCTCGACCTGCCCTCGGGCACACGGCTGATCATCCTCGGCTCGATCATGGCGCTCGTGCTGATCGTCCGGCCGAGCGGCCTGACCGGCGGTCGCGAATTCGGTCTGCGACGGTAGTCGAGATATGGAAGGGTTGCCCCGAACAAGGGGGTCGGCACAAGGAGAGGAGAGGAAATGACGAGACGAGGGATCGCGAGGGCGCTCCTCGCGGCCTCGCTGGCCGCTGCCGCCCTCGCGGCAGAGCCGGCTAGCGCGGCAAACAGCGGCGTGGGGCCGTTGAGGCCCAAGGTGGACAAAGCGGTTGCTTTCGATGTCTCCGCACCGCTTCGCGACGATGCATCGGTTCGGCACGAGCGCTGGATGGCGGCGCAGCGACCCGACCCGAGTTCGGCGCGGGGCCGGTCGGCAACTGCAGGCATAGCCGCGACGGCGCGCTCCAGAAGGGAGCGCCTGGCGCCGGCGGCGATGCCGGCGCCGCTCTTCACGTTCGAGGGGCCGAGCAACGAGGCCAACTTCGAGATCTTCGGGTTCCGCGTGAATCCCCCGACTCCGTCGGCGACGTCGGCCGCAACCACTACGTCGCGATGGTCAACCTGGTGTACTCGATCTACACGAAGACGGGCACGCTCTGCTCGGCCCAGTCGACACGGGCACGCTCTGGGCGGGGTTCCCGATCGACGAGTGCACCGAGCCGAGCGGCGACCCGATCGTCCTCTACGACGAGAAGGCCGACCGCTGGATCCTGACGCAGTTCACGACGCGTGGGCTCCCGCCGGACCCGCCGAACCCGTTCTACAACTGCGTCGCCGTCTCGGTGACCGGCGATCCGACAGGCGCGTACTACCGCTACGCGTTCACGACCGACGACCGCTTCCCCGACTACCCGAAGTACGGCGTGTGGCCGGAGGGCGGCAAGCACGGATCGGTCACGATCACGACGCGTGAGTTCGCCGACCAGGGCGACGGAGCCGAATCGATCGGCATCTACGCCCTCAATCGCTCGCAGCTGATGGCGGGCGACCCGAACACGGAGGTGATCGAGTTCCAGCTCACCGGGCCTCCGAACCTGGTCGGAGACGGCCTGCTGCCGGCGGACTTCGACGGCAGGCATCCGGCGCGACGGCAGCAGCCCGCAGCTGATCGTGGGCTCGCAGGACGATGACGCCCCGGACGGGGCGACGTTCGACGCGTTGAACGTCTTCCAGCTCGATGCCGGACTTCCAGCATCCGGAGCGCTCCACGTTCACGTTGAAGTCGCAACTGCCGACAGCGCCGTTCGACTCCATCTACCCGTGCGCGCCGACTGCCCGGGACTGTCTGCCGCAGCCGGGGATCGTCGACCCGAACCAGTTCCTCGACATCCTGTCCTACCGGCAGCGGCCGACCTGGAGGTTGCAGTACCGCAACTTCGGCACGTACGAGGCCCTGGTCACGAACCAGTCGGTCGAAGCCCGGCCGGCGGTTGCCGGAGTCCGCTGGTACGAGCTCCGCAACCCGACGGGAGCCGTTCATCTATCAGCAGGGCACGTACGCGCCGCCTGACGGCGTGCACCGCTGGATGGGCAGCGTGGCGACGGACGCAGCAGGGGAACATGGCCGCGGGCTACAGCGTCGTCAACGGCACGAACGTCTTCCCCGGCATCCGGTACGCGGGGCGACGGGTCGACGACCCGCTCGGCACGCTGCCGCAGGCCGAGGCGGTGCTCCAGGCCGGAAGCGGCGTCCAGACAACCGACCAACTCTCGTTGGGGCGACTACACGTCGCTCAACGTCGACCCCAGCGACGACTGCACCTTCTACTACATCAACGAGTACTACACGCTGGCTTCGCAGGCCTCGTCGCCTGCGGGCTGGCTGAACCGCATCGGCGCCTTCAAGTTCCCGGGTTGCCGCTGATCTAGCCGTATCTACCGGTGTCAACGGGCCCGCTCCGGCGGGCCCGTTGCATCCCCGTTATCCTCCGGGCCGAGGTGAAGCGACTCCTTCTCCTCGGCTCGATCGCGGTGTCTCTCGCCGCCGCCGGCACGACGAGCTCGGCGCGGCCGCCCGCCCTCCTCACCTACTCGCTCGCCTCGCAGCCGACCGGCCTCTGTGTCGCCCGTGCGGACGGCTCGCGGCGTTTCAGGCTCACGCGCGGGAAGGACAGCGGCCCCTCGTGGTCGCCCAAGGGGTACTACGTCGCTTTTGCACGCCAGATCGACACGAGCCGGTCGCAGATCCTCGTCGCGGATGCGCGCGGGAAGGTCCTGAGGCGTTTCGGGACGGGCCTCAGCACCGAGCCGGCCTGGTCCCCGAACGGCCAGCGCATCGCGTACGCGTCTGACGGCCGGATCATCGTGGCGACCGCGGCGGGGCGCACGATGGCCACGGTCTCGCCTCGGACGTTGGTCGGTGGGCCGGTCTGGTCGCCGGACTCACGGCGCATCGCGTTCGCGGAGGTCCGGGAGGTGGGACCCGGCGTCGTTCGCGGGATCTACGTCGTCAACGCCGACGGAACGGGCCGCAGCTTGCTCGTCCGAGACGCGGCCGAACCGGCCTGGTCACCCGACGGCTCCAAGCTCGCCTACGTCGCCTACGCGTCCCGGCTCACCGACAGCGGGTTCGTCACCGTTGCGAATGCCGACGGCACCGGCGCGCGGCGGCTCACGACGACGCGCGAACCCGAGTCGCAGCCGGCGTGGTCACCGGGCGGGCGTCAGCTCGCGTTCACGCGCGGAGGCGCGATCGTCGTCGCACCGAGCGCAGGAGGCACCGAGCGAATTGCGGTTCGAAACGCGCGCGACCCCGCCTGGCGGCCACAGTCGATGCTGCCGAGTGGGCGCCGCCGCGCCTGCTAGGCGAGCGGCACCCACTCGAAGCTACTGAGCTACCGACCCGGCGCGCCGACTCCGCAGAGACCGGGGGTCGAGCACGGCGAATGCGCAGTCACCTCGATCGCGCGGCCGTTGCCCTGTGTGAACAGGCGGAACTTCACCCACGCGGTGTTGTTCGTGCTGCTCGTCTCCAAAAAGATCCCGTCGGGGTTTGCTGTGCTGACGAGGTAGTAGTCGTTGCGGTTCGGGACTCCTGTCAGGTCGAGCTCCTGACCCGGAAGCGACTGGTGGTATTGATCGACCCAGCCGGACTGGATTCCCTGGAAGCTGGTCTGGCACTCCCAGAAGGTTCTGTCCGAGGTCGACGAGTTGCCCTCGAGGGCATACCAGTCGATCAGGCAGAAGGTCGTCTTGATGTTGTTGTTGCCGACGATCGGCCCAGTCGGGCTCCCGCGGCGAATCTGGAAGAGGGCAACGCTCCCGATGTGCCAGTGGTTGTGCTCCGGGTGGAACACGAACGTCCCCGCTATGTGCTCCGAGGCGACGTTGTAACACGGGTCGCCCGGCCGTTCCTCACCGCACTTGTCCGCCGCGTTCGAATCACGGATCTCTTGCACCGCCGTGGTCTGGGTCGTCGCCTCGCCGGGCGGTGGCTCCGGTCGCAGCGCCATGGGGCCGGGACCCGTATTGGCAACTCCGTTCGAGAAGCGCAGTTTGTCGTTCTGCTGCTGGTGCACGAGCTGCAGATGGAGCGGGACGACGGTTCTCAGATCGGGGAGCAAGCCCGTTTCCGGAGTGGCGCCCCCCCGATCGGCGAGCCCGAACGCGAGCAGCGCGAACAGGGCAGTGGGAAGAGCGGCAAGGATCAACTTGCGCATATCTCGGTCTCCTTCGGTCGGATTGCCCCCTGCGGAGGTATCGCACACCGTAGGTGTTTGAGCAAATCCGCGGGCGCGAGGATTGCGTCTTGCGGTACAGGCGGCACAATTCGACCGACGTATCGCCACTGCGGCTAACTCTGGAGGAAACAACGTGCCCAAGAAGGTTCTGACTCAGCCTTCTGCGAAGGCCAAGGACATTGGCGCGAACGGCGCTCCGGAACGTGGCGCGCTCGACGCCGACATCATCATCGCGAACGCGCCCGACCCGGTGTTCGTCTCCGACCTCGAGGGCAAGATCCTCCAGGCGAACGACGCCGTCTCCCAGCTGCTCGGCTTCCGCCGGGACGAGGTCGTCGAGCAGTCGCTGTCGCGCTTCATCAGCGCCGAGGAGACGCGCGAGTTCACGGCCGCCTTGAAGGAGGTCGTCGAGCACGGCGTGACCCGCAACGCCGTCCTCAATCCGCGCTCGGCAGCGGGCGAGGTGATCCCGACGAGCCTCAACGCCTCCGCGCTGCGCGACTCCGAGGGCAACGTGATCGGCGCGATCGGCGTCCTCCGCGACATGCGCGAGCTGGACAAGGCCCGCGCCTACGCCGAGAGCCTGATCAAGAACGCGCCCGACCCGGTGTTCGTCTCCGACCTCGAGGGCAAGATCCTCCAGGCCAACGACGCGGTCTCCGAGCTGCTCGGCTTCCGCCCGGACGAGGTCCTCGAGCAGTCGCTCTCGCGCTTCATCGACGCGGAGGAGACGCGCGAGTTCACCGCCGCGCTGCGCGAGGTCGTCGAGCGAGGCGTGACCCGCAACGCCCGCCTCAACCCGCGCAGCGCCTCCGGCGAGATCATCCCGACGACCCTGAACGCCTCGGCCCTCCGCGACACCGACGGGAACGTGATCGGCGCCATCGGCATGCTCCGCGACATGCGCGAGCTGGACAAGGCCCGCGCCTACGCGGAGAGCCTGATCGAGAACGCGCCCGACCCGGTGTTCGTCTCCGACCTGGAGGGCAAGATCCTCCAGGCGAACGACGCCGTCTCCGCAGCTCCTCGGCTTCCGCAAGGACGAGGTCGTCGAGCAGTCGCTCTCGCGCTTCATCAGCCCCGAGGAGACCCGCGAGTTCACGGCCGCCGCTGCGCGAGGTCGTCGAGCGCGGCGTGACCCGAAACGCGCGGCTCAACCCGCGCAGCGCCTCCGGCGAGATCATCCCGACCACGCTGAACGCCTCCGCGCTGCGCGACCCGGACGGCAACGTGATCGGCGCGATCGGCATCCTGCGCGACATGCGCGCCTACGAGCAGGTCGTGCAGCGACCTCGAGCGTCGAAGACCGAGCTGCAGGAGAAGATCCTCGACCTCGAGAAGTTCGAGGAGGTCGTCGTCGGCCGCGAGCTGAAGATGATCGCGCTCGAGAAGGAGCTCGAGAGCCTCCAGGCCGAGGTCGCCAAGACAAGGCGCGAGAGCTCCACGAACTGATGGCGGCCGAGCCCGAGGCGCTGCCGCCGCTGCGGAACGGCGAGGCGTTCGCGCCGGCCGAGCCCGATCCGCGAGCACCTCCGCGCAGCAGGTCGAGGACCTCCAGATCCGGGTTCGCCAGGCGCGAAGAGCGGCGCCGCGCGCTGCTCCACATCATGGGCGACCTGAACGAGTCGAACCAGCAGCTCGCCGACCAGCGCAAGGCGATGCTGCACATCCTCGCCGACTACGAGCAGGACCGCAGCAGCCTGGCCCGCCAGACCGAGCGGCTCGACAACTCCCGCCGCGCGCTCCTGCACATCCTCCAGGACTCGCACGAGTCCAACCTGCGGCTGGAGCGACAGCCGCAAGGCGATGATCCACATCATGGGCGACCTGCGCGAGACGACGCAGGAGATCGAGCGGCGCGAGCAGGAGCTGCGCGACAAGCAGGAGCAGCTCGTCCAGGCTGGCAAGCTGGCGACGCTCGGCGAGCTGACGACCGGCGTCGCGCACGAGCTCAACAACCCGCTCAACAACATCGGCCTGTTCGTCGGCAACGTCGATCGACCGGATCGGTGCTCGGCGAGGTCGACGCGGCGCGGATGGTCGCCGACCTCGAGAAGGCGATGGAGCAGGTTCGCAAGGCGACGGAGATCATCTCGCACCTGCGGACGTTCGGCCGGGCCGCGCCGGTCAGCCTCGAGCCGGTCGCGGTGGGCGACGATCATCGAGCGCGCGCTCTCGCTGATGCACGAGCAGCTGCGCTGTGCGACGATCGAGGTCGAGGTCGAGCCGGCCTCGGACGAGCTCGTCGTGCTCGGCAATGCGATCCAGCTCGAGCAGGTCTTCATCAACCTGCTGACGAACGCGCGCGACGCGCTGGCCGACTCGCCGACGCAGGACGATCCGACTCGCTTCGCGCCCTGACGACGAACGACCGGGTGAGATCACCGTTCGCCGACAGCGGGCCCGGGCATCCCGCCGGGGCTCGAGCAGCGCATCTTCGATCCGTTCTTCACGACCAAGGAGGTCGGGAAGGGAACCGGCCTCGGCCTCTCGATCACCTACGGCATCATCAAGGAGCACGGCGGCACGATCGCGGTCGCGAGCGGCCCCGGCGAGGGTGCCGTGTTCGTGATCGAGCTGCCGCTGGCCGGCGACCTGCCCGAAGCGGAGCCGCTGCTGTGAGCGCACGCGATCCTGATCGTCGACGACGACCCGGCGCTGCTCGAGGCGCTGCCGGAGGCGCTCGCGGCTGCGAATGAACGGCGATCGACGATCGACACCTGCGAGACGGCGCCGGCTGCGCTCGACAGGATCGCAGCGAGACCGACTACGACGCGATCGTCACCGACATCAAGATGCCGGGCATGGACGGCCTCGAGCTGCTGGACGAGATCAAGCAGCTCCGTCCCGACACGCCGACCCTGCTGATCACCGGCCACGGCGAGCGCGACCTGGCCGTTCGGGCGCTGCGCGGCGGCGCCTACGACTTCATCCAGAAGCCGATCGACCGCGACTACTTCGTCGCCTCGCTGGAGCGCGCGATCCAGGTCCGCGGGCTCGACCGCCAGGTCGAACCAGCAACGGGTGGAGCTGGAGCGGCATGCACGAGTTCTCGAGCACGTCGACCGCGGCGTCTTCCTGGTCGACGACGAGGGCGTCATCCGCTACTGGAACCCGGCGGCGCAGTCGATCACGGGCCTCGCGACGGACGAGCTGGTCGGTCGCCGGGCGCACGAGGCTCTCCCCGGCTGGGACGCAATCGGGCCGGAAGTGCCTGTCGCCCGCGTGCCGGGGCCGGGAAGCACGGAGGCGAAGACGCTGCCGCTCGACATCGAGGGGCGCGAGCTCTGGGTCTCGATCTCGGGCGTCCAGTTCGAGGACGGGATCGTCTACGCCTTCCGCAACCTGACGGAGGAGCGCGCTCTCGACGAGCTGAAAGGCGAGTTCGTGGCCACGGTCTCGCACGAGCTGCGCACTCCCCTCGCGGCGATCTACGGCGCCGCGCAGACGCTCCGGCGCGCCGACGTGGAGCTGGGCAAGGAGAACCGCGAGCGGCTGCTGGAGGTGATCGCGGCGGAGTCGGAGCGGCTGAGCCGAATCGCCGGCGAGATCCTGCTGGCGAGCAATCTCGACTCCGGGCGGTTCTCCGTCGAGACGCAACAACTCGACGTCGAGGAGCTCGTGACCGAGGTGGTCGACGAGATGCGCGCGTTGACTGCCTCCCGGCAGGACATCGTCATCGATCTCGTCGCGAACAACGGGCTCTCCCCCGTCACCTGCGACGGCGACAAGCTGCGCCAGGTGCTGATCAACCTGCTCGACAACGCCGTCAAGTACTCACCGGACGGAGGGCGGATCGAGGTTCGCGTCGAGCCTCACGACAACTGCGTGCGCTTCGTCATCACCGACGAGGGGCTCGGGATCCCGCACGGCGAGCAGCAGCGGATCTTCGGCAAGTTCTATCGCCTCGATCCCCGCCTCACCCGCGGGGTCGGCGGGACAGGCCTCGGGCTCTACATCTGCCGCGAGCTCGTTCGCCGCATGGAAGGCCGCCTCTCGGTCACCTCGTCGGAGGGCCACGGTTCGAGCTTCATCGTCGATCTACCGGCCGTCGTGCGCGAACCGTCGCGCACCCAGCCCGTCACCGAGTCCGCCGGACAAACCTAAGCAAGCCTGCTCGTCCCCGCTTGTAATTGGGACGGCTCTGGCCGTACCTTTACGCGATGGCGGCCGAGTTAGACGTCGAGCTGCGCGGTGTGACCAAGCGTTTCGACGAGGTCACCGCAGTCGACCGCCTCGATCTCGGAGTCCGGCACGGCGAGTTCCTGTCCTTGCTCGGGCCCTCGGGCTGCGGCAAGACGACGACGCTCCGGCTGATTGCGGGCTTCGAGCGCCCGGACGAAGGAGAGGTCCGGATCGGCGACAAAGATGTGGCGCACCTGCCGCCCTACAAGCGGGATGTGAACACGGTCTTCCAGTCGTACGCGCTGTTCCCGCACCTGAGCGTCCTCGACAACGTCTCGTACGGGCTGAAGCAGGTGGGCATCAACAAAGGCGTGCGCCAGGCGCGGGCGCGAGAGCTGCTGAAGCTCGTGCACCTGGAGCAGGTGGAAGCGCGGAAGCCCAGGCAGCTCTCCGGTGGCCAGCAGCAGCGCGTCGCACTGGCGCGGGCGCTGGCGAAGGGGCCGACCGTCCTCCTGCTGGACGAGCCGCTGGGCGCGCTCGACCTGAAGCTGCGAAAGGAGATGCAGGTGTTCCTGAAGCGCCTGCATCGCGAGATCGGCCTCACGTTCGTCTACGTGACGCACGACCAGGAGGAAGCGCTCGCGATGTCCGACCGCGTCGCGGTCATGAACCAGGGCCGGATCGACCAGCTGGCGACGCCGCGCGAGATCTACGACTCGCCGGCGACCCGCTTCGTCGCCGACTTCATCGGCGAGACCAACTTCATCAAGGGCCACGGCCCCGACGTCGCCGTGCGCCCTGAGCGGATCCGCGTCGCCCGCGGCGGCGACGGGCTCGCAGGCGAAGTCGTGGCGGCGATGATCATCGGCCCCACGATCCAATGCCTAGTGAAGACGGACAACGGACAGGAGGTACTCGTTCGACACCAGCGAAGCGGCGCCAACGGGGAAAGTGAGGCGCTCCGAGAGGGGGAGCGCGTGTTTCTGACCTGGGACGAGGAGGCGGCGTTGAGCCTCGACCCCACTGACAAGGAGGAGACAGCGCATGCCTGAGAGACCCATCTGGGAGCGCTCTTTCGACCGCAAGGGCTTCGTCGCCATCAGCGCGATGACGGCCTTCCTGGCCGCCTGCGGCGGTGATGACAAGGAGAGCTGCGTCCGGGACGACGACCGGCGGCAGCGCGGAGCAGGTCGGCGGGACGCTCCTCTACTACAACTGGGCCGACTACGTGAACCCGAAGACGTACCCGGCGTTCACCAAGGCGACCACCGTCAAGGTCGCGAAGGACTTCTACGCCTCGAACGAAGACATGCTGGCCAAGCTCAAGGCCGGGGCCAAGGGCTACGACCTCATCGTCCCGACCGGCCAATCCATTCGTGAAGATCATGGCCGACGACGACCTCCTGCAGGAGCTCGACCGGTCGAAGCTGCCGAATGTGACGGCGAACATCGACCCCAAGTTCCAGGGGCTCCCGTTCGATCCCGACGACAAGTGGTCGACCCCGAAGGACTGGGGGACGACCGGGTTCGTCTACCGGACCGATCTGGTCAAGGAGCGGCCGACGACCTGGAAGGAGTTCCACGAGCTGGCCACGGGCCCGTACTCGAAGAAGGTGACCGTTCTCGACAGCGTGCTGGAGGTCATCGGCTCGACGGCGATGATGCTCGGCTACTCGTACAACACGGACGACGAGGGCGAGCTGGACGAGGTCAAGGACGCGATGCTCGAGTTGAAGCCACACCTGCTCGCGATCACTTCGACGGAGTACCGGCAGCTGCTGACTTCCGGCCGCGCCGTGATGGCGCTTGGCTGGAACGGCGACGGTCAGGCAGTGATCGCGAAGAAGCCGGCCCAGTACGTGATCCCCGAGGAGGGCGCCGAATTCTGGATCGACGCCTACTGCATCCCGAAGGACGCGAAGAACCCCGACGCCGCGCACGCGTGGATCAACTACTGCTACGCGCCAAAGGCCAACGCGACCGAGACCGAATACACGTACTACGGCTCGCCGCTCAAGCGTGAGCTGCTCGAGGGCGTGTTGGACAAGGCGGTGCTCGAGAACGAGACCGTCTTCCCGCCGCCGGCGAAGGTCGAGAAGCTGACGATTGCGGATCCCACTCCGGAGGGCGACGAGGGCTCGGAACAGGATCTGGACGGAGTTCAAGGCCGCCTAGCGGATGGCCGTCGAGGCATCGAGGCCCTCCCCGCGTCGGCGGCTGCGCACGCGCCGGCGCGGGCGGTCCCCGCTATCCGGGGTGGCTCGCACTGCCGGCAGCCGCCTGGTACGCGCTCTTCTTCCTCGGCCCGCTCGGGATCATGGCCGTCTTCAGCGTCTCGCGGCGCGAGGGGTTCACCGACGTCGTCTACGACTTCTCCTCGAGAACTTCCGCTACCTCTGGGACCCGCTCTACGGCGAGGTCTTCCTGCGGACGTTCGGCCTGGCGGTCTTCGGGACCGTCGCCACGCTCGTCGTCGGCTTCCCGTTCGCGTACTACCTGGCCCGCTACGCGCAGCACAAGACGCTGCTGCTGCTGCTCGTGATCATCCCGTTCTGGACGAGCTTCCTGATTCGCACGTACTCCTGGCTGATCATCCTCGGCCCGGACTTCCCGCTCTTTCGTTGGCTCCGTGACGCCGGCATCACCTCCGACGACTTCAGCCTCCTGTACACGCGCGAGGCGATCTACATCGGGGTCGTCTACAACTACCTGCCGCTCATGATCCTGCCGCTGTACGCGGCGCTCGAGCGGATGGACTGGTCGCTCGTGGACGCAGCGATGGATCTCGGCGACCGGCCGTTGCGCGCGTTCCGGCGCGTGACGCTGCCGCTCGTCCTGCCGGGGTCATCGTGGGCTCGCTGCTCGTGTTCATCCCGCTGACCGGCGAGTACCTGATCCCGGTGATCCTGGGCGGCGACATGACCGTCTACGCCGGCAACCTGATCGCGCAGCAGTTCCTGACCGCGCGCGACTGGCCGTTCGGCTCGGCGATCGCGATGGTCGTGATCGCGGCGATGACGGTCGCGATCCTGGTCTACGCGAAGCTGACCGCGAGGGAGGAGCAGTACGGTGGGTAGGCGGCTCCTCGGCGGCTGGGCGGCGCTCGTCTACTTCTTCCTGTACGCGCCGATCGCGCGTCGTCGTCATCTACGCCTTCAACGGCGGCCGCCAGGTCCTGAACTGGGAGGGCTTCTCGACCAAGTGGTTCGGCGAGGCGCTCGACGACCCGACGATCACCGAGCCCTCCGGAACAGCCTGGTGATCGCCGTCGGCAACGCAGTCGATCGCCTGCGTGCTCGGCACGATGCTCGCCCTGGCGCTGCCCGCATGCGCCGTGGCTCCTGCGGGTCCCGCTCGACGCGCTCGTCTACATGACGCTCGTCACGCCCGAGATCGTGTTCGGCATCTCGGCGCTGATCTTCTTCGTCCAGATCGGCATCCCGCTCGGGCTGAAGACGATCCTCATCGCGCACGTCGTCTTCAACACCTCGGTGGTGGCGCTGATCGTGCGCGCCCGCTTCGTCGGGATGGGCCAGTCGTTCGAGGAGGCGTCCTACGACCTCGGCGCGGGGCCGATCGCCGACCTTCCGCCAGGTGACCCTGCCGCGGCTCGCGCCGGCGATCCTCGCGGGCGGGCTGCTCGCCTTCACGTTCTCGTTCGACGACTTCATCACGTCGTTCTTCGTGTCCGGCGCGGGGACGACGACGCTTCCGCTGCGCATCTTCTCGTCGCTTCGCTTCGGGGTCTCTCCGATCGTGAATGCGACCGCGGTGATGATCCTCGGGCTCACGCTCGCGGCGATCGTCATCGCCTACCTCGTCCTCAGAGGCACCGAGCACGCGCGCCGGGAGGCGCCGGTCGTGCCCGGGGTCTGACCCGAAAGGAGCACTAGTGGCAACGACCGTTCGCACCCTCCAGAACTTCATCGGCGGCGAGTGGGCCGAGTCGACCGGCGAGAACGTGAGGCAGATCGTCTCTCCCGTGACGGGCGAGACGCTGGCCGAGGTCCCCGACGCGGGGCCGGAAGACATCGCGCGCGCGGCGCAGGCGGCGCGTACGGCGCAGCCGAAGTGGGCGGCGCTCTCGGCGTGGGACCGCGCAGCGGTCTGCCACGCGATCGCCGACCTGATCGACGAGCGGCGCGAGGACATGGCGCGCGAGCTCACGCTCGAACAGGGCAAGCCGTACACGGCCGAAGCGCTGCGGCGACATCGAGGAGACCGCCGACAACTTCCGCATCGCGGCCGAGGACGTGAAGCGGATGGAGTCGCGCGATCATCCCGTCGCAGGACGTCAACAAGCGGATCCTCACGTTCCGCAAGCCGAACGGCGTCTACGCCGCGATCACGCCCTGGAACTTCCCGACGCTGATCCCGGTCGAGCTGATCGCGCCGGGGATCGCCGCCGGCAACACGATCGTGATGAAGCCCTCCGAGTGGACGCCGATCGCGATGGCGACCTTCATGCAGGCGATGGCCGACGCGGGCCTGCCCGAGGGCGTCGTCAACGTCGTCTACGGCGGCGGCGAGGTCGGCGAGCGGCTGATCACCGACGAGAACGTCGACTGCATCGGCTTCGTCGGCTCGCACACGACGGCGGAGAAGATCGTGCGCGCGGCCGGGCTGAAGCGGTCGCTGATCGAGGCGAGCGGCAACGGGCCGGTGATCGTCTGCGACGACGCCGATCTCGAGCGCCGCGGCGAAGGGCGCCGTCTTCGGCGGGTTCTTCTGCGCCGGCCAGGTCTGCTGCGCGACCGAGCGCGTGCTCGTCGACCGCAACGTGCACGACGACTTCCTGGCCGCAGTCATGAAGGAGGCCGAGGCCTGGAAGCTCGGCGATCCCTACGACGACGACACGCTCGTCGGCCCGATGAACAACGAGCCGACGGCGCAGAAGATGGACCGCGCACCTCGAGGACGCTCTCGAGAAGGGCGCGACGATCGTCTCCGGCGGAGCCCGCGACGGCGACCGCCCGACGAACCTCTACTACCAGCCGACGGTCGTCGACGGCGTCGGCGTGGACACGCTGATCAACCGCGACGAGACGTTCGGGCCGATCGTGCCCGTGATCACCGTCTCCGGCGACGACGAGGCGCTCGCGGTTGCGAACGACTCGCACCTCGGCCTGCAGGCAGCCGTGTACACGAAGAGCCTCAAGCGGGCCTTCCGCTATCTCGACAACCTCCAGGTCGGCAACGTCGTCGTGAACGACTCGACCGACTACTGGGAGGCGCACGAGCCCTTCGGCGGCGCCTCCGGGACGCGCAGCGGGTGGGGCCGGATCGGCGGGCGCTACACGATGCTCGACATGACCGACCTGAAGACGGCCGTGCTCGACGTCGGCGGGCTCGACTGAAGTACGCGGCGCTCCTGGCGCTGGCCGTGCTCGACGCGGCCGGCTACGGGATGCTCGCGCCGGTGCTCCCGGAGATCGGCGAGCGGACCGGCACCGGCCCGGGAGTTGCCGGCGCGCTCGTGGCCTGCTTCGCGCTCGGCCAGCTCATCGGCTATCCGCTGGCCGGGCTCTCCGCCGCCCGGTGGGGCGCTGCGCCGGTCCTCTTCGGGTCGCTCGTGCTGCTGCTGGCGGGGGACGCGGGCTTCGTGCTGGGAGACGGGCTCGGTGCCTGGTTCCCCGCGCGCGGCGTGCAGGGGCTAGCCGCGGCGGGCCTCTGGATCGGCGTCACCTTCGCGATCCTGGAGCTGTGGCCGGGAACCGCGTACCAGCGGCTGACCGGCGTGCTCGCGGCGTACGCGGTCGGGTCGATCGTCGGGCCGGCGATCGGCGCGGTCGAGGGCATCCGCGCGCCGTTCGCCCTGCATGGGCTACTCACGCTGGTCGCGTTCCTCCCGTTGCTCGTGCTGCGGGCGCCGCACGCGCGGGCGCGCCTGGGGACCGACCGCTCCGTGCTCAGGTCGCGGGCGTTCGCGGTCTCCGCGGCAGGCATCGTCCTCATCTCGCTGGCAATCGGGACGATCGACGGGCCGCTCCCCCTCCACCTCGCTGAGGAGCTCGAGCAGCCCGAGATCGCCGCGCTCTACGTGGTGACGGCGATCCTGGTCGCGGTCGGCTCGGCGGCCGCGGGACGGGTGAGCCCGGCGACTGCGCTCTGGGGAGCAGCGCTGCTGATCCCGGTCGGGATCGGCGTCGTGGGCTTGACGGAAAGCGTGCCGCCGTGGACGGTCGGCATGATCGTCGCGGGGGCGGGCTTCGGCATCGGCGAGGCGGGCGCGCTCGGTTTCCTGCTCGTGACCGTCGAGCGCGAGCGCATCGTCACGGCGTGGGTGATCTGGTCGCAGCTGTGGGCGATCGGATACCTGGTCGGGCCTGCGGTCGCCGGCCTCGCCGCCGAAGCGTGGGGCTATGCGGCGCTCGGGCTCGTGCCTCTGGTGGGGTCGGTGCTCGTCATTTGGGCGCTGCGCGCGGCCAAAGGAGACGCGGTTGCGACGGCGAACGGAGCGCCATGATGAACCTTGGCTTCAAAGGACTACTGCTTCTACTCGCGATGGTGCTCTTCATCGTGGGCGCGCTGGCCGAGGACAATCGGCAGGACCTCCTCTTCTGGGGGCTCGCTGTCCTCGCATCGTCGTTCATCGTCGACAGCCTTCCGCTCGGGGCTCGAGCCCTAAGCGCGATCGCACTGATTAGACCAGGCTGAAACGGGAAGGTCTCAGTCGGTGCCCGAACCGACTGAGACCCCACGCCGACTCGCCCGCAAGGCTGACCGCGGGCAGGACGAGGCGACGCCGCTCATCCTGATCTCGGGGATGACGCTCCTCATCGGCGCGTTCGTCGCGGTGATCGTGGCGATGGGTCTGGCCCTGTACTTCCTGGTCTAGCCCGGGCGCTCGAGCTCGAAGACGAGCTCGAGGCCGTCTTCTTCGTCCATCCGCTCGCCCGTCTGGACGAAGCCGAGCTTGCGGACGATGGCCAGCGACGGCTCGTTGTTCGGGGAGACGGACGCGATGTAGCGCTTGATGCCGCGTTCCTCCGCTCGGCGCAGAAGCTCCAGCGCTGCCGCGGTGGCGTAGCCGCGGCCGCGAAACGGAGGCTCGATGACGTAGCCGATCTCGACGCTCTCCGGATCCTCGTTTGCGTTGGCACCCGGAGGACCGTGATAGCCCGCGTGCCCGATCATCCGGCCGTCGAGGACGACCACGTGCGGACACCACTCCTGAACCCTCGGGTCCTCGCGCATTTGCCGCAAGCGCATTGCAAGGAACCGCTTGCCGCCCTCGCGAGGGAACTCTTCCGGGAACTCGACGTCCAGCAGCTGAGCCGCTTCCTCGCGGCGACCGTCGACCAGGGCCTCGAGAAACTCGGGCGTCATCGGACGCAGCTCGATCAATCGGCGCAGTCGGCGTCGCCGCGCATCGGCAGGCGGCCGAGGAGGTCGGCCAGCTGGCCCAGCTCCTGCTTGGTGAAGCGTTCCGTCAGCAGCGCGCGCACGCTGGCAAGGTGCGTCTTCGAAGCGGCGCGCAGCTTGGCCCGACCCGCGTCCGTGAGCACCGCGTAGGTGACGCGCGCATCGGTCGGACACTTGCCCTTGCCGACGTAGCCGGCACGCTCGAGGCCGTCGAGAAGACGCGTGATGCCCGAGGGCGTCAACAGGACACGCTCGGCCAGCTCGGACCGCATCAGCCCGTGCTCCGGCCCGCGGGCCAGCTGGGCCAGGACGTCGAAATCGTTCAGCGTGAGGCAATGCGTCTCGCTCAGCTCGGTGCTGAGCTGTCTGGTCATCGCGGCGTGGGCCCGGAGGAAATTCACCCAGGCATCGAGCTCCACGCCGCGTTTCTGAGTTACTTGACTACTCAAGCTTCTCCTGCTAGATTGTTGACTGCTCAAGTATATCCCAACAGAAGGAGCACAGCAAATGTCCGCAGTCCAGACCGAGCAGTCCACTCTCGTCCCCACCGGGACCTGGAGCGTCGACTCCGTCCACTCGGCGATCCGCTTCGACGTCATCGACGTCGAGAGCCTCGCCAAGTCGGTCAGCGGCCGCTTTACCGCTTTCGAGGGCACCCTCGAGGGCGACGAGCAGCGCCTGGCCGGCGTAGTCCACACCGACAGCGTCAACAGCGACAACGAGCAGCGCGACGCGCACCTGCGTACCGCCGACCTGCTCGACACGACCCGCTATCCCGAGATCCGCTTCGAGTCGACCGCCGTCGAGCACGTCGAGGGCGATCGCTACAAGCTCCGCGGAGAGCTGACGATCAAGGAGATCCCGGTCGAGATCGAGCTCGACGTGAAGCTCCACGGAATCGGCTCCGCCGACGGGACCGACCGGCTCCTGTTCCGCGTCAGCGGCGACATCGAGTGGGGCCCGACACGCGTCGAGATCACAGCCGAGATCACGGCGATCCGCCAGTAATGACCCCAGTCCGCGTCCTCGGGATCTCCGGCAGCCTCCGCGCAGGCTCGTACAACCGTGCGCTCCTGCGCGCGGCGGGCGAGCTCGCACCGTCGAACGGGATCGAGCTCACCGAGCTCGACCTCTCCCCCATCCCGTTCTACGACGGTGACGTGGAGGCAGCCGGAGATCCCGATGCGGTCGCGGACTTGCGGCGCGCGGTGCACGAGGCCGATGCGTTGCTCCTGGCCACCCCCGAGTACAACCGCGGAACCTCAGGAGTCCTCAAGAACGCTCTCGACTGGCTGTCGAGGCCGGCGCTCGCCTCCGTGCTCCGCTGGAAGCCGGTCGGCGTCGTCGGCGCCTCGTCCGGGCGCGGCGGCACTCGTCGTGCGCAGCAGCAGGTTCGCGAAGCGCTGCTCTTCCCGGGCGCCCACGTGCTCGACGATCCGGAGGTGGCGGTTCCCCTCGCCTGGGAGCACTTCGACGCCGAAGGCGTCCTCACCAACGAGGAGACGCAAGGCCGCCCTCGAGAGCCTGCTGGGCGGTCTCGCCGAGGTAGCGCGCACACGAGCCGGCACGCAAGCGGTAATAGTGGGAGCGTGAGGGAGGAGCACGGCATCGAGGCCGAGGGCCTCGTTCGCACATTCAAGGGCGGCATCCACGCGGTCGACGGCATCGACCTCACGGTCGCGCCCGGCGAGATCTACGGCTTCCTCGGCCCGAACGGCGCCGGGAAGTCGACCACGGTGCACATGCTGACGACGCTGCTGCCGCCGACCTCGGGCACGGCGCGCGTCGCCGGCTACGACATCGTCAAGGACGGGCCGAAGGTCCGCTCGGCGATCGGCGCAGCCCTGCAGGAAGCGGCGCTCGACGGGCTCCTCACCGGCCGCGAGCACATCCGGCTGCAGACGGCGCTGCACGGCCTCCCGCGCCGCGAGCGGCCGGCCCGCGCCGACGAGCTGCTCACACCGCGTCGGCCTCACCCAGGCCGCCGACCGCAAGGTGAACGGCTACTCGGGCGGCATGAAGCGCCGGCTCGACCTCGCGCTCGCGCTGGCGCACAGGCCCTCCATCCTCTTCCTCGACGAGCCGACGACCGGGCTCGACCCGCAGAGCCGAACGGCGCTCTGGCAGGAGGTCGCCCGCCTCGCGAAGGACGACGGCGTGACCGTCTTCCTCACCACGCAGTACCTCGAAGAGGCCGACGTCCTCGCGGATCGCGTCGGGATCATCGACCACGGCAAGATCGTCGCCGAGGGGACGCCGAGCGCGCTGAAGGCGGAGATCGGCCGCCCGACCGTCGAGGCGATTCCCCGCGACGGCGCCGACCCCGCCGCGGTCGCCCGCATCCTCGAGCGCTTCGGCGAGTCGACGGGCGGCTCGCCCAAAGGCGTTGCCGTCCGGCTCGAGCACGGCGCGCATGAGCTCGCCGAGATCGTCCGCGCGCTCGACTCCGCAGGGGTCGAGGTGGAGCACCTCCAGCTGCACGCGCCGAGCCTCGACGACGTCTTCCTCGCGAAGACCGGCCGCTCGCTCGAAGGCGCAGCGGAGGAGGCTGAGCAGGAGGAGTGAGCCTCGCAGCTCAGGTCGGTCACCTCGCGCGGCGGTCAGTCATCCGCACCGTGCGCCAGCCCGCGAACATCGCCTTCCCGTTCATCTTTCCGATCGCACTGCTCGCGGTCACCTCAGCGGGCCTGAGCGCGGCGACACAGCTTCCGGGCTTCCCGACCGACTCGTTCCTCGCCTTCTTCCTCGCCTTTCCGTTCATCCAGGGCGCGCTCTTCGCGACGATGAACGTGGGGACCGACCTGGCGCGGGACATCCAGATCGGTTTCCTCAACCGCCTCGCGCTGACCCCGATGCGCGGTGCGGCGCTCATCGCCGGACAGCTGGGCGGAATCGCGCTGCTGGGCCTCGTGCAGGCCGTCTTCTATCTCTCGATCGGGCTCGCTTTCGGCGTCAGGCTCGAGACAGGCGTCGCCGGCGCATTCGTGCTGCTGGCGCTGGCGACGCTGATCGCCCTCTCGTTCGGTGCACTGGGAGCGTTCTTCGCGCTGCGAACCGGTTCCGGCGAGGCCGTGCAGGGGCTCTTCCCGCTCCTCTTCGTCCTCCTCTTCCTGTCCTCGATGAACTTGCCTCGGAACCTCATCGAAACCGACTGGTTCCGGACCGTGGCGACGCTCAATCCGGTGTCGTACCTGATCGAGGGCATCCGGAGCCTGATCATCACGGGCTGGGACGCGCAGGCGCTGCTCCTCGGTTTCGGCATCGCGGCCACGATGGGGCTGCTCGCGATCGCGGCGTCGTCGTGGGCCCTGCGGCTGAGGTTGACGAGGACATGAGCTCGTTCTGGTCTGTTGCTCTCGCTGTCGCCTGGCGCGTCGTGCACAACGTCTTCACGACCCCGTCACTCCTGCTTCCGGGGCTGGTCTTCCCGCTCTTCTTCTTCACCGCGTTCGCAGGCGGGCTCTCGCGCGTGGACAACATCCCGGGCTTCGACTTCCCGCCCGGGTACACGGCGTTCCAATTCGTGTTCGTGCTGCTGCAATCGGCTGCGTTCGGCGGGGTCTTCACGGGCTTCGGCGTGGCGCGCGACTTCGAGTTCGGATTCGCAAGGCGCCTCATGCTGGCGGCGCCGCGGCGCAGCGGGATCATCGCCGGCTACGCGATCGCGGCAGTCGTGCGGTGGTCGCTGACGGCGACGCTGCTCACGATCGTCGCGGTCGTGGCGGGAATGAACGTCGGCGGGAACGGTGTCGACGTGTTCGCGCTCTACACGCTCGCGCTGATCGTCAGCCTGGCCGGAACGCTCTGGGCGACCGGGGTCGCGATGCGGCTCCGTACGGTCCAGGCGGGCCCGATCATGCAGCTTCCGGTGTTCCTGGCGCTCTTCTTCGCACCCGTCTACGTGCCCCTCGCTCTACTGAACGGCTGGCTCGAGGCGGTCGCGTCGGTCAACCCGGTGACCCACCTCCTGGAGGCGGGCCGGAGCCTGATCGCCGGCTCGCCCACCGACGTCGGCCTCGCGTTCCTGATCGCGTCCGGCCTTGCGGTCGCGCTCGGGTTCTGGGCGCTGCGGGGCCTGCGCTCGGCCGAGCGCGCCGGCGCCTAGGTCACGCGGAAGGAGCTCTGGCCGAGCATCTTCCCGAAGCGGGGACTGGCCAGCGTGCCGAACCCGGGCCACACGTACCACGTGTAGACGCCCGGCTTGAGACGGAACGTGCGGCCGCCGTGCTGCCAGCTGCGGGTCATCTTCAGGCTCGCGCGCTGCGGCCAGAGGCTCAGGATCTTGCGGCCGTTCCGGTAGACCTGGGCGTTGTAGAACTTCGCTTTCCGCACGGCGCGCCAACGAAGCATCGGCGGCCGTGAGACCCGGCGCCGGCCAGCGGCGCGAGGAGGCTCGGGACTCTTGGCGGTCCGGGTGCGCGCAACGATCACGTTGAAGCTGGCCGAGGACGCGTTGCCGCGGCGATCGGCGGACGGAGCACGTCACCTTCGTCACGCCGTAGCGGGAAGCGCGCACCGGAGGCCGGGCTGCAGCTCGCGCCGACCGCGCCGTCGACGAGATCGGAGGCGGAGGCGCGCGAACCTGACGACGACACTTCGGCGCTTGCTCGTTCGCACGACCTTCGTCCGCGGGACCATGATCGCAGGCGGAGTCCGATCGGCCACGGTGACGGTGAAGCGCTCCGTGGTCGCGTCTCCGAGTTCGCTGTTGCGGTGCAGGTCACCGTGGTCGGGCCGAGCGGGAACGTCGACCCCGAGGCCGGGTTGCAGCTGACAGCGACCGGCCTTCCCTGTCGATCCTGTGCCGAGACCGCGTAGGTCACTGCGGCGCCCGCGAAGCTCGTGGCTTCCACGGTCATGCTCGCGGGCACAGCGATCGGGTGGAACGTGACCGCCACGTCGAACCCGGCCGTGCGGACGTTGTCACGCGTGTCAGTGGACGTGCAGTTGACGTGCCGTGTCCCGATCGAGAACTTCGTTCCCGAGGCCGGAACGCAGCTCACGGGCCGGTTGCCCTCGACCAGGTCGGTGGCGCTGACGGTGAAGCTGACGACGGCTCCCGACGGGTCGTTCGTGTGCACACTGATGTCTCCCGGGACCGTGATCACCGGCGGGGTCGTGTCGCGGATGGTGATGTCGAAGTCCTGCTCGTCGGTGTGCGAGCCGAACCTGGCGGCGCACTCGACCTTGGTGCGCCTGATCGGAAAGGTCGATCCCGAGGCCGGCGAACAGGTGACGGTCGCGTTGTTGCCGTTCCAGCGCGCGGTCACCGTGAACGTCACGACTCGGCCGGAAGGACCGGTCGCCTCGAGCGTCATGTTGCTCGGAATCGTCCAGCTCCATTCCTCGCCGGCCGCTGCGAGCGGCGCGGCAAAGCCGGCGAGCAGGCACAGGACGAGGACGCGGCGGATCATCGGATCAAGCGGAGGACATCATCGCCAGCAGGAAGAAGAAGCCGGTCGCCACGAACCCCAGAGCACCGAGGAGGGCCAGTTCCTGCCGCCGATCGTCGAGCGCACGCGAGACGCGCGACCAGGGGACTGCGCGCGCCGGCGTGAGCGCCACGACCAGCAGCAGGGCGCCGGCGAGGAAGCCGGCGAGGAGGAACGGAAGCGCCTGCGACGTCCCGGATTGCGGATCGGAAAAGGCGGCGCGCTCGCTCTCGCCTGTCTGTACCTGCGGGGCGACTGCCGTCTGCTTCCGCTCCTGCGCCCTCTTCGTGGCAGCGAGACGGGCCGCACGCTGCCTCAGCGCTGCGCGTCTCCGCGCAGCTAGCTCGGCGGCGGTTGGTCCCGACGGCGCGACGACGGTCGGGTCCGCCGGCGGAGGCGGCTGAAAGACCGGAGGTGGCGGCTGCGGAGCCGGAGCGGGTGCGGGTGCAGGCGGCGGAACCGGCGGCGGATCCGGCTTCGGCGCGCTCCAGGCAGGGACAGCGACGACGAGCGCCGCGAGCGAACAAAGCGCGAATACGCGTACTCCGTTCGACCCCATCAACGGCCATGATGCCACTGATTTGCCCGTTCTGGCTACGTTTGAGACATGCTCGTCGAGGCTGTAGCGGCCGCGCTGATCTGCCTCGACCCGGGGCACGGGACGCCGCCTGCGGTGGGTCGGCAACGCGAGCCGATCGGCCCGGGCTCGCGCGTCTACAAGATCAAGGACGGCGGCGGCGCCGCGGGCGAGGCCGAAGTCGTGCTGCAGATCGCCCAGCGGACACGCAGCCTGCTCCTCCAACGGGGATACCGCGTGGCGATGACGCGCACGGGCCCGACCTTCCGCTACGGAAGCGGCGGGAACATCGCCCGGGCCGCAGTACTGCAACCGGCGCGGAGCGGCGCTGATGCTGCGGATCCACGCCGACGGCTCGACCGACTCGTCTCGCCGCGGAGCCTCCACCCTCTACCCCGCCCTGCACCGCGGCTGGACCGATGACGTCTACGGCCCGAGCCTGCGGGCGGCCCGGTCGATCCAGAAGGCGCTCGTCGGCTCCACGGGAGCCCGCGACCTCGGGCTCGTCCGGCGCAGCGATCTGACGGGGTTCAACTGGGCGAACGTGCCGGTGGTGCTGGTCGAGACGGGCTTCATGTCGAATCCGGCCGAAGGGCGGCTGCTGCGCTCGGCCGCGTACCAGCAGCGCGTCGCCAGAGGCCTGACCGCCGGCGTCGCCGCCTTTACTTGACAATCTTGAAGCTGCTCTGCCCGAGCATCTTCACGTACCGCCCACCCACGTTCGGCCAGACGATCCACGTGTAGGTGCCGGGCTTCAGCCGGTAGGTGCGCCCCTGGTACTTCCAGCGCGCCTTGAGCTTCAGCTGCGGCTTCGTCGGCCAGGCGGTGTAGATCTTGCGCCCGCTGCGGTAGAGCTGGACGTTGTAGTGACGAGCACGCGCCACTGGACGCCACCTGAGCATCGGTGCCGACTTCAGCCGCGCGCCCCTGACCGGCGCGTACAGCTTGGCTCCTGTCGTCGGAGGCGCCGGCGGGGGTGGTGGCGGCGGCGGGGGTGGAGGTGGTGGCGGCGGTGGGAGGCGGAGGCGCCGCGGCCGCGTCGTCGTTCGTGATCGTGCCCAGGCCCTGACCGTCTGCGAGTGCCGCGTTCGTCGCGTTCGAGAGGTTGACGAGGAAGGTCTCGTTCGACTCGATCGCGGTGTCGCCGCGCACCTGCACAGCGATGGTCTTCGTCGATTCGCCGGGAGCGAACGTGAGCGTGTTCCCAACCTGCGTGTAGTCCGAGGACGCGACCGCAGTGCCGTCGGCGGTGGCGTACTGGACGGTCACGGTCTGGCCGCTCGTCGGTGCGAGCGTGACCGTGAAGATCGCGTTGATCGATCCCGAGTTGCCTTCAGTGACAGTCGCGTCGTTGATCGAGAGCGCCGGCGTGCCGTCGTCGTCCGTGATCGTGCCGAGGCCCTGGTTGTCGAGGAAGGTCGCATTCGTCGGGCTCGTGAGGTTGACGAAGAACGTCTCGTTCGCCTCGTCGAGCAGGTCGCCGTTGACGGTCACGGTGACCGACTTCGTCGTCTCGCCGGGCGCAAACGCGAGCGGGCCGCTCGCCGGGGCGTAGTCGCCCGGCGCAACCGCGCTCCCGTTGGCCGTGGCGTAGTTGACGGTCACTTCGCGGCCGCTCGGAACGTTGAGGCGGACCGTGAAGGTGGCGTCGACGGTCCCGCTGTCGCCCTCGAGCACCGTCACGTCGTCGACCGCGAGCGTCGGGAACGGGTCGTTGTCGGTGATCGTGCCCAGGGCCTGCCCGTCCAGGATCGTCGCGTTCTGCGGAGCCGTGAGGTTGACGAGGAAGGTCTCGTCGCTCTCGTCGAGGAGGTCGTTCACGATCGGCACCGTGAACGTCTTGGAGATCTGGCCCGGAGTGAAAATGACCGTCCCGTTGCTCGCCTGGTAGTCGGCAGGAGCAGTCGCGGTGCCGTTCTCGGTTGCGTAGTTGACGGTGACGGTCTGCCCGCTGGCCGCGGTCAGGTTGACCGTGAAGGTCGCGAGCCGGTCGAGACCTGCTCTGTGACGACGTGGTCGATGATCGAGAGCTCCGGGATGCCGTCGTCGTCGGTGATCGTGCCGATGCCCTGGCCGTCGGCGATCGTCGCGTTCGTCGGCGCTGCGAGATTGAGGAAGTAGGTCTCGTTGATCTCGTCGAGCTCGTCGCCGTTGACCTGGACGGTGACGGTCTTCGTCGTCTCGCCGGCCGCAAAGTTCAGCGGTCCGCTCGTGGCGGAGAAGTCGCGCCGGAGCAACCGCGGTGTTGTTCGCCGTCGCGAAGTCGACCGAGACGGTTCGTCCGCTGGGTGCGCTGAGCGTGACGGTGAAGACTGCGGGACGTCTGGGCCTGGCTGCCGGGGTCGCCCTCGAGCACCGTCACGTCGTCGACGGACAGCGTCGGCAGCGGGTCGTCGTCGGTGATCGTGCCGAGGCCTTGACCGTCGGCGATCGTTGCGTTGGTCACGGCCGAGAGGTTGACGAAGTAGGTCTCGTTCGCCTCGTCGAGGAGGTCGGCGTTGACCGTCACCGTGATCGTCCTCGTCGTCTGGCCGGGCGTGAAGGTCGAGCGGCCGGACGCTGCGATGTAGTCGGAAGGCGCCGACGCCGACCCGTTCGGCAGTCGCGAAGTCGACGCTCACGTCCCGGCCGCTCGGCGCGTTCAGGCTGACCGTGAAGGTCGCGGCGACCGTCGGGGCGGCGTTGCCCTCGTTGACCGTGACGTCGTCGATCGAGAGTGCCGGCAGGGCGTCGTTGTCGGTGATCGTGCCGACGCCCTGGGCGTCGGCGATCGTCGCGTTGCTGGCCGTTCGTGAGGTTGACGAAGAACGTCTCGTCGATCTCGTCGAGCGCGTCGCTGAAGACCGGCACGTTGATCTGTCTTCGAGTCGTCTGGCCCGGGGCGAAGGTGAGCGTGCCGTCGCCGCCGGTGTAGTCCGCCGGCGCGGTCGCGCTGCCGTCCGCGGTCGCGTAGTCGACCGTGACCGTCTGGCCGCTCGGCGACGCTCAGGCTGACCGTGAAGTTCGCGCTCGCGTGCCGGCGTTGCCCTCGGTGACGAGCACGTCGTCGATCGTGACTCGGCGTGCCGTCGTCGTCGGTGATCGTGCCGACGCCCTGGCCGTCGGCGATCGTCGGCGTTGGTCGGGTTCGTGAGGTTGACGAAGAAGGTCTCGTCGAGCTCGTCGAGCAGGTCGCCGTTGACCGTGGACGGTGACCGTCTTCGTCGTCTCGCCGGCGGCGAAGGTCGAGCGTGCCGCTCGTGCGCCAGGTAGTCGCCCGGCGCGACGGCGGTGCCGTTGGCCGTCGCGTAGTCGACCGTCACGGTCCGGCCGCTCGGCGCGCTGAAGGCGTGACCGTGAAGACGGCGTTGATCGTGCCGGTGTTGCCCTCGGTCACCGTCACGTCGCTGACCGAGAGCGTCGGCGTCGGGTCGTCGTCGTTGATCGTGCCGAGGCCCTGGCTGTCGGCGATCGTCGCGTTCGACGGGCCGGCGAGGTTGACGAAGAAGGTCTCGTTCGCCTCGTCCAGCACGTCGCCGTTGACGAGCGACGGTGACGTCTTCGTCGTCTGGCCCGGCGGCGAAGGTCGAGCGTCGCCGATCGCCGAGTCGTAGTCGCTCGGAGTGCGACGCCGTGCCGTTCGCAGTCGCGTAGTTGACCGTGACGTCGCGGCCGCTCGGCCGCGTCAGGCTGACCGTGAAGGTCGCGCTGATCGTCGCCGGCGTCGCCCTCGGTCACCGTCACGTCGTCGATCGGCGAGCGTCGGGATCGGGTCGTCGTCGGTGATCGTGCCGAGGCCCTGACCGTCGGCGAGCGTCGCGTTCGTCGGGCTCGAGAGGTTGACGAAGAACGTCTCGTTCGCCTCGTCGAGCAGGTCGCCGTTGACCGTGACGGTGACCTGTCTTGCGTGGTCTCGCCGGCGGCGAATGTAAGCGTGGCCGCCGACGGTCTCGTAGTCGGCGGGCGCAGTTGCCGTGCCGTTCGGCGGTCGCCGCAGTCGACGGACACCGTCGCGGCCCGAGACCGGCGCGAGGCGTGACGGTGAAGACGGCGTTGACGGTGCCGGCGTCGCCTTCGGTGACCGTGACGTCGTTGACCGAGAGCGCCAGGCGGCGCGTCGTCGTCGGTGATCGTGCCGAGGCCGATGCCGTCAGCGATCGTCGCGTTGTCGGGTCGGCCAGGTTGACGGTGAACGTCTCGTCGATCTCGTCCATCGTGTCGCTGTTCACCGAGCACGGTGAAGGTCCGCGACGTCTGACGCCCGGGGCGAAGACGACGCTGCCGCCGCCGCCCGGTAGTCGCCGGGCGCGACCGCCGTGCCGTCGGCGCGTCGACCAGCCGACGCTGACCGACTGCCCGCTCGGCGCCGACAGCGTGACCGTGAGGTTCGCGTTGACCGTGCCGCTGTCGCCCTCGGTGACCGTCACGTCGTTGACCGAGAGGCTGGGCAGTGCCGTCGTCGTCGATGATCGTGCCGACGCCCTGGCTGTCCGCGATGGTCGCGTTCGTCGGCGTTCGAGAGGTTGACGAAGAAGGTCTCGTTGGCCTCGTCGATCGTGTCGCCGTTGACCGCGACGGTGACCGTCCTCGTCAGCTGGCCGGCGGCGAACGTCACGATGTGTCCGCGTGCGGGCCGTGTAGTCGCCCGGTGCGACCGCCGTGCCGTTCGCGGTCGCGAAGCCGACCGTCACCGTCTGGCCGCTCGGCGAGCTCAGGCTGACGGTGAAGTTCGCGTTCGTCGTGCCGGTGTCGCCCTCGGTCACCGACACGTCGTCGATCACGAGCGAAGGCATGGCGTCGTCGTCGTTGATCGTGCCGAGACCCTGGCCGTCGGTGACCGTGGCGTTCGACGGGTTCGAGAGGTTGACGAAGTAGCTCTCGTTCGCCTCGTCGAGGGTGTCGCCGTTGACCTGGACGGTGACGGTCTTCGTCGTCTCGCCGGCCGCGAAGATCAGCGTTCCGCCCGTGCCGGTGTAGTCGCCCGGCGCTGTCGCGGTCCCGTTGGCCGCGGCGAAGTCGACCGCGACGGTTCGCCCGCTGATCGTGCTGAGGGTGACCGTGAAGTTGGCGGCCACGGAGCCGCTGTTGCCCTCGGTCGTCGTGACGTCGTCGATCGAGAGCGAGGGCAGCGGGTCGTCGTCGTTGATCGTGCCCGTACCGCTCGCATCGAGGATCGTCGCGTTCGTCGGGTTCGAAAGATTCAGGGTGTACGTCTCGTTCGACTCGTCGAGGGTGTCGCCGTTGACGAGCACGGTCACCTGCTTCGTGGTGTCCCCGGCTGCGAAGTTGAGGCTCCCGGCCGCGCCCGCGTAGTCGGCCGGCGCGGTCGCCGAGCCGTTCAGGGTCGAGTAGTCGACCGAGGCGGCTCGACCGCTCGGGGCGCTGAGGGTGACGGTGAAGGTGGCGGCGGTGGTGCCCGAGTCACCCTCGGCGACGGTGACGTCGTTGACGACCAGCGTCGGGGTCGGGTCGTTGTCGGCGATCGTCCCCAGGCCGATGCCGTCGGTGATCGACGCATTCGTCGGGTTGGTGAGCGTGACCGTGAAGCTCTCGTCGATCTCGTCGAGGAGATCGCCGGTGACGGGCACGATGATCGTCCGCGTCAACTGCCCGGGCGTGAACTCGAGCGTGCCGCTCGCCGAGGTGTAATCGGCGCCTGCGACCGCAGACCCGTCGGCAGTTGCGTAGGCGACGCTCACGGTCTGGCCGCTGGCGTTGCTCAGGTTGACGTTGAAGACCGCGTTCACCGTGCCGCCGTTCGCCTCGGTCACCGTCACGTCGTTGATCGAGAGCGACGGGAAGCCGTCGTCGTCGGTGATCGTGCCGAGGCCCTGACCGTCGAGCAGCGTGGCGTTGACGGGGGTCGAGAGCGTGACCGTGAAGATCTCGTCCATCTCGTCGGTCACGTCACCGTTCACGTTGACGGTGACCGTCTTCGTCGTCTGCCCGGCTGCGAAGCTCAGCGAGCCGCTGGCCGGCGCGTAGTCGCCCGGCGCGGTCGCGGTGCCGTCGGCCGATGCGTAGTTGACCGTGACCAGCGCCCGCTCGCGGCGCTGAGCGTGACCGTGAAGTTCGCCGCGATCGCGCCGCTGTCGCCTTCGGCGACGGTGACGTCGTCGATCGTGAGCGCCGGCAGCGCGTCGTCGTCGGTGATCGTCCCGAGGCCACTGCCGTCACCGATGGTGACGTTGACGCCGTTCGAGAGGCCAAGCGTGAAGGTCTCGTCGATCTCGTCCAGCTGGTCGCCGTTGACGACGACGGTGACCGTCTTCGAAGTCTCGCCGGCCGCGAAGGTGAGCGTCCCGTTCGTTGCCACGTAGTCGGCCGGGGAGACCGCCGTGCCGTCCGCCGTTGCGTAGTCGACGAAGAGCGCGCGGCCACTGGGCGCGTTCAGCGAGACCGTGAAGCTGGCGGTCGCGGTGCCCGAATCGCCCTCGACCACCACCGCGTCGCCGACCGACACGGTCGGGAACGCGTCGTCGTCGTTGATCGTGCCGAGCGCCTGCGGGTCGGCAATCGTCGCGTTCGAAGCGTTCGAGAGGTTCACGAAGAACGTCTCGTTGATCTCGTCGAGGACGTCGCCGTTCACCTGGATCGTGATCGTCCGCGAGACCTGGCCCGGGTTGAACGTCACCGTGACAGCGCCGCGGCCACGTAGTCGGCCGGCGCCAGCGCCGTGCCGTTCGCCGTCGCGTAGTCGACCGTGATCGTGCGACCGCTCGCCGCGGAGAGGGTGGCCGTGAAGATCGCGTTCGCCGTGCCGCTGTTCCCCTCCGCGACCGAGATGTCGCCGATCGTGATGCTCGGTGCGTTGTCGTCGTCGGTGATCGTGCCGATCCCCTGGCCGTCCGCGATCGTCGCGTTGACCGGGTCGGACAGGTTCGCGAAGAAGGTCTCGTCGATCTCGTCGAGGGTGTCGCTCGTCGTTTGCACGGTCAGCGTGCGCGTCGTCGTTCCCGGGCTGAAGACGAGGCTGCCACCCGTTGCCACGTAGTCGGCGCCGGCGGTCGCCGTCCCGTCGGCGGTTGCGTAGCCGACGCTGACCGTCTGGCCGCTGGCCGCGGACAGCGAGACGGTGAAGTTCGCGTTGACGGTGCCGCTCTGGCCCTCGGTGACCGTGACGTCGTTGACCGAGAGGCTGGGCAGGTTGTCGTCGTCGATGATCGTGCCGACGCCGCTGCCGTCCGCGATCGTCGCGCTGACCGGATCGGTGAGGTTGAGGGAGTAGGTCTCGCTGAACTCGTCCAGCGTGTCGCCGTTGACCGTGACGGTCAGCTGCTGCGTCGTCTGCCCCGCGAGGAAGGTCAGGACGCCGCTACGCGCCACGTAGTCGCCGGGCGCGACGGCTGAGCCGTTGGCCGTCGCGTAGTCGACGGAGACCGTCCGGCCGCTGACGGCGCTGAGGCCGATCGTGAAGGTGGCCGCGACGGTGCCGGTGTCGCCCTCCGTGACGGTCACGTCGTTGATGGTCAGCGCAGGCAGCGGGTCGTCGTCGGTGATGGTGCCCACGCCGATCCCGTCGCCGATCGTCGCTCCGGCCGCACCCGAGAGGTTGACGTTGAAGGTCTCGTCGCTCTCGTCCAGGACGTCGGCGTTGACGACGACGGTGACCGTGCGCGTGGTCTGGCCGGGGCTGAAGGACAGCGCCGTCAGAGGCAGAGCCGTGTAGTCGGCCGGGGCGATCGCCGTCCCGTTCGCTGTCGCGTAGTCGACCGTGACCGTGCGGCCGCTGACCGTGCTCAGGGTGACCGTGAAGGTCGCGTTGGCGGTGCCCGAGTCGCCCTCGGTGACCGAGACGTCGCCGATCGCGAGCGCCGGCAGAGGATCGTTGTCGGTGATCGTCCCGAGCCCGCTCCCGCCGATGGTCACATTCGTCGGGTTGGACAGGCCGAGGGAGTACGTCTCGTTGACCTCGTCGAGGAGATCCCCGTTGACCGCCACGGTGACGGTCTTGGTCGTCTCGCCGGCTGCGAAGCTGAGGTTGCCGCTCACCGCCGTGTAGTCCGCCGGTGCGGTGGCCGTGTTGTTCGCAGTCGCGTAGTCGACCGAGAGCGCCCGCCCGCTCGGCGTGTTGAGGCTGACCGTGAAGGTCGCGTCGACGGTGCCCGTGTCACCCTCGGTCACCGTCACGTCGTTGACGCTGGCGATCGGCAGGGCGTCGTTGTCCAGGATCGTGCCGAGCCCGCTCCCGTCCGCGATCGTCGCGTTGACCGCGTTCGAGAGGTTGAGGGTGAACGTCTCGTCGATCTCGTCCAGGGAGTCGCCGGCGACGATCACGGTCACCGTCTTGGTCGTCTGCCCCGGCGTGAAGGTCAGTGATCCCGTCCCGGCCGCGTAGTCGGCGGGCGCGGTCGCCGTCCCGTCGGCGGTCGCGTGGTCGACGTTGACGGTCTTGCCGCTCGCGGAGCTGAGGCTGACGGTGAAGACCGCGCTCACGGCGCTGCCGTTGCCCTCGGTGACGCTCACGTCGCTCACCGACAGGCTCGGAGGCGCGTCGTCGTCCGTGATCGTGCCCGCGCCTTCGGCGTCGGTGATCGTCGCGTTGACCGGGCCGGAGAGGTTGACCGCGAACGTCTCGTCGATCTCGTCGGTCAGGTCGCCGTTGACGGCAACCGTGATCGTCCTGGTCGTCTCGCCGGCCGCGAAGTTGACGGTTCCGCTCGAAGCCGCGAAGTCGGCCGGCGCAGGTCGCCGTGCCCTCGGCGGTTGCGTAGCCGGCGCTGACGGCTCGTCCGCTCGGCGCGTCGAGGCTGACCGTGAAGGTCGCGTCCGTCGTGCCGGCGTTGCCCTCGGTGACGGTGACGTCGCCGATCGAGAGCGCCGGCACCGGATCGTCGTCCGTGATCGTGCCCACGCCCTGACCGTCGGCGAAGGTCGCGTTGATCGGGTTCGCGAGAGTTGAGGAAGTACGTCTCGTTGGCTTCGTCCAGCGCGTCCCCGTTGACCATGACCGTCACCTGCTTCGAGACCTGGCCGGCGGCGAAGGTGAGCGTCCCGCCCGCCGCGGCGTAGTCAGCCGGCGAGACCGCGCTGTTGTTCGCCGTCGCATAGTCGACCGAGACGGATCGGCCGCTGACCGTGTTCAGCGTGACCGTGAAGGTCGCCGCGACCGTGCCCGCGTTCCCCTCGAGGACTGTGACGTCGTCGACAGCGAGGGTCGGGAGTGGGTCGTTGTCGGTGATCGTGCCGAGCCCCAGGGGGTCGGAGATCGTCGCGTTGACCGCGTTCGAGAGGTTGAGCGTGAAGCTCTCGTCGATCTCGTCGAGCAGGTCGGCCGCGATCGGCACCGAGACCGTGCGCGTCACCTGACCCGGAGCGAAGGTGATCGTCGTCAGCGGCAACGCCGTGTAGTCGGCCGGCGCCGTGGCCGATCCGTCGGCCGTCACGTAGTCCACGTCGACCGGCTGCCCGCTGGGCGCGTTCAGGCTGAGGGTGAAGACGGCGTTGCTGCTGCCGCTGCCCTCGGTGACGGTGACGTCGCTGACGGAGACCGACGGCAGACCGTCGTCGTCATTGATCGTCCCGACGCCCTGCGGATCGGGAGCCGCCGCGTTGACGACGTTCGTCAGATTGACCGCATAGGTCTCGTCGAGCTCGTCGAACAGGTCGCCGTTCACGAGCACCGTGATCGTCTTGGTCGTCTCGCCGGCGGCGAAGGTCAGTGCGCCGCTCGTCGCGGTGTAGTCGCCGGGCGCCGTCGCCGTGCCGTTCGCTGTCGCGAAGTCAGCCGAGGCGGCTGCGGCCGCTCGGCGCGCTCAGGCCGACCGTGAAGGTCGCCGCGACCGTGCCCGAGTTGCCCTCGGCGACGGTGACGTCGTCGATCGAGAGCGTCGGCAGCGCGTCGTCGTCGGTGATCGTCCCGAGACCGAGGTTGTCCGCGATCGTCGCGTTCGTCGCGTTCGTGAGAGCGAGCGTGTACGTCTCGTCGAACTCGTCGAGGACGTCGCCGTGCACGTCGACGGTGACCGTCTTCGTCGTCTCGCCGGCGGCGAACGCGAGCGTCGTCAGCGGCAGCGCCGTGTAGTCGGCCGGGCTCGTCGCCGTCCCGTTCGCACTGGCGACGTCGACGGTGACGCCGCGACCGCTCGGCGTGTTGAGGCTGACCGTGAAGGTCGCGGTCACGTTGCCCGCGTCACCTTCGGTCACAGTCGCGTCATTGACCGACAGCGCCGGCATCGCGTCGTCGTCGGTGATCGTCCCGAGCGCCTGTGCGTCCGCGATCGTCGCGTTGGACGGGTTCGAAAGGTCGAGTGTGTACGTCTCGTTGGCCTCGTCGAGCACGTCGCCGTTGACCGCCACGGTCACGGTGCGCGTCGTCTGGCCCGCCGCAAAGCTCAACGTGCCGGCGACTGCCTGGTAGTCGGCCGGCGCCGTCGCCGTCCCGTTCGCCGTTGCGTAGTCGACGGTCACGCCGCGCCCGCTCGGCACATTGAGGCTGACCGTGTACGTCGCGTTGACAGTGCCCGAGTTCCCCTCGGTGACCGTGACGTCGCCGACCGAGATCGTCGGCGGAGCGTCGTCGTCGGTGATCGTGCCGAGGCCCTCGCCGTCCGCAATCGTCGCGTTGACCGGATCGGCCAGGTTCGCCGTGAAGGTCTCGTCGATCTCGTCGAGGGCGTCGCCGATCGTCTGCACCGTCAGCGTCCGGGTGGTGACTCCCGGGTTGAAGACGAGGTTGCCGCCGATGGCCGTGTAATCGAGCCCGGCCGTCGCCGTCCCGTCCGCGGTCGCATGGCCGACGCTGATCGTCTGGCCGCTCGGAGCCGAGAGCGTGACGGTGAAGATCGCGTTGACCGAGCCCGAGTTGCCCTCGGCGACCGTGACGTCGTTGACCGTGAGGGTCGGCGCAGTGTCGTCGTCGATGATCGCGCCGCCGCCCTGGTTGTCGGCGAGGGTCGCGTTGGTCGGATCCGTGAGGTTGAGGACGTACGTCTCGCTGGCCTCGTCGAGCAGGTCGCCGTTGACGAGCACGGTCAGCTGCTGGGTCGTCTGGCCAGGCGTGAAGGTGAGCGAGCCGCTGCGCGCCTGGTAGTCGGCCGGGGACGTCGCCGTGCCGTTCGCAGTCGCGTAGTCCACGGTCACCGTGCGTCCGCTCGCGGCGCTCAGGTTGATCGTGAACGTGGCGTTGACCGTGCCGGTGTTGCCCTCGGTGACGGTGACGTCGTTGATCGAGAGCGACGGAGTCGCGTCGTCGTCCGTGATCGTGCCGATGCCCTGGGCGTCGGTGACGAGGGCGCCGACGGCGTTGGAGAGGTTCACCGCGAACGTGTCGTCACCCTCGTCGAGAATGTCGCCGTTCACGGTCACCGTGATCGTCTTCGTCGTCTCGCCGGCGGCGAAGCTGAGCATCCCGCTCGCTGCCAGATAGTCGGCCGGGCTGGTCGCGGAGCCGTTCGCAGTCGCGTAGTTGACCGTGACCGTTCGCCCGCTGATCTGGGACATGGTCACGGTGAACGTCGCATCGACGGTGCCGGCATCGCCCTCGGTGACCGTGACGTCGTTGATCGAGAGCGCCGGCAGTGGGTCGTCGTCCGTGATCGTCCCGAGCCCGCTGCCGTTGCCGATCGTCGCGTTCGACGGGTTGGTGAGGTTGAGGAAGTAGGTCTCGTTGATCTCGTCGAGGGTGTCGCCGTTCACGGTCACGGCGACCGTCTTCGTCGTCTCGCCGGCCGCGAAGCTGAGAGTTCCGAGCGCCGCCGCGTAGTCGGCCGGCGTGGTCGCCGTGTTGTTGGCGGTCGCGTAGTCGACCGAGACAGCGCGGCCGCTCGGCGCATTGAGGCTGACGGTGAAGGAAGCGACGACAGTGCCCGTGTCACCTTCGGTCACGGCCACGTCGTTGACGCTCACCGTCGGCAGCGGGTCGTTGTCAAGGATCGTCCCGAGGGCGAGGTTGTCCGCGATCGTGGCGTTCGAGGCGTTCGTCAGTGCGAGCGTGAAGGTCTCGTCGATCTCGTCGAGTGCGTCGCCGCTGACCGTGACGGTGATCGTCCGCGTCGTCTGTCCCGGGGTGAAGACGAGGTTTCCTGCAGGCGGCGAGGTAGTCCGCGCCGGCGATCGCCGACCCGTCCGCAGTCGCGTAGTCGACGCTGACCGACTGTCCACTGGCCGAGCTCAGGCTCACGGTGAAGACCGCGTTCACGGAGCTGCCGTTCCCCTCCGTGACGGTGACGTCGTTCACAGACAGCGACGGCGTGCCGTCGTCGTCGGTGATCGTGCCCACGCCCTGCGCATCCGCGATCGTCGCGCTGCCCGCGCTCGAGAGGTTGAGCGTGAAGCTCTCGTCGACCTCGTCGAGCAGGTCGCCGTTGACCGCGACGCTGACTGTCTTCGTCGTCTCGCCGGCGGCGAACGTGAGGGTTCCAGTCGCCGCCGCGTAGTCACCGGGCGCGTGCGCGCTGCCATCGGCCGTCGCGTACTGGACGGTCACCTGCCGGCCGCTGACCGGCGTCAGGGCGACCGTGAAGGTCGCGTTGACGGTGCCCGAGTCACCCTCGGTGACGGTCACGTCATTCACGGAGAGCGACGCCAGCGGGTCGTTGTCGATGATCGTCCCGAGGCCGCTCGCGTCGGCGATCGTCGCGTTCAGGGCGTTCGCGAGGCCGAGCGTGAACGTCTCGTCGGCCTCGTCGAGGAGGTCACCGGCGACGGTCACCGTGACCGTCTTCGTCGTCTCTCCGGCGGCGAAGACGAGCGTGCCTGCCGCGGCGGTGTAGTCGGCGCCCGCGGTTGCGTTGCCGTTCGCCGTCGCGTAGTCGACGTTGACGGCGCGGCCGCTCGGAGCGTTGAGGCTGACCGTGAAGGTCGCGTCGACCGTGCCGGCGTCGCCCTCGGTGACCGAGACGTTGTCGACGGCGAGAGCGGGCAGCGGGTCGTCGTCCGTGATCGTGCCGAGGCCCTGGGCGTCGGTGACCGTCGCGTCGACCGCGCCCGAGAGGTTCAGGAAGTACGTCTCGTTCGCCTCGTCGAGCAGATCGCCGTTCACGGGCACGGTTACCGTCTTGGCGATTTGCCCCGGCGTGAAGGTCAGGGTGCCGCCCGTGGCGACGTAGTCGGCCGGTGCGGTCGCCGTGTCGTCGGCAGTTGCGTAGTCGACCAGGACCGGCCTCCCGCTCGGGGCCGAGAGCGTGACCGTGAAGTTCGCGTTGGCCGAGCCGGAGTCGACCTCGCTGATGGTGATGTCGTTGACGGCCAGCGCTGGGAGCGCATCGTCGTCGGTGATCGTCCCGAGCCCGGCACCGTCGGCGATCGTCGCGTTGGTCGGCACCGAAAGATTGAGGTTGAAGACCTCGTCGATCTCGTCGAGCAGATCGCCGTGCACGGGCACCGAGACGGTCTTCGTCGTCTGGCCCGCGGTGAAGGTGAGCGACCCGCTCGCGGCGGTGTAGTCCGCGGGCGCCGTCGCCGAGCCGTTCGAGGTCGCGTACTGGACGGTCACGGGGCGGCCGCTGACCGGAGTGAGAGAGACCGTGAAGTTCGCGTCGAGGCTCCCGGAGTTACCCTCGGTCACCGTCACGTCGTCGACCGCGAGCTGCGGGAGCGCGTCGTTGTCGGTGATCGTGCCTTGACCGACGTTGTCGGTGATAGTCGCGGCGACGGGCCCCGAGAGATTGACCGTGAAGTTCTCGTCGAACTCGTCGAGCAGATCGCCGTTCACCGGCACCGTGATCGTCTTCGTCGTCTCGCCGGCCAGGAAGGTGAGCGTCGTCGAGGCGATTGCCGCGTAGTCCGCTCCTGCCGTCGCGCTGCCGTCGGCAGTTGCGTACTGGACGAAAACGTCCCGGCCGCTGACGGGCGCGAGCGTGACGGTGAAGGTCGCATTGACGGTGCCCGAATCGCCCTCGGTGACCGTGGCATCGCCGATCGAGAGTGCAGGCAGCGGATCGTCGTCGGTGATCGTCGCGACGCCGACGGAGTCGCTGAAGGTCGCGTTGAACGGGTTGGAGAGGTTGACGACGAACTGCTCGTTGATCTCGTCGAGCAGGTCGCCGTTGACCGTGGTCGTGATCGTCTTGGTGGTCTCCCCGGCGGCGAAGGTCAGCGTTCCGGCGGCCGCCGCGTAATCGGCGGGCGCAGTCGCCGAGCTGTCGGCCGTCGCGTAGTCGACCGAGACCGCGCGGCCGCTGGGCGTGTTCAGGGTGACGGAGAACGTCGCGTTGACCGTGCCGGAGTTGCCCTCGACGGGGACGGTGACGTTGTCGATCGCCAGGGCCGGCAGCGCGTCGTTGTCGGTGATCGTGCCGAGACCGGTGTCGTCGGCGATCGTCGCGTTGACCGGGCTGCTGAGATGGACGGTGAAGCTCTCGTCGATCTCGTCCAGTAGGTCGCCGTTCACCTGGACGTCGAACGTGCGCGTCGTCTGGCCCGGGGTGAAGACGAGGCTGCCGCCGGTGCCTGTGAAGTCCGCCGGGGAGGTCGCCGACCCGTTCTGCGTCGAGTAGCCGACGCTCACCGTCTGACCGCTCGCCGGCGTCAGCGAGACCGTGAACGTCGCGTTGACGGAGCCCGTGTTGGTCTCCACGCACGGTGACGTCGTTGACCGAGAGCTGGGGCTCGCCGTCGTCGTCGATGATCGTCCCGCCGCCCTGGTTGTCCAGGATCGTCGCGTTGCCCGGATTGGTGAGGTTGAGGAAGTAGGTCTCGGTGCCCTCGTCGAAGAGGTCGCCGTTGACGAGCACGGTGACCGTGCGCGTCGTCTGTCCCGGGGCGAACGTCAGCTGGCCGGTCGTTGCCGCGTAGTCGGTCGGCGACGTCGCGCTCGAGTCCGCGGTTGCGTAGTCGACGGTGACGGGGCGGCCGCTGACTGCGCCGAGAGTCACCGTGAAGACCGCATTGGTCGTCCCCGAGTTGCCCTCGGTGACCGTCACGTCGTTGACCGACAGCGCCGGCAGCGGGTCGTTGTCGGTGATCGTGCCGACGCCTTGCGGATCGGCGATCGACGCGTCGACGGCACCGGACAGGTTGACCGTGAAGTTCTCGTCGTCCTCGTCGAGCAGGTCGGCGTTGACCTGGACGGTCGCCTGCCGCGTGGTTTGTCCCGCGGCGAAGCTGAGGGTTCCGGCGGCGGCCGTGTAGTCGGCCGGCGCGGTCGCGGACCCGCTCGCAGTCGCGTAGTCGACGGAGACCGGGCGCCCGCTCGGCGCGTTCAGGCTGACCGTGAAGTTGGCGTTGACCGTGCCGGCGTCGCCCTCGGTCACCGTCACGTCGTCGATGGAGATCGCCGGGAGCGGATCGTTGTCGGTGATCGTCCCGAGGCCCTGCGGGTCGGTGATGACCCCGTTCGAGGCGTTGGTGAGGTTGACGAGGAAGTTCTCGTCGATCTCGTCGAGGAGGTCGCCGTTGACCTGGATGCTGACCTGCTGCGCGGTCTGGCCCGCCGGGAAGGAGACGGTGCCGTTGCCCGTCTGGTAGTCAGCGGGCGCTGTCGCGGTGCCGTTGGCTGTCGAGAAGTCGACGGTTACCTGGCGGCCGCTCGGCGCGCCGAGGCTGACCGTGAAGTTCGCGTTGACGTTGGCGCCGTCGCCCTCGGTCACGGTCACGTCGTTGATCGAGAGCGCCGGGCAGCGGATCGTTGTCGGTGATCGTGCCGAGACCGAGATCGTCGGAGATCGTCGCGTTCACCGGGCTCGAGAGACCGACGGTGAAGCTCTCGTCGATCTCGTCGAGCACGTCGTTGTGCACAGGCACGGTCACCTGCTTCGTCGTCTCACCGGCGGCGAACGTGAGCCCGCCGCTGGTCGCTGAGTAGTCCGCTGGCGCCGTCGCGGTGCCATCGGCCGTCGCGTACGAGACGCTGACTTGGCGGCCAGAGGCCGGTGCCAGCGTGACGTTGAAGCTAGCGGTGACCGTGCCCGTGTCCCCCTCGGTCACGGTCACGTCGGCGATCGCTACCGAAGGCAGCGAATCATCGTCGGTGATCGTCCCGAGTCCTTGCGCGTCATCAATCGACGCGTTCAAAGCGTTGGACAGGTTGATGAAGAAGCTTTCGTCGTTTTCGTCGAGGAGGTCGCCGTTGACCGGAACCGTCACGGTCCGCGTGGTCACGCCGGCGGCGAAGCTCAGCGTGCCGGCGGCTGCCTGGTAGTCGAAGCCGGCCGCGGCGCTGTCGTTTGCCGTCGCGTAGTCGACGGTGACCGTCTGACCGCTGGCTGCGTTCAGGCTCACCGTGAATGTGGCGTCCACGGTTCCGGCGTTGCCCTCGGTGACGGTCGCGTTCCCGATCGAGAGGGCCGGCGCGGCGTCGTCGTCGGTGATCGTGCCCACGCCCTGGCCGTCGCCGATGGTGGCGTTCGAGGCGCCGCTGAGGTTGAGGAAGAAGGTCTCGTTCGCCTCGTCGAGCAGCGTCGCCGTTCACGTTGACGGTGACGGTCTGCGTCGTGACTCCTGCGGCGAAGTTGAGCGTGCCCGCGCCGCGGTGAAGTCGCCCGGCGCCACCGCCGAGTTGTTGGCGGTCGCGTAGTTGACCGATACCGCCTGGCCGCTGGCGGCGGAGAGCGTGGCCGTGAAGGTCGCGCTCGACCGTGCCGGAGTTGCCCTCGGTGACGGTGACGTCGTTGACCGAGAGCGACGGCGCCGGGTCGTCGTCGGTGATCGTGCCGATCCCGGTGCCGTCGACGATCGTGAAGTTGTCGCGGGTTGGAGAGGACGACGCTGAACGTCTCGTCGGCCTCGTCGAGCGCGTCGGCGACGATCGGCACGTGACGTAGCGAGTGCGTCCATCCCGCGAGATCGTGATCGTCCCGCTGACTGCCGTGAAGTCGTCCGGCGACGTCGCAGAGCCCGGCGACGGTCGTGTAGTCGACGGTGCCGGCGAGCCGGCTCTGCCGGTCCTTCGAGATGTGAGGGTCAGCTCGCTGCACGCCTCGTCCTGCGACACGACGTCCTCGATCGAGAGGTTCGGCTGCGGGTCGTTGTCGATGATCGTGCGCGACACCCTGCGCGTCCGCGATCGTGGCGCCCGCCGCATTGGTCAGATTCAGGAAGAACGTCTCGTCGAGCTCGTCGTAGTCAGCCCGGTCGAAGATCGTGACGGACACGGTCTTCGAGGTCTGGCCCGGCAGGAACGTGAGCGATCCGCTCGCGGCCTCGTAGTCCTGTTCCTCAGCCGAAGGCGGGTCGAGGTCGCCGTGCCGTCGGCGGTCGCGTAGTCGACGGTCACGTCGCGGCCGCTGGCGGTCGAGAGCGTGACCGTGAAGCGTCGCCGTGCCCGCGTCGGCCTCGGTGACGGTCACGTCGTTGACCGAGAGCGAGGGCTGCGGGTCGTCGTCGGTGATCGTGCCGACGCCCTGCGCGTCGGCGATCGTCGCGTTCGAGGCGCCGCTCAGGTTGAGGAAGAAGGTCTCGTTCGGCCTCGTCGAGCAGGTCGCCGTTGACGGTGACGGTGACGGTCTGCGTCGTCTACGCCGGCGGCGAAGTTCGAGCGTGCCCGCTGGTCGACGATGTAGTCGGCGCCGGCGCCGTTGCCGAGTCGTTCGCCGTCGCGTAGTTGACCGAGACCGCGCGTCCCGAAAGCGGCGACAGCGTGACCGTGAAGACGGCGTTGACCGTTCCGGCGTTGCCCTCGGTGACCGTCACGTCGCCGACCGAAAGTGCCGGCAGCGGGTCGTTGTCGGTGATCGTCCCGAGACCGAGGTCGTCGCCGAGCGTCGCGTTCGACGGGTTCGAGAGCCCGACCGTGTAGTTCTCGACGTCCTCGTCGAGGAGGTCGCCCGCCACGGCGACAGTGATCGTCTTCGTCGTCTCGCCCGGCGGCGAAGCTGAGGCCGCCGCTCAACTGCACCGAAGTCGGCAGGCGACGTCGCCGTCCCGGCGGTGCTCGCGTAGTCGACCGTGACCGGCAGGCCGCTCGGCGCGCTCAGGCTGACGGTGAACACCGCGTTCGTCGTCCCGGCGTCACCTTCGGTGACCGTCGCATCGCCGATGGACACCGTCGGCTGCGTGTCGTCGTCCGTGATCGTGCCGATGCCCTGGCCGTCGCCGATGGTCGCGTTCGAGGCGCCGCTCAGGTTGACGAAGAAGCTCTCGTTCGCCTCGTCCAGCACGTCGCCGTTGACGAGCACGGTGACGGTCTGCGTCGTGACGCCGGCCGCAAAGTTCAGCGTGCCGGCGCCTGCAGCGAAGTCGCCCGGCGCCACCGCCGAGTCGTTGGCGGTCGCGTAGTTGACCGCCACCGCGCGGCCGCTGACCGCGGAGAGCGTGGCCGTGAAGGTCGCGCTGACCGTGCCGGAGTTGCCCTCGGTGACGGTGACGTCGTCGATCGAGAGCGAAGGCTCGGGATCGTCGTCCGTGATCGTGCCGAGACCCAGGTCGTCGGCGATCGTGGCGTTCGAAGCGCCTGAGAGGCCGACCGTGAAGGTCTCGTCTATCTCATCACGCGCGTCACCTATAAGGGCGACGTTCACGGTCTTCGAAGTCTGGCCCGGCGAGAAGGTGAGCGACCCGCTCGCCGCGGTGTAGTCGCCGGGGGCGATCGCCGAGCCGTCGGCGGTCGCGTAGTTCGACGGTCACGGGCTGGCCACTGGCCGGGCTGAGGGTGACCGTGAAGGTCGCATTCGGGGCGCCCTCGAGCTGGGTCACGTCGTCGATCGAGAGTGCCGGCGCCGGATCGTCGTCCGTGATCGTGCCGGCGGCCTGGCCGTCGGCGAGGGTCGCGTGCAAGGGGCCCGTCAGATTGAGGAAGAAGCTCTCGTTCGCCTCGTCCAGGACGTCGCCGTTGACGTTGACCGTGACCGTCTTCGAGGTTTCGCCGGCCACGAAGGTGAGCGACCCGGACGCCGCCGCGTAGTCGGCCGGCGCGACTGCGGAGTCGTTTGCCGTCGCGTAGGCGACCGTTACGTCGCGTCCGCTGACCGCGCTGAGGCCCACGGTGAAAGTCGCAGCGGTCGTGCCCGCGTTCCCTTCGGTGACGGTGACGTCGCCGACCGACAGCGTCGGCTCGGCGTCGTCGTCGTTGATCGTCCCGACGCCCTCTGCGTCGCCGAGGGTGGCGTTCGTCGGGTCGAGCAGCCTGAGGAAGAACGTCTCGTTCGCCTCGTCGAGCACGTCGCCGATCACCTGCACGGTGACCGTCTTCGAAGTCTCGCCGGCGGCGAAGTCGAGGAAGAACGCCTCGGTCACGAAATCGAGTGTTCCGCTCGCAGAGCCCTCGCCCGTCTCGTAGAAGACACTGGCCGCGCGGCCCGACGGCGCGGAGAGCGTGACGTTGAAGGTGGCGTCGACGGTGCCGCTGTTGCCCTCGGTCACCGAGACGTCGCCGACCGAGAGTGTTGGCTCCGCGTCGTTGTCGGTGATCGTGCCGAACCCGAGGTTGTCCCCGAACGTCGCGTTGACCGGGCTCGAGAGCGCAATCGTGTAGTTCTCGTCGTCCTCGTCGAGGAGGTCGCCGACGACCGGCACGGTGATCGTCTCCGAGGTGTCGCCCGGAACGAAGGTGAGGGTTCCGCTGACGGCGCCGTAGTCGGCCGGCGAGGTCGCTGTCCCGGCGACGCTGGCGTAGTTGACGGTGACCGTCTGCGAGCTAGGCCCGCTGAGGCTGACCGTGAACGTGGCGTTGCTCGACCCTGAGTTCCCCTCGAGCACCGTCGCGTCCGTGATCGAGATCGTCGGCGGCGTGTCGTCGTTCAGGATCGTCCCTTGCCCCAGCTCGGTCTCGACGCTCCCGTTCGTCCGATCCCGAGAGGGCGATGAAGAAGGTCTCGTCGAGCTCGTCGGCCGTGTCGCCGTTGACGGTGATGCTGAGCGTCTGCTCCGTCTCGAACGGCGCGAAGCTCGCCGTCTCGAGCGCGCCGACGTAGTCCTCGCCCGCCGTCGCCGTGTCGTCGATCGTCTCGTACTGGACGGTGACCTCCTGCGGGCTCGGCGCGCTCAGGCTCAACGTGAAGTCGGCGGAGACGGTGCCCGCGTTGCCTTCCGTGACGCTGACGTTGTCGATCGAGATCGCGGGCCCGTCGTTGTCGATGATCGTCCCCACGGCGTGCCCGTCGCCGATCGTCGCCGCGAACTCGCCGCTCAGATCGACAGCGAACGTCTCGTTGATCTCGTCGACCGAATCGCCGTTGACGATGACGGTCGCCGTCTGCGAGGTCTGACCCGGCGCGAACACCAACATGGACGACGACACCGCCGAGTAGTCGTCGGGCTGTGTCGCGGTGCCGTCAGTCGTCGAGTACTCGACGAAGACCGACTGTCCACTCGGGGTGTCGAGCGTCACGTCGAACGAGGCCTCGACCGTGTCGAAGTCCGGGCCTTCCGAGACCGTGACGTCGTCGATCGAAACCTGTGGCTGCGCGTCGCTGTCATCGACGATCGTTCCCAACGCCGACGTCGTCGCCGACCCCGCCGCCGACGACGCTCTGACAGCGTCACCGTGTAGTTCTCGTCGAGCTCGTCAGCGTGTCGTTCGTGATCGGGACCGAGATCTGCGCCGAGGGCTGCCCGGCCGGAATCGTCAGCTGGCCGCTCGCGGCGGTGTAGTCCTCGCCGGCAGTCGCGGTGTAGTCAAACGTGGCGTAGTCGAAGGTGACGTCCGCGCCGCTCGAGCTCGTCGAGCGCGACCGTGAAGACGGCGTTGGGCGACGCGCCCTCGGTGACGGTGACGTCGTCGATCGAGAGGTTCGACAGCGGCTCGGCGCGAGACGCGGCCGAGACCAGGGCTGCCACGAAGATGGCAATCAGGACGGGTATAAGTGAGCGCCGCAGCATCGATCCGTTATCCGCTCAGGAAGATGAAGGCGAAGAAGATCCCCGCGGCGACCAGGGACATCACCCCGCTGATTGCAAACTGTTGACGGCGGCCGGCGAGCAGGTTCTCGACCCAGTACCACGGAGCCAGGTGCGCCGGGATCAGAGCCATGGCGAGCAGGGCGATCGCGAGGGCCCCGAGGCCGACGAGGACGATCGGGGACGGCCGCGCTCGTGCGACTTGGCGCTCGTCGTTGCCGGCACCAGGCTGATCTCGGAGCCGCTCGCCGGAGCGGGCGAACTCCTCGGCGGCTCCGCTCGGCGGTGGCAGGATCTGAATCGGACGGGACCTGGCGCGGGCCGCGGCGGCTCGGCGCTTGGCCGCGAGCTTCGCCGCCTGGCGGCGGGCAGCCGCGAGCTTGGCGGCGCGGCGCTGCGCTGCGAGGGCTGCTGCGACCTCGGCTGCGCTCGGCTGTGGCGAGACGGCTGCCGGAGGAGGCGGAGGCCTGAAGGTCGGTGGCGGCGGCGGCGCAGGCTGTCGAGCCGGTGGTGGCGGCGGCGCCTTGGGCTGCGGTTTCGGGACCGGCAGCGGATCGGGCTTCGGCGCTGCAAGCGCCGGGGCCGAAACGAGCAGGCAAAAGCTGGCTGCCCCTAAGAGCCCGAGCGTGACCGCAGTGGACGGTCTAGCTGTGCGCCGCAAACGCACCTTCCCCCACGCGCCACATAGTGACACTCTTTTGGAGTTTTGACTAGTCTCGGGCAGATAATTCCCACACTCCTGGCATCAGGCCGCGAGTCAGCCCGTGGAGCGTTGCAACTCGGAAACGGCCGCCGTGCGGCCACCGAGGTTCAGTCGGAGGCGCCCCGCCGCATCTCCTCGGCGACGTGCCGGCCGCGGTCGTGCACGGCCCGGCGTCGATCTCCGAGGTCTGGCGCCACATCCTCGGCGAGGTCGACCGGTGTCTCGGCCGACTCGAACTCCTCCCGGTCCTCCAGGACGACGCGGGATGCGGCGAGCTTGGCGCGGAGCTCCTCGGCGTGGTCGTCGGCGACGGTGACCCCCGGAGCCGGTTTCCCGCGTAGCCGCCGATAGGCAGCTGCGCCCGCGACCGTGGCGCCGCCGAGCATGAGCGCGAGGCGAGCTCTCACGGCCGCGATGCTATCGTGTCGCCCGCCACCTGCCTCGCCAGCCGTCGTCCCGTTCCCAGGGCGACCGCATCCGGTGAGGCCGCTCCAGACCGAAGGGAGGCACGAGGGAACATGATCGACTACGAGATTCTGCTCATGCTGGATCCGGAGACCCCGGATGAGCGCCAGCAAGAAATCGTGACGCGCACGCGCGAGCTCATCGAACGCGGCGGCGGGAGCTTCGAGAAGCACGAGGTCTGGGGGCGGCGCAAGCTCGCCTACGAGATCGACCACAAGCCGGACGGCGCGTACCACCTGCTGACGTTCGCGGCAGCACCCGATGCGCTCGACGAGGTCTCGCGGATCCTCAAGATCACCGACGGCGTCATGCGCCACCTGGCCGTCCGCCGCCCGAAGCCCGGGCGCACGACGACGGCGACCTCGGCCCCGCCGCGCGAAATGGCGCCGAGCGATACCGACCGCGAGCCGGAGTACGCTGCTCCGGCGATCGAATCAGAGGAAAGGGAGTAACACCATGGCGAACATCAATCGCGTCGTTCTCGTCGGCAACCTGACCAAGGACCCCGAGCTGCGCCACACGCCGAGCGGGACCGCCGTCTGCAAGATCCGCCTGGCCGTCAACACGCGGCAGAAGGACGGGCAGACCGGCGAGTGGGGCGACAAGCCCAACTACTTCGACGTCACCGTCTGGGGCAACCAGGGCGAGAGCTGCGCTCAGTACCTCTCGAAGGGCCGCCCGATCGCCGTCGACGGACGACTCGACTGGCGCGAGTGGGAGGCGCAGGACGGGACGAAGCGCCAGGCGGTCGAGATCATCGCCGACACCGTTCAGTTTCTCGGCTCGCGCGGCGACGCCGAGGGCGGCGGCCAGCCGCAGTTCGTACCCGCCGGCGCGACCGCGGAGCCGAACGCCGACTTCGGCGGCGGCGGCGGCGCTGCCCCTGACGACGACATCCCCTTCTAGCCGATGGCTCAAAAGGACAGAGAGAGGCAGCAGGGCGGCTCGAGCGGCGGCCGCAGCGGCGGGCGGCGCGAACGGCCCGCTGCTCCCGGACGGCGGAAGAGCTGTTACTTCTGCAAGGACAAGGTCGACGAGGTGGACTGGAAGAACTACAACCAGCTTCGCCGGTACGTCTCCGAGAAGGGCAAGATCCGCTCGCGGCGGATCACGGGGACCTGCCGTCGCCACCAGAAGCAGGTCGCGGTCGCCGTCAAGCGCGCCCGCGAGATGGCGCTGCTGCCCTACGTCACGAACTGATGAAGGTCATCCTCCGGCAAGACGTCGAGAAGATCGGCCTGCGCGGCGAGGTCGTCGAAGTCGCACGCGGGTTCGCGCGCAACTTCCTGCTCCCCCGCCAGCTCGCCGAGCCCGCGACGCCTTCGCGCGTGGCCGAGCTCGAGAAGGTCAACGCCCACCGCGCACTCCACGAGGCGCAGAGCTTCGAGCAGGCACAGGAGATCTCGCAGCGACTCGGCCAGACCGAGCTGCGCTTCGACGTCAAGGCCGGGGACACCGGCGTGCTCTTCGGTTCGGTGACGGCAACGGACGTCGCCGACACGCTGTGGGAGAAGCACAAGATTCGCGTCGACCGCAAGAAGATCGAGCTTGTCGGACCCGATCAAGCGGATCGGCCGTTACGAGATCCCGATCGAGCTCTTCGCCGACGTCGTCGTCCCGGTGCGGACGCTGGTCATCCCCGAAGGCGGCGAGCTGCCGCCCGAGATCGAAGAGGAGCCGATCGCGCCCGAAGAGGCCGAGCCCGTGGCGGAGGTCGAAGCCGAAGCGGAAGTGGAGGACGTCGCCGAGCTCTCCGACGAGGCGCTGGAGGCGGCGATCGCGGCGGCCGAGCAGCCGGAGACCCCGGCACCGGTCGAGGAACCGGTCGAGGGCGAGGAGGACGTGCCCGAGGACGCGTTCGACCGGGCAGTCGACGCGGCTATCGACGACGGCTCGGACGAGGAGTCACAAGAGCGAAACTAGTTATCCACAGGCCCGTGCACCGGGCTGTGGACAACATCACGAACGTTCCGCAAAGTGGGCGATTTTCGTCCTGACCATGCTGTGAGGCGTCGTGGGGATGATGTCCGCATCGATGTGGACAATGGCGGGAACGTGTGTTCCCTATGCCTGCATATCGGCGGTTTTCGGTCCAGCGCCCCGACTTCTGAGGGACGGTTTCAACAGCGTTGAAATCTGCCCTTCCAGCCCCCACTAATGCCGACGTGGCCACCGTCGCCCAGTCCGCTGACACCGCCCCGGTCCCGCCGCAGAATCTCGACGCGGAGGAGTCAGTCCTCGGCGCGATGATGCTCTCCCCCGGCGCGATCGGGGCGGTCAGCGAAGTCCTCGACGCGGGCGACTTCTACCGCGAGAGTCACGCGAAGATCTACCGAGCCGCCCTCGGCCTCTACGCCCGCGGCGAGCCCGTCGACGCGATCACGCTCGTCGACGAGCTCGGGGAGCGAGGCGACCTGGAGGCGGTCGGCGACCGCGGGCGCGTGCACGAGCTCGCAGCGCTGGTGCCGGCGACCGCAAACGCCGCGCACTACGCCCGCATCGTGCGCGAGATGGCCACGCTCCGCGGGCTGATCCGCGCGGGCGGCGAGGTCGCGCGACTCGGCTGGGAGCGTCCCGGCGATGCGCGCGAGCTCGTCGACCAGGCCGAGCAGATCGTCTTCGAGCTCTCGCAGAACCGCACCTCCACCGAGTTCAGTCACATCGAGGCGCTGCTGAAGGAGAGCTTCGAGCGGATCACCCAGCTGTACGAGGCGGGCGAGGAGCTCAGCGGCGTGCCGTCGGGGTTCCGCGACATCGACCGGCTGACGTCGGGGTTCCAGCCCGGCAACCTGATCATCGTCGCCGCCCGCCCGAGCATGGGGAAGTCGGCGCTCGGCCTCTGCATGGCGGCGAACATCGCCGTCAAGCACCAGCATCCCGTCGCGCTGTTCACGCTCGAGATGTCGAAGGCCGAGGTCACGCAGCGGCTGATGTGCAGCGAGGCGAAGGTCGAGTCGCAGCGGCTGCGAAGCGGCAAGCTCGCGGTCGACGACTGGCCCCGCCTCACCGCGGCCTGCGACAAGCTGGCGAAGGCGCCGATCTACGTCGACGACACCGGGTCGATCAACATGATGGAGATCCGCTCGAAGGCACGGCGCCTGAAGACCCAGGAGCCGAACCTGAGCCTGATCATCGTCGACTACCTGCAGCTGATGACCTCGGGCTCGACCGCCGAGAACCGCGTGCAGGAGGTCTCCCAGATCTCGCGGCAGCTGAAGGTGCTCGCCCGCGATCTCGACACGCCGGTGCTGGCGATGTCACAGCTGTCCCGCGCCGTCGAGCAGCGGCACGACAAGCGGCCGATCCTGTCCGACCTGCGCGAGTCGGGCTGTCTGACCGGAGACTCACGCGTCTTCCTCCCGGATATCGGCGCGTACGTGCCCATTTCCGACCTGATGGGTCAGGAGGGCGTGAGCGTGATGGCGCTCAACGAAGAGACGTGGCGCATGGAGCCGCGGCGAGTTCTACGGACGTTCTCCAACGGACGGAAGCCGGTCTTCACCCTCGTCACTCGGCTCGGTCACACGATCCGCGCGACCGGGAATCACAAGTTCCGGGCGCTTGACGGCTGGCGTCGCCTCGACGACATGGCGCCCGGAATCCGGATCGCCCTGCCGCTGGGAATGTCCTCGCCGCTGCGGCACGAGCATCCGGCGGCGACAGCGGAAGTGCAGGGAGGGATCGCGCAGTTGATCTCGCGCAGCGACACCATCGCGACGACCGGGGAGGTCTGCTGGGACGAGATCGTCCAGCTCGAGCCCGACGGAATCGAAGAGACGTACGACCTGACCGTCGAGGGCCTCCACAACTTCGTGGCGAACGATGTCATCGTCCACAATTCGATCGAGCAGGACGCCGACCTCGTCTTCTTCATCTACCGCGACGAGTACTACAACGAGGAGTCCGACCAGCAGGGGCTGGCCGAGGTCATCCTGGCCAAGCACCGCAACGGCCCGACCGGCTCCGAGAAGCTCTCGTTCCTCAAGCGCTACGCGAAGTTCGCGGACCTCGCGGCCTAGCCGCTGCTCGCACCTGCTCCGGAGACGTTCTTCCAGGCCTCGTTTTCGTTGAACGACTTCGAGAGCTCCTCCGCGTCGTACTTCTCGTCCAGCTGGTCGATCTGGTCGCCGATGTCGCTGCCGGCTTTCTGGATCGACGCGCCGAGGTCCTGGGCCGCCGGCCCGAACTTGGACGGATCGTCGGGCAGGCGCTGCACCGTTTGCCGCGCCTGGACGAGCGTCGTCCTCAGGCTCTGCAGCCTGGTCTGCAGGTCACGCGCAATCTTGTCGCCGTCCTCGACCGACGGCTGGCCCGCCGCCTTGACGTCCGCCAGCATCTGGTCCGTCCGCGTGACCACGTCATTGATGAAGTCGACGAGCTGCTGCGCGGACGTCCGCGACCGTGCGCGTGCTCTTGGGCGGTTGCCCGGCGCGGGTCTGGAGGTCGAGCGCCCAGTCGGCGACAGCCGTGCAGATGTCGCCGCTCCACTGATCAGGGCTCGCGCCCTCGACCTCGTTCCCGCCGCCGTCACCTCCGCATCCGGAAGCCGCTAGGGCGAGCACGGTCACGACGACTGCGAGGAGAAAGCGCACGGCTCGACCCTACAAGGAGGTCGCAGGGAACCGCGGCGCCCGCTGCCCCTTCTGGCAGACTCAAGCCCCGTGCCGGCCACCGTCATCGTGGGCGCCCAGTGGGGGGACGAGGGCAAGGGGAAGATCGTCGACCTGCTGGCGCAGCATTCGGATCTCGTCTGCCGCTACCAGGGTGGGCCGAACGCCGGGCACACGATCATCGCGAACGGCGAGACGTACAAGTTCAAGCACATGCCGTCGGGGATCCTCTGGGGCAAGGAGTGCATCCTCGGCGCCGGGTGCGTGATCGACCCGGGAGTCTTCATCGAGGAGCTCGACGACCTCGAGGCGCGCGGCATCTCGACGGACACGGTGAGGGTCTCCGGGAACGCGCACCTCGTCATGCCGTGGCACGTCGCGCTCGACGGCGCGAGCGAGCGACGGCTCGGGAACCTGCAGATCGGCACGACCCGCCGGGGCATCGGCCCGGCCTACGCGGACAAGTCGGCGCGGCTCGGCATCCGAGTCCAGGACCTGTTCGACCCCAAGATCCTGCACCAGAAGATCGAGGTCGCGCTCGCCGAGAAGAACGTCTGGCTCGAGCGCGTCTACGGCGCGGCACCTCTCGACCTGGAGGAGATCGTCACCGGCACCGAGAGCTACGCGAAGCGGCTCCGTCCCTACATCGCGGACACGTCTCTGCTCGTCGACCAGTGCGCTACGCGACGGCAAGGGCGTGCTCTGCGAAGGCGCGCAGGCCACGCTGCTCGACCTCGATCACGGCACGTATCCGTTCGTCACCTCGTCGAACCCGATCGCAGGCGCCGCCGCGACCGGCCTCGGCATCGGACCGACCCGGATCGACCGTGTGATCGGCGTCGCGAAGGCGTACGTCACACGCGTGGGCGAGGGGCCCTTCCCCACCGAGATCGAAGGGCCGGACCAGGAGCGGCTTCGCGAGCTCGGCGGCGAGTACGGCACGGTCACCGGCCGGGAGCGGCGCTGTGGGTGGCTCGACATCGTCGGCCTGCGTTACGCCGCCCGCCTGAACGGCCTCACGTCGCTCGCTCTGACGAAGCTCGACGTGCTCTCGTCGTTCTCCGAGCTGCCCGTCTGCGTCCGCTACCGCCTCCGCGACGGAACCGAGACGTCCGAGTTTCCGGCGCACCAGAGCGACTTCCACCATTGCGAGCCGGTCTACGAAGTGCTGCCCGGCTGGGAGGAGGAGCTCAACGGTCTCGACGATGTGTCACAGCTCCCCGCGCGCGCGCGCGAGTACGTGCAGTTCGTCGAGCGGCGAGCTCGGCGTCGAGGTCTGCCTGATCGGCACCGGTGCTTCCCGCGAGCACGTGCTCTCACGGCGAGGCGTCGAAGCCGTACTCGGTTAGGCTCGCGCCGGTGAAAGTGCTCCTAGTCGGATCGGGAGGACGCGAGCACGCACTGGCGTGGAAGCTCGCGCAGAGCCCGGAGCTCGAAGAGCTGCACACGGCCCCTGGAAACCCGGGCATCGCCCAGCTCGGCACCTGCCACCCGATTCACGCGGAGGACGGCGAGTCGTTGATCGAGCTGGCGCGGAACCTCCCGGCCGACCTCGTGGTCGTCGGCCCCGAGGCTCCCCTCGTCGCAGGTGTCGCCGACGAGCTGCGGATGGCGGGCATCTCCGTCTTCGGCCCGAGCGCGGCCGCGGCGCGAATCGAGGGCTCCAAGGCGTTTGCGAAGGAGATCATGCGCGACGCGGGCGTGCCCGCAGCCGAGACGATGTCCGTCGCCCGCCCGCCGTGTGTGGTCAAGGCGGACGGGCTGGCAGCCGGCAAGGGCGTCTTCATGTGCCGCACGCAGGCGCGAGCTCGACGCGGCGCTCCATGCGGTACGCACGCTCGGCGAGAGCTGGGTCATCGAGGAGCTGCTCGAGGGCGACGAGGTGTCGATCTTCGCGATCTGCGACGGGGCCGGCGGGCTGGCGCTCGCGGCCGCGCGCGACTACAAGCGGGTCGGAGACGGCGACGAAGGCCCCAACACGGGTGGCATGGGCGCGTACTCCCCGGTCCCCGAGGTCGGCCCGGCAGAGCTCGACGAGCTGCTCGAGACCGTCCACCTGCCGGTGCTCGCGGAGCTGGCGAAGCGCGGATCGCCCTTCACCGGGCTCCTCTACGCCGGGCTGATGCTCACCCCCGACGGGCCTCGCGTCCTGGAGTTCAACTGCCGCTTCGGCGATCCCGAGACCCAGGTGATCCTGCCGCGCATCGAGGGTGACCTGCTCGGCGCGCTGCTTGCGGCCGCCCAGGGTGATCTGAGCGAGATCGAGCTGGCGGTCAGCGACCGCGCTGCGGTGACGGTCGCCGTCGCCGCCGGGAACTACCCCGAGTCGAGCGACTCCGGGACGCCCATCGAAGGCGTCGAGGCAGCGGAGGCCGGTGGTGCGGTCGTCTTCCACGCGGGCACGGCTGTGCGAGACGGTCGGCTGGTCACGAACGGCGGTCGCATCCTCAACGTCACCGCGACTGCGGACACGCTCGAGGAAGCGCGCGCCCGCGCGTACGCGGCCTGCGAGCTGATCTCGTTCGACGGCGCGCACTACCGGCGCGACATCGCCGAAGGGGCGGTGAGGGTTGGCTCCTGACGGGCCGCTCGTCGGGATCCTGATCGGCTCGGAGTCTGATCGCGAAGCGATCTCGGCTGCGGTCAAGGAGCTCGACGAGCGTGGAATCCCGAACGAGCTGAACGTCCTCTCGGCGCACCGCGACCCGCATCGGCGTCGCCGAGTACGCGACGAACGCGCAGGGGCGCGGGATCCGCGTCCTCATCGCCGGCGCGGGGATGGCGGCGGCGCTGCCGGGCGTGGTCGCCGCCTACAGCGAGCTGCCGGTGATCGGCGTCCCCTTGCGCTCGAGCAAGTCGGTGGCGGACGGGCTCGACGCGCTGCTGGCCATCGCGCAGATGCCGCCGGGCGTGCCCGTCGCCTGCGTCTCGGTCGACGGCGGACGGAACGCGGCGATCCTCGCTGCAAGGATCCTCGCGCTGCTCGACGAGTAACCGCAGCAGCCCGCCTCTAGACTCCAAACAGTGATTTCCCGCTACTCCCGCCCGGCCATGTCGAGGATCTGGTCGGAGGAGGGCAAGCTCGAGCGCTGGCTCGAGGTCGAGCTGGCAGCGCTCGATGCGTGGGCCGAGGTCGGGGTCGTCCCGGCCGATGCGGCCCGCGAGATCCGCGCCGCCGCCCGCCCGCCCTCCCCGGCCCGCGTCGCCGAGCTCGAAGAGAAGACCCAGCACGACCTGGCCGCGTTCGTCGACGCCGTCGCAGAGGGGCTCGGCCCGGAGGGTCGCTGGTTCCACTACGGGCTCACGTCCTCCGACGTCGTCGACACCGCGCTCGCGTTGCAGATCCGCGAGGCCGGCGGAGCTGATCCTCTCCGGGATCGAGCGCGCCCTCGACGCCGTCGTCGCGCGGGCCGAGGAGCACCGGAACACGCTGACGATCGGTCGCACGCACGGGGTGCACGCCGAGCCGACGACCTTCGGACTCAAGCTCGCCGTCTGGGCCTTCGAGCTCGACCGTGCCCGACGGCGGCTGGCCCGCGCGCTCGAGGGGATCCGCGTCGGCAAGCTCTCGGGCGCCGTCGGCACGTACTCGGTCACCGACCCTGAGGTCGAGCGCCTGGCCTGCGAGCAGCTCGGCCTCGAGCCGGCGCCGGCCTCGACGCAGATCATCCAGCGCGACCGGCACGCCGAGCTGCTCGTCCGCGCTCGCCGTCTGCGCCGCCTCTCTGGAGAAGTTCGCGCTCGAGATCCGGCACCTCGCCCGGACCGAGGTCGCCGAGGTGCAGGAGCCGTTCGGCAAAGGACAGAAGGGCTCGTCGTCGATGCCGCACAAGAAGAACCCGGTGGTGGCCGAGCGGATCTGCGGGCTGGCCCGCGTCGTGCGCGCCAACGCGCTCGTGGGGCTCGAGAACGTCGCGCTCTGGCACGAGCGCGACATCTCGCACTCGTCGGCCGAGCGCGTCGTCATCCCGGACTCATTCCTCGCGCTCGACTACATGCTGGACAAGCTCGCCTGGCTCGTCGAAGGGCTCGTCGTCAGCCCCGAGCGCATGCGCCGCAACCTCGACTCGAGCCACGGGCTCTTCTTCAGCCAGCGCCTGCTGCTCGCGCTCGTCGACGCCGGACTGTCCCGGGACGAGGCGTACCGGCTCGTCCAGGCGCACGCGATGCGCGCCTGGGAGGAGGAGCGCGACTTCACCGAGCTCGCGCGCGAAGACCAGGAGATCGCCAAGCACCTCGACGCCGCCGCGCTCGACGCGGTCTTCGATCTGGATTCGTACACCCGTCACGTGGATGCGATCTTCGACCGGTTGCAAACGCTGACCCGAAAGGAGGAGCCCGTTCATGCCTGAGGCCGTCCACGTAGGAAGCGGAAAGGTGCGCGAGCTCTACGCGCTCGACGACGAGCGGCTGCTGCTCGTCGCCAGCGACCGCATCTCGGTCTTCGACGTCGTCCTGCCGACGGAGATCCCCGACAAGGGCCGCGTGCTGACCGGCCTCTCGGCGTTCTGGTTCGCCCGCACGAAGGACATCTGCTCCGAACCACCTGCTCGGCATTCGCGACGACGGGCGGTCGACGGAGTGCCGGCGGCTCGAGATGCTTCCGGTCGAGGTCGTCATCCGCGGCTACATCACGGGCTCGGGCTGGAAGGACTACCAGGCGACCGGTGAGGTGTCCGGTCACCGCCTCCCGGAAGGGCTGCGCGAGTCCGAGCAGCTGCCAGAGCCGATCTTCACGCCGTCGACCAAGGCGACGGAGGGGCACGACGAGAACATCACGCGCGACCAGGCCGCCGAGCTCGTCGGAGCCGAGCAGCTCGCCGACGTCGAGCGCGTCGCGATCGAGCTCTACCGATTCGCGGCTGAGCACGCGGCGGGTCGCGGGATCATCATCGCCGACACGAAGTTCGAATTCGGCCTCGACGAGACCGGCACGCTCGTGCTCGCCGACGAGGCCTTCACCCCCGACTCGTCTCGTTTCTGGCCGGCCGACGAGTACGAGCCGGGCAGGGGCCAGGCGTCGTTCGACAAGCAGTTCGTCCGCGACTACGCCGAGTCGCTCGGCTGGGACAAGACGGCCCCGGGCCCCGAGCTGCCGGACGCCGTCGTCACCGGGACGCGGGCGCGCTACATCGAGGCGTTCGAACGGCTGACCGGGATCTCCTTCGACGACTACGCGGCCGACCCGGGAGTGGTCTCTCGATGAAGGTCTCCGTGCTCGTCAGGCCGAAGCCGGGGATCCTCGATCCCCAGGGCGAGGCGGTCGAGAACTCGCTGCGGCATCTGGGCTTCTCGGTCGAAGCTGCGCGCGTCGGCCGGCTCGTCGACCTCGAGGTCGAGGCGACGAACGAGGCCGAGGCGCGCGAGCAGGTCGAGAAGATGTGCGCCGAGCTGCTCGCCAACCCGCTGATCGAGAGCTACGAGATCGAGCTGCAGTGAAGCCTCGCATCGGCGTCCTCGTCTTCCCGGGCTCGAACGACGACCGCGATGCGGCGCTGGCCCTCGATGGCCTCGGCGCGGAGGCGGTGATGGTCTGGCACGGAGAGGCCGACCTGCCCGACGTCGGTGCGGTCATCCTGCCGGGCGGCTTCTCGTACGGCGACTACCTGCGCTGCGGCGCGATCGCCCGCTTCTCGCCGGCCATGCAGGCGGTTGCCGACTTCGCCGCCGAGGGCGGGCTCGTCCTCGGCATCTGCAACGGATTTCAGATCCTCTGTGAGGCCGGCCTCCTCCCGGGCGCGCTGCGCCCGAACGCGTCGCTCTCGTTCGTCTGCCGTGACGTGACCATGCGCGTCGAGCGCACAGACACGCCCTTCACCTCGCGCTGCGAGCCCGGCCAGGACGTGACGATTCCCATCAAGCACGGCGAAGGCTGCTTCTTCGCCGACGCCGAGCTCCTCGACGAGCTCGAGGCCAACGAACAGATCGTCCTCCGCTACGCGGCGAACCCGAACGGCTCGGTCGCCGACATCGCCGCCGTGATCAACGCCGAGGGCAACGTCATGGGCCTCATGCCCCACCCCGAGCACGCCGTCGATCCGCTCGTCGGCTCCACAGACGGGGCGCTCGTCCTGGGCTCGGTCGTGGACGCCGTCCGCGAGCGCATGGCTGTTTCGGTCTAGAGGCGCAAGGTCTCCTCCAATCCGGGGTGCTTTCCGAGCGCCTCGCGCAGCTTCTCGATGTCACGCGCGCGGAGCGTGACGGGCCCGCGCCGAGCCGTCCCGTCGGTCGAGTACGCGAACCGGACGAGCCGCTCGCCCGACGGGCTCTCGAGGAGCTGCACGACCGACGCGAAGCGCTTGTCGCCGGCCCGCTGCTGAACCGTCAGCTCCTCGAGGAGGGTCGCCTGACCCCAGGGTGTTGCTGCTTTCGCTGCCATGCCGGCCACGCTAGCGGCGCAAATGTCACGCGTTGGTGCCGGCTTCGAGCCAGGAGTGTTACGGCGTCCAGCTGACCTCGGTGTCGAGCAGGCCGAGGAACGCCTCCGGGTCGGAGACCGCCGCCTCGGGCGCGTGCACGCCCTGCGCCGACAGCCGCCCCTCGGCGATCTCGACCGCGGCGCGGGCCGCAGGCTCCGCCGTCGAACGGGCGCTTCCCCCGCGCGTCCAGGTCATCCCGACGACACGCGAGCCGTTGCCGGCGACGTCCACGACGTGTGCGGCGGCCGCCTGCTCCGACTGCACATAGGGCTCGGGCTCCTCGCCCTCCTCGAGCGCGAGCAGCTTGTCGAGCAGCCCAGGAGCCAGGCACAGACGGAAGCTCGCCTCGCGCAGGCTCGGATAAGCGGCGGGCAGGGTCGCCAGCTCGGAGTGCAGCGTGTAAATGCCTTTCGCCCGCCCGATCGGCTCCGGGAACTCGCGCTCCGCCTCGCCCGACAGCGGTTCGGTCTCCACGACCTCACCGTCGCGCACGACCATCGGCTTCATCTGCAGCTCGTCGAGCAGCGTCCGCACCGAGTAGGGCGCGGGAAACGGGTGATCCGCAGCAGCAGGGTCCCGCGAGGCCGCCCAGATCTCCATCGACAACGGCTCGCTACCGAGCCGCTCCACGGCGGCCCTCGCGAGCAGGTTCGACTTCCCGGGCGCCGAGCCCATGCCGAGGATCGCGGTCAGCCCCGCAGCGCGGAAGTCGTGGTCGAGCTCGAGCTGAAGACGCGTGACGTGAAAGAGCCCCCCGAGGTCGACGTAGTGGGCCCCGGCCTCCAGCGCCCCGCGCATGACAGGCACGTTCAGCCGGTAGGCGACGGAGTTGACCACGACGTCGGAGCCGGCCAGCGCACGCGCCACGGAGGCAGCATCCGACGCGTCGACGTGCTCGTCGCCCTCGAGCCGTGTAGTCCCGGCGAGCGACGTCCACCCCCCACTCCTCGAGGAAGTCGACGACGATCCGTCCGATCGTCCCGGCGGCGCCGATGACCGCGATCACGGTGCGATTGAAGCAGGATCACCAAGGTTCGCTGAGGACTTCGTGCGAGAATCGGCGCGATGGCGATCGAGCAGGGCACGTCCTCGGAGCGCGTGATCGCTGCGCGCGAGCGCCACGTGGCGCGGGGAATCGCCACGACGCCGATCGTGGTCGCCCGCGCCGAAGGGGCCAAGGTCGAGGACGTCGACGGCAAGGTCTACATCGACTTCGCCGGCGGTCTCGGCTGCCAGAACACCGGCCACGGATTCCCGCCGGCGGTGGCCGCGATCCACGAGCAGGTCGACCGCTACCTCCACCAGTGCTTCATGGTCGGGCTGTACGAGCCGTACATCGACGTCTGCCGCCGCCTGGGCGAGCTCTCGCCCGTGTGGGAGCGGCGACCAGAAGAGCCTGCTCATGAACTCGGGCGCCGAGGCCGTCGAGAACGCGGTCAAGATCGCGCGCGCGTCGACAGGGAAGCCCGGCGTCGTCGTCTTCGAGAACGCCTTCCACGGCCGGACGCTGCTCACGATGACGATGACGCACAAGGAGGACTACAAGCGCGGCTTCGGCCCGTTCGCCCCCGAGGTCTACCGTGCGCCCGGCCCGTACCCGTACCGCGGCGTCTCCTCGGACGACTCGCTTGGCGAAGTCGAGTCGCTCCTCGCCGAGCACGAGATCGGCTGCGTCGTCGTCGAGCCGGTGCAGGGTGAGGGCGGGTTCATTCCACTCCCTGACGACTTCCCGGCTCGGCTGCTCGAGCTGTGCCAAAAGCACGGTGCGCTCTACGTCGACGACGAGGTGCAGTCGGGCACCGGCCGCACCGGCCCGGTCTGGGCCATCGAGCACTACGGCGTCGAGCCGGATCTCATCGTGTCCGGCAAGTCGCTCGGCGGCGGCCTCCCGCTCGCGGGGGTCACGGGCCCGGCCGAGATCATGGACGCCGTCGAGCCCGGCGGGCTCGGAGGGACCTTCGGCGGCAACCCGGTCGCGTGCGCTGCAGCCCTGGCCGTGCTGGACGAGGTCGCCTCGGACAACTGGCGTGCGCGCGCGGACGAGCTGACTGATCTCATCGCGGGCCGGCTCCAGGAAATCCAGGGCAGAAGCGACCAGTGCGGCGAAGTACGAGGGCTAGGCGCCATGCAGGCGGTCGAGCTCGTTCGAGACAAGGAATCGAAGGAGCCGGCTCCCGACCTCGCGAAGGCGACGACGGCCGCCGCGCGCGAGCACGGCCTGCTCCTGCTCTCGTGCGGCACCTACGGCAACGTGATCCGGATCCTCGTTCCGCTCGTCATCTCCGACGAGGATCTCTCTCAGGGTCTCGAAATCCTGGAGCGCGTGCTTGGCGACGCCGGCGCCTGACGTCACCCTGCAGTCGCTACGCAAGTCCTACGGTGACGTTGCGGCCGTCGACGGAGTCGACCTGGAGGTCCAGCACGGTGAGTTCTTCACGATGCTGGGGCCGTCCGGCTCCGGGAAGACGACCACGCTCAGGCTCATCGCCGGCTTCGAGCAGCCCGACGAGGGTCGCGTCTTGCTCAGCGGAACCGACGTCACGGCGCGGCCGCCGTACGCGCGAGACGTCAACACGGTCTTCCAGGACTACGCGCTCTTCCCGCACATGACGGTCGCGGAGAACGTCGGCTACGGCCTGCGGGTGAAAGGAGTTCGCCGGGGCATCAGGGGCAAACGGGTAGAGGAGGCTCTGGAGGTCGTGCGGCTCGCGGGGCTCGGCCCACGACGCCCCTCGCAGCTCTCGGGAGGCCAGCGGCAGCGGGTCGCGCTCGCAAGAGCGATCGTCAACGAGCCGCAGGTGCTCCTACTCGACGAGCCCCTGGGCGCGCTCGACCTCAAGCTCCGGCAGGAGATGCAGATCGAGCTCCAGCGAATCCAGCGCGACGTCGGCATCACGTTCATCTACGTCACGCACGACCAGGAAGAGGCGCTGACGATGAGCGACCGCCTGGCCGTCTTCAACGAGGGCCGCATCGAGCAGGTCGGAAGTCCCGCGGACGTGTACGAGCGACCGCAGAGCGAGTTCGTGGCCGGTTTCGTAGGCGTCTCGAACGTACTCGAGCGGACGCTGAACGGCCGCCCGAGCCGCTTCACCGTGCGCCCGGAGAAGATCCGCATGCTCGACGCTGACGACCAGGCCGAGGCCGGCGCCCACGTAGAGTCGGGCCAGATCAGCGAAGTCGTCTACGTCGGCATGGTCACGAGGTACATCGTCGAACTGGACGCAGGCGGGCGACTCATGGTCGTCCGGCAGAACCTCGAGGTCTCGTCCGCCGAGGCGCTCGAAGCTCGAGGAAAGAACGTGCGCCTCCAATGGCGCCGTGAGCACACATACGAAATCGACCCGGGGTCGGAGAGGAAGGACGCATGACGACATGGAGACGGCGGGCTCTCGGCGCGCTTGCGCTGACCAGCCTGCTCATTTTCTTCGCTTTCGCCGCGGCTAGCTGCGGCGGTGAAGACGACGGCGACGGCAACGGGTCAGCGAGCGTCGAAGGGCTGGGCAGCGACATCGAGGCGATCAAGGAAAGCGCCCGCGAAGAGGGTCAGGTGAACCTGATCAACTGGGCCGGCTACGTCGAGAAGGACTGGGTGACCCCGTTCGAGCAGGAGACGGGCTGCAAGGTCAACTCGAAGGTCGGAGCAACCTCGGACGAGATGGTGACCTTGATGAAGACGGGCAGCTACGACGGCGTCTCGGCGTCCGGCGACGCAACACTGCGCCTGATCGCCGGCGGCGACGTGGCCGAGGTCGACCTCGACATGATCGAGAACTACGACATGGTCTTCGACGGCCTCAAGGGCCAGGCGCACAACACCGTGGACGACGTGCCGTACGGCGTGCCGCACGGGCGCGGGGCGAACCTGCTGATGTTCCGGACGGATGTCGTCAAGCCCGCCCCCGACAGCTGGAGCGTCGTCTGGGAGGCCACTTCGCCGTACAAGGGCAAGATCACGGCGTACGACAGCCCGATCTACATCGCGGACGCCGCCGTCTACCTGAAGGCGACCCAGCCCGACCTCAACATCACCGATCCTTACGAGCTCGACGACGCGCAGTTCCAGGCCGCCGTCGACCTGCTCAAGGAGCAGAACGCGAACATCGGTGAGTACTGGTCGGACGCGGCCAAGGAGATCCAGGCGTTCACCAACAAGGACAGCGTCGTCGGCACGACGTGGCAGTACCAGGTCAATCAGCTGACCGGGGCGAAGGTGCCGGTGCAAGGAATCCTCCCGAAGGAGGGCTCGACGGGCTGGTCGGACACGTGGATGATCGCGTCCAAGTCCAAGAACCCGAACTGCATGTACCTCTGGATGAACTACATCATCTCGCCGGCGGCGAACGCCAAGGCGACGGAGTACTTCGGGGAGGCCCCGGTCAACGCCGAGGCCTGCAGCCTGACGAAGGACAAGAACCATTGCGAGACATTCCACGCGCAGGACGAGGAGTACTTCTCGAACGTCGCGTACTGGAAGACGCCGATCAAGGACTGCGGCGACGACCGAGGCGAGGTGTGCAAGGACTACTCCGAATGGACCGCGGCCTGGACCGAGATCAAGGGTTAGCCGCCTGAGCTCGGCCGCTCACGGAGAGGCGCCGCCCCGCGAAGGCCCGGGGCGGCGCCTCTCGTCCTTTCTCTTCCGGCACCCGCGCGCGCGGGTCACCGTCCTCCTCGCTTCGCCGCTCGCGTGGCTCGGTGTCCTTTACCTCGGCTCGCTGGCGGTGCTCTTCATCACAGCGGTCTGGAAGGTGGATCCCTTCACCGGCGACATCGTCCACGAGTTCACCTTCGACAACTTCCGGACCCTCTGGGAGCAGGACGTCTACCGGCGCATCACCTTGCGAACGGTCGGGCTCGCGGCGGCCGTGACCGTCACGGACGCGGTCCTCGCGATCCCGATCGCTTACTACATGGCCCGAGTCGCGTCGCCGAGGACCCGGGGCATCCTCGTCGTCGCGATCCTGACGCCGTTGTGGGCGAGCTACCTCGTCAAGGTCTACGCGTGGCGGATCGTCCTGTCAGGTCAGGGCCCGTTGAACTGGTTACTCGAGCCGTTCGGCCTCGAAGGGCCCGGCTACACGACCACCGGCACGTGGCTCGTGTTCAGCTACCTCTGGCTGCCGTTCATGATCCTGCCGATCTACGCGGGGCTCGAGCGCATCCCCAACTCGCTGCTCGAGGCCTCGTCCGACCTCGGCGCGCGCGGGCTCGGGACCTTCAGGCGCGTCGTCTTCCCGCTCGCCTTCCCTGCGATCGTCGCCGGCTCGATCTTCACGTTCTCCCTGACCCTCGGCGACTACATCACGCCGCAGGTCGTCGGAAACACGAACTTCATCGGGAACGTCGTCTACACGAACGTCGGCGTCGCGAACAACCTGCCGTTCGCCGCCGCTTTCGCCACGATCCCGGTCCTGATCATGGTCGTCTACCTGGCCCTCGCAAGGCGGGCCGGCGCCTTCGAGAGCCTATGACCGTCGGCGGCGTCCTGCTCAGGCTCGCTACGGCTGCGACCCTGGCGTTCATCTACCTGCCACTGCTCGTGATCGGGCTCTACGCGTTCAACGAGGACATCACGCAGGGCTGGCCGATCAACAGCTACACGACCGACTGGTTCGGGGTCGCGTGGAGGGACGACGACGTGCGAAGCGCACTCTGGCTCTCGGTCAAGTGCGGGGTCGTGGCGACGGCGATCGCACTCGTGCTCGGAACACTCGCGTCGCTCGCCGTGGCCCGGCACAGCTTCTTCGGCCGAGAGACGATTTCGTTCCTCGTCATCCTCCCGATCGCGCTGCCGGGAATCGTGACCGGGATGGCGCTGAACGCCTCGTACATCCGGTTCGGGATCGACTTCGGGCTGCTGACGATCGTGATCGGGCATGCAACGTTCTGCATCGTCGTCGTCTACAACAACGTGATCGCCCGGCTTCGACGCGCCTCGCCGTTCCTCGAGGAGGCCTCGTCGGATCTCGGCGCCGACGCGTGGCAGACGTTTCGCTTTGTCACCTTCCCGCAGCTCAGGACGGCGCTCCTGGCCGGAGGCCTGCTCGCCTTCGCGCTCTCCTTCGACGAAGTCATCGTCACGACGTTTACATCCGGCGCCGAGCAGACGCTCCCGATCTGGATCTTCACGAATCTCGCTCGACCTCAGCAGCTGCCGGTCATCAACGTCGTCGCAGTCGTCGTGATCCTGCTCTCGGTGATCCCAGTCTGGATCGCGGTGCGTCTGACCCGCGAACCGGTCGGCGTCGGGGGCACCACAGGAGCCGCAGCCGGCGTCAAGCAATGAGATAGGTTGGCGCCGAGACGAGGAGGTTTCGATGAGCGTGACTGTGGCGTCCTACAAGAACTTCGTCGGCGGCGAGTGGGTCGATGCTGCGGAAGGCGGCGTCGAGCAGATCGTCAACCCCGCGACCGGCGAGGTCATCGCCGAGGTCCCGAAGGGCACCGAGGCGGACGTCGACCGCGCGGTTCAGGCGGCCAAGCAGGCCTACCCGGAGTGGCGCGAGTCGACCCCCGGCGAGCGGGCCGAGGTCCTGCTCAAGCTCGCCGACGTGATCGACGAGAACACCGACGAGCTGGCGCAGATCGAGTCGCAGAACGTCGGCAAGCCGCTGGCGGCCGCCGCGGACGAGATGCCCGTCTGCTCCGACAACATCCGTTTCTTCGCGGGCGCTGCACGCCTGCTGGAAGGACGCTCGGCCGGCGAGTACATGCGGGGCTACACGTCCATGATCCGGCGCGAGCCGATCGGCGTGGTCGGCCAGATCGCCCCCTGGAACTACCCGCTGATGATGGCCGTCTGGAAGTTCGCGCCGGCGCTCGCCGCGGGCAACACCTCGGTCCTCAAGCCGTCCGAGCAGACGCCGCTCTCGACGCTCCGCTTCGCGCAGCTGGCCGCCGACATCATCCCGGCGGGAGTCCTGAACATCATCACCGGCGACGGTGAGCCTGTCGGCGCCGGGATCGTGCGTCACCCCGACGTGCGCATGGTCTCGCTGACCGGCGACGTGGCGACGGGAAAGGAGATCGCCCGCGCGGCGGCCGAGACGCTCAAGCGCGTGCACCTCGAGCTCGGCGGCAAGGCGCCGGTGATCGTCTTCGACGACGCCGATCCGGCCCAGGTGGCCGAGGCGATCAAGATCGGCGGCTACTGGAACTCGGGCCAGGACTGCACTGCAGCCTCTCGCGTGATGGCCGGCCCGAAGATCTACGACAAGCTCCTCGAAGAGCTCGTGCCGGCGGTCGAGTCGATGAAGGTCGGAGATCCGGCCTCGGGCGACGACATCGAGATGGGCCCCGTCATCTCGAAGGCGCAGCAGGACCGGGTGCTCGGCTTCCTCGAGCGGGCGAAGGGCGCCAAGGTGCTGACCGGCGGCGAGACGAACGGCGACCGCGGCTTCTTCGTCAAGCCGACGGTGGTCGTCGACGTCGACCAGACGGACGAGATCGTGCAGAAGGAGGTCTTCGGGCCCGTCGTCACCGTCCAGCGCTTCGCGGACGACGACCAGGCGCTCGAGTGGGCAAACGACGTGCCCTACGGGCTCGCCGCGTCGGTCTTCACGCGCGATGTGGCCCGGGCGTTGAACGCCGCGCGCAAGCTCGAGTTCGGGACGGTCTGGATCAACGACCACATCCCGCTCGTCTCCGAGATGCCGCACGGCGGCTACAAGCAGTCCGGCTACGGCAAGGACTTGTCTGCGTACTCGCTCGAGGACTACACGCAGATCAAGCACGTCATGGTCAAGCTGGACTGAGCTCGAGTGGCTGTCGGCGAGCAGAGTCGAGCAGGCGTCACGAAGTCGTCTCCGAGCCTGCCGACGTACGGCTCGAGAACGTCACCAAGCGCTTCGACGACATGGTCGCGGTCGACGACGTGTCGATCGAGATCCCGGCCGGCAGCTTCTTCGCCCTCCTCGGGCCCTCCGGCTGCGGGAAGACGACGACGCTACGCATGATCGGCGGCTTCGAGGAGCCCACCGCGGGAGCGATCTTCCTCGGCGGCCAAAGCGTGCTCGGGCTGCCGCCGTACAAGCGCGACGTGAACACGGTCTTCCAGAGCTACGCGCTCTTCCCGCACCTCTCCGTCTTCGAGAACATCGCGTTCGGGCTGCGCCGCTCGGGAGTCCTCAGGAACCACATCGGGGGACGGGTGCGGGAGATCCTCAAGCTCGTCGATCTCGCCGGCCTCGAGTCCCGCAAGCCGCGCCAGCTCTCGGGCGGCCAGCAGCAGCGGGTCGCCCTCGCCCGCGCGCTCGTGAACCGGCCGCGCGTGCTGCTGCTCGACGAGCCGCTCGGAGCGCTCGACCTCAAGCTGCGCCGGCAGATGCAGCTCGAGCTCAAGCTGATCCAGAGCGAGCTCGGCGTGACCTTCGTCCACGTGACGCACGACCAGGAGGAGGCCATGACCATGGCGGACACGATCGCCGTCATGAACCGCGGCCAGGTCGAGCAGCTCGGGCCGCCCAGCGAGCTCTACGAGCGGCCGAGGACGGACTTCGTGGCGAGCTTCCTCGGAGTCTCCAACCTGCTCCCGGGCGTGGCGTCCGGCGCCGACACGATCCGCCTCGACGGCGGCACCGAGGTGCGTGTGCTGCCTGACGCCCTACAGGGACGCACGGGCCGGGTCGCAGTCGGCATCCGGCCGGAGAAGATCCGGATCGGAGGCGAGGTCAACACGCTCGCGGGCAAGGTGTTCGAGCGCGCCTACGTCGGCGTGTCGACCCAGTACGTCGTCGACACTCCCGCGGGGCGCCTCACGGTGTACGTGCAGAACTCGGAGCCGGGTGCAGGACTTGCGGCGCCGGGCGATCCCATCACGGTCGGCTTCGACCCCGAAGCGACCTTCGTCGTCGACATCTCGGAGGAGGCACAGTGAATCCTCGACTCACCCGGCAAGAGCTGATCCGCCGCGCCACGTTCGGCGCCGCACTCGTCTCGATTCCCGGTTTTGCGGCCGCGTGCGGCGGCGAAAGCGATGGCGGAAGCTCCGGCAAGAAGGAGCTTGCGAAGACGCTCCGCTTCTCGAACTGGACGCTCTACATCGACGTCGACGAGAAGACGAAGAAACGGCCGACGCTCGACGAGTTCAAGCAGAAGTTCGGGGTGAACGTCGTCTACACGGAGGACATCAACTCCAACTCCGAGTACTTCGGGAAGATCCAGGGCCCGCTCTCCCGTGGGCAGTCGATCGACCGCGACCTGATCGTCCTGACCGACAACGAGCGCTACCTCTCGATGATGATCGACAGGGACTGGGCCGAGAAGCTCGACAAGGACGCGATCCCGAACATCGCCAACCTCGTCGACGTGCAGAAGAGCCCGCCCTTCGACCCCGACCGCGAGTTCAGCCTCCCGTGGCAGTCCGGCATGACGGGCATCGCCTACGACGCCAAGCAGACCAAGCCGATCACCACGATCGACCAGCTCCTCGAGGACCCTGACCTCAAGGGCCGCGTGACGATGCTGGACAACTTCTCGGACTCGCTCGGCGTCGTGATGCTCGCCAACGGCGACGACCCGAGCAAGGTGACCGACGACTCGTTCAACCGTGCTCTCGAGCGCGTGAAGGCCGCGTCCGACTCGGGGCACATCCGCCGCTTCACCGGCAACGACTACACCGGGCCGCTCTCGAACGGCGATCTGAAGGCTGCCCTCGCGTGGTCAGGCGACATCGTCCAGCTCCAGGCCGACAACGCGAACCTGAAGTGGGGCATCCCGCAGCAGGGCGGGATGATCTGGACGGACAACATGCTCATCCCGAAGGGCGGCGACGTCTACACCGCCTCCGTCTACATGAACTTCGTCTACGACCCGAAGGTGGCGGCCAAGCTCGCCGCCTACATCAACTACGTGACGCCGGTGAAAGGCGCCAAGGAAGAGCTCGCCAAGACCGATCCGGAGACCGCGAACAACCAGCTCATCTTCCCGACGGAAGAGACGCTGTCCCAGGTGCACCAGATCGACCCGGCGGCCCTCAAGAACGTCAAGTACCAGGAGGCATGGCAGGCCGTGCTCGGCGCGTAAGGAAGACCGTTGGGGTTTCTCCACCGCCACCCCTGGCTCACTCCGTACCTCCTGCTCGTCCCCGGGCTGGCCTGGCTGGCGGTGTTCTTCATCGTGCCGCTCGGGTTTCTGGCCTACCAGTCGCTCGAGACGGGCACGTTCGACGTCGGGTACGCATTCGACTGGGCGTGGGGCAACTACTGGGACGGCATCGACCGGTACCGCGAACAGCTGATCCGCTCGCTCGTCTACGCAGGGCTCGCGACGGTGTTCGCGCTCGGCATCGGCTACCCCCTCGCCTACTGGATCGCTTTCCGCGGCGGCCGCTGGAAGAGCCTGCTCCTGATCCTCATCATCGCGCCCTTCTTCGTCACGTACCTGATCAGGACGCTCGCCTGGCAGACGATCCTCGCCGACCAGGGCCTCGTCGTCAGTCTGCTTCGCGACGTGGGCATCCTCGGGGACAGCGGCCGCCTCCTCGCGACCTCGACGGCCGTCGTGGCGGGGATCACCTACAACTTCCTGCCCTTCATGGTGCTGCCGCTGTACGTGTCCCTGGAGCAGATCGACGAGCGCCTGATCGAAGCAGCGGAGGATCTGTACGCGAGCCGCGTCCAGGCGTTCCTGCGCGTGACGCTGCCGCTGTCGCTTCCCGGAGTCGTGGCGGGGACGCTGCTGACGTTCATCCCGGCGGCGGGTGACTTCATCAACGCCGAGCTGCTCGGCACGCCCAAGCAGGCGATGATCGGGAACGTCATCCAGTCCAAGTTCCTGGAGCTGGGGGACTACCCGTCCGCCGCCGCGCTCTCGTTCACGCTGATGGCCGTCATCCTCGTGCTGATCGCGATCTACGCCCGGGCGATCGGGACGGAGAAGCTGACCGGATGAAATTCGTTCGCCGGCACCTGCTCACCGTGTACGCGATGCTCGCGTTCGCCTATCTGCTCGTGCCGATCGGGGTCGTGATCCTCTTCTCGTTCAACAACCCGGCCGGCCGCTTCAACTACACGTGGCAAGGCTTCACGCTCGACCACTGGCGCAACTGGGACGGGGTGCCGGGGCTGCAGCGACGCGATGGTGCTCTCGATCGAGATCGCGCTCGTCGCGAGCATCGTCGCAACGGCCCTGGGCACGCTGATCGCGCTCGCGCTCGTGCGTTACGGGTTCCGCGGCCGCGGCGCGACGAACTTTCTCATCTTCCTCCCGATGGCCACTCCGGAGATCGTCCTCGGCGCCTCGCTGCTGACGCTCTTCATCAACCTCAACGTCTTCCTCGGGTTCACGACGATCCTCATCGCCCACATCATGTTCTGCATCAGCTACGTCGTCGTGACGGTGAAAGCGCGGCTGATCGGGTTCGACCGCAGCCTCGAGGAGGCGGCGATGGACCTCGGCGCCAACGAGTGGACGACCTTCCGCAAGGTGACCCTGCCGCTGATCGCCCCGGCGATCCTGGCGGGCGCGCTCCTGTCGTTCGCGCTCTCGGTGGACGACTTCGTGATCACGTACTTCAACTCCGGGTCCGAGATCACGTTCCCGCTCTTCGTCTGGGGAGCGGCCCGCGTGGGAGCCCCGCCGCAGGTTAACGTGATGGGGACGATGATCTTCGTCGTCGCGATCAGCCTGATGACGATCAACATCCTGCTGCAGCGACGACGGGAGGCCCGACCGGCATGACAGCAATCCGCACCCCCATCGAGCTCGACCGTGACCGCATCCGCGAGCTGACGCAGCGCGAGAGCAAGCGCCTCGACGAGCAGACGCAGGGCTCGAAGGCGATGTTCGAGCGCGCCCGGAAGGTTCTGCCGGGAGGCGTGCCGTCCTCGTACCAGGTGCGCGACCCCTGGCCGATCTACCTCGAGCGCGGTGAGGGCGCCTCAGTCTGGGACGCCGACGGGCGCCACCTCTGGGATTTCCACAACGGCTTCGGCTCGATGCCCCAGGGGCATGCGCACCCGGCGATCGTCAAGGCGGTCGAGGAGCGGGTCCGGCTCGGAACGCATTTCGCGGCGCCGACGGAGGACGGGATCGAGGTCGCCGAGGAGCTTGCCCGCCGCTTCGGGCTCCCGAAGTGGCGCTACAACAACTCGGGCTCCGAGGCGACGATGGACGCGATCCGGATCGCGCGCGCCCTGACGGGGCGCGACACGTTCCTCAAGATCTTCGGCTCGTATCACGGCCACCACGACGGGGTCATGGTCGCGGTCGGCGACGTCGACACGAACGTCGATCCCGACGACATCCCCTCGACTCCCTACGGCGCGAGGCGTGCCCCAGGCCGTCGCCGACCTCACCGTCGCGGTTCCGTTCAACGATGCGGGAGCGCTCGAGCGCCGCATCGAGCGCCTCGACGCCGAGGGCCGCAAGCCGGCCTGCCTGATCATGGAGGCGGCCTTGATGAACATCGGCGTCGTCATGCCCGAGGAGGGGTACCTCGAGGCCGTCCGGGACATCACCCGCCGCCACGACGTCGTCCTCATCTTCGACGAGGTCAAGACGGGCCTCGCGATCGCCGCCGGCGGCGCCACCGAGCGCTTCGGCGTCCAGCCGGACATGATCACCCTGGCGAAGACCCTCGGCGGCGGCCTCCCGTCGGGCGCGATCGGCGGCACGGAGGAGGTCATGTCCGTCGTCGAGGACGGCTCCGTGTACCAGGTGGGCACGTTCAACGGCAACCCGTTGACGATGGCCGCCGCGAAGGCGAGCCTCCTCGAAGTGCTGACGCCCGACGCCTATCAGCACCTCGACCGGATCAACGAACGCCTCCTGGCCGGCTGCCAGGACGTCATCGACCGCCACGGCCTGCCGGGCTACAGCGTCGGGATCGGAAGCAAGGGCTGCGTCACGTTCGCGGACGAGAAGATCACCGACTTCGCGACCTTCAAGAAGCACCAGGACGCCGAGGTGGCGGACCTCGCCTGGCTCTACAACCTGAACCGCGGGATCTTCATGACGCCTGGGCGCGAGGAGGAGTGGACGCTGTCGATCGCGCACACCGAGGAAGCCGCGGACGACTACGTCGCTTGCTTCGACGAGATGGCGCGCGACCTGACGGCCTGACGCGGATCACCGTCACGGTCTCGCCGGGCGCGTCTCGCACCGAGCTGGTCGGGCGCCATGGCGACGGCTGGCGCGCTCGAGTGGCCGCGGCACCGGAGCGAGGGAAGGCGAATGCGGCTCTGGTCGAGTTGCTGGCCGACGCGCTCGAGGTACCGCGAGCCAGGGTCTCCGTCGTCGGCGGGCAGACGGCACGCAGGAAGATCGTCGAGATCGACGGGCTCGACCTGCGGGAGATCGAACGACGCCTCTCCCGTTGATGATTGCCTCAGATCTCGCCGGCCGACCAGACCCGGCGATGCAAGCGGCGAGCGAGCGGGGCGAAGCCGCAGCGAAACGCCTCTTCGCCGCCGTCGCACGGGCGTCCGACCTCGCCGCGAGCCTGAAGTCGGGGTTGGGCGGCAGCGGGCAACCGCGCTTCACGTCGGCGACCGCGACAAAGCCGTCGCGATAGTGGCGGTCGGCCTCGATCGAATGCTGGAGCGCCTGCTGGAGGAGCGTGACGACGTCATCTGCCTGGCCCGTGGGAGCCTGGAGGCTGCCGAGCTGCTGGAGGATGCTTTGCCGGTTGTCGGCCACGCTCTCGATCCGCCTTCCTGCCTCGCGGGGAGCGATCGAGCAGTCGAATCCGCCCTTCAGCGCGGTGGCGATCTCGCGCTCGGCCCGCCGCCGACTGTTCGAGGACGTTCTCGATTCGATTGACGAACGGCCGAAGCTCCGCGGTGCTGTCGGCTTCGCCGCCTCAGAGTCTCTCGTCGCGAGGAACGCTGCGGCCGCAGCCGCGCCGAGCAGCGACAACCACGATCGCGGCTGCGATCAATCGGCCACGACGGCGCCGGAGAGGCCGGCGCGGGCGCGCGACGAGCGTCTTCTGTGGCCGGGTGGCAGGAATCGGCGCGGGCGCGTCGCCGGGGTCGTCCGGGCCTCGCGAATCGCCTTCTTGAAGTCTGAGGCGAGCGCGCCCGCGGTCGCGTAGCGGTCGTCCGGGCTCCTTCGCCATCGCCGTGGTGATGACCCCGTCGAGCGATCGCGGCAGATCCGGGGCGGACACTGGACAGGGCCGGCGGCGGCTCGTCCAGATGCGCCTGGAGGACGGCGAAATCGCTCTCCCGCGCGAACGGCGCCTCTCCGACGAGGCAATGGAAGAGGACACAGCCGAGGGAGTAGATGTCCGCGCGGCCGTCGAGCGGCCGGCCCTGGATCTGCTCGGGCGCGCAGTAGTCGACCGTGCCGAGGAAGGAGCCGGTCTGGGTCATGCCCTTCGAGCTCGTGAGCTTGGCGAGACCGAAGTCGCAGAGATAGGCGTGGTCACCGGGCTCGGCGACAAGGATGTTCGCCGGCTTGACGTCGCGGTGGACGAGCCCGGCACGATGCGCGGCGTCGAGCGCGCCGCCGATCTGCTCGGCGATCCGCAGCGTCTCCGCCGGCGGCAGCGATCCGCGCTCCCTGATCAGCGCCTGCAGGCTCGGCCCGCTCACGTAGCGCATGGCGAGGTAGAGGACGCCGTCGACCTCGTCGGCGTCGTAGATCGGGATCACGTTCGGATGGTCGAGCGAGGCTGCGAGCTGGGACTCGCGGAGGAACCGCGCCCGGAAGTCCTCGTCGAGCGCGAGGTTCGGGGGCGATCACCTTGAGCGCGACCTTGCGCGCGAGCCGTTCGTGGGTCGCGAGGAAGACGGTGCCCATCCCGCCGCGTCCGAGCAGCGACTCGATCCTGTAGTCGCCGAACGACTCGCCGATGCCCGGCGTCAGTCGTTCAGTCATGAGTCGGCGGACACGTCCGCATCCGGTAGCCGAGTCGGCGCTCGTTCTCGATCAGGTGCTCGGCATTGAAGGGCTCGAGCTTCTTTCGCAGCTCCCACACGAGCTTGGTCAGCTCGACACGTGTGTGCATCGGCTCGTCGGCCCACACGGCCTGCATCAGCTCATCGTGGGTGCAGAGCGCGGGAGAGCCGCCGATCGCGGCGTTTCGCTCGACCATGTAGCGAACCAGCAGGTGCGCCTGTGCGCGGATCTCGATCTCATGCCTCTCGTCGCCGCGGACGAGGACGAGACGAGCCTCGTCCAGTGTCGTAGCTGAGGCACTCGGGCGCCTCTGCCGAGAGCGAGGCCGCTTCGGGGACGGGCCGTGTCGCCTGCGAGTCTCCGGTGGCCCGGAAGGCGAGCTCGAAGAAGCGCCGCTCGTCGCGTCTCCGTGATCGAGGCGAGCACGCAGATGGCGTCACCGTCGTGGAGCGGTGTGCGCTCGGTCACCCGCTGAAGCTCCTGCCGCGCCTGAGGAAGGTCCCGTTGACGCTGCCGCCGTCCAGGACGAACCAGCGAGCGCCCTCACGCTCGAGCGTGAGGTGGGCACGCGCGGGTGACGAGGAGCTCAGGGTCTGGCTGCAGCGCGATGTCGTTGACATCGGGGAGGCGGCCGACCGTCACGCGCTTGCCCGACAGCGCGACGTTGGCCAGCTCCGAGCCGTCCGGCGCGAAAACGACGACTTCCGCTCCCCGCTCGGGCTCTAGAGCAGAGCTATCCACGAGCGAAATTCCATTGATCGCCTATCTCGCGTCCATGGATCGGCGTCGTCTTCATGCGCACACTCGAAGGGCGACCAAGGCTACACACCCTCGAAGGGAGGAACCATGTTCAGACTCGGCAAGACGGCGAAGCGCTCGGCTCTCCTCGGTTTCGTTCTCGTCGTCGCGACGGCGGCGATCCTCGGTCGGATCTGGCTCGATTGCCGGATCTGACGCGAGCCCGGCGGCCGGCCAATCGCGGCTTCTGCCCCCGGCGCCGATCGCGATAGTCGCCGGCCGGACGAGCGTGTGGACCGGCACGGAGATGATCGTCTCGGGGGTGACCGGCGCCGCGCCGGACGGGAGCCTTCTCAATTCGACCGAAGTCGACCCTTGCGTACAACCCGGCGACCCATGCCTGGCGTCGGCTGGCAGCCCCACCGAAGACGGACAACTACTGCCGCCGGGGCGCGGTCTGGACGGGCAAGGAAATGCTCGTCTGGGGCTGCGGTTTCGTGGCGTTCGACCCGGCTGGCGAATCACTGGCGGCGACTGCCAGATCCACCGGCGCGCCAGGGGATCGTCGTGTGGACCGGCCGCGAGATCATCGGCTGGGGCGGCGGCTGCTGCGGCGACGCCGACGCCGGCGGCGCTGCCTACAACCCCGCCACCGACACGTGGCGCAAGCTGGCTCCTTCACCCCTCGCTGCCGAACAGCGCCCCACCGGGGCCTGGACCGGACGCGAGCTCGTCCTCTTCGTCAGCGGAGTCGACGCTGCGAGCGGCAAGCCCTCGCCGGCACGGTACGCCCGGGCCGCCGCCTACAACCCGGCGACCGATACGTGGCGCCGGATCGCGCCGCTGCCGGAGACCCGCAACGGAGCGAGTGTCACCTGGACTGATCGCGAGATTCTCGTCGTCGGCGGCACAAACGCACGGGGCCTTCCGGCTTCGTACGGCCTGGCCTACAATCCAGTCTCGAACCACTGGCGACGACTCGCCGCGGTGGCTGGCCACACGGAAGGAGTGACTGTGTGGACCGGGAAGCGGCTCCTGATCTGGGACGGAGACACGGCTAGGCCTGAGGGCCTCGCGTACGACCGACTAATCAGGGCGCAGCGGCAAGCGACACCGCTGCCAGCATGCTGCTAACTCGTCGCTGCGCCGTCCTCGTCGTCTGCGTCGGCGTCGCGCTGACCCTCGGCGTCGCGGCGCTGTTCGCGGCCTCTGAACATGCACCGCCTCCAGGCGGCTCGTACTTCCCAGGCGCGCGCGAGCACGCGGTGCTCTTGCGAGAGTCGATCCTCGACCCGGAGCAGGGCGCGATCGAGGCCTGGTACCGGCAGGCGAGTGACCCGGTGCCATACAAGCACAACCCGCATCGCATCTTCGGTGGTCCCTACAGCCTGACCGGTGTCGATGAGGTGAATCTGTTCAGCCAGGACCGTCTCGATTCCGGCGAGCCACGGCTGCACTTCACCGTCTTCTTCGGCGATGAGCCGCCGCCCTGGCACCGAGGCCCACGTGGTGGCGGTGCGCTCGTTGGACGACGGCCGTCCAGGGCAATCCGATCTCGGCGCTGAACGGCAGCTGGATCCACGTTGCCGGCGTCTGGGACCGCAGCGGGATTGCGGGCAGCGCAGACACGGTGCGCCTTTATGTGAACGGTGAGGTCGTTGCCGCCTCGCGGGCGAGGGACTGGGGCACGACGCCGCTGCGCAAGTCGTCGTCCTGCCGGTCAGTGGAGGTGCTTCACCGATGTCGCGGGGTGCAACGACACCTGCGCTGAACGCCTTCGCGGTCGACAACCTGAAGCTCTGGAACTACGCAAAGACCGACTACAGCGACCGCTTCGAGGAGGGCTCATCGGCGGCGTTCGGCCTTCTCTTATGGAACAAGCTCGGGAGCTGCGGACGAGGTTACGCATAGCGCCTACGGGCCGAATCTCGCCTTCTTTGACTGTACGGATCTCGACGACGCCGTACTTCGGTCCGGCGCTGCACGATCGACGTGCCCGGGACGCTGTGCGTATCCGCGCGGTGTCTTCGGCGGCGCATCCGGCATCACGAACGCACCAGACCGTCTGCACGGTGCAGGACGTCGCGGGGAAAGACGCTGCCGGCCGCGAAGCGGGCGATCGCGCGCGCCAATTGCCGCGTCGGGAAGATCCGCCGCGCCTACTCGAAGACCGTCAGGAGGGGCCGCGTGATCTCGCAGAAGCCCAAGCCCGGCACGGTGCTGCCGAACCGCGGCAAGGTCAACCTCGTCGTCAGCCGCGGGCGAAGGCGTTGACCATGCACCTTCCCAAGCTCATCACTCTCGTGTCCGCTGCGGCCGTCGCTCTCCTCGGCGCGACCGGTGCGCTCAGCCGACGCGCAGGATCGAGCGGCGTGCGAGTGCTGCGAACGGCTACTCGCGTCACGGGGCTTGCCGCCGACGGCTCAGTTGCCGCCGTTTCGACGGATTGCAGGATGCGCGGCCATCTCACGCGAGTATCTGGTGTATTCGCCTGGAACCCCGTGCGCCGGTCGGTCGTCTCGATGGCGCACCGGCAGCTGCCAGCGCGAGTGCTACGGAGCTTCGACGGGAGAGGGGATCTGGGAGCAGGCATCGCCGGCCGGCGCCTCGCGTGGGTCCCCTCCGCGCGGCGGCAACTACCACAGAAGCGTGGCTCGTGACGGCGACGATCGAGGAAACCACTGATCGACCAGCACGGCTCACCGGAGTGACATGGTTCACAACAGGGACAGCGGCGTCGGCGACTGGGTCGGCAACATCCACGGCGACGGCTCGCTCCTCGTCTTCAACACCTGGTCGGTTTGCGAGGCGCCACTCCGAGGAACGACCCCTGCCCCGACGGTCAGCACCACCGGGCTTCCACATCTACAACGAGAAACTCTGGCGGATCGTCGGACCGCGCAAGCGGCTCCTCCTCGCCAGCCCGGATGAGCTGACGGTGCTCTCGGTGGCGGCGGGACGCATCCTCGTCCGGCGCGCCGACGGGTCGCTCGAGGTCCGCCGCTGCCGACGGGAGCCTTCTGCGCGCGTTTCCCTTCCGGCGCGGCGAGGTGCGCGCTGCACTGCTCGATGCCTCCGAGCTCGTCGTGCTGGACCACGGCTCCAGGCTCACGTGGCGCGTCTACGACCCCGTCTCGGGTGAGCAGAAACGGGTCTTCGCCGCGCCGGGACGGGCGATCGCTGCGGACGTCGAGCGCGGGCTGCTCGTCTACACGGTGGGTCGGGTCGTGCACGTGCTCAGGCTCGCGGACGGTCACCAGAGGGTCTTCGTCACGCCCGTAGTCAAGGCGACGCGACGACGTTCTACCCCCGCTGTGCATCGCGCAGATCGAGCCCTCGGGACTCTTCTACTCGTACCAGGTGAGGAGCGAGGGCCGCGTCCGCTTCGTGCCCTTCGGCGAGATTCGCTTCCGTTAGCGCGATCAACCGCCGGGGTAGGGTCACGGTATGGCCAAAGCGCAGAACTACGTCGAGGCCGCGAAGCAGAACGAGTACTTCCGGCAGACGATCGTCACCGGCGAGCACAGCCAGGTCGTCGTCATGACGCTCCAGGTCGGCGAGGACATCGGCGAGGAGACCCACGAGGGCGACCAGATCCTCTTCTTCGTCGAAGGCGAGGGCGAAGCGGTGCTGGAGGGCGAGTCCAGCCCGGTGCGGCCGAACGACATGGTCTTCGTCCCGGCCGGCACGCTGCACAACTTCGTGAACACGGGCGACGACAAGCTCCGCCTCGTGACGACGTACGCACCGCCCGAGCACCCCGACGGCACGGTGCACAAGACCAAGGCCGAAGCCGAGGCTGCCGAGCACTAGCTACTGTACTAGGCCGCCAGCTCGCGGACTGCCTCGCCGAAGACCTCCGTGTGCAGGTCGACATCCGCTTCGGTCGTCGCCGGCGACATCAGGGCCATGTTGTGGAACGGCGTCAAGAGGATGCCGCGATTGAGGGCGTAGAGGTGGATCAGCCGGTCGAGCAGGTGATCGCCGCCGGCGGCCGCCTCGCTGCCGTTCACCGGCCGCTCGGCGCGGAACAGGTACTCGACCCGGGCGCCGAGGCGCGTCACGTGCCAGGGCAGGGAAGCGTCGTCGATTGCGGCCTGGACTCCCTGCTCGAACCGCTCGCCTAGCTGGATCATGTGCGCGAACGCCTCGTCGGTGAGGACGTGCTCGAGCGTGGCCCGCATCGCAGCGAGCGAGAGGACGTTGCCCGCGAGCGTGCCTCCGACTCCGCCGATATCCGACTCGTCCCGGCCGATGGCCGCCCCGACGCGCTCCGCGACCTCGGCGGAGAACCCGTAGGCCGCCGCGGGGATCCCGCTCCCGATCGCCTTCCCAACGGTGAGCAGGTCCGGTTCGAGCCCGTGCTTCGTCGTGTACCCGCCGGGGCCGGCACAGAGCGTGTGCGTCTCGTCGACGATCAGCAGGGTCTGCGCACTGCGCGTCAGCTCGCGCAGCGCCTCGTGGAAGCCGGGCTCGGGATGGACGATCCCGACGTTCGTCAGGACCGGCTCGGTGAGGACGCAGGCGACGTCGCCGTGCGCCAGTTCCCGCTCGAGCGCATCGACGTCGTTCCACTCGACGACCCGCGTCGTCTCGTCCAGCGGCACCGGCGGGCCGAGATTGCCGTGCCGCTCTACGACCCGGCCGTCCCGAAGCGTGGCGAATGTCTCGTCAACCGTGCCGTGGTAGCACCAGTTGAAGACGAGCACCTTCGGGCGGCCCGTGACCAGGCGGGCGAGCCGGATCGCGAACCGGTTGGCGTCGGTCGCGGTCAGCGCGAACTGCCACCGGGGAAGTCCGAACCGCCGCGAGAGCTCCTCGCCGACCCGAAGGGCGTCCTCGCTCGGAAGCATGAGCGTGATCCCGCGGGCGGCCTGCTCCGCGACCGCGCGAGCGACCGGCTCCGGCGAGTGCCCGGTCATGGCTCCCGTGTCGCCGAGGCAGAAATCGACGTACTCGATCCCGTCTACATCTCGGAAGTGCGCCCCTGACGCCTCGCTGGCGAAGAGCGGAAAGCCGCCCGGCCACCGCACCATCCAGTGCATCGGCACTCCTGCGAGCAGCGAGGAGTGCGCGCGCTCGGCGAGCTGAGCGGACCGCGGATGCTCGCGCTGAAAACGCTCGAGCTCGCGCTCGAGCAGACGCTCCGCGAGCTCGTTGGCCACGGCGCTATTCGATCATGCGGGCACGGCGCCCACTAGGACCTTCGGTCCCTGGAGGCTTCGCCGGGAGATTTTCCGGTCGTTTTGGGCCCAAATATGGGTCCAGCGGCCCATTGTGGGCACCGTCGCCTCAGCGCCATGCTGGACTGGAGCGATTTGTCAATGCGAATGAGGGTCAATAAGGCGGCAGCTTCCGTAGCTGGCCGGCCGACGGTCTCTGCCGGAGGCGTGGCCGCTGCAGTGGCTGCGCTCGCGCTCGTAGCGATGGCACTACCCGGAGCTGCGGCTTCCTCAATGGCCATGGGAGAGGGAACGACGATCGACGCCGCCTCAGCCGGCACCGGCAAGACCGTGGTGTGGGGCCTCTCGCGATCCGGAAGTGCGGGCGTCTCGGGCGGCACGTGCGGCAACCGGCTCCAGTGCTTCAAGAACGGGATCACGCAGGCGAACACGGATACGACGCCGTTCGTCGAGAACGCCGCGCTCGTGATCATCAACGTCGCCGAGCCCGATCAGGACGTGAACCTGGCGCTCAGCGGCAAGCAGCACCTCATCGCTCCAGACGCCGATCCGAACCACAACGGCAAACCGGACGTCATCGACGCGCTGAACAGAGTGTCGTTGGGCGGCGGAACGTGCTTTACGTGCGCCTTGCAGGCAGCGGAAAGAGAGCTCGCAACGGCGCGGCCCGAGTCGGAGAAGGTGATCGTCGTTCGTGGCCGAGCGGCCCAACACGTTCCGCTCCACGGGGTTCACCTCGAGCGGGCAGCCGACCGGGTACCCGCCCATGGAGATGTGGGCGATGGCGGGGCACTTCGACGCCAACACGGTCGTTCGCGCCTTTGCGGTCGGCCCGGAAGTGAGCTGCTCCGCCAACCCGAACGGCCCCTCGTACGGCAGCTTGAACAGCGCCGCAGCAGTGACTCCCGGTGGAACGTGCACCGACGTATCGAGCTTCGAGGGCCTCGGGGCCTTGCTCACGGATGCGGTCACCGGCGGGGCGCCTCCACCGCCACCGCCTCCCCCTCCGCCTCCACCTCCCCCACCCCCTCCGCCGCCACCGCCACCTCCTCCGCCACCTCCTCCGCCTCCGCCTCCGCCGCCTCCGCCTCCACCGCCTCCGCCACCGCCGCCTCCGCCGCCGCCTCCGCCACCTCCGCCACCGCCTCCGCCACCTCCAGGTGGGCAGGCATACGCAGAGGCCGTCCGAGCCGATAGCCCACGCGCGTACTGGCGCCTCGGCGAGCTGGCGGGGACGGTCGCGCACGAGGATCAGGAGCGCACGAACGGGATCTACAGCGGCGGCGTCGTCCTTGGCGTCGCACCGGCAACTCATGACGCGGACACGGCCGCACGCTTCGACGGCGGCAACGACAAGGTCGCAGTGCCCGATCCCGCCAACGGCAGCCTCGACTTCGGGGTCGACGACTTCACGGTCGAGGTGTGGACAAAGCCGCTCGCGAGCGACGAGCGCACCATCGTCTCGAAGCGTTCCACCACCGCAAGCGAGCCGTACTGGGAGCTCACGGTCACGGACGACCCCGACCACAACGGCAAGATCCGGGCGATCTACTTCGACGGGACGAACACGCGCACCGCGTATTCGACGACCGGAGTGCTCGGCGGCACGTGGCACCACGTCGTCGCGTGGTTCGACCGCGACGCCGGGATCACGTTCTGGGTCGACGGGGTGACGAACTCCGTACCGCTGGCGATGGCACCAGATGTCAGCAACACGGGCCAGGTCGAGATCGGAAAGGCGGCCACGCACCCGTACTACAAGGGGGACCTCGACGAGGTCGCCCTCTACGCCGGCTTGCTGCCCGTCGCGCGGGCCCAGGCGCACCGCGACGCCGCGTAAGTCACAGCCTCGTTACGCTGCGAGGCCACGATGCCCGAGGCCTGGCTGGAGCTCGACACTGCTCTGAAGGAGCGGCTGCACGAGGTGCTCGACGACCCCGAGCGCCCGGTCACCGAGGCTGAGTTACGGAAGCTGTCCGAGGAAGGTCGCGCCTGCACGCTCATCCTGGGCGGGGAGCTACAGCGCCTGGAGCAGCGGCTGGCCGAGCTCGACCGTGATCCCGCGAGCTCTCTGGGGGCGATCGCAGGCACGTTTCGCCGCGTCCACGACTTTCGCGCGCACCTCGACGAGCTCGGCGGGCTCCTCACGGCGCTCGAGGGTCGCGCTCGCGTGGCCCGAACGTCCTGGCTGCTGGGCGCGCAGTCGCCGCGCGGCCGGTCGTAGCTCTGGCTCGAGCTCTCTTTAGCTGCGTCCCCGGGTTCGGCCACTTCCACCCGCTGGTGCCGCTCGCGCGCGCATTCGCCCAGGCCGGTCACGAGGTCGCCTTCACCACGTCGCCCTATTTCAAGGAGCACGTCGAAGCGGCCGGCTTCTCCTTTCTCCCCGCCGGCATCGACCACGCCGAGCGCTGGGCGAGGTTCGAGCCGTTCCAGGCTGAGCACCTGGCGCTGCCGCTGGAGGAACGACGCGCCTTCCTGTTCCCGCACATGTTCGGGACGATCGAAGCGCCGGCGAAGATCGAAGAGCTCCGCGAGCTCGTGCGCGCCTGGCAGCCGGACTTGATCGTCCACGACTCCGCCGACCTCGCAGCGCCCGTTGCGGCCGAGGAGGCCGGAGTCCCGTCGGTCAACCACAGCTTCGGCCGGCTGGTTCCGGTCGACATCGTCGCGGCAGCAGCCTCGGCGGCGGGGCTATCGACGGATCCGCTCGGCGGCATGTTCCGAGGCATCTACGTGGACATCGCGCCGCCGAGCTTCCAGACGGAGGCGCTGCCCGCCGGGGCTAGGTTCGAGCGCCTGCGGCCGGTTCCGGTCGAGCCGCCGGCAACCGAACGAGCGCCCGAGTGGCTCGACCGGCTTCCCGACCGGCCGACCGTCTACGTCACGCTCGGGACGGTCTTCAACGACCTCTCGGTGTTCCGCGTGCTGCTCGACGCGCTCGCCGACGTCGACTGCAACGTGATCGCGACCGTCGGCCCCAGGAGCGACCCGGCCGAGCTCGAGCCGATCCCCGAGAACGCGCACGTCGAGCGGTACATCTCGCAGTCGCTCGTCCTCCCTCTGGCCTCGGTGGCCGTAGCCCACGGCGGCTCCGGCTCGACGCTCGCCGCCCTGGCGCACGGGTTGCCGATGCTCGTCGTCCCGCAGGGCGCCGACCAGTTCGAGAACGCGCAGCAGTGTGTCGCGATCGGGGTCGGCAAGCTCCTGCTGCCGGACGAGCTGACTGCGGAGGCCGCCCGGGAGGCCGTCGTCTCCCTTCTCGAGGACGATCAGCACAAAGAGTCAGCGCGAAGGGTCGCCCAGGAGATTTCGGCGATGCCCGAGCCCGCGGCGCTCGTACCGATGCTCGTTGCAACTGCACTCCAGGGCCGTTAGGTTTCCGCACTGTGTTGAGACGGATCTCGCTGATCCTGGTGGTTCTGGGTCTCGCAGCGACGTCGCTGGCCTTCGCGCCGGGCAGCCAGAACGATTTCAGCTGGCAGCTGTCGCCGACCGGCTCGACCGCTCGCCTCCGTGGCCTGTCCGTGGTCAGCTCGTCCGTGGTCTGGGCCAGCGGCAGTGGGGGCACCGTCCTGCGGACCGTCAACGGCGGCTCCACGTGGCAGAGCGTCGGCCCTCCGGGTACCGAGACCCTGCAGTTCCGCGACATCGAGGCTTTCGACGCCAGTAACGCTGTGATCCTCTCGATCGGCAACGGCGGGGACTCCCGCGTGTACGTGACCTCGAACGGCGGCCAGAGCTGGACACTCGCGTTCGTCAACGACGACCCCAACGCGTTCTACGACTGCATGGCGTTCTTCGACCGGCACCGCGGGCTGGCCCTGTCCGACCCCGTGCAGGGACGGTTCCGGATCCTCGCCACGAGCAACGGGGGCCAGAGCTGGCGCGTGCTCGACACGGAGATGCCGCCGGCGCTCCCCGGTGAGTTCGCCTTCGCGGCCAGCGGGCAGTGCATCACCACCGCCGGTGGACGCGATGCCTTCTTCGGAACGGGCGGCGACGTCGTGGCTCGTGTCTTCCACTCCGGCGACCGCGGCCAGACGTGGCAGGTGAGCACGACTCCGATTCGCAGCGGCCCGAGCGCTGGGATCTTCGCGCTCGCGTTCCGCGACCCACGCCACGGCCTCGCCTCGGGCGGCGACTTCGCGGCGCCCACAGCGTCGCCGGACGCCCTGGCATTGACCGACGACGGCGGGGCGACCTGGCAACTCGTCGCCGACGCGCCGAACGAGTACCGCTCGGGCGCGCACTGGGTGAACGGTCAGGTCGCGATCATCGTCGGGCCCACCGGCAGCGACGCGAGCGCCGATGCCGGACGGTCCTGGGTCAACTTCGACGGCGGTAGCTTCGACACCGTGGACTGTGCGGGCGGCTGGGCGTGCTGGGCCTCGGGCGAGCAGGGCCGAGTGGCCTACCTCGTCAGATAGCACCGACGCCGCCGTAAGGCACGTCAGTTCAAGACACCGCCGCGCGCGCGATGCCCAACACGTACGGCGCGCAGGGAATCGTCAGCAGGGAAGAGGAGTGGAAGCCATGGTCGAGCGCGACGAACTCGAACCCGGCTCCGCGGATGGCGCTCTCGGTGTCCCGGGTCGTCTCGCAGCCACCGAGCGCCTTCGTCCAGAAGAGCGAGTCGGTCGCGCGCTGGAACCCACGGAAGAGGGCGTTCCGAGACTGGACGTGCTCCCAGAAGCGGAGCTCTCCGCCGGGCGACAGGACACGCCGTAGCTCCTGAAGCGCCGCGGCCGGGTCGGGGACGCTGCAGAGGAGCCCCATCACAACTGCGGCATCGAACGATCCGCCCTCGGCCGGAAGCGCCTCCGCGAAGCCCTCGACGACCTCGATCGGCACGTCCACGCTCCGAGCCCGTTCTTCCGCCGCTGCGCGTGCCGTCGGGTCGGGCTCGACGGCAAGGACGCCGTTCACGGACGGCGGATAGAACTCGAACGAGCGTCCGTCACCCGAGCCGACCTCGATCACCCGGCCGCGCAGCCCTCCGAGCAGCCGCCGCCTCAGCTCGCGCGCGACCGAATCGGGCCGGCGCTGCTCGCGGCGCTCCAGGTACCGGGCAAAGCGCGATTGCCCAGGCCCGTAGAGCGTTGCCGGCTTCGCGGTGACGGCTCGCTCTATTCCGGCTCCTCCACCATTGCACTACCTCCGCCGCGACGCTGCGGCTCTGCAGCAGCGAGCACGCGGCCGCCGCCGAGGAACTCGATGCCGGTCGCGGCGCCGATCTCGGCGGTCGTCGAGAACCCGTGACCAAACCGGGCGACGAGGGCCTGACCTTCCGGCGAGTTGATGAAAGCCGGTTCCGCCGCGGTCAGCAACGTATTCCGCTGGCTCGCCCGTGGCGCGGCGATCGCCTGCGGCAACGTCGCCCCGAGATCCAAGCGGTCGACGAGGATCTGCAGCACTGTCGTGATGATCATCGAGCCGCCGGGCGAGCCGAGGCGCCAGGAACGGCTGACCGTCGTCGAGGACGATGGTCGGGCTCATCGAGCTGCGCGGCCGCTTCCCGCCCTCGACGCGGTTGGGATGCGTCAGCGAATCGAAGTTGAAGTCGGTCAACTCGTTGTTGAGGAGGAAACCCCAACCGGGCACGACGACGCCGTTCCCTCCGGTCGACTCGATCGTGTACGTGTAGGAGACGACGTTGCCCCAGCGGTCGGACACGCTCAGGTGCGTCGTGGTCTCCGACTGCTCCGCCGTGCGCGGCCGCCTCACCGGCGGTGTCGTACGGATACGGATTGCCCGGCGGAACCGGGCTCGTCGCTGCGTGGTTCGGATCGATCAGCGCCCGGCGCTCGGCCGCGAATCCGTCGGAAAGCAGTCCCGTGAGCGGCACGTCGAAGTAATCGGGATCGGCCACGTACGCGTTTCGGTCGGCGAACGAGAAGCGCGACGCCTCGAGGAAGAAGTGCAGCGCCTCCGCGCGGTCGGCGGGGTCGAGGTCGAACCCCTCGAGGATGTTCAGCGCCTCGCCGTCAGTCGAGCCGCCGCTCGACGGAGGACCCATGCTGTAGACGTCGAGCCCCCTGTAACCGACCCTCGTCGGCTCTCGCTCGGGCGCCGTGTAGTCCTTGACGTCACGCATCGTCATCAGCCCTGCGCGCCAGACGTGGTTCGCCTCCGGCGCCACGGGCGGGTGTTGAACGGACTCGACCATTGCGTCGGCAATCGCGCCTCGGTAGAAGCCCTTGGCGCCCAGGTGACCGATCCGCTGCGTACGCGCGCGCCAGGTCGCGATTGCGCTGCACCGTCCCCACGTCGCGCGGCGTGCCGTCGGGGTCGAGGTAGAGCGCGCGGGTCGAGGGCACATCGTCGAAGTAATCGAGGTTCCCCTGCACCTGGCTGAAGAAGGTCTCGTCGATGACGAAGCCGCCGTTGGCCACTGCGATTCCCGGCTGCAGAGCCTCCTCGAGCGACATCGTCCCGAAGCGATTCAGGGCCTCGTCCCAGCCGCGCACCGTTCCCGGCACGCCGGCCGACCGGCCGCTGTAGCGCGCGTCGTTGAACGGCAACGGCACGCCGTTTTCGATGAAGGAATTCGGTCGCATCGCGGCCGGCGCCGTCTCGCGGTGGTCGATCGTCGTGACGTCGCCGTCGCTCGTCCGGATGACCATGAAGCCGCCGCCGCCGATGCCGCACGAGAACGGCTCGGTGACGCCCAGCACGGCCGCAGCCACGACTGCGGCGTCGACCGCGTTCGCGCCGTCACGAAGCGCCTCCACGGCGGCCTCGCTGGCGAGCGTCTCGACGGTGGCGACCGCGCCGCCGCTCCCGATCGCCGTCGGCGTCCCCTCGGTAACAGCCGGCTGCGCGGCACCGCCGGTCGAGCTGACCAGCAGCGCGACCGGAACGATCAGCGCAAAGACCAGATAGAGCCAGGCACGTCGCATGGAATCCCCCCTCGGATTTGCGGCCTGATTTCCGGGGTCGATCCTAACGACCGAGTTAACTTCTCGGTCGTGACACGGTTCGAGACGCTTTGCGAGGCAGCCGAGGAATCACTCGAGCGGTTGGGCGTACCCGGAGCGTCAATCGGCGTCGAGCACGACGGCGCTGAGGACGCGGCCGGGTTCGGTGTGACGAGCATCGAGCATCCGCTCGAGGTCGACGCAGAGACCCTCTTCCAGATCGGCTCGATCACGAAGACCGTGACCGGCACGCTGGCCTTGCAGCTCGTCGAGAAGGGCGAGCTGGATCTCGACACCCCGATCCGGCGCTATCTCCCCACACTCCGGCTAGCGGACGACGACGTCGCCGAGCGCGTCACGACGCGCCATCTGCTCACGCACACCGGCGGCTGGTACGGCGACTACTTCGCCGGCGGCTTTCCAGCCGAGGACGTCCTTCGAGGGACGCTTCTTCCTTGCCGAGCGGGCTCGGGTTGAGCGCGACGTGCTCGAGCCGCTCTACGGCTTCGTGCACGGAGTCGACCAGGATCGCCCGTTCCTTGCGGCTGAGGTCAGGGAGCTCCTTGAGCGACTGGATGCTGCCGCGAAGAGCGGTGAGGGGATTTGCGATGCGATGGCGCATGAGCCGACGGTAGTCCACGAGTGCGCGCTCGTACTCCGCCTCCTTGATCGCGGCCTCATTCTCCACGGCCAGGAGACTGCGCACCATCCTTCGGATGCCGAAGATCAGCAGGCTGAGCAGCAGCACGGCCAGGCCGTCCACGAGCAGCGAAAAGGCAAGCGGCTCATCGCCCCTGAAGGCGACGTAGTAGCGATCGGCCGCGCGCACGAGAAAGAACGCCATGAGTGCGCCGAGCCACGGGAAAGCCCGGCCGAAACGGGCGAGATGACGCAGGACGACGAGCGCCAGCACGGCCTCGAGCGATGCGAGCGTGACGCTAAGGACGTCGGCCATCACTCAACACCGGCGGGGCCGAGAGCAGGGAGGCGCCGGGGACGAATGTGCCCCGGCGCCTCGAAGTCATCGTTAGCGGCTGACCGTCTTGGTGACGCTGAAGCCCGGGATGTAACCGGGCGCCTGGTTGACCCACATGCGTGCCTGCGTGAGTGCCGCGCGGAAAGTTGCCGCGGAAGCGGGCCTCGCCGCGCTGGTTGAGCCGAACGCGCTTGGTCGTGAACCACGAGCCGGAGTTCGTACGGCGCTGAAGCAGCACGAACCGCCCTCGGTAGGACCGTCCGCGGCGACCTTGACGTAGAACCGGTTCGCCTGGTGGCTGAGGACGCGGAAGATGACGAGCGGCCGAACGTTGACGAACGGCGCCCGTATGCTCTCGCCGCCCTCCCAGGAGGCTTTGTACTCGGTGCGGATCCGAGGTCGGTCGACCATCGAGTACGTGCCCTCGGCATCGGTTGTCACAACGCGGGTCACCTGCTGGCCGCCGTACCGCGTCATGTTGATCGTCACTTCTTGCCCCGGGCGGGCATTGCCGACGCTGCCGATGACCTGCACCGGGTTGCGATAGACGACGAAGAGCCGGCTGAGGGCGATCGTCACCCCGCCGCCGCGGACGTGCACGATGCCTGTCTTCGTTGTTCGAGCTGTCGATCCCGTCGCGGTACGAGTACGCGGACGAGATGCCGAAAGCGGTGCGAGTACGTCTGACCGCTCTGGAGCACAGGCGACGATGGAAACGCGCCGGTGTCGGAGACGACACGGTGCGGCTCTGTATCGGCGTTTCTCCACGTGACCGTGTCACCGGCTCGAATGACGACACTGCTCGGCTGGAACCCGGTCTTGAGAATCGCCACGTTCACCGTCGCGGTCGGGTCGGACTGGGATACCGCAGGCGTGGCGCCGGCGATCGCCAACGTGCCTGCGAGTAGAAGGAGCAACTTCTTCATCGTGCTGACCTCCTTAGATTTTAGATCGGAATACGATCTTCTTTACCAATCCGACGCGGGGGTAATCGCAAAGTTGGAATCCTTTACAGGGTTCTTACAGGGGCCTCCGCAAACGTCCATCGCTTTACGATTCGGCGATGTCCGAACCGACAGCACCCAGCACGGAGGAAGTGCTTCGCGCAGCTGAGTTCCGCACCGCGCTCCGCCAGTTCGAGCGGCAAACAGACCGCATCGCGCGCGGGTCGGGCCTGACTCCACGCCGTTACCTCGTCCTCCTCCTGATCAAGGGCGCCGCGGACCGCAGCGAGCGCTCGACCGTCACAGAGCTCGCCGAGCGCATGAGCCTTGCGCAGAGCACGGTCACCGAACTCGTCGCGCGCGCCGAGAAGGCGGGACTCGTTCAGCGCGAGGGCTGGCCCGATGACGGTCGGGTGGCAAAGCTCTCGCGTCACAAAGGAAGGTGAGCGCCGGTTGACAGAGGCATTCAGAAGCCTGGCCGCCGAGCGCCGGTCGCTGCGCGAGGCCGTCGGCCGTCTCGCGGACTAACCGGTTTGCCTGCTGTACCGCCGTCGGGATTGCGCTCGACGACGTTAGCTTCTCGCCGTGACACGGTTCGAGACCCTTTGCGAGGCAGCCCGCGAGTCGGTTCGAGCGGTCGGGCGTGCCTGGAGCGTCAATCGGCGTCGAGCACGACGGCGCCGTGGACGCGGCGGGGTTCGGAGTGACGAGCATCGAGCATCCGCTCGAGGTCGACGCAGAGACCCTCTTCCAGATCGGCTCGATCACAAAGACCGTGACCGGCACGCTCGCCTTGCAGCTGGTCGAGAAGGGCGAGCTGGATCTCGACGCCCCGATCCGGCGCTATCTGCCCACACTCCGGCTGGCGGACGACGACGTCGCCGAGCGCGTCACGATGCGCCACCTGCTCACGCATACCGGCGGTTGGTTCGGCGACTACTTCGCGGACCCGAGCCGCGGCGACGACGCGCTCGAGCGGATTCTCCCCGAGCTCGCGGAGCTCCCGCAACTGGCGCCACTCGGGCAGATCTGGTCGTACTGCAACTCGGGTTTCTACATCGCCGGCCGCGTCATCGAGGTGCTCACCGGCAAGCCGTTCGAGTCAGCCGCGCGCGAGCTCGTGCTCGAGCCGCTCGGAATGAGCCGCAGCTTCTTCTTTCCCGAGGAGGTGCTGAGCCATCGATTCGCCGTCGGGCACCGCGACGAAGACGGGCAAACGATCGTCGCGCGGCCCTGGGCGCTCGCCCGCGCCGCGAGTGTGGCCGGAGGGATCACCTCGAACGTTCGCGACCTCCTCCGCTATGCGCGCTTCCACCTCGGTCAGGAGCCCGGGCCGTTGACGCAGGAGTCGATCTCCATCATGCGGGAGCCGCAGATCGAGACCGGTGATCGCGACATGGCTCTCACCTGGTTCGTCCGCGAGGTCGAGGGCGTCGCTCTCGCTGAGCACGACGGCGGCACGAACGGCCAGATGGCGCGCCTGATGCTCGCGCCCGAGGCCGGCTTTGCGCTCGCGATCCTGACGAACCACTCGCCCGCGGGAAACGACGTGCTCCGCGAGCTCTCGCGCGTCGCTCTGCGCCTCTACCTCGGCGTCGACGGAGCCCGAGCCCCAGTCGATCGATCTCTCGCCGGAGCAGCTGGCCGAGTACGCCGGCGACTATACGAACCCCTGGTCGGACGTCGAGCTCCGCGCGGAGGAAAGGCGCCTCGTTGACCGGACGACCTACAAGGCGGGTTTCCCGACGAAGGACACTCCGCCGTTGCCGCCGCCGCCGCCGGCGACACTCGCCTTCTACGACACCGACCGGGTCTTCGTCGAGGAAGGCCCGCTCACGGGCACGCAGAGCGACTTCGTGCGCGACGACGACGGCCGCATCGCCTGGTTCCGCTCCGGCGGGCGCCTGCACGCCAGACGGAGCTGAGTGAGATAGTTGGCTCGCCAACGAGGTCAGCGAGTGGGAGGGGAACATGAGAAAGCGACTGGCTCTGGGCCGTACTCGTGCTGACGGGCGCATTCGCGAGCGCGCCGGCATCGTCGGCGGCGGCGACAGCACGACTTCGAGCTCCGGGTGCTGTCGAGCCCCGCGACCATGGTCACGGGCGGCGACGCGCTCGTTCGAGCTGGACGATCCCGCGGAACGTCCCGCTGCACAAGGCGAAGCTGTTCGTGAACGGCGAGGACGTCACGTCGACGCTCGAGCTCGACGGCTCGGCCGCACCCTCACCGGCATGGTGACCGGCCTGCGCCTCGGCTCGAACACGCTCTTCGCCGACTCGAACGGGCAGGGCAACGGCCGGCCGACGGCGGAGCTGACGCTCGTGAACCACCCGGTGACCGGGCCGATCTTCTCCGGGCCGCAGCAGCAGCCGTTCGTCTGCAAGACCCAGACCCAGGGCCTCGGGTTCCCGCAGGTCGACAACCAGGCGGGCATCGGCATGCGGCTGTTCCAGACGCCCGGCAATCCGACGACCCCGCTCGTCGGCTGGAGCAAGGACTGCACCGTCGACACGGTCGTGGACTTCCAGTACCGGACGACCGCCGGGCAGTTCCGGCCGCTGCCGGCCGGGCCGCTGCCCGCCGACGTCGCGACGACGACGACGCTCGACGGTCGCACGGTGCCTACGTGGTGCGGCGTGAGCGCGGCACGATCAACCGCTTCATCTACGCGATCACGATCCTCGCCCCGCCCGGCGACCCGGCGGCGGCGCCGGACAAGTCGCTCTGGAACGGCCGGTGATCTACGCTTCGACGGCGGCGTCGCGATCGGCCACAACCAGGGCACGCTCGGCGGCAGCCACCTGTACGACATCGGCCTCTCGAAGGGCTACGCGATCCTCCACTCGAGCGGAACGCGCACGACCACCCACTACAACCTGGTCCTCGGCGCCGAGACGGCGATCATGACGAAGGAGCGCTTCATCGAGGGCTACGGCGTGCCGCTGTACACCGTCGGCGTCGGCGGCTCCGGCGGAGCGATCCAGCAGTACGTCTACGCCCAGCGGCACCCGGGCGTGATCATCGACGCGGCGATCCCGCAGTACTCGTACCCGGACATGGTCACGCAGACCATCCACGTCGGCGACTGCGAGCTGCTCGAGCACTACATGGACGTCACCGACGGCGCGAACCCGAAGTGGGCGGACTGGCCGAACCGCACCTGGATCGAGGGGATGAACGCCAGCGCGACGCGGCCGAACCCGTACCGCGGCGGCCTGCCCGGGAACAGCGAGTGCGTCAACGGCTGGCGCGGGCTGACCCCGCTCGCGCTCAATCCGCTCTTCGGCACGGCCGGCGCGGGCTCCGAGTTCTACGACCCGGCCGTGATCGCGGCCGTCAAGTGGACGCACTGGGACGACCTGCGGAACATCTACGGCGTCGACGCCGGACGGCTACGCAAGCGTCGCCGTGGGACAACGTCGGCGTCCAGTACGGCCTGCAGGCGCTGAACGACGGGAACATCGACGCCGGCCGAGTTCCTCGAGCTGAACGCGACCGTCGGCAGCTGGAAAGAAGTCGAAGGACATGGTCCAGGAGGGCTGCCCGTTCATCCCGGCCCTGCTGCTCGAACCCGGCCCAGTTCGACCCGTGGAGCCGCCGCAACATGCGGCTGAGCCCCGACGGCGGCGTCACGCCGGCGCCGCGGCGCGCAGGGCAACATGGACGCCGCGAACGCCGCCTACACGTCCGGGATCGTCTTCCGCGGGCGACATCGACATCCCGATCATCGACTGGCGGCACTACCTCGAGGACGAGCTCGACATGCACAACTCGCACCAGTCCTTCGCCTCCCGCCAGCGGATGCTCAACTTCGACGGCGACGCGTCGAACCAGGTGATCTGGTTCACCGACGCCCGGCCGGCGCGTGCCTTCGACCAGACGCCGCATGGCGTTCGCGGTGATGGACGAGTGGCTGGCGAACATCCGCGCGAACCCGGAGCGGCGGCGTGCGCGGGCAACAAGCCGGCCGCGGCCGTGGACTCGTGCTTCGCGACCGACGGCTCGCTGACGCTACGCGGGCGCCGACGCCTGGGCCGGCATCCTCGACTCGGCCGCCGGCGGGGCCGTGCACGCAGACGTTCCCGCTGTTCTCGACCTCGCGCATCGTCGCGGGCGGCCCGATCGAGGGCGGCGTCTTCAAGTGCGCGCTGCAAGCCGGTCGGCGACGGCGATCGCCGACGGGACGTACGCGCCGTGGCTGCCGAGGCGCGACCGACGTGGCGCGGCTCGCAGCAGATCTTCCCGACCGGCGTCTGCGACTACTCCAGGCCGGACGTCGGCCGACCGCCTGGCTTCTAGGCGCGCGAATGGGGGTGGCGGCTCGTCCGCCACCCCATTCGGCTCATTCCGCCGCGAACGCCCCTCCCGCATGGTGCTAGGCTCAGCTCGCTCGAATCGAATTGCCGCAAGAGAAGGGGGAGTTCGATGTTCTCGTCGCGAGCCGCACGCGTCGCACTGGTGAGCCTCCTGTTCGGGCTCACCACGGCAGCCGCGCCCGCTGTTGCGAGTGCCGACGACTATGTCGCGCTCGGGGACAGCTTCTCGTCGGGGGTCGGCACCAACAGCTACACGCTCTCGAGCTCCTGTCGCCGCGGCGTGTACGCGTACCCATGGCTCGTCGCTCAGCAGCGCCCGAACACGTCGCTGACGTTCGTCGCCTGTTCCGGGCGCGACGACAACCAACGTGATGTCGAACCAGATCCAGTCCGTGACGTCCGGCACGGACATCGTCACGATGACGATCGGCGGCAACGACATCGGGTTTTCCAACCTGATCGTGCAGTGCACGCTCGGGAGCTGCTCGAACGCGCTCGACTACACACGCGCGTCGCTCGGCACGGTCCTGGGCCCGCGGCTCGACACGGTGTACTCGGCGATCAGGAGCCGCACAATGACCGCGAGCGTCGTCGTGCTCGGCTACCCGCGAATGTTCTCGAGCGCCGGCTGCTTCGGCACCCTCGGCATCTCGGCGACGGAGCGGGACAAGGCGAACCAGCTGGCGGATGCGCTCGATCAGCTCACCAGCGCGCGGGCCGCCGCCGCGGGCCTCACGTACCGGAGCGCGATCGCTCCCTTCACCGGGCATGCGGTCTGCTCGGGGAGTGCCTGGCTCAACGGGCTCAATCTCTTCAACACCGGCGAGAGCTATCACCCGAATCGCAACGGCAACAGCCTCGGGTACGCGCCCCTCGTGCGCTCCGTCGTCGGCTAGACGGCGCGAATCGCTTCATCGCTCGATGAGCTCGATCCGGTAGCCGTCCGGGTCGCGGACGAAGCAGAGCCGCGAGCCGCCCTCGCGCACCTGGTACGGCGGCTTCTCGGGCTCGATGCCCTTCTCGGCCAGCCGCGCCAGCGTCCCGTCGAGGTCGTCGACGGTGACCGCGATGTGGCCGTAGCCCGTGCCGAGCTCGTACGAGTCGACTCCGTGGTTGTACGTCAGCTCGAGCCGGTCGGCGTCGCCGGGTAGGCCCATGAACACGTTGGTCGCCTCGTCGCGAATCGGCATGCGGCCCCGCTCCTCGAAGCCGAGCGCCTCGTAGAACGCGACCGAGCGGTCGATGTCGGTGATCCGGTAACAGGTGTGGATGAGCTCCATGGGTTCACGCCTCTCGGTCGAAGTGAATGGAGGAAACCAGGTGACGCGCATCACGCTCGCCTGAGCCGGTCGAGTCTTGCAGGCAGCTGGTGACGAGGTAGTGGTTGGCCCGGTCGCTCTCGATCTGCGTGAGCATGGTGTAGTCGCCACCGATCGCATTGCAGACCCCGGGTCTTCGAATCTGGACCCGAGCCTTCCGACCGCCGATCGTCGTTCGCACCCCTCGCATTTCCCTGAAGTCGTCGGCCGAGCGCGACACGGTGACGAGGGCGCCCGAGCGGCTCAGTCGAGTCGAGCGGCCAGTCACAACTCACCGTGTCGAACGACAAACGGCACGGGTCCTCGAGCCGGTCGGTGCTCGCATATGCGAATACCTCGGACCTCGCGGAACGCGCCGCGGGCGCCAGGACATGCCAACTTGCCGGGTGCTCGAACGAGAGACCCCCGGTGCGATACGTCTCGACCGGCTCCGCCGAGTCGCGAGACACGACCCAGGCAGCGACGAGCAGCGCGAGCCCTGCGCCCGGCGGCCAGAAGCCACCACTTCATCATTCGAGATCCTCTCGCAACAACCCGAACAGGACGCCGTCCACCCACTCGCCGTGGCGCCAGTACGCCTTGCGCTTGACGCCCTCGCGCACGAAGCCGGCCCGCTCGGCGTGCTTGATCGCCCGCTCGTTGAACCCGTAGACCTCGAGCTGCAGCCGGTGGTAGTCCAGGTCGACGAGCAGGTAGCGCTGGAGCACGCGCGCCGCCTCGTCGGAGAGGTGGCGGCCGCGGAAGTCCGGATGCACGGCCAGCCCGCCGAGATGCGCGATGCGGCTGCGGCGGTTCGCGACGTCATAACCCAGGACTCCGGCGCGCTGCCAGTCGCCGTCCTGATCGACCTCGATCACGAACCGACCGGTTTCCTTGGGCTCCGCCAGTGACTGCTCGATCTCGGACTGAACGTCCTCGCGCGTATGGGCGCGAACGACCGCGAGGTAGGGCTCGACGTCTTCGTGCGAGGCGAGCTCGGCGTAGAACTCCGCGTCGTCAGGGCTCGCCCGTCGCAGCCGGAAGCCGTCTCCGGGGAGGATCTCGCTCACGGCGAGGCCGGCACCGCCTCGGCCTGCCGGCGCCGTCGCAACGCGACGCCGGAGCCGAGCGCCGTCCCGATGAGGATCAGCACGAGACCCGCGATCGCCTGGACGGTGATCGGCTCGTCGAGCAACAGCGCGCCGTAGAAGAGCGCGGTCACGGGCAGGAGATACGACGACGAGCGCGGCGCGAGCCGAGCCGTAGCTGAAGATCAGCCGGAAGAAGAGCAACTGGCCGATCACGGTGCCCAGGAAGGCAAGCGCGGCCACCGAGCCGACGACTTTCCAGCTCGGAAAGTGGCTCGGAGCCTGCGCGAGGCCGATCGGCAGGAGCAGGATCGCGCCCCACATGATCGAGGCCGCCGCGAGGACGAGGTTCTCGGTCTCGACGAGCAGCGGTCTGGGTGTACATCGTCCCGATCGCATACGCAAAAGAGGCGACGACCACGGCCATCGTCCCGACGAATCCCCACCAGCCGCCCTCGGGTCGCACGCCCGCGAGGATGGCGACGCCCGCGATGCCGAGCAGGATCCCGAACAGGCGCAAGCCGGTGGACTTCTCAGCCGGCCGGAAGTGGATGGCGAGCGCTGCGACGAAGATCGGCACCGTCGCGTTCGCGATCGCCGCGACGCCGGAGTCGACCTTCGTCTCGCCCCACGCGATGAGCGTGAACGGCACCGCGGTGTTGACGGCGCCGAGGACGATCGCCGGCTTCGCGATCTTCCGCATCTCGCTCCAGGCCTTGTGCCAGCCGTGGCGCGCGACGAGCAACCCGATGAGCGGGATCGCGGACAGGGCGAGCCGGAAGCCCATCGTCGTCGTCGGCTCGAGCTCGTCGACCGCGACCTTGATGAACATGAAGGAGGAGCCCCACAGCGCCGCCAGCACGAGCAGAAGTGGGACATAGCCGCGCACCATCCGCAGGCTATCCATCGGAGGGCGCGTCACGAGTAGGCCGGAACCGGCACTAGACTGAACTACCTGACGCCGGTCGCGGAACAGCCGCTTCACCGCGCCCTCGGGCTGACCGACGGGGAGTTCGACCGTATCCAGGAGCTCCTGGGCCGCGAGCCGAACCATTTCGAGCTCGCCGTCTTCTCGCTGCTCTGGTCGGAGCACTGCGCGTACAAGCACTCGGCGCCGCTGCTGCGCCGCTTTCCGACGGAGGCGCCACGCGTGCTGCAGGGGCCGGGCGAGAACGCGGGCGTGGTCGACCTCGGCGAGGGTGAGGCGGTCGCGTTCAAGGTCGAGAGCCACAACCACCCGAGCGCGGTCGAGCCGTTTCAGGGCGCTGCGACCGGGGTCGGCGGGATCCTCCGCGACATCGTCGCCATGGGCGCGCGCCCGATCGCGCTGCTCGACGGGCTGCGCTTCGGTGAGCCGGGCTGGCAGTTCGAGCGCGCCGTCTCTGGCATCGGCCACTACGGGAACTGCGTCGGCGTCCCCACGGTCGGCGGCGACACGGTCTTCGACGAGGCGTACCGCGACAACTGCCTCGTCAACGCGATGTGCGTCGGGCTCCTGCCGGCCGACCGCGTCAAGTCGGCGCGCGCGCAAGGGACGGGGAACGTCGTCGTCCTCTACGGCGCCGCGACGGGCCGCGACGGGATCGGCGGCGCGAGCGTGCTCGCCAGCCAGGAGCTCGGCGAGGACGATGCCGAGAAGCGGCCCTCGGTCCAGATCGGCGACCCGTTCAACGGCAAGAAGCTGATCGAGGTCTCGGCCGAGCTCGTCGAGCGCGACCTGGTCGTGTCTTTGCAGGACTGCGGAGCGGCCGGGCTCGCCTCCTCTCTGTCGGAGATGGCGAAAGACGGCCAGGGAATCGACGTCCACCTCGACCGCGTCCCGCTCCGCGAGGAGGACATGGAGGCGTGGGAGATCATGATCTCCGAGAGCCAGGAGCGGATGGTGGCTGTCGTCGAGCCGGAGCAGCTGGCCGCAGTCCAGGAGGTGTGCGCCCGCTGGGAGCTCCCGGCCACGGCCGTGGGCGAGGTGACCGATACCGGCGAGCTGCGAGCGCTCTTCGAGGGCGACGTCGTCGGCGCGATCCCGGCGGAGCTGCTCACTGACGAGGCTCCGCGCTACGAGGTGCACCGGCAGCCGCGGCAGCCGGCGGCGCCTGCGCCCCGACCCGAAGGGCCCGACACGAAGCAGGCGCTGCTCGAGCTGCTCGCCTCGCCGAACATCCGCAGCCGCTCCTGGATCTACACGCGCTACGACCAGCTCGTCGGCTCGCGCACCGTCAAGCGCCCCGGCCTCGACGCCGCCGTCCTGCGGCTGCTGCCCTCGTTTCGCGGTCTGGCCGTCTCGCTCGACGGCACCGGCCGCATCGCGCGTCTCGACCCGCACACGGGCGGCGCCCTGGCCGTGCTCGAAGCGGCCCGCAACGTCGCGTGTGCCGGCGGCGAGCCACTGGCTGTGACCGATTGCCTCAACTTCGGCAACCCCGAGAAGCCGGAGATCGCCTGGGAGCTCGCAGAGGCGATCGAGGGCATGGCGGCCGCCTGCGAGGCGCTGGGCATCCCTGTCGTCTCCGGCAACGTCTCGCTCTACAACGAGACGGACGGACGCGCTATCCACCCCACGCCGGTCGTCGGCTGTGTCGGACTCGTCCCCGACGTTCGCCGTCTGCCGACGACCTGGAACGAAGGCGACGCGATCCTGCTGGTCGGCGAGCCGGAGCTGTCGTTCGACGGCTCGGAGTACCAGTCGCTCTACGCTGAGCCCGCCGGACGGCCGGCCCCGCTCGACCTCGCAGCGGAGGCCGCTCTCGTGCGCGCGCTGTACGAGTCCGCGCCCCTCTGCACGCTCGCGCACGACGTCGTCGGAGGGCGGCCTCGCCGTCTGCCTGGCGGAGGCCGCGATCGCGAGCGGGATCGGCGCCGAGCTCGACCTGCCCGACGACCCGCTCGTCCTCTTCGGCGAAGGGGGCAGCCAGGCGGTCGTCGCCTGCCCGGCGGACGCAATTTCCGACCTGGGCGTTCCCGCACGGGTCATCGGGTCCGCCACCGGCGCTACTCTCCTGGGGGTCCCGTTCGACGACCTGCGGCAGGCCTATGAGGTGACCATCTAAGTGTGCGGCGTCTTCGGCATTCGCGCCCCAGACCGTGACGTAGCGCGCGTCACGTACTTCGGCCTGTTCGCGCTGCAGCATCGCGGGCAGGAGTCGGCCGGAATCGCCGTCTCCGACGAGGGCCGTCTCACCGTGCTGCGAGACATGGGCCTCGTCGCCCAGGTCTTCACCGAACAGAAGCTGAGCGGCCTGCAGGGCGACACGGCGATCGGCCACACGCGCTACTCGACCACGGGCTCGACGGACTGGGCGAACGCGCAGCCGATCGTGCAGCACGGGCGCGCGCGCACGGTCACGCTCGGGCACAACGGGAACCTCACGAACGCAGCGACGCTTCGCGACGAGCTGGCCGCGGACGGGATCCGGCTGCGCACGAGCTCCGACACCGAGGTCATCGCCGCGCTGCTCGCGAACGATCCCGCTCCGCTCGAGGACGCGATCGCCAACACGATGAGCCGCCTGGAGGGCGCGTACACCGTCGTCGTGCTCGCCAACGGGACGCTGGTCGGCTTCCGTGACCCCTACGGCTTCCGCCCGCTGTCGCTCGGGGTCGATCGGCGGCGACTACGTGCTCGCGTCGGAAACGTGCGCGCTCGACCTCGTCGGCGCCGAGCTGGAGCGCGAGATCGCTCCCGGCGAGCTGGTCGCGATCGACGAGGGCGGGCTGCGCTCGCGCCAGGCGCTGCCGCTGGCGAACGGCGGCGCGCTCTGCCTCTTCGAGTTCATCTACCTCGCCCGGCCCGACACGACTCTCGGCGGGATCGAGGTGCACGCGGTCCGCGTCCGCATGGGTGAGCGCCTCGCCGCGGAGGCACCGGTCGAGGCCGATCTCGTCATGCCCGTGCCCGACTCGGGCACCCCCGCAGCGATCGGGTTCGCCCGCGCGACCGGGATCCCGTTCTCCGAAGGGCTGATCAAGAACCGCTACGTGGGACGAACGTTCATCCAGCCCGACCAGGGTCTGCGCGAGCAGGGGATCAAGCTCAAGTTCAACCCACTGGCCGAGGTGGCCGGAAAGCGGATGGTGGTCGTGGACGACTCGATCGTGCGCGGCTCCACGATGCGCAAGATCGTCGCCATGCTCTTCGAAGCCGGCGCGCAGGAGGTGCACGTTCGCGTCTCCTCACCGCCGATCGTGTCGCCCTGCTTCTACGGGATCGACTTCGCCGACGAGGAGCAGCTCGTGGCCTCCGACCGGTCGGTCGAGGCCGTGCGCGAGCACATCGGAGCGACCAGCCTCGCCTACCTCTCGCTCGAGGGCGCCCAGGAGGCGACGACCCGGCCGGAGTCGGAGTTCTGCAACGCGTGCTTCACGCGCCGCTACCCGACGAACGTGCCCGACGAGCTCCGGCTCGCCAAGTTTCGCTTCGAACCTAGCCGCGCGTAGGAAAACGTTCTAAGATCGCGGCACCGCCGTATGTCGCGCTTCCGATACCTCCTCGCTGCCGCTTGCCTGACGCTTTGGTCTGGCCGGGCACCGCCGCCGCGACGCACAACGGCGACCGCACAGCCCGAACATGTCGCTCCTCTGGAGCCTGCCGGAAGGGCCGACGCGCACGCATTCGGACATAGCGATCTGGGGCAACATCGGAGTCGCCGGCAACTACGACGGCTTCCGCATCTTCGACGTCACGACCGGCGCCTTGAAGGTCAACTTCCCTTGCCGCGGGCCACAGAACGACGTGTCGCTCTGGGAGCACAACGGCCGCCTGCTCCTCTTCAGTCGGTCGACACGCCGCAGACGAACGGCGGCTGTACTGCAGCCCGGTCCGGTCAAGCGACACGACCGCGTGCGGGCCGGCCTGCTTCGAAGGGATCCGCATCTTCGACATCACGCCCGGCGACCGTTCCCCAGCCCGTGAGCAACCCCTACTACATCAAGGGCGTGTACACGGACTGCGGGTCACACACGCATACGCTCGTCCCCGATCTCGGCCGACAACCGCGTGCTGCTCTACATCTCGTCGGCTCCCGGCAGCTCGGGCCCGAACTGCCAGGCCCCGCACAACAAGATTTCGATCGTCGAGGTGCCGCTGGATGCGCCCGAGAATGCGAGCGTGATCGCGCAGCCGGCGATCGAGGGTCAGTTGTACGGCTCGGTCCGCGGCTGCCACGACATCACCGTCTTCCCGGCGATCAACAAGGCCGCCGCCGCGTGCCAGAGCGAAGGCCAGCTCTGGGACATCACGAATCCGGCCGCTCCGGTTACGACAGGGGCGACTGTGAGGCACCTCGACGACCCGACGGTGAACTACTGGCACTCGTCCGCGTTCACCTGGGACGGTCAATACGTCGTGTACATGGACGAGAGCTTCACCGGACGCTGCACCTCACAGAGCAGCGACGGCAAGATCCGCATCTACCGCGTAGCGACGGGGCACTCATGAGCAACGTACATGATCCCTCGAGCCCAGGGGACTACCTACTGCTCGGTGCACAACGGGAACATCATCCCCGTGTCCGATCGCTATCTCCTCGTCGCAGCGTGGTACGGCGGTGGGACGAGCGTCATCGACTTCACGAACCCGAGCGCACCGACCGAGATCGGCTATTACGACGCGGTCGTAGGTCGAGGCGCTGCCGACACATGGTCCTCGTATTGGTACAACGGCAAGATCTACGCGAACGACATCGTGCGCGGCGTCGATGCATTCGAGTTCACTCCGGTCCCGAAGGCGTCACGTGGAACCACCTGAACGCCCAGACGCAGATGGGGAACACCCTCCCGCCGCCGCCGATCGGCTCGATCACACCTGTCGCCCGGCTCATCGCGCCGCCGATCAGGAACGCGCAGCCGGGCCCTGGCGGGTTCAGGCCCGCCAGGGCCTCTTGGTCACGCGCTACTGCTACTGCTCGAGGACGCGGCTCGCTTTCGCGAGCCCGCGCGAGATCAAGTAAGCGGCGGTAATCCACGTCGTTGCGTAGACGAAGTCCCCGCCGCTCACCTGGTCGTCGAATTTAGCCACCAACGCGAGCACGATCAGCGCGATCACGTAGACCAGGAATTCAGCGTTGCCCGGTATCGGTAGCCGGGCCAGGTCCATCGTCGCCCCCACCGAATACCCGTAGGTCGGTCGGGACCCTTCAGGCTGACTCATCCAGTGCTCCTTTCAGTCAAGCGGCGTGGCCAGGAACGTGAACTATCTCTAGTTTCATGCCATCGGGGTCGTAGAAGAAAACCGCGTAGTAGCCCGGCGAGTACCAGTACTCCTCCGGACCGCTCTCGATCTCGCCTCCGTGCGCGCTGACCCAGGCGGCCCGCTCGTCCACCGCGGCGCGCGAGGAGGCCTCGAACGCAACGTGGTGGACACCGATCTCGTAGCGGTCGAACGGGGCCGCGCGGGGGCTGAGCGCCTCGCGCACCCCGAGTGACGAGCCGGGGCCCCACAGGTACCAGATCGTCTCGTCACGCTCGCCCTGCACCTCGGTGACTCCGTGCCAGCCCAGTGGCCCGAGGAGGTCGCGGTAGAAAGGCAGGCTGCGCTCGATCGACGAGACGACGAGGTCGACGTGGTGGATCCCCGTGGAGCGCACGGCAACGATTGACCTTCCGCGCTACTTGGCCATGTCCTCCGCGCGGCCGTAACGGACCGCGCGGCGAACGGCGCGAGGGTCGAGCCCCCGCTCGAGCAGCTCCTGGCGGAGCTCGCCCTCCGCGGCCAGGCGCAGGAAGAGCCACGCGAGGGCGCCGAGAGTGACCAGTGAGCCCTCGACCATCATCACGGCGCCGGCAAGCCCCTGGTCGCTTGCGGCGGAGAGGCCGAACGGCCGGTCGGCGTGCTCGTAGAACGAGTAGAACGGGTCGCCGGACCACACGAGCACGTTGCCGAGCACCGTCGAGAGCGCACGCACGGCGACCATGTAGCCCATCTTCCAGGCCGTCCCGAACCATTCCGGCGCAGGCAGCACCTCGACGACGGGCGACCACATGATCGACGCCCGCGGCGAAGAACGACACATGCTCGAGCGCGTGCACGGCGTCATGGCGCAGGGCCGCCTCGTAGAGGAAGGGCAGGTGCCAGACGTAGAGGTTCACGGCCCACAGGGGAAGGGCGACGAGCGGGTGCGAGAGCACGCGCAGGCTGCGCACGGCCCGCACGGAGAGCAGCGGCCGCAGGACGGGACCGGTGAGGCCGGCGACGATGCAGAGCGCCGCGAGGTCGCCGAGCAGCAGGTGCTGGACCATGTGAAAGGCGAACGACTCCAGGGCGAGCTCTTCGAGCGGCCAGGTGAGGGCGACGACGAGCAGGAGGACGCCGAGCCCGAAGACGACGGGCTTCCAGACAGGCAGCGGCGTCCCTCGCCGGCGCAGGCCGCGCACGCGGAGCGCGTAGAGAAGCGCCCCGAGCACGACGGGCAGCAGCTGGAACAGGTCCACGAGAACGAGTCTAGGCCGCCGCTCCTCCGCTTAGACTCGCGCCCGTGACCGACAAGACCGTACGCGTCGGCAGGCGTTTCGCTCGACCTGGCCGAGTCGGTCGTCGAGCGCCTGCGGGCGGCGGTCGAGTCCACCGGCACGAAAGGCTTCGGCGGCTTCGCGGGGCTCTACCCCCTCGGCGAGAACCGTTTCCTGGCTGCGACGACCGACAGCGTGGGCACCAAGCTCATGCTGGCGCGACGCGCCGGACGGCTGCGCGGCGGCCGGCATGGACCTCGCCGCCCACTGCGCGAACGACGTCGTCTGCGTGGGCGCGGACCCGCTGTTCTTCCTCGACTACGTCGCCGCCAACAGTCTCTCGCTGGACGAGGTCGCCGAGCTCGTCGAGGGCCTGGCCGAGGTCTGCCGCGCCGCGGGCTGCGCGATCCTCGGCGGCGAGACCGCAGAGCTACCCGGCATCTACCAGGAGGGCGAGCTCGACTTCGTGGGCACCTGCGTCGGGCTCGTCGAGGGCGACCGCGTAATCGACGGCTCGCGGTGCGAGGCCGGCGACGTCGTCCTGGGCATCGCCTCCTCCGGCCTGCACACGAACGGGTACTCGCTCGTCCGCAAGCTGATCGGCGACGGCGATTTCGACGCCGACCTGCTGCTCACGCCGCACCGTCTCTACGTCGACGAGGTGCGCGCCCTGCGCGCTGCGACGGACGTGAAGGCCCTCGCGCACGTGACCGGCGGCGGGATCCTCGGGAACCTGACCCGCGTCCTGCCGGACGGAGTCACCGCCGAGATCGACTGGGGCTCGTGGCCGCGGCCGCCGGTGTTCGACTGGCTCGCCGAGCAGGGCGTGCCCGAAGAGGAGCAGCGCCGTGTCTTCAACATGGGGATCGGCATGTGCGCGGTCGTGCCGCCGGAGACAGGCGAGCTCGGCGAGTGGCTGCCGATCGGGCGGCTGGCTTGATCGGCGTCCTCGTCAGCGGGGAGGGCTCGAACCTGCAGGCGCTGATCGACGACGGGCTCCCGATCGCGGCAGTCGCGTCGAACACGAGCGGAGTGCGCGCCCTCGCGCGGGCCGAGGCGGCCGGCATCCCGAATGCGGTCTTCGAGCAGGAGGGCTTTCCGACCCGAGAGGAACGTGACGCTGCCATGGCGGACTGGCTCGCCGCGCAAGGCGTCCAGCTCGTCGTCTGCGCCGGCTTCATGCACCTGCTCCGCGCTCCGTTTCTCGAGCGCTTCGCGGGCCGGATCGTCAATACGCACTCGGCGCCGCTGCCCGACTTCCCGGGTGCGCATCCGATCGAGGACGTGCTCGCGGCCGGAGTGAAGGAGACGGCCGCGACCGTGCACTACGTCGACGAGGGCATGGACACCGGCCCGGTCATCGTGGCCGAGCGCGTTCCGATACACGACGACGACACCGTCGAAACGTTGCGCGCGCGCGTCCAGGCCGTCGAGCACCGCCTCTTGCCGCAGGCCGTCCGCGAGCTGATCACGTCGTGATCAAGCGCGCCCTGCTCTCCACGTTCGAAAAGGAAGGCCTCGTCGAGTTCGCGCAAGGGCTCGCCGAGCTCGGCGTCGAGCTCGTCGCCAGCGGCGGCACCGCCGACCACCTCGAGGAGCACGGGATCGAGACCGTGCGGGTCGAGGCCCTGACCGAGATCCCCGAGCTCCTCGGCGGGCGCGTGAAGACCCTGCACCCACGGATTCACGCCGCGATCCTGGCCCGGCGAGATCACCCGGACGATCTCGCGGCGCTCGACGAGCACGGCATCCGCCCGTTCGACCTCGTCTGCGTCAACCTCTACCCCTTCACGCAGGTGATCTCACGGCATGGTGTCCAGGAGGAGGACGCGGTCGAGATGATCGACATCGGCGGCCCGTCCATGCTGCGTGCGGCGGCCAAGAACTTCGCGCACGTCGCGCCCGTGTGCAAGCCCGAGCGCTACGGCCCGATCCTCGCCGAGCTGCGCCAGTCGCGCGGCATCTCCGGCGAGACCCGCCGCATTCTCGCGGCCGAGGCCTTCTCGATCACGGCGGCCTACGAGGCGGCGATCGCGCGCTGGTTCAGCGACATCGACGCGTTCCCGGAGACCTTCACCCCGAGCTTCGTCAAGGTCACCGACCTCGTCTACGGCGAGAACCCGCACCAGCGCGCGGCGTACTACGCCCAGGCGGGTGCCCGGCGGCACCTGCTCTCCCGTGTCGGCCAGCTGCACGGGCGCGAGCTCTCGTTCAACAACCTCGGCGACCTCTCCGCAGCGCGGTTGCTCGCGATGGAGTTCACGGTGCCGTGCTGCGTCATCGTCAAGCACGCGAACCCGGCCGGCGTCGCCGTGGCGGGCTCGATCGAGGAGGCGTACGACCGCGCGCTGGCGGCGGATCCCCTCTCCGCCTACGGAGCCGTCATCGTGCTCAACCGCCCGGTCGGCGACGAGCTGGGCGCGAAGATCGCCGAGCAGTTCGTCGAGGTGCTCCTCGCTCCGGAGTTCGGCGAGAAGGGGCTCGAGGCGCTGCAGCAGAAGCCGGCGACGCGGATCCTCGTCGACCACGAGCGGCGCCGGTTCGATCCCAGCGAGAAGGACTTCAGGCGCGTTCTGGGCGGACTGCTCGTGCAGGACCGGGACTGGGGCACCACCGAGCGGGAGGGCATGGACATCGTGTGCGGCAAGCCGGGCGAGTCGGACTGGGGCGACCTGCTCTTCGCGTGGCGGGTCTGCAAGCACACGACGTCGAACGCGATCGTGATCGCGAAGGACCTGCAGACGATCGGGATCGGAGCCGGGCAGATGAGCCGCGTGGACGCGGTCAAGATCGCCCTCGAGAAGGCGCGCGAGCACGGCCACGACCTCACCGGGGCCGCGCTCGCCTCAGACGCGTTCTTCCCGTTCCCCGACGGCCCGCGCGCCGCGCTCGACGCCGGCGTGAAGGCGATCGTCCAGCCGGGCGGCTCGAAGCGCGATCAGGACGTGATCGACGCGGTCGAGAGCGCGGGCGCGGCGATGGTGTTCACTCACCGCCGCCATTTCCGGCACTAGTCAGTCGAGTACGCTTTTTCGCGCAATGGCGCGCGAGTATCCGACCGTCCTCGACCTCGTCGGCGACACCCCGCTCGTCCGCCTCCAGCGGCTGGTTCCCGAGGACGCGGGCACCGTCGTCGCCAAGCTCGAGTACCTCAATCCCGGCGGCTCCGTGAAGGACCGGATCGGGATCACGATGATCGAGGCTGCCGAGCGGGAGGGAAAGCTGAAGCCGGGCGGCACGATCGTCGAGCCCACCTCCGGCAACACCGGCACCGGCCTCGCGATCGCCGCCGCGCTGAAGGGCTACCGCTGCATCTTCGTCATGCCCGACAAGATGAGCCAGCGAGAAGATCTCGCTGCTGCGCGCGTACGGGGCCGAGGTCGTCGTCTGCCCGTACGCGGTCGCGCCCGGAGTCGCCGGAGAGCTACTACTCGGTGTCCGACCGGCTCGCCGAGGAGATCCCGGGTGCGTACAAGCCCGACCAGTACACGAACGAGTTCAACCCGCAGGGCGCACTACGAGACCACCGGGCCGGAGATCTGGGAGCAGACGGGCGGCGAGATCGACGCGCTCGTCATCGCCGTCGGGACGGGCGGGACGATCTCCGGCACTGCGCGCTACCTCAAGGAGCAGAACCCCGAGGTGCTCATCGTCGGCGCCGACCCCGAGGGCTCGATCTACACCGCGGGCGAGGACATGCACCCGTACCTCGTCGAGGGCGTGGGCGAGGACTTCTATCCGGAGACGTTCGACAAGTCCGTCGTCGACCAGTGGGTCACGGTGTCCGACAAGGACTCGTTCGTCACGGCCAGGCGAATGGCGCGCGAGGAAGGCCTGCTGATCGGCGGCTCGGGCGGCACGGCGGTCTGGGCGGCGATCGAAGTCGCGAAGCAGCTCGGGCCGGGCAAGACGGTCGTGACGCTGATCCCCGACGGCGGCCGCGCCTACCTGTCCAAGTTCTTCGACGACAACTACATGCTCGACCTCGGCTTCCTCGAGCGCGATACGCCGTCACCTACCGTCGAGCAGGTGCTGAGCGCGAAGAAGACGGAGGAGCCCGACGTTCCCGACCTGGTCACGATCCTCTCCAGCCAGAAGGTCGGAGACGCGATCAACCTCATGCAGCGCTACTCGATCTCACAGCTGCCGGTGGTGCGAAACGGCGAGGTCGATTCGCTCGCCGATGTGATCGGCTCGCTGCACGATCGCGACCTGCTCGAACGAGTCTTCAAGAACCCGGACGCGCTGAACGAGGACGTCGCTGCGGCCATGCAGCCTCCGCTGGCCGCCGTCGACACCGACGAGAAGCTGGAGGAGGTCTACTCGACGCTGACGGGCCGGACGAACGCCGTCGTCGTCGCGCGTGAGGGCCGGCCGATCGGCGTCCTCACCCGCACCGACCTGCTCGAGTACCTCGCGCACAACCGCGGAAACTCGACCCGCTAGCTCTCGTTGATGCGGAAGGTGAGGCTCGTCCGCGAGCTGGTTGCCATTCATTCCTCCCCACATAGCGAAACCCGAGTGCGCGAATCTTCCCTGAGGCGATCAACTCGCGCTCCTCGTCCTCGTCGGCGCCGAGATGGCGCGAGAAGTACGGCCCCGAACTGAAGTGCTGCTCGTGAAAGCGGGCCTCGAGCGCGCCGCGGAGCCGCTCGAAGCCGTGGAGATCGTCGTGCTCCGCTCGCCACTCGGCGGGATCCAGGTCGTACTGCTGGGCCGTCTGCTCGTCGAGCAGGTCCCAGCCGAACTCGTCCAGGATCACCACGCCCTCGGGTGCGAGCAGCCCGCGCAGCTGGTCGAGGACGCCGTCGAGATCGTGGACGTGGTGCAGCGAGAAGCTCGCGACCACCGCGTCGAACGGGCCGGGCTCGTCCAGCTCCTCGATCGTCGTCTGCCGGAAGATCGGTCCTTCCGGGGCCTCGGGATCGACCGCGACGACGTCGTAGCCGGCCGCGTCCAGCGCGAGGGCCAGCTCGCCGCGGCCGCAGCCCACTTCGAGGACCCGTCGTGGAGGCGGCGGCAGGTGTGAGAGTACGAAGGCCGTGAAGCTCATTGACGTCAGCCTCGCAGAAGCGCGCCGGATCGCCGTCCGCGCGCAGCTGCTCGACGGGTCGGCCGAGATCGGTGCTCGACACGGTCCGCCGGCTCGGCTTCCTGCAGATCGACCCGATCTCGACCGTCGCGCCGCCGCAGTACCTCGTCCTCTGGAGCCGGCTCGGCCCCTACGAGCGGGACGAGCTCGATCGACTCCTCTGGAAGGAGAGGAAGCTCTTCGAATGGAACGCGTTCATCTGGCCGATCGAGGATCTGCCGCTGATCCGCGCGCGGATGCGCGAGCCCTGGGACGCGACGAAGCGCGATCAGTGGGCCAAGGAGTTTCTCCAGGAGGAGGCGGGGCTCCGGAGGTACGTGCTCCGCGAGCTCGAGCGACGCGGGCCACTCCTTTCGCGGGAGCTGGAGCACCAGTCCGCCAGGGCCAAGGAGCGTTACGTCTGGTGGGGTACCCGGGCGCACCTCATGTGGATGCTGGAGCTGCTGCACCTGCGCGGCCGGATCGCGATCGCCGGCCGGCAGTCTGGCCAGCGACTGTGGGATCTGGCCGAGCGCTGGTACCCGGACACGGAGACCGTGCCGGTCGCCGAAGCGCGGCGGCTCCGCGACGAGAAGCGTTTCCGCTCGCTCGGGGTGAAGCTCGAGCGTGGCCGGCTCGTCGCGCACCCGGAAGCCGTCGACGGGCGCGTGGGCACACCGCGTCACGTTCCTCTCCCCGTTCGACCGCCTCGTCCACGACCGCAACCGCGCCGAAGCACTCTGGGATTTCTTCTACCGACTCGAGATGTACGTCCCGAAGGCGAAGCGGGTGCACGGGTACTACGTCCTCCCCATCCTGCGCGGCGACCGGCTGATCGGTCGCATCGAGCCGATTTTCGACCGCAAGACCGGAGTTCTGCGGGTGAACGGCATCTTCGCCGAGCCCGGCGCGCCGGCGAGCGCAGGCCCAGGTATCGCCGGTGCGGTGCGAAGGCTGTCGAAATGGCTCGGTGCCGACGAGATCGTGTACTCCCGGCGCGTGCCTGCGATGTGGCGAGCCTCGTGCAACTAAGCCTCGCAGACGCGCGCCGCATGGCGATCGCCGGCCAGCTACTACCAGCTCCGAAGGGCACGTCGATCGTCGATGTCGCGAAGCACATCGGTTACCTGCAGCTCGACCCGACGCGGGCCGTCGAGCGCAACCATCTGCTCGTTCTCTGGAGCCGGCTCGGAGCGTTCGAGCTCGACGAGCTGCAGCGACTGCGCGACGAGCGTGCGCTCTACGAGTACTCCGCAGCGCTCGTCCCGACGGACGAGTATCCGCTCCATCAGGTGACGATGCGGCGTTTCCCCGCCTTCGAGGGCTCGGGCGCCTGGAATGAGCAAATCAGAAAGTGGCTCGCCGACAACTCGGCCGCTCGGCGCCAGATCCTCGCCGAGTTGCGGCGCAACGGGCCACTCGGCTCACGCGACCTCCCCGATCTCCCCGTGCGCTCCTGGGCGTCGACCGGCTGGACGAACGAACGCAACCTCTCGAGGCTGCTCGAGTTGCTCTCCATGCAGGGCAAGGTGCTCGTCTCAGGTCGCCAGGGCGGTCAGCGGCTCTGGGACCTGCCCGACCGAGTCGTTCCCGAAAACGTCAGGACGAGGAAGCCCCTGACGCTCCGAGACAGCGTGCGCCTGACCGCCGACCGCTCACTTCGCGGGCTCGGGGTGGCGACGCCGCAGGAGGTGTACCTCGAGCCGTTCGTGGGCGGCCCCTATCCCGGGATCCGCGAGGCTGCCGAGCAACTCGGCCGCGTCGCGGAGGTCGAGGGCCTCGGGCGACGGCTCGTCCACCCGGAGGCCGAGCCGCGCCGCCAGAGCTCGACGATCCTTCTCTCCCCCTTCGACCCGCTGATCCGGAACCGCGACCGAACCGAGGCGCTCTTCGGCTTCCGCTTCCGCCTGGAGATCTACGTGCCGAAGGACAAGCGCGAGTTCGGGTTCTTCGTGCTGCCGATCCTGCACCGAGATCGGCTGATCGGCCGCGTCGACTCGACCATGGACCGCAAGGCGAGCATCTATCGCGTGAACGCCGTGTTCGCCGAGCAAGGCGCGCCGGAGAGCGCCGGGCCGGCCGTCGCGAAGGCGATCGGCAGGCTCGGCAAGTGGCTCGGCGCGAGCGAGGTCTCGTACGCGCGTCGCGTACCCGCCCTCTGGCGCGAGAGCCTCCGCAACTAGAATCGGCGACATGGATTTCGAGACCCGCGCGATTCACGAAGGACAGGAGCCGGATCCGGCGACCGGCGCGGTCACCGTGCCGATCTACCAGACCTCGACGTTCGCCCAGGATGCGGTCGGACAGAACAAGGGCTACGACTACGCGCGCAGCGCGAACCCCACGCGCACGGCCCTGCAGATCTGCCTGGCCTCGCTCGAGAGCGCAGAGCACGGCGTCGCGTTCGCCTCGGGGATGGCGGCGGTCACGACCGTCATGCACCTCGTGCATCCGAGCGAGCGCATCGTCTCGGTGAACGACGTCTACGGCGGCGTCTACCGGCTGCTCTCGCAGGTCTACGAGCCGAAGGGCTACGACGTCACGTTCCTGTCGTCCGATCAGATCAACGACGGGCTTGCCGACCACCTCGACGAGAAGACGCGGATCGTCTGGCTCGAGACGCCGACGAACCCGCTTCTGAACCTGGTCGACATCGAGGCCGCAGCCAAGGTCGCGCACGAGGTCGGCGCGATCGTGGTCGTCGACAACACGTTCGCGTCGCCCTACCTGCAGCGACCGCTCGAGCTCGGCGCCGACATCGTCGTGCACTCGACGACGAAGTACATCGGCGGCCACTCGGATCTGATCGGTGGCTTCGTGGCCACGAACGACCCGACCATCGCCGAGCGCCTCTACTTCCTGCAGAAGTCGCTCGGCGGCGTGCCGGGGCCCTTCGACTCGTGGCTCGTGCTGCGCGGTTTGAAGACCCTCGCCGTGCGCATGGAGCGCCACTGCGAGAACGCGCGACGGATCGCCGAGTACCTCGAGTCGCATCAGGCGGTCGAGCAGGTGCTCTACCCGGGGCTGCCGAGCCACCCCGGCCACGAGATCGCGAAGCGCCAGATGAAGGACTTCGGCGGGATGATCTCGTTCCTCGCCGGCTCCGAGGAGGAAGCGATCGAGCTGGTCGCGCGCACCAAGATCTGGACGCTGGCCGAGTCGCTCGGCGGCGTCGAGAGCCTGATCGAGCACCCGGCGCAGATGACGCATGCGTCGACGGCTGAGTCGCCGTTCCCGATCCCGAAGAACCTCATACGGCTCTCGGTCGGCATCGAGTCTGTGGACGACCTGATCGCGGATCTCGAAGCCGCGCTCGTCCGCTCGACGGCTACCGCCGACGCGTAGGAACCGTCGCGCTGACGAGGCTGCTCGACCTCCAGCACCAGGGCGCCGAGCGCGTCATCGGCGTCTATGTGCTGGAGACGACCGACGGGCCCGCGCTCTTCGACTGCGGGCCAACCTCGTGCCTGCCGGCGCTGAAGGAGCGGCTCGCCGAGCAGGGACTGGCGCTCACCGATCTGCGCCACCTGCTCCTGTCGCACATTCATCTCGACCATGCGGGTGCCGCCGGGGTACTCGTCCGTGAGCATCCCGATCTACAGGTGCACGTGTCGGAGATCGGCGCGCCGCACCTGGCCGACCCAGCCCGGCTCGAGCGGAGCGCGCGGCGCCTCTACGGCGACACGTTCGACACGCTCTGGGGCGAGCTGGCGCCCGTTCCGGAAGCAGAACCTCAACGTCGTCGGGCAGCGAGTGGTCGGGCTGGACTGCTTTCCCACTCCGGGCCACGCGTCGCACCACGTCAGCTATGTCGACGGCGCGGGGACTCTCTACGCGGGCGACGCAGCCGGTGTGCGGATCGTTCCCGGGCGGTACGTCTTCCCCCCGACTCCGCCCCCCGACATCGACCTCGAGGCCTGGGAGCGAACGATCGACGAGATCGAGCGCCACGCGGCCGAGCGGCTTGGCGCTGATCCACTTCGGGGTCGTGGAGAGCCCACGCGACCACCTGCGCCGCCTGCGGCGGGAGCTGCGGATCTGGGCGCAGCGGGTTCGCCAGGGGATGAGCGAGGAAGAGTTCACGGAAGCTGCGCGCGCCGACATCCTCGAGGCGGACGGCGACGAGAGCGTCCCGTACTACGAGCGAGCCGCGCCGTTCTGGCAGTCCTACGCAGGCCTCAAGCGTTACTGGGACAACAGCTAGAGCCCGTGTCGAGCTAGGCTCGCCGCGTGCCGCCGACCCCGGTTCCCGCGCACGTCGACGAGTTCCTGCGGAAGCCGAACCCCGCGGTCGTCGGCTCCCTCAGGCCGGACGGATCGCCACACACGGTGCCGACCTGGTACGAGTGGGAGGACGGCCTCGTACTGCTCAACATGGACGAAAGCCGCTTGCGCCTCGGCTTCATGCGTCGGGACGCCCGCGTCTCCCTGACCGTCCTCGACGACGAGAGCTGGTACAGCCACGTCAGCCTGCTCGGGCGGATCGTGAGAATCGAAGACGACCCGGAGCTCACCGACATCGACCGGCTCGCCGTGCGCTACACGGGGAAGCCATTCGGGACGCGTGAACACAAGCGGTCAGCGCCTGGATGGAGCCCGAGCGGTGGCACGAATGGCTCGACTGAGCAGTCAGGCCACTTTGTCGATCGCCTCGCGTAGGCGCGCACGTAGTCGTCGACCATGCGTTCCGGGGCGAAGCGCTCCTCGACGTACCGGCGGCATTCCATCGGGTCGAGCGCGTCTGCAGCCTCGAGCGCTGCCCCCATTTGCCGGTAGTTGTCGACGATGATGCCGCTCAGCCCGTCCTCGATCACCTCGGGCACCGCGCCGTGTCGCGTCGCGATCACCGGCGTCCCGCACGCCATCGACTCGATCATCACCAGGCCGAAGGGCTCCTCCCACTCGATCGGGAACAGCGTCGCCCGCGCGTCCTGCAGGAGCTCGACCTTCTCTCCGTGCGTCACCTCGCCCATGTACTCCACGCCGTGGCCGAGGTGCGGCTCGACGAGCTCGGCGAAGTACTGGCGCTCCTTCAGCTCGGCGCGCTTGCCCGCGATCTTCAGCGGGATCCCGAGCTCCATCGCGACCGCGATCGCACGGTGCGCGCCCTTGTCCGGGCTCATCCGCCCGAGGAAGAGCAGGTACTCACCGGGATGCGGCTTGCAGGGGTAGATGGAGAGGTCGATCGCGTTCGGGATCGTCGCGGCCCACGGCAGATCGGGCATCGGCCGCCGCTGGTTCTCGGAGATCGAGATCAGCCCCACGTCGGGTGCCACCCGCGCGATCCGGCCGTACACCTCCTGCGGCTCGGGGACATCGAGCGGGCCGTGGACGGTATGCAGAACGGGAGTGTCGACGAGGCCGCCGAGGGCGGCGCCGAGCATGCCGGTGTGGTCGTTGATCACGTCGAACTCGTCCGCCCGGTCGTAGCAGGCGAGCACGTGCCGCAGATCCGGCATCGCGCGCCCGATGAGCTCGCTCGGCGCCGTCGGGTACACCGAGGAGAGCTTCCCCTTGGTCAGCGAGTCGCCCGAGGCGAAGAGCGTGACGTCGTGCCCGGCCTCGGCGAGCCCGTCCGCGAGCAGCGAGACGACGAGCTCGATGCCGCCGTAACCAGTCGGCGGGACAGCGAACCAGACCGGCGAGAGAACGGCGACGCGCAGCGGGTCAGCCACGTTCCTCCACCTTTACGCGAGCGTCGTCGATACGCACGTCCCAGACCCGATCGAAGGCCCTGATCCCGGAGAGCCTGAGCGTACCCGCCCACGACGGAAGCTCGAGCGGGAAGACCGACCGCAGCTGGTGCTGACGGCGATCCGGCTGGAGCCCGAGCAGGTGCTGGAGCAGGAGCACGGGCGTGCCCGCCGCCCACGCCTGCGGCCGGGCCGCCGTGGGATACGCAATCGGAAACGGCGTCTCCGCCCGCGGGAGCCCTGCGAAGACCTCCGGGAGCTGGTGGTCGAAGTGCCCCGACGCATTCATCATGCGCCGGCAGATCCGGTGCGCCTCCTGCCAGCGCGCGTAGCGCGCGAGGCCCCAGGCGATCAGCGAGTTGTCATGGGGCCAAACAGTGCCGTTGTGGTACGAGAGCGGGTTGTAACCGCCGTCGGCCGTGGACATGGTGCGCACTCCCCAGCCCGACCACAGGTCCGGCCCCATCAGCGCGTCGACGACCTGGTCGACCCGGTCGGGCTTGACGATTCCGGTCCAGAGCAGGTGCCCGATGTTCGAGCAGAGCGAGTCGATCTGGCGCTTCTCGCCGTCGAGCCCGAGCACGAAGTAGCCACCGCGGCCCTCGTTCCAGAAGGCTTCGTTGAACCTGGCGCGCAGCTCCTCGGCCTCGCGGTCGAGGCGCTCGGAGAGCTCGCGGTCACGCCAGACCTCGCGGGCAAGCTCCGCCATGCGGCGTTTCGCGTCGTAGACGTAGCCCTGCGCCTCGACCGGCGCGATCGGCGACTCGGCGATCCGCCCGTCGGCGAAGCGCTGCGAGTCCCACGAGTCCTTCCACGACTGGTTGTCGAGCCCGGTCTCGCTGCGCTTCCGGTATTCGATGAACCCGTCACCGTCGACGTCGCCGTAGTCGTCGATCCAGGCGAGAGCGCGCATCGCCGGCTCCCGGAACTGACGGACGAGCGCCGCGTCGTCCGTCCAGCGCCAGACCTCGGAGAGCAAGATCAGGTAGAGCGGCGTGGCGTCGATCGTCCCGTAGTACGTCTCGAACCAGTGCTTCGCAGCCTTGCCGCGGCGCACCTCGTGGACGATCTTCCCCGGCTCGGCGTCGATGGCAGGGTTGTCCTCGGTGGCCTGCAGCTCGGCCAGGACCTCGAGTGCGCTCCGCGCGAGCTCGGGGCCGAACATCAGCGTCTGCAGGCACGTGATGATCGTGTCGCGACCGAAGACGGTCATGAACCACGGCATCCCCGCCGCGGGCAGGTTGCCGAGCCCCTGGCCGCCGTGGATGCGCAGCGACGCGAGGTCGGCGACCGAGCGCGTGAACGAGTCGGAAAGGTCGTTCCCACGAAGCGCGGAGCTGGGGCACTCGCAGCTGCCAGGCGGAGAGCGAGGCCTCGACGCGCTCCCGCTCCTCGCCGAACCGGCGCTTGGCGACACGCGGCATGACCACTTCCCCGTCGAGGCTCGGCACGACCTCGACGTTCAGATCCCAGGCGGCACGCGGCTCGAGCTCGATCCAGTAGCGGACCTTTCCCGGCTCCTCGGCGTGGCCCGGCCTGCGACAGGATCACCTGCGTCTTCGCGTCCCCGGCGTCGTCTTCGATCACGAACTGGTTCTCGGCCTGCTCGAAGCGGACCTCGGCGGGAGGAGGCAGCTGCGCGCGGGACGGGTCGCCGAGGGCGAAGTCGTGGTTCTTGACCGTGAAGATGTCTGCGAAATCGTTGGCGAACTCGAGCGCCAGCTCGAACCCGATGGGCTGCATGGAGTGGTTGTGCAGGATCAGCCGGTCCTGCATGCCTTCCCCGACGAACCGGTGTCGCGCGATCGAGATCGAGTCCTGCTCCAGCTCTCCGGCCGGCGGGTTCCGCAGGAAGAAGGCCGCCGAGTAGTACTCGACCTTCCCTGCCGAGAGGAGCAGTGGGCGCTCTCCGTTCACGGTCATGGCGAGCAGCGACAGGAAGCGCGTGTCGTGAGCGAAGAGCCCGCTCGTCGGCCAGCTGAAGTCGCCGTTCGCATCGCAGATGCAGAAGTTCGAGCCTTCGAGGATCGTGATCGCCATCAGGCCTCGTCGCGCACGATGCGGGTGGGGCTGGCCTGCGCGAGCGCCTTGATGACGATCTCGTCCACGTTCACGTGCAGCGGCCGCGTGAGCGCGAAGACCACGCACTCGGCGATGTCGTCCGGGGTCAGGGGCTCGACTCCTTCGTAGGGCTTTTTCGCCTCCTCGCGGTCGCCGCGGAAGCGAACGATGGAGAACTCCGACTCGACGAGCCCCGGATCGACGAGCGTCAGCCGGATCGGCCGGCCGAGCAGATCCTCCCGGAGGGCGTACGTAAAGCCGCGCACCGCGAACTTCGACGCGACGTAGACGGCCGCGTTCTCGTAGGCCTGGCGGCCGGCGATCGAGCCGACGTTGACGATGTGCCCGCCGTCGCGGATGTGCTGCACGCAGAGGCGAGTCATCTGCATGAGGCCAAGCACGTTCGTCTCGATGACCGCTGCATTGTCCTCGTCGCTCGACTCCCAGAACTTATCCCGGTCGAGAGCGAAACCCGCGTTGTTGACCAGGATGTCGAGGCCGCCCAGCTCTCGCAGCGCGCGAATCGACGAACGCTGGAGACTGCTCTTCGCATCGCGTGACGTCGAGCTCCTGCGCATGTGCGGCGCCCAGCGCCTCGAGCCGCTCGACGCGGCGGGCCCGACGGCGACCTGTGCCCCCGCGGCTATGAGCGCACGCGCAATCGCCGCGCCGATCCCGCTCGAGGCGCCGGTGACAATCGCGCTCTTGCCGTCGAGCGAAGCCAACGCGCGGAGATTAACCAGATCGCAGGGCAGCCCGAAGGCATCGACTCCAGATGGACGGGCGCCGCAGGCGTTGCTCTGCGTCCGTCTCTGGTTCGGTTCTAAAGGCACTGGGTACGTGAACGTGCGTGAAGTGGAGACGAGGCACAGGCGGAGGCCAGGTCGAAGATCGGCGCGGCGCGTCGCCCGTCGCAATGGGCGGAGGAGTGGGCGGAATCGGGCTCGTCGTTCTGCTCCTCTTCTATCTCCTCGGGGGCGGTGGAGGAGCCGACGCGGGGCCGTTGGATCCGCTTCCGCAGATGCCCGGGGCGCAAGGTCAGACGGGGCCGGACCCGGACGCCGAGCTCAAGGACTTCGCCTCCTTCGTCGTGCAGGACGTGCAGGGCTCGTGGACGACGACCTTCGCGAACGCGGGCAAGCAGTACCAGCCGACGAGGCTCGTGCTCTTCGACGGGGCCACGCGGACCGGTTGCGGCGTCGGCTCCTCGCAGACGGGGCCGTTCTACTGCCCGCTCGACCGCAAGGTCTATCTCGATCTCGGGTTCTTCCGCGACCTCCGCTCTCGGTTCGCCGCGCCCGGCGACTTCGCTCAGGCCTACGTGATCGCCCACGAGTTCGGGCACCACGTGCAGAACCTGCTCGGCGTCATGGACGACGTCCAGCGCAAGCAGTCCGCGGGCTCGGCAGACGCCAACGACCTCTCGATCCGGCTCGAGCTGCAGGCCGACTGCCTCGCCGGCGTCTGGGCCCACTCGGCCTACGAGGAGGAGTCTGCTCGAAAGCGGCGACCTGGAGGAGGGCCTCGCCGCCGCCGCCGCGGTCGGCGACGACCGCCTCCAGGAGCAGGCGACGGGTCGAGTCAACCGAGAGAGCTGGACGCACGGCTCGTCGGAGCAACGGACGAACTGGTTCAGGAAGGGCTTCGACAACGGCGATCCGAGCGCCTGCGACACGTTTTCGGGAGAGATCTAGCGCGGAACGATGCGCCGGGCGCCGATCAGTCGGTCCCCGTAGTTCGAGCTGCCGAGCTTGACGATCTCGACGAGCCGGCCGGAGGACGGCGCGTGCACCATGCGCCCGTGCCCGATGTACATGCCGACATGGCCGAGCCCGTAGAAGAACAGGAGGTCGCCCGCCTTCAACCGGGAGCGGCCAATGTTCCGTCCCAGGTCGTAGAGCGCGTACGAGCTGTGGGGAGCTCGACGCCGAGCTTGCCGTAGGCCCAGTAGACGAGCCCTGAGCAGTCGAACCCGCTCGCGGGGGAAGCGCCTCCCCATCGATACGGCACCCCGACCGCTTTGACCGCGATCTTCGCAGCACGTGAGCCCAGAGTCGGCTTCACGAGGACACGCTTCGGAGCGCGGCGCGTCGGCTTTGGCTGTCGGACCTCTCGACGCTGGACGGTCGACCGGGCGGGATCCGGCATCTGCGTTCGTCACCCCCGAGTAGGCGACCGCGAAGAGCGGCGCACGCGAAGACCAGCGCGGCAATTGCGCACGCCAGCAGTCGGCTGCGGGGACGGGAAGGCATAGGAGAGAACGGTCAGCGGGCTGCGAAACGAAGAGACGGCACAACCCTGGCCTGTTCGTAAGTGTCGGATGCTAGCCGGAAAACATGAGCGGTCGACCCTCAGAAGGGGTCGATTCCTTGTGCTGATCCGCGCTAGCAGTCCGACGGATTTACCGTGTGATGGTCACCGGCGTGCCGGGGCCGATACGCGCTACCAGCCACCGCATCGCACCGTTGTCCAGGCGCACGCAGCCATGGGAGACCGCGGTCCCTAGCGTGCCGCCGACGTTGCTCAGACCGTGGAGCGCAATTTGGCCCGGGCCGCCGGCAAACTCCTGCAGCACGTTCGAACGGCCGCTCAAGGCAAGCGCAAAAGGCGCACCTGGCGCACTGCGCGGCATCTGGATCGATTCCTCGACGAAGAAAGCGCCTGTCGGAGTCGGTGTCGAAACGTGGCCCACGATGGCGCTGAAGACCCGAGCTCGGCGGCCGCGCTGGTAGACGGCGACCTGGCGCGAGGACGTGTTGACGACGAGGTGCCAGTTCGTTCGCCAAGCAACCGTTCCTCGTCGGCTGATCCAGCCTGTTCTCCCGTTCGGGCGCCCGGGGAGCCTGACTTGTAGCCACCGAAGCCCACCGCGGCCGGTCCTGTGCCCGAGCACGGGAAGCACGGTTCGTTCCTCGGTAATCGGCCGTCGCGACGACACAAGCGCGAGTCGCGCCGAGCCCTTGGAGGGCTTCGAGAACACCTTGTGCGAAAAGCGCAGAGCCGCCAACTCCTGGCTGGGCTTCACGACCGTGGGCCGGAGGGCCGTCGCCGGCGCTCCAGCGGTCCACG